>DATMNZ010000193.1:0-25523 GCA_035568495.1 Saccharimonadales bacterium (SeqCode) | reverse complement strand
CGAGGCCGGCCGGTTCACCTTAACTCAATCTTCGTGGACGGCAGGCCAACGCCGTTCCCGCAAATGGATGTCTGGCTACGCTGCTCTTGCGTTAGCCCCGCGAAGTGATCGAAGGCAGTTCGGACCATCGTGCAGAACGATAACCGCGCTCAGGGAAGCCCTCTCGCCGCGTGCGGGGAAATCTCCGTTTTCCCTTGACTTTTTCCTATCATGGATGTCCCTTTTTTCCCTTTGCTTGCGATCGCCGGAGCGGGCATTTCCATGGCAGCTCGCATGATGCGAGCGTAATCTCTAAATGCGTTGCGGCCTTTTGCAGTCAATTTGCAGATGGTCAACGGATATTTCCCCTTGAATGTCTTCTCTATGTTCACATACTCTGCCTCTTCCAGCTTGCTCAGGTGGCTGGAGAGGTTCCCCTGGGTCAAGGGAGAGTCCAAAATGATGCATACATGATACATACAGGATACAGGGGGTGGGGGTTAGCGACATGGTTACTATCTGCAGATTCATTGAGCAGGCACACCGCCACCCCTTCCTCCGCTCGCGCAGGGCACAGACATTTAGGTGACTTTGCGGATACAGGGGAGGGGATGCATCCACTTCGGCCATGCCTGCTATGGGATGCACCCCTCCCCGCATTCTCTCGGTCCACCCACCGCTAGGTTTGCGGTCTGAGGTTTTCAAAGATCTGTTACACAAGCGGCGCCTGAGCGCCCTGGAACGATTATGCGCAAGCGCACAAGAGGAATGAGAGTTATGCTGCCGGAATGGCAGCATTCCGATAGCGATCTGGCAGCATCTTGGAGAACCCGGGACAGACGGGACGTTCCCGGCATCGTCCACTTTCCGGTACATATAAAAATCGGCCTGTTCTCTTCGAGATGCACCAAGGCCGCCATGCGGGTTCCCCATCCTGATCCGTGCCGAAAAGTTAACTTGCGATCGGTTCGTGTGCTTCGTTGCCGCTGATCTGGATGGCATCCAGCCGCAGTCCTATAGCTACGCCCGCTCCGTAGGCCGGATCGGCTTTGCGGAAGTGCGTCACCTGCAACTCCTGAATGCGCTTGGGAACCTGTCCTAAGCTGCCGACGATATTGCTGATGAGGCGCTGCTGCGCATCCTTCCTCATCAGCCGGAACAGATTTCCGGGTTGCGTGTAGTAGTCGCTCTCGTCGCGATGATTGTGGCGGTCCACAGAGCCGCTGATCGTTGTGGGGCGTTCACAATAGGTTGCATCCTGGGTCGGCCCACTGAAGCTGTTGGGCTCGTAGTTTGGCGACGCGCCGCCATTACCGTTGAAACTCATGGCTCCATCGCGATTGTATGTGGCTAATGGGCATTGGGCCTTGTTGACCGGCAGGGAGTCGTAGTTTACGCCCAAGCGATAGCGGTGCGCATCCGGATATGAGATCAATCGGCCTTGCAGCATCTTGTCCGGGGAAAAGCCCATGCCAGGAACGATATTGCGGGGTTCGAAGGCAGCCTGCTCGACTTCAGCAAAATAGTTGAACGGATTGCGGTCCAGGACCAGCTCGCCTATGTCGACGAGCGGGTAATCGCTGTGCGGCCAGACCTTTGTCAGATCGAAGGGATTGATCGGGTAGGTCTCTGCTTCCTTCTCTGGCATGATCTGCATACAAACGCGCCACTTCGGGAAGTTGCCGTTCTTGATGGATTCAAAAAGGTCGCGCTGCGAGTAATCGGGATCAATGCCACGCATTTCACTGGCCTTTTCGCCAGTAAAGTTCTTGATTCCCTGCCTGGTCTTGAAGTGGTACTTCACGTAAAAGAGTTCCTGGTTGGCGTTGATCAGACTGAAGGTATGGCTGCTGAAACCGTCCATGTGCCGGTAGCCGTCGGGCGTCCCACGGTCGGAGAACAGGATCGTGACCTGATGCAATGATTCGGGTGAGAGCGACCAGAAATCCCACATCATGGTGGGCGATTTAAGATTGGTCTCAGGATCGCGCTTCTGGGTGTGGATAAAATCGCCGAACTTCAGCGGGTCCTTGATGAAGAAGACAGGGGTATTGTTGCCAACCATATCCCAATTGCCTTCGTCCGTGTAGAACTTTAAGGCGAAACCGCGGGGATCGCGCTCGGTATCGGCCGAACCTTTCTCTCCACCGACCAGAGAGAAGCGTAAAAACGTTGGGGTGCTCTTGCCGACTCTCGAGAAGAGGCTGGCCGTTGTGTAGCTGCCCATGCCGGGGTTGGTGCAGACAAAATGGCCATGTGCGGCAGAGCCTTTAGCATGGACGACACGCTCAGGGATGCGCTCACGATTGAAATGCGCCATCTTCTCGAACAACAGGGAATCTTCCAGTATGATCGGCCCCCGAGGCCCTACGGTGAGGGAGTTTTGGTTGTCGCCGACAGGACGTCCGGCGTCTGTGGTCATTACTTCCTTTTTTACTTCCTTTTTTTCTGGCATAACTTCTCCTTCTTGGTACAGCGATCAACACACCGCGAGTTCGCACCTGGGGTTAGCCAACGCTTCATGGGCAAGCCCGCTCTTGTCGAGCACCGTTGAAGCTGACGTGAGCGTTGGAAGTCAGGATGTTGTGATTATGGGTGCTGCAGTCCGAGCGGTCTGTGCGGAACTGCTCACCTTACGGAAAAGGGGGCGTCCTGAGTTCTGAGGGCCTTCCCCCTTTTTCATTCGGAGACATAGGGCTGCTCCGGCGCCGGCGCTCACTGCGGCGTTGCCCCAGTGAACGACATCTTAGGAATGAATTTCTGGAAACAGCATCAGAGTTACTCGGCATGGCGGGAATATCTCGCCGCCCAAGGCTCTGAGGCCAAATGCGACGGACCAACGATCACTGCGGACTAAAGGTGTCTGGGTGGGTTTTTAGCTGAGGAGCGAACAGAAATATGGGCCCGCGAGAATACCAGTTGACATTTAACGGAAATCCACTACCATATGGTTGTGGATCGGCTGGGTACAACATTCGCGGCTTTGTCTGATCCAACTCGGCGGGCGATGATCCAGCGGCTCTCCCGTGGGCCTGTCTCTGTACACGGCCTGACGGGACCGTTTGCACTCTCGCAGCAGATGATTTCAAAACATATTGCCTATCTGGTGCGGGCGCGGATTGTGATCAAGACGAAGCGTGGACGAGAGAGTATCTGCACGCTTAGGCCAGAGGCGATCAAGACAGTCAGCGACTGGGCGATTCGCTATCGCCAATTCTGGGAAGAGAGTTTCGACAAGCTGGAAGTGGTTGTGAATCAAATGAAAAAAGCGGAGGCCGGAGATGACAAAAAGCACGGGGAATGAGACGGAGCGGATGGTTGTCACCAGAGTTTTTGATGCGCCGCGCGAATTGGTTTGGAAGGCGTGGACAGACCCGAAGTACGTGATGCAGTGGTGGGGGCCGAAGGGCTTTACTGCGCCCGTTTGCCAGATGGATTTTCGCGTTGGAGGGAAATTCCTCTGCTGCATGAAAGCACCGGATGGACAGGAGTTCTGGAATGCGGTGGAATACCACGAGATTGTTCCGCACGAGAAGATCGTTTCCTTGATGTACTTTTCAGACTCGAAAGGAAACAGGATTGATCCTGCGGAGCTAGGAATAGAACATGAGGCCATCGAAGGTGCGTACGACGTGACCCTCTTTGAGGACCTGGGAAACGGCCAGACGAAACTCACCTTCATTGGAAATGAACCCATGGAGAGCGCGAAAAATAGCGGACAATTGGAGGGCTGGAACGAGATACTCGAGAAGCTTGCTGCAGTTGTTGCGGGGCTGACGCAGACGAAATAAGAAGCTGAAGCGAAAGGACACCTCGCGATGAGGGCCGCGCCACGAGGGCAAGCACGAGGGAAAGAATGATCCATACGTTTAGTTCCGGCGGGCGCGATGCCGATGCCCGGCACGGAGGCCAAGACAATGTCATTCGTTCGCGATCTGAGAGTTGCATTTAACTCGCTAGGCTATGTCTTTCGGCAAGACGCCGCAGCAGGTCGTCGATTTCTACAAAGAATCGATGCGCCGCATTGACGCTTTGCCGGGCGTGAGCGAAACAGCATTCGGCAATGTGGTCCCGTGGCGCGATACCGGCTATGCCTTTCAATTCTCAGGGGATGGTCATGCCCATGCCGCCAACGTAGAAGGTCCCCGGGCGCAGTGGCGTAACATCTCTCCCGGCTTTTTTGCGGCGCTGGGTGTTCCCATGCTTGCAGGCCGCGATTTCAACGCGCTCGATCACCAGAATAGGAATGCAGAGGCTGTCGTTATCGTCAGCCAGACGCTCGCACAGCGCATGTTTCCCAATCAGGATGCCGTCAATCGGCATGTCTATTGGACCGATCCGGTGTTGCAATTCGCTTCCGGGAGCGAAGTAGAAAAGGCGCGCATGATGGCGCCGCGCCGCATCATTGGCGTCACGGCGGATATTGACGATGGACATGTCGTTCCCGGCCCCACGGTCACCAGCGACTACTCAGGCGATGACCGCCTCTTGGGTGATCTAAACTGAAGCGCAAGGGGAACTAGCGGCGGGAACTGAACTGTATTCGGCTTTCGAAGCGCCCGACTGCCCGAAGGGCAGGAGGGCGGAGCAATAGCCTACACCCAGAGCGGGGCGGATGAGTTGGATTCTTCGGGGTTGGATGGGCCTGCTTGGTAGATACGGCAATCTACTGGCGCGGCGGCGAGGCCGTTGGCCTCGCGATGTTGAAAAAGCTGTCGGAGAAAAACACTCCGCCCGCAAACCCGCCCACAGGCGAAAATTTCGCATCCTGACGGATGCGACAAAATCCCTGATTTTTATTGGATTTTGATTGGTCGGGGAGAGAGGATTTGAACCTCCGACCCCCTGGTCCCGAACCACATTCCAGACCTTATTGAGACTTGTTGAAATCTCCTGTTTCTAAGTTGTTGATATTGAAATCGTTGCTTGTCGCCCGTTAAACACTGCTGTTCGTTATTGAAATCGGAGGCTTCGACAGCCTCATTTTTGTCTACAGCCCACGAATGTGGGTTGCCGCTAGGCAGATTTGGAATATGGGCAGGCGTTAAACGATAATTGACCATGCTCTTATGATGTTCTCATATCAAAAACTTTTTCTGATCCTCTTGTCATTTATTTTTTCTGGCAATGCAGCCATGGGCGTGCAGCGAGAAGTCTGTAACCCTCTCTATAAGCAGGAACATGTCATGATTCTCGGCAAGTTGATTGAAGTAGAATTTTTTTCGCCATCGCGTGTCGGGCGTTATCCTGCCGTGCTTATGATTCATGGACAGGCTGGACTTTTCTCGCACCCGCAAAACGGCCGCCCCGCATTAGATAATTTTGGTGAGCACAGCTTGGCATGTCACGGTTTCATAGCCATTCTGCCACACTATTTTGATATCTCAGGAATAAAGAGCGCGTCCAATGAGTCGATCATGCGCACGAATGCCTCCATATGGCTACAGGAGCTACGGTATCTGGTCGATTGGATCGTCACATTGCCTAATGTCGAGCATAAGCACATTGGATTGCTTGGCGAGTCGCTAGGTGGTTACTTGGCGATCGCTCTGGGATTTACTGACCGTCGCATCCACCTTGTTAGTGCATTTTCAAGTGGCGATCCTCGAGAAATCATATCGCACATCACCAATCGACCACGGGTGTTGTTGTACCGTGGCGGCCGTGACAGCTTAATCTCAATAGAGGAAATCGACCGTACATGCCAATGGCTAGACGTAATGAAGATAAAATATCACTTACGGATATTCGATGGACTGGATCACGGATTGGATGATCTGTCGCGCCAAATAATCATTAACGATCTCATCGCACAGAGAAAATAAGATTCCTGATCTTATTGCCAGCCAATAAAAAATACCCCTATGCGGTTCTTTATATCGCATAGAGGCCATAAGCATAGCTTATATAATAATTTATTTTTCTGCGCTTATGATGCAATGAGTTCAGGGCAAGCGTTGTTTCCGCAATCGGATGGTGGCGGTGGATCGGGTGGAGGCGGTGGCGGTGGAGCATAACCACTTATTTGGACCGAAGTGCCGAGTACGGGTTGCAGTGTATTGGTTGAATCATAAATACCGACAACGACTTCATACGTTCCATCGGCCACGCCAGTGAAGTCTGGCATCGGAATAGTTAGGCTCGATTGGTCGGAAGCAATACTAGTTGCAGATGCTGTGGCAACGACATTTCCGAATTCGTTGTATATCATCACCTGAGGCGGGCCATATGCATTGTTTATCCCTGATCCCCAAATGGTTAGATTTGATGGCTGTGAACCTGCTGCAACGCTCGAAGGGGCTATGGATGCTGAGGGAAAGGATTGACATAATATCTGGACAATTTGGCCTTGGACTACTCCCGAAACAGGTTTCTCGGTCGTCGTATTACAATGAGTTGACCGTCCTTGTAAAAAGTCCCAATTCGAAGGAAACACAGAGGTGGAGATAAACACTTTTCCATCACCCCCGGTCGGCCCCCAGTCTAGGAATTGCACAGCGTGATTTGATGGTGGGAAACAGCTAGAGACAGTCGCAATGAAACCGGATGAATCGCTGAGGCAAGCTTGTCCAGTAGCACCGGATTCAGCCAGCATCATGCTACCGGACCAAAACATCGACTGGATAGAAAAACCCGATGATGGAGCTGTCGATCCAGTTCCGCCGCTTCCACAGCCGCTGGACCCTACAATCACAACCGCCGCAATGAGCAGAACGAATAGCGGTAGCCGCACACGGGAGGATGACGTATTCGTGAGTAGATACGTCATTGATTATTACCCCCAATCCCTAAGATTGAAAAACTTTCATTGGTGAGTGTTAGAGCATCACGCAGGCTCATCTGCGAGGCTGAACTTTGGATTGCTGTCAACACCTCGCTGCTTCTGGTTCGGTCACTGAAGTTTAGGTTATAGGATATTTTGTGTTTGTCTCGCCATCGAGCTTCCCGTTCGCTCCGCGAAAGCTGCCACTCGGGGTTATTAAGTTTTTGGAAGATCATTGTGGCAGTGACGTGGATGGCCTCCACTGGAGACATCTCATTCCTTAGCGACCTGTTAGCAATGTCATTCCGCTTGGAGGCAGGAGCAATTCCGATGAGCCCCGGATGTATCACGAGCATTTGTGCTCTTAGCTGTCTGATTTCAAGGGCTGAGGACTGTGTATACTCAGGTGTCCTAAAGTGAACAGCAAGATTGTTGATCAGCCGTGCCACATCCGTTTCGGACACTCCACGGCGATTACCGCTATGGTAGCCGCTTTCGGCTTTCACTATCTGATCCCGGAACCCGCTTGTCCCTGATAATACCTGCCTAGTGATACCGTGGAATGACAAGACTGAATCTACGAGGTCTCCGATCAGAGCGGGGTCGCTTCCCTTAAGGGCTCTAACTTTAGCATTAATTGCATCGATGTCGCTCCGAACAAAGGAGGTGTCTTTGGTATCTTGCGTTTGTCGGCTTACGGCAAATGCCGCAAGTGCAAAGAAGATTCCGACCGACAACATGATAGGAGTTATTTTCCGAGACATTATATAGTTCTCCTTGTGAGTATGATGCTCAACTATATAGTGCTCAAAAACGGAAGATCGTTACAGGTTATTGGTTTGCACATAGATACAACTGACAGAAAGCAATGCAGACGACAGTCTTTCGAAAGAGAAATCACGAAGAAACGACGGAGTGCTGTCGTTCCCCGCGCAATGAGTGGCAGAGTGCCTCGATTGGGTTTTCCGAAGTATGCATGGAGTTTGCTTTCTTGGCGAATTCTGAATGCTCATGTCGCTAGATCGCTCCAAAAGCAACTTCTCGGCCTACTGGTGCAACATCAGGAGGTCAGCTCGGAGCCGCCCCGGTTATTCCTTTAGGATGATGAACTTACCGTCATGCGGATTTCTTCACCCGTGCGCCGTAGCAAAAGTGTGGCTGTAAGTCCCCCAATGTTCCCTGCCTTTCAAACGATAGCCACAAGCCCTCGGTGTCCTTTTCATCTACATTAGGGATTACTAATGATCTTCCAGCGATCCGCTCTTGAAGCCCTTTTGCAACCGATTGAAATCGGAGGTCTTATTTTCATCTACAGCCGCTCATTATTTGCGCGAACGATCATGCTATTTTTGGCGAGAAACTTTTGGCAAGGAACGCTTTACCCCCTGCGGCGTGAGCGCGTAACAGGCGAGCATATCGTCCGAGATTTTCAGTTCCGGGGCGTTCTTGGCTGGCTTCAGGGTAAACTGATGCTCACGGAAATGGCCGCTTGCGTCAACATCCTGCGTATACGCCATGTGGCTGAGCGTGTCATTACACAAGCTATCTTTGGTGACCACGAGAGAACGAAGCACGGAATAATCGAGATAGGATGATGCAAGCCGATCTTTCAGCACCCGAAACGTGTACGCAATCTTTACGAGATATCGCGCGCCGTTCAATCCCTCAACCTCGAAGACATACACCTCGCCATAGCCGATGAATGATCCGACATCCTCAAGATTCGTCTTCGCTTGCGCGACAAAGCGCCCCTTCAATACCGACTCTGGTGTCTTGGGCGGCAATGTCGCTTCTGCCCCCGCGCCCAAAACGACGAGAAGGAAGAACAGCTTACCTAGGCGCTGGTACAAACTTCACCTCGTCAACGTCGCGTTCCACACCGGTCGTAGCACGAGTGGGTCCTTTGGTAAAAATGTCGATGGCAGGGATTGGCGTTCGAAACGTCGTGCGAATGAGTTCAGAACCGCGACCATCCGCGATATTTCCTTTTATGAGCGAGCCGGTTGCATCTGTTCCTGCGCTGTTGTAAATGAATGCTGAAAGCGGGTTGTTAACGCCGGGGAAAAACTGTGATGCCAAGTTGTCAGACTGAGCGTCATTCGAAAGGCTGATATATGCCTGGAGACCCTCGTGAGCAACCGCATCCCCAGCATTCAAACCGCCGGCATTGCTTGGCGCATTCAGTTTCGCCGTGTCAGCGATATCGACGGTATTACTTCCGGCACCATTATGCACCCCGAACGTTACATTTCCATCACCGTTGACTACGCTAAGGCTTGCATGGCTCTTAGTATCGTTGATCGCATTGTAGAGCGCTTTTTCAGACGAACCGAGCTTTGCATACGCGTCTTTACTCACGTGGGCAGTCAGTTTATTGTTTTTGTCGAGTCCCGTCTGGAATTGTGCGTGTTCACGGCCATTCAGTTGATCTTTTGCGGTTATGCAGTCGCTTTGGCCACCCTGACAGCGAAGCGCGATATCCAACCCCGTTCGATCAGAAAAGGTTGTGGGGTTATTCCTTCCATACGTGTAGAGATTCAATTGTTGCGGATCACTTAAGCGATGCATCTCAACATACAGCGGGTCAGGCGATGTGAACCGCCCCAATGTAGGACTGTAATACCGGGCACCCATGTGATACAAGCCGGACTCCGCGTCCAATTCCTGCCCGGCGTATTTGAAATGATTCGGGTCTCCCGCCGAGGTTCCGGTCGATTGTATCAACATCGGCGAAGTGGAGAAGGCAGGAATATGGGGTGCCAGGTATCCGGTCTCGGACTTAGGAGAAAATAACGTTGGCATCGTGACGGTCGCAACCATCACTCTCGGATCTTGCGGATACGACATGGGCGGCTCGGGAGTTATGGGCCTCTTCCCCGCTTGGTTTCTTTCAAGCTCCAGCATCGTTCTGCCATTCCGATAAATCTTGATACTTCTGAAAAGCAAGCCCGCCCCATGCTCGTGCAATGGGATCAATCTGAATGCGACGAGATACTGATTGACGGTTTCGGGGTAATCGAGACGCGCCCGCCCTTTCCTCCACATGACCATGGTATTTTCCGCTTCTTCCCTGGTGAGCGGCTGGGTGACAATCATTTTGCCGTTCGACAGGTACAGGTGCAGGATGAAGTCGCCACGATTTGCTTCGAACGCAAGTACGTCGCCGGGGCGGATGAGCGGCGGATCGTCAAGCCGCATTTCCGAGACTTGTTGTGCGGTCAGCGTAAGTAACGACGGTGCCGATGTCCGGGAGGACTTGCTCGTCGCAGCGGGATGAGGCTCTGCTTTCGGCGGGTCGCTACAGAGACTTTCCATTACGAGCGGATTATTGCTCACGGGGGCACACATAGATGATTGCGCCGGTGAGAGGGTGGCCATAAAAAGTAACGCTGACGCACACGCGAGAGCCGACAGGAAACGGGGAGGTTGCACGATCATTCTGTCATCCTCGTTCAATCGTAGATTGACGGCACCATATTACCATACTGGGTGATGGTTTTCTCCCGTACTCACACCGTTCCGTTTTCAGAGACTTCTATTGCCGCACTGTTTTCTGTTCGGTCTTTTCTCCACCGTTTCCTAATTGACTTCCACCCAATTGGAATGATCCCATGGTCGAAGGAAATGCGGGAACGGCCCCCTTACCACCTCATTTGGACTGCGGTTGCTCGGCCATCGCATCTGTGGGAGCTTTCGATAACGTAATTTGATACTCCCCAAATCGCGCCATGTAGCCGACTCCTAAGGCAGCCGCGTCAAAGATTCCGCGATTATTTGGCCGACGCTGCAATCGTGAAAGCTGTTCGACGAGCTTAGGGAAGAACAATGCAATCGAAGCGAACATTTCGTATGTTGTGCCTGCGCTGAATCGTCGGTGCTTCAACAGAATCGTTATTATTTCGTTTTCAGACGGCATCGAAAACTCTTAGAAATTAGTTCTGGCGCCTGTCATCTCCGGTGTACGACGATAGAACAAAACAGTTCAGGTCATGTATCGCCTTGCGGAACGTGGTTTGTTAAGAGGCTCTGCGGTAATACCGCTCGATGCTAGGAGATCTCGGGCCTGCGGTGTCAAGTTAACGAGTTTTCGCTGATTAGCTGCCATAAAATCGCGGGCGAAATTTGGAGAGAGAACCTCAAACCGGTGGAGCGTTCCGTGCCACCCTAAGTAAGCAATGGCTCTCGAGACCGACATGCACGCCGGGCTGCACATGGCACGAGCATTGCTCATCTGTTTGCCGTGAAGAATGGCAGTTCCGATGATTGCTAGAATGCCAAATATCAGAGCGATATAGAATGATGTCAAATACCATAAAAAAACTGCGGCCAGCAGCGATAAAATTGTCAGTAATTTCGCAGTGCCGGCAGCTCGGTCAGCGGCACCGACATGAGCCAGACAATGTGCGCAGTAAGGAATATCCCAAACCTGAGTCTTAGTGTGAATGACGCGCTTGCCGCTGGATTTACTTGCCGAGATGGTCAGTTGCCGATCTGCGGCAGAGTTGCAGCAGGCACAGGTGGGTGGGAACGTAAACTGATGACCGGATACATCGACACGCATAGAGCACTTTCTAGTAAAGCTGATTTTCTGATGAAATTTGTTTCGTGGCTTCCGAAACTCTCATTGTCGAGAACTTAGTGGAAGGAATCGTATCATGTTTTATTTTTGCACCACAAGTGAGATGTGCGAGCAGTCAGGCACCCACTTTCTATTCGAAATTCTCATATGATAGAGATCATAGACCACCTGTAATGCTTGATCGAAACTTGAATCACCAGTTTGCATTGGCATATGCGCCCGCGATAACCCTGTGTGGTAGCCGCTCAACTGGTCTTGAAACGGATCGCCACGGGGGCACTATGGCTGCCGTACGCACTAGCTTAGACTGAATACGGTCTTCCAGGGAAGTGATCTTTCGGCTGAATGAGTCTCCAAGGCCCGTCAATTCCGCCGGATCCGTAGGGGCTAAGGCCAATACTGCTCACTTAGGGCGATTCGTGCATATGGTCAGCGCCTGGGCCAGTGAGAACCGTCTAGTACTCAACGAAATTACCGCCATTCCCAAACTGTTGAAAGTGCTGGTTCTGAGCGGCTGTGTGGTCACTGTGGACGCCATGGGCTGTCAGAGGAGCATCGCCGAGGAAATCGTCCACCAGTATGCCGATTACGTCTTGGCGGTCAAAGACAACCAAGGAAACCTATTGGAAAGGGTGCAGGATGCGTTTCGATTCCTCCCCTGCCGATCCGTATCGCAGGTGGATGTGGGCCATGGGCGCGTGGAAACACGCACTTGTTCGGTGATCGACGATTTATCATGATTGAGGAGGCCCACCAGTGGGCCTCCTTGCGTAGTTTGGTACGCGTGGAAGCCGAGCGCCACTTCAAAACCACCGGCCAAAGCGAGAGCGAAACCCGTTAATACCTCAGCAGCTTGGCGGCCGACGCCGAGCGCATCAATCGTGCCGTTCGCCAACACTGGGGCATCGAAAACTCCCTCCACTGGGTGCTGGATGTGGCCTTCTCTGAAGATCACAGCCGCAAACGAGCCGGTCATGCGGCCCAAAACTTCTCCCTCATCACTCGCATCGCTCTTATCTCTCCCAGGCCCTTAAAACTTAGCCAACTTAGATGCATCCACCCTGGGGCAAAGGAGCCTGGGGTTGATTTCCTTCGTGCGCAATAGATATCATTACTTTTGAGGAGGGTTGTTTTCATGTATGTTGAAGCCAACACTGCGCCTTCTTCAAAGGAAACTGAGTATTCCTTCCTGAAGCTATGGACGCACAATGAACTCACCAAGCAGAGGCACGGCCATGATCCTGGCTTCGCCGTCATCAAGCGCGGTTCACAGAGCTTTTCGGAAATGGGCTTTAAGTGTGAACGACCCGACGGCACTGTTTACTTTCTGTTTCCACCCTCCGTATTGGTCGAAGAAGGCGACGTGATTGCCTGGGGTGCGAGCAGCGGCTTAACTGACGAATGGGTTATCACAATGACGAATCGAACCAAGGCAGCGGTTCGGACTGAGGTACGTCGCCCTAAATCCTCTGATCAGTCTGTTGGCGACCTACTCCGAGCCACTTCGCTCACGCAAGTGGGTGGCTACCTGGAAAATGCAAGGCAGCGGCTTGGGGAAGGAACTCCTACCGGGTGGAGTGATTGTGTGGCGAACTGCCGGAACGCACTACAAACTGCGGTGACGCAAATGACAGGTGAGGGACAATTATCTCCAGGATTGAGAAAACTCAAAGATGTGTGCCAGTTCGGTGAGCGAGAGATTGAGTTCGTGGAACGGTTGGAGAAACTGCTGCTTACATCTAAGGACCTACTGTCAAAAACAGGAGCTCATCCACCGCTGCCCGGCTACCACTTCGCCGCATTCGCTCTGGAGATGACTACCGTAGCGTTACGCTTCATGGTGGCCGATCGCAAATGAATCAACTCAAAATTGCCCGCTTGTGGATCTCTGAGGCCTTCCCAGCCTCAATTTTGCCTACAGTGGCGTAGACGGAAAACCACAAATCGCGTGTAAGTTATTGAAATAAATGGTCGGGGAGAGAGGATTTGAACCTCCGACCCCCTGGTCCCGAACCAGGTGCTCTACCAGGCTGAGCCACTCCCCGACAGGTGAGGATTTCAGTATAACAGACCGGATGGAATCTGGTGATCGGGTGATCTGTTGATCGGGTGATCGGAAAGCCACGCTGTCTGATACCATGTCGGCCCATGTCCTCTTCCTCCTCCACGGTTGAGAGTCCTTTCCGCCCGGCGGCTGTCACTTCCACGCGCTTTGCTGTGGGGTCGCTGATGGTGCTTGTTCTGGTGAACATCATTAACTTCTATGACCGGCAGGTACCGGGAGCGCTGGCGGAGCCTATCCGCAAAGAGTTTGGCCTTTCGGATTCACAGCTCGGCCTGCTCGGTTCGGCGTTTACGTGGCTCTATGCCGTTGTGGGATTGCCGCTGGGACTGGCGGCGGACCGCTACAGCCGCAAGTGGCTTTTGGCGGCGGGTGTGACTGTTTGGGGCGCGCTGACCGGTTGCGCGGCGTGGGCGCGGAGCCTGCCGTTGCTGGTGGTTTCGCGGCTGGGTGTGGCGGTGGGCGAAGCTGCCTGCGCTCCGGCGGCCACCAGTTGGATCGGCGATCTCTTTCCGGCGGAAAAGCGGTCCCGTCCGCTGGCGTTGTTTATGCTGGGCGTACCCATCGGCGGAGCCCTTAGCTTTTTCTTGAGCGGGCCGATTGCCCTGGCGCATGGCTGGCGGACGGCGATGGTGATGGCGGCTGCGCCGGCACTGGTGATTGTCCCGGTGCTGTTGCTGTTGCGCGAGCCGCAGCGCGGGGCTTCAGAGCGTCAAAGCACGGAGCGCCAGACGTCAGAACGTCAGACCCCGGAACACAAGACTTTGGAATACAAGGCCGTGACCACGGCCCCGGCCACGGGTTCCATCTGGCAGGTGCTGAGGATCCCCACATTCTTGTGGATCATCGCTTCGGGCGCGCTGGTGAACTTTAACTTGTACGCCATCGGCACGTTTCTTCCGGCGTTCTTCGGGCGCATCCATCACATGAACGTGGGACGCGCCGGCATTGTGACCGGCATCGTCTACGGTGTCGGCGGAATCAGCGGCGGGTTGTTCGCCGGCTATCTGGGTGACTCCATCGCCCGGCGCCAGCCGCATGGCCGGATGCGGGCCGCCGCGGTGGCATCCTTGTGCGCCGTGCCTCTTGCCTACTTCGGAGTGCAGCAGTCTTATGGCTCACTGGCCATGGCCATTCCGCTGCTGACCGTTGCTTATGGATTGCTCAACATGTACTACGGCCTGGTCTATGCGTCGATTCAAGACATCGTGGCCCCGGCGCTGCGGGGCACCAGCATGTCAATCTATTTTCTGGTGATGTATATGGGCGGGGCGTCGTTTGGCCCGATTCTTACCGGCCAGTTGAGCGACCGCATGGCCCACCGGGCGGCGGCCGCGGCCGGTTCCCTGCAAATTACGGAGGCCTTCCGCGCCATCGGATTGCAGCAGGCTATGCTGGTGATCCCGGTGTTGTCGCTGGGGCTGGCGTTGGTATTGTGGATGGGGTCGAAGACCATCGCACGGGACATGCTTAACCACGGGGGCACGGCGTGACGTAGCCTCTACCAGAAGACTCCACCGCAAAGTACGCTAAGGACGCAAAGGAAGATCAAAAGATTGAACCGCAGAGAGCGCGGAGATCGCAGGGGGGCGCAGAGAAAACCGAGAGATGGGGATGGTTACCACAGCACTTCGGGTTGTTATCAGCGTTCATCAGCGAAAATCAGCGGCGAAATCCGGTTCTACATCATTTTGCGGGCTTGGCTGCGGCGGCGGGTTTTGATGGGGCGGGCGCTTTTACGGTCTCGCGCAGGGCGCGGTTTCTTAGCCGCAGGCTGGCTTGTTTGCGGGTGCGTATGTTCTTGCGGGCGTTGTTCTTTGGCACTTGGTCTCCGATCTCCTCGTGGAGTCTCTGATTGTTATTCTAATTATTCTAAACCGCTTTAGAGGGGAACGCCCTCCGGCGTTAGACGGGAACGCCCTCCGGCGCTTTCGATACTTCCAATCCTGAACCGTAGCGGGAATGAACGTACTCATCAAGAATCTTAATAAACTCGGCGACGATGCGGTCGCCCTTTAGCGTGGTCATCAGGCGTCCATCGACGAACACCGGGGCCTTGGGTTCTTCAAACGTGCCGGGGAGCGAGATGCCGATATTGGCGTGCTTTGATTCTCCCGGCCCGTTGACCACGCATCCCATCACCGCCAGCTTGAGCTCTTCCACGCCCGGATATTTTCCCTTCCACACCGGCATATTGTCGCGGAGATAAGTCTGGATCTGTTCCGCCATCTCCTGGAAGAAGGTGCTGGTGGTGCGTCCGCAGCCGGGGCAGGCCGTGACCTGCGGCGTAAAGCTGCGGATACCTAACGATTGCAGAATCTGCTGGGCTACCAGCACCTCTTCGGCGCGGCTGCCGTTGGGCGCCGGGGTGAGCGAGACGCGAATGGTGTCGCCGATGCCTTCCTGCAGCAACACTGCGAGTCCGGCGGCGCTGCTGACGATGCCTTTGGCCCCCATACCGGCCTCGGTCAGCCCCAGGTGCAGAGGATAATCGCATCGCCCCGCCAGGCTGCGGTAGACGTCGATGAGATCTTGCACGCCGCTTACCTTGGCGCTCAGGATGATAAAGTCATGGGGCAATCCGAACTGTTCGGCAATTTCAGCCGAGCGCAGGGCGCTGACGACCATGGCTTCCATGGTCACGTCGCGGGCGTCTTTGGGTTCCGCGCTGGTGGAGTTTTCGTCCATCATGCGGGTCAGCAGTTGCTGGTCGAGCGAGCCCCAGTTCACGCCGATACGGACCGGCTTCCGGTTCTTGATGGCCACGTCGATCATGGCGCGAAAGTTGTCATCGTTCTTGCGGCCCACGCTCACGTTGCCGGGATTGATGCGGTACTTGGCCAGCGCCTGCGCGCATTCGGGATAACGGGTCAACAACAGATGTCCGTTGTAGTGGAAGTCGCCGATGATGGGCACACGGATATTGCGCTTTTCGAGGCCCTCGACAATGGCCGGCACGGCCTTGGCGGCTTCGTCATTATTGACCGTGACCCGCACCAGTTCGGAGCCGGCCTGGACGAGCTGGGCCACCTGCTGAATGGTGCCCGGAATGTCGGCGGTATCCGTGTTGGTCATCGACTGCACCACTAAAGGCGCATCGCTGCCCACGCGGACGTTGCCAATTCTTACGGTTACGGATTTTCTGCGACCAATTATAGCCATGGAATATACAGTTTAACATGTGGGGAGTGCGACGTAGTATCAACCAAAAGGAATCCACCGCAAAGGACGCGAAGGATGCAAAGGAAAAACAAAAAGACTGAACCGCGCAGGGCGCGGAGAAAACCAAAAGCTGGGGGGTGCTACCGCCTGAGAGAATTTGTGCGGGAAACGAAAAATGAATTCCGGCCCTACGAAAGCCCTGGCAGGTTCTTGGCTACGTCGTTGTAGATCACTACTACGGCAAACAGAATCAGGAACACGAAGGCCGCCTGGTAGACGCGCTCCTTGATTTCTTGCTTGATGTCGCGGCGCATTACGCTCTCGATTAGCAGCATCAGCATCAGGCCTCCGTCGAGAATGGGAATGGGGAACAGGTTGAAGACCGCCAGGTTGAGGCTGATGATGGCCATGACGATCAGCAACGGAGTCCAGCCTTTTTCCATGGCCGCCTGTCCGGAAATTTTGCCGATCATGATCGGCCCACTCACCTGCTTTACGTTGCCCTTGCCCTGGACCATCTTACCCACCAGTTCGAAGATCAGGATGGAGTTGGTGCGGCATTCACTGTAAGCGCGGTCGATAGCGGCTGGAAATGGCAGCTTGTCCACGTGCATGACCTGGTCGCGGGTGATGCCAATCTTGTATTGCTTTTTTCCGGGCGCCACGTCGCCCATTTCGGGGGTGACCGTGAATGCGAGTTCCGCCCCGCCCCGAAGCACCCGGATTACCGTGGGAGTGTTCTTGGCCCGTTGCAGCTCTTGCACTAGGTCTTCCATGTTGTTGACCGTAGCGCTGTTGATGCTCACAATCTGGTCGCCCGCTTTGATTCCGGCTTTGGCCGCCGAGAACAGAGGATCGGTGGAGCCCACCAGCACCGGATTGACCGGAACGATTCCGGCGTCGCCCATGCGCTCCGAACCAGAGGCTTGGGGCGTGATGACGGCCTCAAAGGTCTGGCCGCCACGCTGAATCGTCATGCCCACCGTTTGATCGGGATTCATCATGATCTTGGGCATCATCTGTTCCCATGTGGGGTTGTTCAAACTCTGGACGCGCGTCACCCGGTCGCCTGGCTTGAGGCCGGCTTTCTCAGCCGCGGAATTGGCAATCACCGTGCCGACAACCACCGGCTGTTCCAAGAACGCCGGATGTTCATAGTGGTGCATGTAAACGCCGGTCAGAATGCCAATCGCCAGCAGAATATTCATGGCGGGCCCGGCAATCGCGATCAGGAACCTTTGCCAGCGCGGATGGCTCATGAACTCGCCCGGATCGCCCGTACGGCTCTCCATGGGGTTCTCACCCGCCATCTTCACGTAGCCGCCTATCGGCAGCAGGCTGAGACGGTAGTCGGTGTTGCCTCGCGTGAAACCAAGCAGACGCTTGCCAAAGCCCAGACTGAAGACTTCAACACGAACGCCGCATAACATGGCGACGGCATAGTGGCCGAACTCGTGGACAAAAACGAGGACCCCTAACACCAGGGCCGTAGCTGCGGGATAAATAAGGAACGACATACGGTAATTTAAGCTATTCTAACCTTTCCCGGTCCGGCTTGCTAGCGCACTAGCCGGGTCACTGGGTCAGTTGGCGGGCCAGCCGCAGGTAGGCCAGACGCCGCGCCTCCTGGTCTACGGCCAGGACTTCCTCTATAGATTCCGGGTGGCGCTCCGGAGTTTCTTCAAGAGTCTGCGCTATTACTCTTGGTATATCGGCAAAGCCGATCTCTCCCTTGAGGAAGGCGGCGACCGCCACTTCGTCCGCGGCGTTCAGCGCCACGGTCTTGGCGCCGCCTGCTTCAGCGGCCTCGTAGGCGAGCCGCAGGCACGGGAACTTATCTAGATCCGGCGGCTGGAAGTCTAACCTCTTCATTTCCAGCACGTTAAACCGTAAATCCGATGAAATGCGCTCCGGCCAGGTTAGCGCATAGAGAATTGGCAGGCGCATATCGGTGACCGAAAGCTGGGCCAGCAGGCTGCCGTCATTGAATTCCACCATAGAATGAATCGTCGATTGCGGATGCACGACTACCTTGACCTGATGCGGAGGCAGATCAAAAAGCCGGCAGGCTTCAATCACCTCAAAGCCCTTGTTCATCAGCGTCGCCGAATCGATGGTAATGCGCTGACCCATCTTCCATGTGGGATGCTTTAGTGCCTGTTCGATGGTAATGCTCTCGAACTCCGATTTCGGCGTGTTCAGGAAAGGGCCGCCGCTGGCCGTCAGCCATATCTGTTCGACTTCCTGCATACGTCCGCCGCGCATGCACTGGTGTACCGCGTTGTGTTCGCTATCGATGGGCAACAGCGGCTTTCCCTGGCGGCGCGCCTCGCTTGTGATCAGCTCACCGGCGGCCACCAGACATTCCTTGTTGGCCAGCCCGATTTCTTTGCCGGCGCGCACGGCTTCATAGGTCGCCTTGAGTCCGGCCACGCCCACGATGGCGCTGACGACAAAATCGACTTCCGGGTGTGTAGCGACCCTGACGGTACCGCCGGCGCCGGAGACGACTTCAATTTCGCTCAATCCTTCGGCCTTCAGCGTCTTGCGGGCGGACTCGGCCGACTGCTCGGAAGCCAGTGACAGGACCTTGGGTTTCCAGAGGCGCGCCTGGTCGAGCGCGGCCTGCAGATTTTCGCCGGCCGCCATGGTGAGCAGTTGGAAGCGCTCCGGGTTCGACTCGATCACGCTCAGAGTGCTGCGGCCGATCGAGCCGGTGGAACCGAGAATGGCGATGCGTTTCATGGGCGATGAAGGACGGCGCTTGCCGGGAAGCCAGTAAGGTTGGCATAGTACCACACCACGGGAATGGCAAAGAAAAGCGCGTCGATGCGGTCGAGCATACCGCCGTGTCCGGGTAGGAGCGAGCCTGAGTCTTTGACCTGGGCGCCACGCTTGAGCGCCGATTCGAACAGATCGCCGAACTGCGCGGCAACATTGGTAAGGATGCCAAGCGCGATGACCGGCACCCAAGGCACACTCGCGGGCGCGTGCCGCGAGAGTTCGAAGCCCGAGCCAGGGCCGCTGAAGAGATTGCTGATTTCCGCGTAGAAGCGCGTCACCAGCGCCGCCACCGCCACGCTGGCCAGAACGGAGGCAACCGCTCCCTCCCATGTCTTGTTAGGACTCACGGCGGGCGCCAGCTTGTGCCGGCCCAGACTTCGCCCCACGTAGTAGGCCGCAGTATCGCCGGCCCAGACTGAAAACAAAATGAAGACGACCAGCACGTTTTGCAAAATATCACGGCGCAGAGCCACCATCAGGGCCAGCGGCACGGCCAGATAAAGCACGCCGAAGGCGGAAGCCGCCGCACCCGGCAGGGCCATGCGCATCTCGCCGCGAAGCACTACCGGAATTCCAAATACCAGCGGCAATAACAGGAGGATCGTCCAGCATTTAAAGAGCCACAGACCCCAGGGGAAAGTAACGAGCAGGTCGGGATCGCCGCTGATGAAGACCCCGCCAATGACCACCACCGCCATGGCATAAAGCGCCCAGCCCACCGGCTCAACGCCGTATCCTTTGATGATGTTGAGATACTCATTTATCGCCAGGACGGCAACCAGCACAATGAGCAGCGCAAACAGCCACAAGGGCGCTTTGAGCACCGCCAGCAGGACCAGGGGGATGAGGACGATTGCTGTGAGGATTCTCGTCATGCAACCTTTCAACAGATTTGGTAAGTGGGTAATTTGGTAATTGGGTAATTTGACCGTGGGTAATCTTGTAATTTGGTAATTCGCCCGTTCGCATGACAGCTCTTCAATTACCCAATTACCAGATTACCCAATTACCAAATTCTTCTAGCTCTTCCGGGTTTCAATGCGCTCCATTCGTCTCCACCAGTCCGCCGTACCGGCGTTCACGCTGCTGATAGTCGGCGATGGCTTCCAGCAGGTGTGTGCCGCGGAAGTCGGGCCAGAAAGTCCTGGTGACGTAGAGCTCTGAATAGGCGGCCTGCCAGAGCAGGAAGTTGCTCAGGCGCAACTCGCCGCTGGTGCGGATCACGAGGTCCAGTTCCGGCAAGTTGTGCGTGTAGAGGTGACGGCCAACGGTTTCCTCGTCGATCTTCAGGTGGCTGAGGCCGCCATTGTTGGCCGCCGCCTGCAGCATCGACTGAAACGCATCGACAATCTCTGCGCGCGAGCCATAGTTCAGGGCCAGGGTCATGACCATGCCGGTATTCCTGGCCGTCTGTTCTTTGGCCCATGCCAGGCGGTCTTGCACTTCGGGCGGCAGCAACTGGTAGCGCCCGATGAAGGCCAGACGGATGTTATTGCGCTGCATGAGCGGCATCTCATCTTTAAGGTATTTCTGCAGCAGCTTCATCAGGAATTTGATTTCCGTGGGCGGCCTACGCTGGAAGTTCTCCGCCGAGAAGGCATACAAGGTGAGCGCCGGCAGATTGATACGGGCCGCGGTTTCCACCACGTAACGCACTGCTTCCACGCCTTTGCGGTGGCCGGCGATGCGCGGCAGATGGCGGCGTTTGGCCCAGCGGCCGTTGCCATCCATAATGATCGCGATATGTCTTGGCATTTCCAGCGGATTCAGCAGGCTGAACATTTCAGCCTCTTTGCTGTCCAGCCCTGGCGGAACAATCACGCGCACTTGGGTCCTCGTTAGCTAATTATTAAGCCGGGCAAAGCAGAACTGTTCCTGCGCAAGCTCCGGGGCCTCGCCGGAAAGCGATTGGTGCAACCTGCTCTGGTACCATAATCCTACAGCAAGAAGGCGCAAAAAGGCGATTTACGCCGTAGTAGTTATGTAGATCCAAGGCCGGTAGACGCTTTGCTTCCTTTTTGCATCTAACCGTATATCAAGCGATGGTTTTGGCCTTTGCGCTGTCCTTCCCCAGTCCGCCTCCCGGGCACTGCATCGGACGAGGTTTTGTTTGTGCTATAGTTGCAGTGTTTTCATCGAGATTGAAGGCATGAGACACTCACGCCAAGCCGGAAAAGCGGCGCTGCCGCGATGGGTTGCGGTGGCCTGTGTTCTCATTGCCCTGCTCTTTGCCGGGCTTGAAGCTACGCACGTCCATGCCACAGCCAGTTCTGGAAATGTTGGCCGTCCATGCGCCATCTGCATCTCGGCCCATGCCAATGCGCCGGTGGTTGCCTCTCAGTGTCTTTCTGTGGCCGTTACTGTGGCCATTCTGGCGGTGTCGTACGATGTGGATGTCAAAGGTGTGCCCGCCGAACTCACGCTGTTCATTCGTCCTCCGCCTGCCGTCTAAATCTGCCCTGAATCGCCGCGGCTTTCCCCGTTAGCTCTCGTTTGCTTGGGACGATGCCGGGGTACATTGTTTCATCACTTTTCCAATTTGACATGCGCTTGAGTCCGGACCATGCCATCCAGCTTGCGGGTGACGATCAGGTCCGCAGCGGCCCACGAGCGAAGAGGTCCAAAATTATGAGGCATTTCCTTACAGGATTTTCGGTCCTGCTATTGTCGGGTGCAGTGTGCGCACAGCAGCCGGGCGCCACGCCCGCCGCGGATGCGCAGGCCGCGAATGCCGCACTGGAACAGAAAGTGCGCGATCTCGAAGACCGGATGGCTCTGCTTGAAGGACAATTGCGCCAGCTCAAGGCGCAGCAGATGGCCCCGCAGCCGCCCGCCACCCAACCTCAGACCCCGGGAGAACCGGCCACCGTGGCGACGGCCCCGGCGCCACCGCTTGAGCCGGTCCGCCTGGGCGGGGCCGGCGCATCGGCCGCCAAGGCACTCAATCCGGATATCAGCGTGATCGGCGATTTCATCAGCACCGGCGGCCGCAACCGCATCAGCCCTTCGCCTGCGTTTGAAATGCACGAATCGGAAATCGGACTGCAGGCCATCATCGACCCTTATGCGCGCGCCGATTTCTTTATTTCGTTCGGTGAACAAGGCGTGAACCTGGAAGAGGGGTTCATCACATTTACGGCGCTGCCGAAAGGCTTCCTGGCGAAAGTGGGCAAGATGCGTTCGGCCTTCGGGAAGGTCAACACCATGCACAATCACGTGCTCCCATGGGTCGATCGTCCGCTGGTGACCCGCAACCTGGTGGGCGGCGAAGATGGAATCGACGACGCCGGCTTTTCCGTGCAGCATATCATCCCCATTCCCGGTAAATGGTTCGTGGAACTCACCGGACAGGGGTTCCGCGGCGACTCCTCCGATGTATTCAAATCTTCTACGCCCAGCGACTTGAGCACCGTGAGTCATCTGCGCGGCTACCGCGACATCACCGACAACACCAACGTCGATTTGGGGCTTTCCTATTCGCGCGGGCACAATCAATTTGGCAGCGCCTTTGTCAGCAGCCTCTACGGCGTGGATGCCACATGGCGATGGAAGCCCCTGCAGCGCTCCATCTATCACCAGTTCCTTGCCCGCAGTGAATTCATCTGGCGCCAACAGCAGCAGCCCACGCTCGGCCAATGCACGCTGGTCACGTGTCCGCCGGATGGGGGCCTGGGCTTCCAACGTGCTTTTGGTTTCTACACGTCCGCCGATTATCAATTCGCGCGCCGCTGGTTTGCCGGCGCACGCTATGACGATTCCGATCGGGCCACCAACGCCCGCCTCCACGACCGGGGCGGGGCGGCGTTACTTACCTATTGGCCCAGCGAGTTCGCACAGATTCGCGGCCAGTATCGTTTCACGCGCTATACGGGAAACTCTGACGCTCATGAAGTGTTATTTCAGATATTGTTCGCGCTGGGCGCGCATGGGGCACACCCGTTTTGATGTAGCGTGACCGGAGATTGAGTAACCATCGCGGATCGGGTGATCGGAACTGCTGGCCTGCTTTTTGGGCGGCATTGCCATTTCAAGCGGTCACAGTACTAGAAGTAAGAAGTACGGGAAACGCTAACGAAGAGGAACTTTTATGACACTGCACTCTAAAAGCCGGTTTTTCATGTTGCTGGCCCTGATGGGCGCGCTGGCGCTGGCCCCGACGGCGGAAGCCAAGAAACTGAAAGTCATCACCACGCTCACCGATCTGGCCTCGCTCACGCAGGAAGTGGGCGGCGATAGAATTGAAGTCGAGGCCCTGGCCCGTGGATATCAAGACCCGCACTTCGTCGACCCTAAACCGAGCTTTCTGCTGAAGCTTCGCAATGCCGACCTTCTGATCAGCGTAGGACTGGAACTGGAAATCGGGTGGCTGCCGCCCCTGATTACGCAGAGCGGCAACGGACGGATCCAGCCGGGCGCGCCCGGCTTTCTGGATGCCTCAGAGTTTGCCGAAATCCTTGAGATCCCACAGGGCAAGGTGGACCGTTCGATGGGCGATGTACATGCTCAGGGAAATCCGCACTACTGGCTTGATCCTGATAACGGCCGCCGTGTCGCCCGCGGCATCGCCACCAAACTGGGAGAAATGGACCCCGCGGACGCCGCCTTTTTCCAGCAGCGCTTCCAGGATTTCAGCCGGCGCCTAGCCGAGGCCGAGAAACGCTGGGAATCGGACATGGCTCCCTACCGAGGACGCAAGGTCGTCACCTACCACCGCTCCTGGCCGAACTTCGCCAAGCACTTCGGACTCGACGTGGTCGGCTATGTTGAGCCGCGGCCGGGAATTCCTCCGACGCCCTCGCACACCCTGGAGCTGATCAACTTGATGAAGCGTGAGAATGTAAAGGTCATGCTGATTGAACCCTACTTCGACCTCAAGACGCCCAATAGCGTGGCCAGCATGACCAGCGGCAGGGTGCTGCAGATGATGCCATCCGTCGGCGGCAAGCCGGAGATCACCGACTATTTCAAACTGTTCGATTACGATATTGCGCTGATGAAACAGGCTTTAGATAGCGCAAAATAGAAGCAAGATTCAAGGAGAGCAATGGAAATCCTCCAATTTCTGGTCCTTCCGTTTATCGCCAGCCTGATTCTGACCGGCATTCACGCTTATCTGGGCGTGCATGTGGTGGAGCGGGGCGTGATATTTGTCGATCTAGCGCTGGCCCAGATCGCGGCGCTGGGCGCGACCATCGCCATCCTGGCCGGTATGGACCCGCACGGGCGCGGCGCTTATTGGATGAGCCTGGGTTTTACCTTTATCGGCGCGCTGGTCTTTTCCCTGGTGCGCTCCCGCCGCAAGGCCATTCCCCTGGAGGCCTTCATCGGCATCGCCTACGCCGTAGCTTCGGCCGCGGCCATCATTGCCATGAGCAAAGCCACCGGGGAAACCGAGCACCTGAAAGACATGCTGGTGGGCAATATACTGGCGGTCTCGAAGGGCGAAGTCATCAAGACCGCCATTCTTTATGGGGTGATCGGCCTTTTTCATTTCTTCTTCCGCCGGAAGTTTCTGGCCATCTCGCTCAACCACGCTCAACCCGAAAAAACCGGCCTCAACGTCAAGCTCTGGGACTTCCTCTTTTATGCCTCCTTCGGCTTTGTGGTGACTTCCTCGGTGGCCATCGCCGGCGTGCTGCTGGTGTTCTGCTATCTGGTGGTCCCGTCGGTAGGCGCGATGCTGTTTGCCGATCGCATCGGTCCCCGTCTCGCCATCGGCTGGACCATGGGCACGCTGGTCTCGGCCCTGGGCTGCTACTGCTCCGTCTACTTCGACACCCCCACGGGCGCAACCATCGTATGCACCTTCGGCGCAGTGCTGGTATTGATGGCAATCGTGCGCACCCTGTTCTTCGCCGCGAAATAGCAAATAGCAATTAGCAATTAGCACTTAGCAATTAGCACTTAGCAATTAGCACTTAGCACTTAGCACTTAGCATTCAGCCCTGACACATTTTCGTTTTCCGCGTGACTACTTTCCCTGACGGTGGCGCGCCGCCTGTGCATCCTGTGCAGAAGGTGACCTTCGACAACGGCCCAAGACGAAAATGTTTCAGGGCTCTCCAGAAACTGCTCATGCCAGTTGTTTAATTTCAGTGAGTTGGAAGCCAAGCTCTGATGCTTTTTTGGTGAGTTGTCGTAGTTGAATTTCACGGAATTTGGTTTGATATTCGGTTACTCCTTTGTCGACGAAT
>DATMNZ010000192.1:0-32778 GCA_035568495.1 Saccharimonadales bacterium (SeqCode) | reverse complement strand
ACGCGAATCGTCGGATTCGCGGAACGACCGCCACTTGATCAGCTCCGAGGATTCGAAGATCTTGGCCAGGTCGCGCGGACTGCCGAGGTCGGTAAAGCTCTCGAGACCGAAAAGCTCGTGGGCGGCGCCCGCCAGAAACGGAGCATGTGCGGCCGCCGCAACGTGGGACAGGCCATCGAGCAAGCTGATGTCCTGGCCGCTGCGGCCGAATTCGTAGTCTCCCACAAGGACGGAAAAGGGGTTCCCGCCGAAGGTGCCGTATTCTTCTTCGTAGATTTTCTTGAACAGGGCGCTTTGGTCGAACTCCGTGGCTTTCTCGAGGTCTTTACGCAACTCCTCTTTGGTCACATTCAGAAGACGCAACTTCAGAAGGACGCCGGTCTCGGTATTGAAGACCAGGTTTCTGAGGCCGCGCCATGATGCCTCCAGCGTCTGAAAGTCCTGATTGTGCAGAATCACATCGAGGCGTTGGCTGATATCGTGGTCGATCTGCTGAACGCAGGCCTTGATGTAATCGACAACCGAGTTCTTGTTCAGAGGACGCTCAACGGTCACCCTCTGGTCGCGCTGCTCCTGGACGATAAACGAATCGTCTTGCGGCAGTTTTCCTATTTGCTCGGCGAAGGTCAGGCAATGGGACGCGAGGTCTTTTTTCCTGGCCTTTACATCTTCACTGTCTCCGTCAGCGATCTTCATGCTTGATTCAATCAATGCGGCGGGGCTCATCAGTCTCCTCCTTTGGTCTTGGCTTTGTCTGCGGCCGGGTCGCTAGAAGCGGGAGGCGCGCCGATGTAACCCTTCACGGTGGCCGCAAATTCCCCCTTCATCCCAACGCCCTCCAGCAGGACATCGCTCACCGTCTTGTTGTCTTTATCTACTTTGTTATCCAGCTTGGCCAGAAGATCGTTCAGTTTCTGGCGGCACTCCCACAGGTCCTTCAGCTTCGCATCCTGGGTGACGACGCCGCTGTACTGGCGGCTGTTGCTGTCCCAATACAGAGGCGCGAAGTCATCGATGCACTTGAACGTGAGGTCCACGGTTTCGAACTTGCCCGCCGACGGGTCTCCCGCTGGGATCTTGATGCTCCGGGTGGGCGCGATGGATTGCATGATCGAATCGAAATTGTCGCGATCGATCTCGATGAATTTACGCTCCGGATCGGAGAGCAGCTTCCGGTCCGTTTCGGTCTTTGTCTTGTCGCCCGAAAGATCGGCCATGATGCCCATGACAAAGGGGATTTCCTTTTTCTGCATGGCTCCCCCGGTTTCCAGGTCATAAGTGATCTGCACCCGGGGCGGCCGGATGCGGTCTAATTTGTGCTGTATGCTTTCCCCCATAAGAATCTCTCCTTTTTCTTTTCAATATTCTTGCGTCTAATGCCGTTAGGTCTTTTTTTCGATATTGCTACACGTCAAAATTTCTGCGGTTCGCGATGGTTCCACTGTGACCCGCAAAGAACCCCAAGGTCCCTCAGCCCCTTCGGCAAGCTCAGGGCAGGCCCTACTCGCGCGCTGAAGAAAACGCGCGCTCCTGACGGGCTTCGGGATGACATCGCTTTTGGCCTTACTCTTCTCTGTGTCTCCGTGGCGCCAAGCTCCTAATCCCGTCCCTTGGGCACGGTCTGGATGTTTAACAATCTCTCTAGATCCTTAAGCGTATTTTCGTGCTCAACCAGCTCAGGTAAAAGTTGTTCCAGCGTCATATGTCCCCAGGAAATTGCCCGCCGGATCAGATGTCCAGCCGGGCTGTGCGGCTCATTGCGGACCAGAAAGTCGGCCACCTCCGATGCCCGGCGGTAGGCTTCTTCCCGGCTGCGAATAGGACGCGCCATTCCCTGCTCTGCGTTGATGCTGATCACTTCGCTTTCGTATTCCGGCTGCATGGCTTCTTCCATCTCCCGCGACGGTTCCAGCATGAGTTTGCTGCCCGAGAACTGCGAGGTCAGCAGCAACACCTGTTCCAGCACGCCGCGAAACTGGCTCAGGCTGCATTTGTCCGCGCCCAATTCCTTCTCGAACCGGGCTTCCACCTCGTCACAGAGATGGCAGGCTTCGCTCACATCTCCCATGAGTTGTTCGAAAAACGCCCCCGGCGACAAGCTGGCGCTCTGTTGAATCATTTCCGGGGTGACCAACCCCGGCCCCTTGGGCGCATCCGGCCTGTGTTTGCTCTGTTCCACCATCGACGCCGTTTCCCAGTCGGCCAGGGTGTAGGCCATGTTGCTGGTTTCGCTGTGGGGGCTGGTAATCGGGGCCAGCTTCAGCTTGATGTAGAGCTTCTCGTTCATCCAGTGAATCGGCGCGATGCGGTAGTCGGTATCCTCGAGGCTGGGGTGCATCGAATCCCAGAACGTGCGGCAGAGGGCGGCCACCACGTCGCAACCCGCCCGCACTCCGGCGAATCCATAAAGATGGAGCCACGATTCCAGCAGCCAGGCCGCAATCTGCAGGTCTTTTGACCGTTCTTGCAGGGCGTTGAGGCAGAGACGGCTCACCTGGTTCCAGTCCGCGCGTTTCAGGTTTTTCTTCCACACGCCCTGCTCCAGGCGGGGGTCGTCTTCCTGCCGCGCCTGCTTGATCAGGTCGTAGGTGCCCTCATAGCGCAGTAACTCGCCGCCCGGATAGCGGCTTGAAATCGGCTGGAGCAGTCCGCTCACATCGAAACGAAAAGGATGATCGTGGTTCACTGAGCACCGCCTTTCGCGCTTTCTACCTCGGGTTTGGCCGGCAGGGGCGCAGTCCATGGGAAGAACGGCGCGGGCAAATTTTCCTGCTTTCCCGGCGCGCGCACCTTCAGCCGGATATACACCTTCGCCTGTAGGCCGTTGGCGCTTCCATCGCGCGCGGCTTCCGGCACCGTAAACACCAAGGTCTGCGGATATGGATCGCGTAGCGCAGCGCGATGGCTCAGCATCATGTTCAGCAGCGACCATGGATCGCGATATTCGTAGACAATGCTGCCCGGCGTATAGGACTTCGGTATGTCGGGAGAATCCTTGGCCCAGCGCAGAGTCAGCCTGACTGGGTCGCCGAAGTTCCAGTGCCCCAGTCTTTCCGGAACACCGTTCTGAAAGGAATCGGCGCCCACCTGCAAAGTCCACTCGATGATGCGGTTGCCGTTGATCTCGGGCGAGGGAGTGTGGTCCACACGGAAAGCGGGAATGAAATCGAATTGTGGGGCGGCATCAGCCGCCGGCGCGGTAGCCGGAAGCAGTGCGGCGGATGCGCCTTCCGCGCCCGCTAATGTAGCGGCCGCCGGAAGTAGAGAGGCAAACAGCGAACGCAGATTTTCCATCTGGTTGATGAAGGCCAGAACGTCGGGGCGCGCGGCCCCGAACGTGCCTTTCTGCAATCCGGCGCGAATGGCCCTTGATCCGCCATCGAGAAGCTGGTAAAAGGCGCGAACATCCTGAGGATCGGCTTCGGTGGGCGTTTGCTCCAGGGGCGGGGCGGCGAAGGGGAACCTGCCGGCCAAACGCTGATTGAAGAAACCGGCCAGGCGGGTATAGCGGCGCTCGGCGTTCTGCTCCGACAGAACGCGGCAGCGGCCATATAGACTGCGCCGCAAAGATTCACGCCTCTGCACAAAATAGTCCGCGGCGTTCGACGGTCCCACGGCAAGGCCGCCGGCCGCGCAGTTCTCGGGGGTCACCTTATCGATATCGACGGCAATAAAGTTTTCCAGCGTGGCCAGGGAGTTACCGGGCGCCTTCAACTCATATTTCTGAAGGTCGTCAACGATACGCTTCCACTCGGCCAGCGTGGAAGCGAGATGGCGCGAGCCGGCGGGCAGGTCATGTTGCTGCAGAAACTCCACGATGGGCCGCGCGCCCGCGCCGTACTGCCGCACCTGCTGAAGCTGCAACGCGAGGTACTGCGGAATTTCCTCGCTGCTCTGCAATTCAAAACCGGCGGGGGCCGGGGCCGTCTCTCCATCCCACCGCTGGAACTGAACGCCGGGCGTATAAAGATTCCGCGCGGCAAAGGACTGGTTTATGCGCTCCAGCAGGGCCGCTGCATGGCCTGCGGTCGCGGCTTCCAGCGCAACGCGGGCTTGGGCAAAACCCATCTGATCGAACTGTTCGAGCAAAGTGTTGAGCAAAGCCGCGGAATCCTGGAAGCTCTGTGCTTCCGCAGCGATGCTTTCCGCCGAGTCAGCCGAGGCGCCGGCATGTTGCGAATGCTCCGCTTGTGCTATCCCATCCATGAAGCTGGCCTCCGCGACTTCGCGGAAGGCATCCTGCATGTTTTCCGAAACAGCGTCCGTGCCTCTCTCCAGGTTGGCTTTCCAGAATCCCTCCCAGGAGTCCTTCCAGGCAGCGACCCTTTGCAACTGTGCTTTGTCCCAGTAGAGTTGTGAACCGCGATTGAAGGTTATCGCCAGCCGCGCCGAGCCTTCGCGCTCCACCAGAGGCAGCTTTACATAGCTATCGAGCGCCGCGCGCAATCGGGCCGCGGACTTGGAAAGCTGCAAATCGCCATCGGGCGGGGCCAGCAATGCGTCCGTTAGGTCCGTGGTGCTGGCCGTAATTTCTTTCTTCAAGCGTTCGAAATGGCCGGCTCCGCTCTGGCGGGCATCTTCCGTCAGTTTTGCCGCGCCGCAGGGAACGTTGGGCTCACACAGCAGAGGATTCTGTTCCGGAGTCCGGTTGGCGATGGCGCGCATGGCGATTTCAATCTCTGCCGGAAGCTGAAATTCCTTCTTGCCCATCCATGCGAACCTCGGATCTTTGGTCAGTTTCTCCACCTCGGCAAAGGAGTTTCTCAGGCGGTCCAATTCCGGATACGTTCGCAGTTGCAATCCATCGAACTCCTGGATCTGTACGGAAAGGTCGTCCACTGATTTCAGCAGCCCGTTGCGGTTGTGGTCCGACCACTCTGAAAACGAGCTGTCGATCAGATCATGCAATTTGGCCAACATCCTCTGGCGCGACACCGCCGGATTAAATGGTTTGCCTTGGGCTGTCGCAAGAACGCGTCTCCAATCCTGGTTGTCGACCGGCTCGGTGTGAACGTGGAAGCCAAGGTAACGGGACAGGGCGACCAGCGGCTGTACGCCACCGGTGTCTTTACCCGCAAGAATGTTGTATCGCCCGATGTTTTCCTCAAGGCGAACCAGGTCCCCGGAGAAAGCCACCAGCCCCGCACCCGCCTGTGCGGGCGTGACTTGCTGCCCTGGAGCAGCCTGGGCCGCGCTTACGCGCTGGTCCATCAACTGCCCCACTTTCTGCTGCAGGGCATGCTCGTATTGCTGGTACACAATCCTTTCAAAGACCGGCGCCATCGCATGGTCCACCCGGTCATTGATGGGGCCAATGATCGAGGCGGGAAGAAATACCGACTTGAAATTGTGCCCGGTGAGCGCATGCATCACGTCCAACGGGCCGTCGCCATGCGATAGCGACGCCGTCGAAGGATCGGCGAGCGCCTTCTTGATGTCCTGGAGACTGACCAGAGTGTCAGCCTGAAGTTTCGACAACGAGGCGTAACGGACCCACACACCGGCCGTCAGCACCAACACCGCAGCCAGCGATGCCCATTGCAGGACCCGCGTAGTGCGGTCTTTGGAGGCATATGCCCTGGCCACCGGCCTCGCCAGGCCGCGCTCCGGAAATATCTTTTTGACGAAAAGGTCTCTTACAAAAACAGGATGTACCTCCGGCCCGCGGCGCTGCTCGCCCGCTGACGACAGGCCCAGGACGTCTCCGGGTACATTCTCTTCCGGCAGTCGATGCTCTGACAGCCACCGGTGCGAGCGCTCGGGGACTGCCCCGGCGCTGGCAGTATCTGGAGCGTCGCCGCAGAAGTAGATTCCCCGGAGTTGCAGGGCCTCGCGGTAGGCCGAAGGCCGGAAAATCCGCGCGAGATAAGGCAACAGAGGCTTGTGCAACTCTCCCAGTTTGCTCGAGAAAAGAAAAAGGTCCTCCGGGCTGGGAACATCCTGATGCTCGACAAAAATTTCGCTTTGCAGGCGGTTGAGGTCGCGATCGAGGCTGCTGAAGGCCTCGTCGATCCAGCTTGCATCGAAAGCGGCTTCCATCGTGTAAGGACTCGACCATCCGAACATCTCATTGCGGAAGCGGGCAGGCAACTCGGCCACAAAGTTCGAGAAGCCGGGAACCAGGTCGCATTTCGTGATCACCACGTACACCGGGAAAGAGAACCCGAACTGGTTCCGGACCTGCCACAACCGCTCTGCGATTTGCGTGGCGTTATTCGTGAGCTTATCCGGAGTCGCGGCCGCGGCGCCGGTGAACTCGGTACAGGGAATGGTGAGCACCACACCGTCGACCGGCCGCCGCGGACGCTGCTTGCGCAGGTTGCGAAGCAGGCCGTTCCATCCGTAGTCCGCGCCCGGCTCGCCCGAGGGCGCAAACAGGCGTCCGGGAACATCGAGCACCACGCCCGCGCGGAAGAAGTTCCAGCGAATTCCATTGCTTACGGTGAAATCGGCGGCGCCATCATGCAGTGAAAACGGAATGCCGGAACTTTCAAGCATCGCGCTCTTGCCCGATCCGGGAGCGCCCACCGCAAGAAACCACGGAGTATCGTAGCCCGCGCCGCGCCGCGAGGAGTTCTCCCGCAGATAGCGCGCGCCCGACTCCATGGAAGCCGCGACCTGGCGTTGACTCTCAACCGCCTGCAAGCGAGGCTGCGGGGCTTCGATGGCCGGTGCGAGCGGTGCAGCGGATTCCGGCGCCGCCTCGGCGGGCGCTTTGGCTGCGGATTCCTGCCTCTTCTTCATCCGCCACAGCACCACCAGCATCACCACGATGATCAGCACGACCAGCAACGCGATGCTCGCCAGCCACAGCACTGGATGTTGTTCCACCAGGGCCGTCATGGAGCTTTCCCCTCGTCATAAGCCTGGTTGATAATGTCGCTGAGTTCCTGCTCCACGGGCGCGGATAAATGCACCCACAACGCATGAGACACCATCACCCAGGCCAGCAATACGCCACAGAGCAGCAGCCACCACGTTCTGGGATGCGGGAGTTTGGCAATTTTCTCTTCCTGCAGGAGATGGGAATAACTCTGCGGGAACAGATGCGCGCCCGGCTCCCGCAATTCCGGCCGGCGCCGGAAGACCAAGGCAAAAAGTTCGCGCTTGTAGTAGACGAGCCGGCCGTGAGGATCATTGTCGCGGTACTTTCCCTGAAATCCCAGGGACAGCGCGCAGAAATAAACGGCGGCGAGGTCCGTGTACACCGGGTCGCGCCGTTTCAACAGCAGGTCGAGGCGGTCGAAAAATTCCTCGCCTGCCGCATGGCTCTGAAACAACCGGCTTTCGAGCAGCAGCCAGCCCGACCGGCCCTGCCAGTTTTCGTTGAGAAAGACCTCATCCGCCAGCGAGGCCATGACGAACTGGGCTTCGAGATAGACCTCGCGCGCAAAAGCGCCGCCGCTGCTGATCGCCCGCTTCTCCAGGGTGCTCAACAGCCGGAGCAGAGTGTGCCATTCAGCGCCCTCCGCCGGGACCGCGGTCTGCCCTTCCGCGGTCAACTCCAGGAGACGCCCGGTCGCGAGGTCCCTTTGCCGGGTGAGCTCCTGATAAAACTCGCGGAACTGGTCGAGCAGCAACGAATTTTGATAACCAGGATAAGACATAACGAGGGTCTTACTTTAAGAACGCTTTGGAGTTGTGGTCGTCCGGATTTCCCGGAACGGTCTTTTCGGCCAGTGATTTCTTAACGTATAAAACAATTTCCGACGGGCACCGCTTTCCGCTGGTTTCAACATCGTTGACCACTCTCAGCTCCTCATCCGGTTTCAGGAACTCGGGGTCGTTGGTCAGCGAAAATAGCATGACACCGCGCGGCGGCACCAGGGACTCATGACTCTCTATATGCCGGCGGGCAGCGCCCATAATGCGCTTCTGCTGCACCGAAGGCATCACGCCCGCGGAAGCGATGCAGCTCTTCTTGCCCCATGCGGCCAATTCTTCTTCCGCCATGCCCGAGGGGCCGCGCATCGTCAGAAACAAAGATCGGTCCTGCCATTCCCTCTTGAATTTGCGCAGGAAAAACACCTGCTGCCGGTCGGTGTGGCCGGGTTCCAGCGGAATGCGGAAATAGTTTTCGGGAATTCCCTGCTCCATCATCTGGAAGACGAACTTTTGCAACTCGTTGAACACCGCGTACAGATCGTTATGGTTGTAGGGGCCGAAAGGCGGCGGCACCAGGGCATCTCCCAGACCGGCCATACTGCCCGCCAACAGGCAGAATGACTTGTAGAGTTCCCAGGGATGCGCCGCGCCCGCCGTCAGCAACGCCTCAAATTGCGGCAGGGCGGAAACCAGGCACTGGATACGCCCGCGCGTTTCGAGCATCAAAACCGGCTGGCTGGCGGAGGCGCGTGAATTTGCCTGGCTGGCAAGATCGGTGGCCCTCATCCGCACTACTTGCGCCGTGAAATTGCACAGCTCCCAGATCGCCCGGCTTACACCGGTATCGCCGGAAGCGATGGTGGTGACCGGCGGTATGAAATCGTCAAATGCAAACGAATCGCCCTGGGCTTTGACCTTCGCCAGAGGAAAGCTTACGAACTTTGCCGGAGGGGTCTTATCCGGCGGCAACGCCAGCAGCCGCAGCGCGGGACGCAGTCGCGGCACCGCCAGCTCATTCTCTCCCGTGCTTTCATCCACCACGGGCGCGCCTTCGACGGGATGGTAACGGGGAAAGTCTCCAGTGGTTGCTACCGGGCCGCGCGCGGTCACCGCGAGATAGATGGTGACGGGCAGATTTTCCCGTGACAGCTTGAGCTCCGGCCAGGCCCGGGCTTCGTCCGGCGCGCCGTTGGGGCCATTACGCGCCTCCGCCTCGCTGGGAACAGGATAGGCCACCACCAGGCCGTCGGGCATGATGGCTTCCAGTGCGCGCACCCGGAACGTGCCGCCCGCCAGCAACACCCGATCGACTTCCAGATGGCGCACGCCCCAGACGAATGGGGCGGCCGTCTTGATGTGGTAGTAGAGCAGCCCCTCGGCGCGCTGCGCCAGTTGCTGAAGATGTTGCGGCGCCAGCAACATGCCTTCGCACCACTGTAACGCCTCGGGGATCTGTCTGCTGTCCGCGCTGTAGTCGCCGCTCACAAACTGCACCTGTCATCGTCGCGCCAGCCGTACCCTGCTGGGAACTTGTCCATGTCTCCGCACCGCCGCCGCTACTTCAGACAGTCGATGGAGATATCCTGCTCATTCAATGAAATGCACACTCGGCCGCTGCTCGGTAGCAGGGCGATGTGCGGCCCGGGAGTGGCGTATTTCGCGAACAGCACCACCCCTCGCACGTCCCCGCCCACGGTCACGGGATCTACCTTAATCGGCTGTCCCGGCACCCATTCCCACTGCTTGATTTCAAATGCCTTGGGAGATCGCGGCTGCCACTGCGCCTTTTTGTTGAACCATTCGCTGGCGGGCATTCCCTGAATCGTCTTGAGAAGGGCCTTGTCCTTGATCAGCAGGACATCCACAGCCACCGGACTGTTCTGGTTCGCGGCTGGAGAGATGGTTACTTCGAGAGACAGTTTTCCACTCGCAAGACCCGTGGTCTTGCGCACCACACCTCTGGGAACACTACAGCTCACCAGCGCGCACGATATCAACACAGCAAACCACGACGACCAAACGCACTGACGCATAAATGGTGACCAAACTCTACTATGATTATTTTATTTGTCAATCATTTTTGAAATTGCATTTCGTTTTTAACTCAGCCAAGTGCAGTTTTTTTGCACGTCCCAATATTGGGCTTCCCGGTATCGGCGATTACCCCCCTATTTATCTAGGGCGCGCCCGCCAAGTCATCGGCCCAAATCACACCCGGCACGGGCGTTGAACCCTGTTCTCGCAGCCATAAATTGGGAAATCCGACGATTCCCATCAGCTAAGGCGCAAACCAGGCGCGAATCGGCCCATACAAAATGTAAAATATTTAAGTTCTTTACAAGGAAGGCAAAAGGCCTTGTGGCTGTCGGTATTCCCGCTCCAAAAATCGGCCTTTCAAAAGGTGCCGGGGGAAAACACGGCGCCGGCCCTTCAGACGTAACAAGTTACGTGACTACGTCTCGATATGCGTAATGACCGTTGTATCGTTGGCCCTTAATCCTTCATCGCCCAATCCGTCGCAAACGCCTTCCCCAGAATCTGGTTCAAGTGATGTTTGAGATGTTCGACGTAATCTCCGGCGATCCAGCCCAGCGTGGCCGGCTCGTGATCGCCGATGGTGCAAGAAATGCCGGCGGCCTCTTCCGGAAGACAGGTCAGTATGTGGGCGAGGAAGCGGTTGTAGCTGGCCCACAGATCGACCAGAAAGCTCCAATCCATTTCACGGAACTGCTGCAGGTCGACCAGCGGGTCCTGATCGTAACCGGGAAATACCAGGCTGCCCTGTAAGGCGGCGCGGACGAAACGCTGCTGGTTATTGCCCGCCGAATCCATCAGATGCCCCAGTATCTCCTTCTTCGCCCATTTCTTCTCGCTGGGGCGCAGTGAAGTATCGGCGTTGTTCAGCTTCAAGAGCAACGGTTTGGCCTGGGCCACCGTGCGGCCCAGATCGGTAGCGGCTGTTGCAAATGGATTACTCAATTTCCAGCTCCTTCCAGCGCTGATCGACGCGCGCTTTGGTCTTCTCATCCATCAGGATCTCATCCGGCCAGGGGCGGGTGAAGCCTTCCGCAGGCCACTTGCGCGTGGCGTCAATGCCCATCTTCGAGCCGAAGTTGGGCAGGCGTGAGGCGTGGTCCAGGGAATCTACCGGGCCCAGCGTGAACTGAATGTCGCGCTCCGGGTCGATGTGGTTGAAGACCTTGAGCACCACCTCACCGATATCCTGCACGTTGACGTCTTCATCGACCACCACAATGCATTTCGTGAACATGGCCTGGCCCAGCGCCCAGATGCCGTTCATGACTTTGCGCGCGTGTCCGGCATAGCTCTTGCGGATGGAAACGATCATCAGATTGTGAAACACGCCTTCCACCGGCAGGTTCACGTCCACGATTTCCGGCAGCGTGAGCTTCATGAGCGGCAGGAAGATGCGCTCCACCGCCTTGCCCATGAAGGCGTCTTCCATGGGCGGCTTGCCTACAATGGTGGTGGCGTAGATCGGATTCTTACGGTGGGTGATGCAGGTAACGTGAAATACCGGGTACTCATCCGCCAGCGAATAGAACCCGGTGTGGTCGCCAAACGGGCCTTCGGTGCGCAACTCGTCGAGCTTCACGTAGCCTTCGAGCACGATCTCGGCGTGGGCCGGGACCTCCAGATCGACGGTCTCGCACTTCACCAGCTCCACCGGCTTCTGCCGCAGGAAGCCGGCGATGATGAATTCTTCCACCTCCGGAGGAGCGGGCACGATAGCGGAAAACGTCAGCGCCGGGTCGGTGCCGATGACCACCGCAACTTCGAGCCGGCCTTCCGGCTTTTCGCCCTGCGCCAGCACCGAGCCTCCGGCAGAGCGGGCCATGATATCGACGGCGGAACGGGCGGCAGGCACTCCGGGCTTTTCGCTTCCACCCGCCATGCGCAGCATATCGCGGTAATGTTCGGCGGCCACCTTCTGGCGTTGCCAATGCATGCCGGCCGTAGTCGCGTCATACACCTGCACGCGATACATACCGACGTTGCGCTTACCTGTCCTGGGATCGCGGGTAATGACACAGGGCAGAGTGATGAATCGTCCGCCATCCTGCGGCCAGCACTGCAGCACAGGAAAATCGAGCAACGAAAAGTCTTTCTTGCGGATGACCTCTTTGCAAGGGCCGGTCGCCACCATCTTGGGAAAAAACTTGCCCATATCGGCCAGCATGGGCAGCATTTTGAGCTTCTCCAGGAAGCCTTCCGGCGATTTCATGTTCATCAACTGGCGGATGCGCTCGGCCACTTCATCGAGTTCGCCGACTTCCAGCGCCATCTTCATGCGCCTTTCGGACCCAAACTGGTTGATCAGCACCGAAATTCCATTGGCGCCCTTCACGTTTTCAAACAGCAGCGCCGGCCCGCCCGGATGCCCATACTTCTTCGCTGCTCCCTTCGAAACACGGTCGGTAATCTCCGTGATCTCCAGAATTGGGTCAACCTCAGCGCGGACCCGTTTCAGCTCTCCAGCACGGTCCAGCGCGGCGATCCACTCTCTCAGGTCGGTATAGGCCAAGCGGCGCTCCTCATGGGTGTGAACTGAGGATTATAGAAGATTTGGTAATTGGGTAATTTGGTGAGTGGGTAATTTGGGCGGGACCGGCAAATAGCAATTGGCAATTGGCCGACGGGTGACAATCGTCCATCAAACGATTCTCGCAGCTTTTGGTTTTTGGCTTTCGCCGCGCCCTCCGCGGTTTCACTCTTTTGATTTTCCTTTGCGACCTTGGCGTCCTTTGCGGTGGATTCTTTTTGGTTGCGGCTCCGTCGCGCTGTGCCTCTGCGGTTCGTTTTGGGGTTTTAGCAAGAAAAACGCCGGGGGTATATTACCCCCCCCGGCGTACCCACCAATCGAGACCTGCTTGCTGCTTAATGCTTGCTGTCGTGCCCCTTATCACCGGAGCTGCTGTGTCCACCGCCACCGCTGCTGTGTCCACCGCCTCCGCCGCTGCTGCCACTGCTGTGTCCACCGCCTCCGCCACCACTGCTGCTGTGAGATTCGGAACGCGGCGCCGGAGCGCTCCGCTCCACCCTTTGCGGTGGTGGCGGTGAACTTCTTTCCATACGCGGCGCCGATGGAGCGCTCCGCTCAATCCGCGAGGGCGGCGATGGCGCCGTATTCCGCTGCACGTTTTCCGGCGGACGAGGCGTCACGATTGGCCGGTTCAGTTCCACCGACGGTCTGGCCTGCGGAGGCGGCGGTGGCGGCGTTACCCGGTCGTTCCGCTGGCTCGGAGGCGTTGGCACCGGCGGCAATGCACGAGGTGCATTGTTCTCCTGCGGCCTGCTGCTTCCACTGGAAGACGGAGGAGCCGGCGTAAACACTCCCGCTGGTCCTCCACCTTGCCGCCCACCTGAGGACGGCGGAGGTGGTGCTGACCGGACCTCGGCGCCAGACGACGGAGCCGGCTGACCGCGAGGTGGGCCGAACGTGCGCCATCCATCACGCCCGCTTCTCTGACCCTGGTTCTGGTCCTGCGCTGGTGGCGCGGGTGTCATTACTCCCGCCGGTCCTCCCTGCGTGGGGGGTTTGGGCGTCTGCACTCCTACCGGCCCGCCTCCACGCGCTGGCGGCGCTGGCGTATTAACTCCCGCCGGCCCTCCGCTTTGCGTCGCCGCTTTGGAAGTCACCACTCCCTCCGGCCCGCCTCCACGCGCTGGCGGTGCTGGCGTATTAACTCCCGCCGGCCCTCCGCTTTGCGTCGCCGCTTTGGTAGTCACTACTCCCTCTGGCCCGCCATGAGCACGAATTACCGCTTGCACCTGGCTCTGTTGCTGCTGGAACGAGGGCCCCGCTGCCGGCGGCGCTTGCTTGGTGAAGAAGCGTTCACTGGTTGCGGCACGATTACCTTGCGCCGCAAGCGATCCTTTGCTGGTGCTGGCCACGCCTAGGCTTTCCCGTCCGGGAACCACCGGCAGGTTACCGGTTACGGCCTGCGCCTGTCTGAGTTCCGCAACGCCAACGCTGCCACTGGTATTGGCGCGAACGCCCCGTCCGAAATCCTCTGAGCGCACCGAGGCAATAGAGCCGCGAACGCGCGCATTGGTCATGGCCTGGTCGATGTTCGACATGCGCGGCTGCCCGCGTCCCGCAAGCGGCTGCATCGCCGCGCCGTTGTTGATGTTGTTGATGTTAGTCACGTTGTTCACGTTGGTGACGTTGGTGACGTTGGTTATGTTGGTCACGTTTACCTGGTTGAAGCCCCGCCCATACCACGGATGGTAGTAATCATGCGGGCCGCAAGGCAGCCAGCCGATGGAGCCAAAACCAAAGCTGGAGTGATGTCCGAAGCCCAGGAACACCACAAACGCCGGGGACCACACTGGACGATAGTGCGCGTACACGGGACCCGGCCACCAGTACCATGAGCTGCTGTAGAAAAACCAGCGTCCGTAGTGATACGGCGCCCAGCCCCAGGGCTCATAGGCAACCCAGGTCCAACCGTAATAGGGCTCCCAGACCCAGCGTCCGGCCTGATACGGCGCCCAGGAAACATCCACATTGGCGGGCGACCAGACGTTGCCGTAACCAGGGACGTTGGTCCAGCGGCCATAGGCATCGAGGTCTTGCGAGCCGGTGTAATAACGATTGGTGTGGCGATAGCCGTCGGCGTACTCAATCAGCCGGTCTCGATCTTTGTTCCAGCGGTCCCAGTCATCGGTGCCGGGAGCGCGCGACACCTGATACTCCGGATTGTCAGTGCCGCGAATGGTCATTTTCTCGCCGTGCCTGAGCCGCGTGCTGCCCTGGGGCGTGGTGATGTCCGCTTCACCGTCGCGCACGATCACCTCAGATTCCGACTCGGAATTGACCTGGATGCGATAACGGCCATGCTGCAGCGGATGCACAGCCACGTTGGGCGTGTCGATTTCCACGTCCGCCTCGCTGCCCTTGAACTGAGTAAAGTTGGCATACCCTTGCGCCATCTGAATCTGAATGCGCGTGTGGGTCAGGTCGGCCACTTTGACCTGGCTGCTCGATGACAGCCGCAGAATATTGGCGAAGTCAAGCTGCAGTTCGGTCTGTGACTTTTCGCCGGTGGCGATCCAGTCGCCTCGGGAAATCGGCGTATTCAGGGTGGTCGTAGTCCAGTCGCCGGAGTCGCCACGCAACCTGGAGACATCGCCGTGAATAAAGCTGATGCGGGCCACGCCCTGGGCCGGTTCCGATGGCGGAGCCGGGGCCGCTTGCCGGTTGGCTTGGTAGTTTAGATCCTGGTCCTGATCTTGCGCTTGTGCGCCGATCGCCAGAATCGCCACCGCTAAAATCACAATCGCGAAATATGCTCTTTTCATTGGGAGCCTCGAATTCACAGAACCTGACTTCTACCTCTCGGCCTGAATAAAAGCACGTGAGAGGCCAAAAAGGGCCATGAGCATCTTCATCTTTTTCAATAGCTTACACACGCTCCCCTGAGATGGGCAGAGGGTGGTGGTGGTTTTCAACCAGTGCGATGGTGGAAATGGGCCAGGAAGGGCAGTACGAGCATTAGCCGCGAATGAACGCGAATAAACGCGAATTTAAAAAATCAATTACGGGCTCTGGCTCTATCAAGAATCTATTATCGATTCTGTTTTTCATTCGCGTTTATTCGCGTTCATTCGCGGCTAATGCTCTTGCCTGCCCCTACGAAGCATCATCCTCCGGCATTCCCAGCTTCGACAGCCGGTAGCGCAATGCATTTCGTGACAGGCCCAGCAAACGCGCGGCCTGGCTCTTGTTGCCGTGGGCGCGGCGCAATGCTTCCTTGATAATCTCGTCTTCCCACAACTCCAGCGTCATGCCTTCGGGCAGCAGAGGGGCCACCGCGTTGGAAGCGGTTTTGGGGCCACCGCCATCCAGATGGATGTCTGCCACATCGATCACCTGGCCCACAACCATGGCCACCGCCCGCTCGATCGTGTTTTCCAACTGCCGGACGTTTCCAGGCCAGTGGTATTCCATCAGCCGGCCGACGGCGGCTTCGGTAATGCTCTTGACATCCTTGCCGTTCTCGCGGGTGAAGCGCGCCAGAAAATGCCGGGCCAGATCGGGGACATCCTCCTTGCGCTCGCGCAGCGGCGGTATATCGATGGGCACGACGTTCAGCCGATAATAAAGATCTTCGCGGAAGGTCCCCTGTTCCAGGGCGGCGCGCAAGTCCTTATTGGTCGCCGCGATCAGCCGGACATCGACTTTGATGGTCTTGGTGCCGCCCAGACGCTCGAATTCTTTCTCTTGCAGTACGCGCAGCAGCTTTACCTGAATGGGAGCAGGCACATCGCCGATCTCGTCGAGGAACAGCGAGCCTTTGTCGGCCAGTTCGAACTTGCCCGGCTTGCTGGCATTGGCCCCGGTAAAAGCGCCCCGTTCAAATCCAAACAGCTCGCTTTCAAACAGCGTGTCGGGAATGGCCGTGCTGTTGATCTTAATAAAGGGCCCAGCGGAACGCCGCGAATTCTGGTGGATGGCGCGCGCGATCAGGTCCTTGCCCACCCCGCTCTCTCCGCCGATGAGTACCGTGGCGTTGGACGGGGCAACCCTCTCCACCAGGGCCAGCACCTCCTGCATTTTCGCGCTGCGGGCGATGATGTTCTGGTAGTGATAGCGCTTGCCCAGGGCCTCGCGCAGGCTGCGATTCTCCTCACGCACTCGCTGCAGGTCCAGCTCTTTGGCGATCTTCAGCTTCATCTCCGCCATGGAAAACGGCTTGAGCACGTAATCGCCGGCCCCGGCCTTCATGGCTTCGACTGCTGTCTCCACGGAACCGTAAGCGGTCATCACAACCATGGGAATGACGGCATTGATGCGCCGGGCTTCCTGCAGGAATTCAAGGCCGCCCATGCCCGGCAGCTTCAGGTCGGTGAGCACCAAGTCAACCGGCTCGCGCTGCAGAAACTTGAGGCCGGTTTCAGCATCGGGCACAGCGGTAACGTTGTGTCCGTCTTCGCCCAGGCTGATCTCCAGCAGCCTGCGCATCTTCGGCTCGTCTTCAACGATCAGAATGTTCGGCATAGTTAGGTAGTGGGTTGCAAATCTTCAGCCCGCGGAAAGCTCACGCGGAAGCATGCGCCGGGGCCTTTTCCGTTCACCAGCCGAACGTCGCCGCCATGGGCATCGACAATCTTGGCCACGATGGCGAGTCCCAGACCGACGCCGGATTTTCTGGTGGTGACGAACGGATTGAAAATCTGCTCCCGCATCTCCAGAGAAATACCTGGCCCGCTATCCTCTACCTCGGCCACCACCTTCGGCTCTCCGTCGGATTCCGCTTCCAACGTTCTGATATTCAATTCTCCACCCTGCTCGCCCATGGCCTGGCAGGCATTGAGCAGCAGGTTAATGAACACCTGCTCGCACAGCTCTTCGTCGAGCATGACCTGGGGCAATCCGGCGGTAAAATCGCAATGTACCGATAGCCTCGATGTATGGCCCTGGTCAGCGAGATACTTGAGCGCCCTTTCGATCACCGGCGCGAGTGGCAGTGGCCGCAATTCCAAACGCGAAGGACGGGCAAAATCGAGAAAGCGGCTGACCAGCGCGCTCACCCGGTTGACTTCAGTATAGATGTAGCCGGAAAGCTCTTTGGCGATGGCGTCAGAATCTGTGAGCTTCTGGCTCAGCAGCTCGGCCGAGCCTTTGATCACCGCCAACGGATTACGGATCTCATGGGCCAACCCGGCCGAGAGCTGGCCCAGGGCGGCCAGGCGCTCGGCGCGCCGCGCTTCGGCTTGGGCCTTTTCGAGGTTCTGATTGGCAACGCTGAGGGTCTCAGCCAGCATCTGGTAGCCGAAAGTCTGTTTGCGATAGACCATCACAAAGCGGTTGACGATCATGGCCAGCAGAAAGAAGAAGATGATGCGTAGTGACAAGTCGCCTTTACCGGTGGCGGTCAGCGTAAATTCGCCGCGCAAGGCAGGAATGAGATACGAGCAATAAGCGCCGGCGGCGGCCAGGGTCCAAAGCAGCGTGCCCAGCGGGCCAAAATACATGGCCGCCGTCATCACCGGAAGGTAGAAGATCGGATAATAGCTGCTGTTGATGCCCAGATCGCTGGTGTGCATCATTAACTGGGTGGCCAGGGCCAGTTTGATGATGACGGAAATTGCTTCACCACCGGGCGAGCGCAATCCGCGGCCTGCGAGAAATCGCAGGAACGGGCCTTCCGTGAGTTGGAAGAGGCCAATCAGGCCCAGGATGATCTGCTTGTGCCACTCCTTCTGGGGAGGCAAAGCGGCCAGGCATGCGAGGAATAGCAGCCAGATAAGATCAAGCCATCGCGGGGTTGCGCGTCCTTCGCCTGCCATACGGACTGAATGTATCACAGCGGCAACCGTGAATTGCGATGATCGATTGACCGCTAACGGGCAGCTATGGACAATGGGCCGCTACCGATCACGGCGATCACCCGATCCGCCGTTGTTCCGATGTCCCGATGTTCCGATGGGCGGTCTCGATCACTACGTTCCCGGCGGGATCGCGATGGAAGCTTGTGCCTGGTGGAATTACGGTTGTGGCGCTGTATTCGGTGAGGATGGCGGGGCCGCGATAATGATTTCCCGGCTTCAGGCTTTCGCGGGGCAGTACCGCGGTTTTGTGTTTTTTGCCGTGGAAAATCACCGTTGCGGAAGCAGGCTTTAATTTTCCCGCCGGACTCTCGATTTTGAGGCGGGTAAGTTTTTCCGGGGAGGCGACGCGTCCGCGGAGGCGTACGGTGACGATTTCGACTTCGCTGCCGGGGCTGCTGTAGCCGTAGCGGCGCTGATGTTCCTGATGGAAGCGGCGCAGCAGATCGGCGCTGAAGGGTAGAGTGAGCTCGTATCCTTGTCCGCGATAGCGCAGGTCGCAGCTTCGCTCGTACACGGCCTTTCCTGGCCAGCCTTCCTTCTTCAGTTCGGCGGCCACACCCTGTTGCAGTTCGCTGAAGATGGCATTCATTTCTTTGAGCGGAAGGTTTTTCATGCGCCGTAGCACCGTGCGCGAGATGTCTTTCACCACGTCGCTCATCAGAATGCCGAGGGCCGAGAGCGCGCCCGGATAGGCGGGAACAATGACCCGTGGAATCCTTAGCGAGTGCGCCAGTTCGCAGGCATGCATGGCGCCCGCCCCACCGAAAGCCACCAAGGCGAAGTCGCGCGGATCGTAACCGCGCTCAATGGAGACCACACGGATGGCCTTTTCCATGTTGGCGTTGACTACGCGCACCACGCCTTCGGAAAAAGCGGCGACACTCAACCGGCTGCCCTGATCTTTGAGCCATTGGGTCACCAAGCGTTGGGTGCGCTGTAGGTCGAGCTTGAACTCACCGCCCAGAAACTGATCGGCCGGAAGACGGCCTAATAAAAGGTTGGCGTCGGTCACCGTGGGCTGTTCGCCTTTGCCGTAGCAGATGGGACCGGGTTCAGCGCCCGCGGATTCCGGCCCCACACGCAAAGCGCCGCCGGCATCGAAACGGGCCAGCGATCCGCCGCCTGCGCCCACTGTGTGAATATCGAGAATGGGCACACGCACGGGAAGGCCCGCAACTTCAGCTTCATTGGTGGCCCCGGCGACCCGGTCGACCAGCGCCACATCGGTGGACGTCCCGCCCATGTCGAAACCGATGATGCGATCGAATCCGCTACGCCGGGCCAGCGCGGCTGCGCCCACTACGCCACCCGCCGGGCCGGAAAGGACGGTGCGCACCGGCTGGGCGGCGGCGGTTGCCAGAGCGGTGATGCCACCGCTGGATTGCATCACGAAAATGCGAGCGCCGGCCACGCGCCGCTGCAGGCCTTCCAGATACTTCTGCATCAACGGCTGCAAATAGGCATTGACCAGCACGGTGCTGCCCCGTTCGTACTCGCGGAACTCCGGCAGGATTTCGTGAGAGACCGAAAGCGGCAACCCGAGAGCGGCCAGCGATTCCGCTACCAGCCGCTCGTTCGCCGGGTTGGCAAAAGAAAACAACAGAGAGAGCGCAATCGCCTCGGGACGGGCGGCCCTGATGCGCGCCACTAGCGTGGCCAGCGAGGAAGTCTCAGGCACGCGCAGAACGGCGCCTTCGGCTGAAGTGCGCTCATCGACGCCGAAGCGCATCTCCGGGGGCGCCAGGGAAGGCTCCTTCTCAAAGAAGAAATCGTAGAGGCGCGGCCGGTGCTGGCGGCCGATCTCGATGGAATCTTCGAAGCCGGAAGTGGTGACCAAAGCCACGCGCGCGCCTTTACGCTGCAGCAGCGCGTTGGTGCCGACGGTGGTGCCATGCAGCAAAACGGCTTCCCCACCCTGCGGGGCGATGTGGGTCACGACCTGGGCGATGGCCTGCGAGGGGTCCGCGGGTGTGGAAAACACTTTGAGGATGCGCAGCTTCGGGCCTTCGAGCCACACGCAGTCGGTAAACGTGCCGCCGCTGTCGATGGCGATTCTGAGTGGCGGACGAGGGAGCATGAAGTTAAGGAACGGACTTAGGATTCTACCATGCCGAAGATTTCAGGGTTTTTATCCTGCTCTTTAGGGCTTTGCCTCCCATATGCGTTTACTATGGTGACGACATTCGAACTTCGTTGATGGGCCGAATGTGGAAAGCCCTTGCCCATATGGGGTATCACAGCGGGATTTGCAATGGCTTCATTGGGGGGCAAACAATTATGGTCCGTATCAACGGTAGTGTGCAATATTCATGGGCGATACTGGCCCTGGCCGCAGTACTCTTCAGCCAAAATGGGTGGGGCGCCGCCCGCAGCGTCAAGGTGGTCATCAAAAACGACACTTCGCACGCCATGATATTCGTATCCGGCAGCGCGCAGCATGGCATTGTCACGCAAAGACCGCCTTCCCGTATTCCACCTTCAGGCGTGGGCGAGTTGTTTGCCGAATCCAACGGCTTTGCAACGGGTACGGAAGGCCGTGTGACCTACAGGCTGGAAGGCGTGAACGGCAACGCTGTGTTTCATTGGGACAACCCGTTTGCCGGCAGTAACTCGGCCAATGGCTCGGCGCCCGCCGGTTTCAAGGTCGAGCAGATCGGCGATGCCGGCAACCGGACGCTGGTTTTCTTCTCCCTCCACGATGCCAACCAGCCCGCGGCCCGCTGCAATCCCGACTGGATCATCGCGCATCTCGGAAAGCATTCCGAGGACCGGCTGGATGGCTTTGACCGCGACATAGGCTTTCTCACAACGCCGTTCAAACGCTTGGGAGTTGGTGGCTGGGTCGATACCGGCTGCGACGCCACCGCCGAAGGATGGCCGGTGCGCGACGCCCAGCACAGCACCGATGGTTTCTGGACCATTGACGTGAAGCTGCAGAAGTTCAGCATCATGGGCAGAAGTATGCCGGCAGGCCCGCAGCTTTTCGTTCGCATCGAGGTCGAACCCGGGACTGCCGCTCACGCCAAAGCAGGGGCTAGGACGAACCAGTTCATCCGCTTTCATGGCCATGTCTTAATTGATACCCACCACGGAGACGAGCTGGTGGAAGTGCATCCCGCAGACCCGATTACGCTGGCGCCGGAACCGCAGCCATTCGGCAAAGATACGTGCAAGCAAGGCTTTGTCTGGCGGGAAGCGGTACCTAACGATCACGTATGCGTGACCGGCCAGCGGCGCGATCAGACGCGCACCGACAATTCCAAAGCTACCGAACGCCGCGCCAACGGCAGCCCCTCAGCCCCGGATACATGCAAACAGGGATTCGTGTGGCGGGAAACAATACCTGCAGATCACGTCTGTGTCACGCCGCAAACCCGGGCCGACGCAAAGGACGACAATCGCCACGCCGCCGAACGCCGGGTGCGCTAGAGGCCGGCAATATTGGTAATGCAGGCAAAACAGCGGGCGTGCAGTTCCGATGTCCCGATTACCCGATGTCCAGATGTCCCGACCCGCGATGATTACTGAATCTCCCGGTCGCTATACTAGCTATGCCCGCTTCATGGTGTCTTTCTTCCGGCAGTCTTCACAGATACCGTAGATCTGAAAGGTGTGGCGGGTGGCGTCGAAACGGTGCTTCCGTCCGATTTCCTCTTCCAGCTTCCCTACTTCCGGAAGGAAGAACTCCACTGACACTCCGCAACTGGTGCAGACCATGTGGTGATGGCTGCGGCGATTGACCTGATGTTCGTAACGGGCCACGCCGTCGTGGAAGGCAACCTCACTGGCCAAGCCGCATTCAGCCAGCAGCTTCATGGTGCGATAGACCGTGGTAAAGCCGATCTTGGGGTCTTTCTTGCGGGCCAGGCGGAAAAGCTCATCGGTCGAGAGATGGTCGCGGGTCTCGAGAAAGGTGCGCAGAATGGTATCGCGTTGCTCGGTATGCTTGAGACCGACGCGTTTCAGGTGCTTGTAGAAAACATCCTGGGCTTCACGCACAGCTTCGCGCGAAGGCGGCGCGTGATCGTCAATCCGTCGTTGCAGCATGGGACTAGACAATGGAATCAGGGACCTTAGATGAAAATGAAATTCATTTTCAATTGCGATTATCCTATGGCGAGGGCCGGGGGGATGTCAATGCTCAATCGGCGGTACGATATGATTTGAATCTCGAAACAACAAGTCCACAAGCTAACCGCTGGCGCCAGCCTTGATCAGGCGCAGTTACTTTCGATCTCGAATTCTGCCAGCATACCACCCAGCCACTTGTGATATCGCAATGCAGAACTCGGGGTATCTGCCATCGGAATTCACAGTCAATATCTCGACGGCCAAGGTCGCCGCATCGTCAGCGGACAATTCCGCATCCAAGACACGCTCTTCGATGGCAGCCTTTCGAAGTTCAACCAGTTGCTCGTGATCTAATCCAAGAACCGAAATCGAGTTACGAGCGGCTGCGTCTGCCGCTACTGGCTCAACAGAACCGTCGGGCGCATAATTGAATCGGCGTTCAACATCCTCTTGCAGGGGGGATACAAAGTTGTTCTGATCGACATGCGTCCCGCTTTTTCTTTGCGCTCCATACGGATATTGCGAGTTCCACTTCAGCGGTGGTTTGTTACCCGGGAAACAGGCAAGCAGATTGTTGTAGTCGATATCAGAATGCAAGGGCTGGCCGGGTTGGTTTCTTGGTGTCACATGTTCGATGTGGCAGTCACCCAGCGTTTGAATTCGCTTCATAGTATAGGCGCAGAGGTAGCCCTGCTCCACCATCATCTGAGACTTGACTTCAGTCGTGGGCATGTTCCCGTAGTTCAGATTTTGAGGAACTGCTGCGTTTTCTTCTTTCCATCTGCGCAGCCGCTCCGGCTCAAGTCCTTTAACGATCCGCTTCATTGCGCTTTTTTGGCGAACCGGTCGATTCGAGCCGAAAACCGGACGAGTTCAGGGTGGCTGCCGATCTTGGCGCGAAGTTCATCAACTTTCGCTTGAGCCGATTCAAGATGAAAGCTGTTAATGAGCTTCTCGATTTCTGAAAGTTCGTCTTTAACGAGCCGATCTTGTTCGTCTGCACCCATCACGTGTTTCAAAACCCAATTTGAATCCATGCCGAAGGCTTGTGCCGGATTCGCTGACAGGTGACCGTCAAGAAGAATGACCTCTTCAGGTAGGGCTTCACCAATTAGCTGGGGCGAATGTGTCGTCGCAATAAACTGAAGAGATGGAAAGGCCATCTTGAGGTCATGGACAACATGGCGCTGCCACTTTGGATGTAAATGCAAATCCAGCTCATCAATCGTGACAACCCCAGGGGTTTTCTCCAGCACTTGGTCCTCGAGATGCGGGTTCAGAGTCGTAGCCCGCCTTACTAAATCGCCGACCAATGTAAGCATAATGCGCTGTCCATCACTCAGGTTCTTGAACATCTGATGGCCGTAGAGCTTCATATCTACAATCAAGTCTCTGTATCGCTCATCGTAGTAAAGGGACTTGGCCCCTTCCACGCATTTGATGATGGTTTCCTTCAGGACTCGAAAGGCAATCGTTTCTCTTTTGCGCTGTTCACCGGCAGAAACTTGTGCTCGAATCCAATCACGAAGCGAGGATTCCTGGATCACGAAATCGATACAGTCTCGATAGCCATCGAGCCGCGACGGCAATCGATCCTGATGAACTTCTGTTCTTGAGCTCTTGCGATGCGTGGACTCAAACCATAATCTCTCAGTACCATAGGTACAGATGAGGGGAAGTGTGATATTTTCTCCCGCCCGTACTTTTCGCTCCGCCTGACTCGCGGCATTGCCGACACTTTGAGCCTCGACGGATGTCGTTCGACCGCCCTCGCGTCTCAATTCCCTGGCCCATGTAAGGTTCTGTCCCATTACCTCACCGAGAGTCTCGATCCGGGACGGGAACTGCTTTTCAAACGAGTACGTATCTTTGTGCTGATGTGCAACAATTCGAACCCCCTTGGTATCAATACCGAAGGGTTTTGCGTATCCCTTGATGCCAAGGAACCAGCTGCCAACGGAGACTGAGAGGGCGTCGAGCACAGTGGTCTTTCCCGTGGCGTTATCTCCCACGAGCAGATTAAAATGTGGGTCGAATTTGAATTCTTTAGAATCGAATCCGTTGAAATTCTGGATGATGAGACGGTGAATCCGCACTCGGTCTCCTCTTCAATAAGTCTTAAGTTTGCTAAGTTTAGCGCATACAATTTTGGGAGGCTAGTCTTGAAATTAACACGGCCTCATTCTGTACTGATTCCTATCCGTCCTGGCGCTTCTGTTTCTGCCCGACTTCCCGTTGTGCCCATTCCGACTACCCAAGTGTTCTTCGGTTGAGGTGGCTAATTGTCACCTTTTCCCCGCCTCCCTTACAATCTTAAATCGATGGCTACTACTCTTGCCGCTCCGGTCTCCAAGCGCCGGCCTGTCCGGTTGGTGTTTCGTATTCTCATGATCATTGTGTTGTTGGCGATCTTGCTGCTGGCGGGACTCTCCATCTGGTTTTATCGGGCCGCCCATGCCGCCCTGCCGCAGCTCGATGGATCAATTGCCGTGAGCGGCCTGAAGGCCCCAGTGGAGATCGTGCGCGACCCACAGGGCGTGCCCCATATTTCCGCCGCCGGCCTCGACGACCTTTTCTTTGCCCAGGGATACACGGTCGCCCAAGACCGCCTGTGGCAGATCGACATGGCGCGGCGTTTTGTTGGGGGCGATACCGCGGAAATCCTTCCGGGACGGCTCGGCCCCTGGCTGAAGCATGACCGCCAGCAGCGCCTTCTGCGCCTGCGCTCGATGGCCGAGCGCGTGGCGGCGCGGCTGCCTGCCCGTGACCTCGAATTCTTTGAAGCCTATGCCCGGGGCGTGAATGCATTCATCGACCAGCATCGCGACCAACTGCCGGTGGAATTCCGCGTGCTTGGTTATTCTCCGCGTCCGTGGCGTCCGGTGGATTCCATCTTGATCGGGCTAGGCATGAGCCAACTGTTGAATCCGCAGTACGAAATGGAATACTCGCGCGAAAAAATCCAGAGGCAACTTCCGCCGGAGCTGATGGCCGATCTCTATCCAGCGACCGGCGCGCCGCACGATCATCCGCCGGCAGGTGAGGCGGAGCTTTCGAAGACCTCTTCACGACAGGAGCTTCAGTTCCCGGCACCCTCTCCCAAGAACGCCGAACCGAGCGGACTGGCCGCCAACTTCGCGCCGACACACAGAAGCCCTGAAACCTTTTTTCCGTTCGCTCCGCCGGGGTGTGACGGTTGCGTGCCGGGATCCAATAACTGGGCCGTCTCCGGGGAGCATACCACCACTGGCAAGCCCTTGCTGAGCAACGATATGCATTTGGGCCACCAGTTGCCCAGCGTTTGGTACGAAATGCACTTGCAGGCCGGCGATTACAACGTGACCGGCTTCAACCTGCCGGGCGTGCCTTACATCATCGTCGGCCACAACCAGCGCATCGCCTGGGGCTTTACTAACCTGAATCCCGGCGTACAAGACCTGTTCATCGAGAACTTCAATGCCGCCGGCGAGTATGAAACTCCCGATGGATGGAAGAAAACTGAAATCGACCACCAGGTGATTCACGTGAAAGGCCAGCCCGACGTGACGATGGATGTCGTGGTCACCCGCCATGGACCGGTGATCTCCGAGCTCTTTCAGGGTGAACAGCGCAAGCTGGCCCTGCAATGGCTCGTTTATGACGAAAGCGCCATCGGCATTCCCCTCTTCGACCTGGACTCGGCGCAAAATTGGGAGCAGTTCCGCAAGGCTCTCGCTTCCTTTACGACCCCCTCACAGAACGTTGTCTATGCCGACATCGATGGACACATCGTCTACCAGCCGATGGGCATGGTTCCCATTCGGGCCTCCGGCGATGGCACAGTGCCGGCTGCGGGCGCCGACGGCAAGCATGACTGGACCGGCTACCTTCCGTTCGATAAGCTGCCCAACCTTTACGATCCGCCTTCGGGGATTATCGCCACCGCCAATGCCCGCATCACACCCGACGGGTATCCTTATCTGTTGGCGACGCAGTGGTTTGCGCCCTATCGCACTGAACGCATTTACAAAGTACTGGAATCGGGCCGGAAGTTTTCACCCGGCGATATGCTCGCCCTGCAAACGGATGTCACCTCGGACTACGATCTTTTCTTCGCCGGGCGTTTTGCGGACGCCATCGAGCACAGTGCGAACGCCAGCGATCGTTTGAAGCAGGCGGCCGCCATCCTGCGCGGCTTCGATGGCCGCATGATGGCCGACTCGGCCGCGCCCACCATCGTAGTCAATGCCCGCCGCTCGTTATGGAAGAAGCTTCTGCAGCCCCGCCTCGGCCCGCTGTGGATGGATTACACCTGGTCCGAATCGGCCGTGGCCCTGGAAAACATCGTGCGTAACCAGCCCGCGCGCTGGCTGCCTGCGGGCTTTGCGAGTTTCAACGACTTACTGGCGGCAGCCGTGGATGATGCGCTGGCCAATGCTCCCTCAGACTTGAAGACGTGGAAATATGGTGAGCAGTATCCGGTGGAAATCAATCATCCGCTGTTTGGGGCGGTCCCCTTTCTACGGGGCATGACCGGGCCGGGCGTACATCCGCAGTCGGGCGGCGGGTACACGGTCAAGCAGGTGGGCCGCAGATTTGGCCCGTCGGAACGTATGACTGTGGATTTCTCAAGTCTCGATAATTCCCACTTCAACATCGTAGCCGGCGAATCCGGCCAGCCCTTCAGCCCCTATTTCATGGACCAGTGGAACGCCTGGTACAACAACAAAACCTTCACCATGCCGTTTTCCGGGCAAGCGGTCAAGGCAGCCCAGAGCCATGTGTTGCGGTTGGAAGTAAAATAGATCATGAGTCTTCTCTATAGCTATCTGAAGCAATACCGGACCATCGTGATTGCGGCCCTGTTGCTGGCAGCCATCAATCAGGTTTTTTCGTTGTTTGACCCGATGATTCTTCGGCACGTGATCGACGACTATGCCACTAAGTCTCACGACTACAGCATCTCGCAATTCCTCAAGGGCGTGAGCTTCTGGCTGGCGCTGGCCGTTGGGTCGGCCATGGTGTCACGCATCGCCAAGAATTTTCAGGACTACTTTGTCAACGTGATTACCCAGCGGCTGGGCGCGAAAATGTATTCCGACGGCATACGCCATTCGCTCGAACTGCCCTATTCGGTTTTCGAGGACCAGCGCAGCGGAGAAACTCTGGGACGGCTGCAGAAGGTCCGCTCTGACGTCGAAAAATTCATTGCCGCATTTGTGAACGTCCTGTTCACTTCGACGATTGCGATCACTTTCGTCGCCATCTACGCCTTCCGTGTCCACTGGAGCATCGTCGTGGCTTATTTGATTGCGGTGCCGACCCTGGGCCTGGTCAGCGGGGCGCTGAGCCGCCGCATCAAGAAGGTGCAAAAGGTAATCGTGGCGGAAACCACCGCCCTGGCCGGGGCCACGACTGAATCGCTGCGCAACATCGAACTGGTAAAAAGCCTGGGCCTGGCAGAGCAGGAGGTCAACCGGCTCAACAATACCACGGGCAAAATCCTGGGACTGGAATTGACCAAGGTGCGCTACCTGCGCGGCCTGAGTTTTATTCAGGGCACGATCGTCAATGCGTTGCGTACTTCTTTGCTTTTCTTCATGCTGTTTCTCGAATACCGGGGCATCATCACGCAGGGCCAGTTTCTGGCAATGTACATCTACTCTTTCTTCATATTTACGCCATTGCAGGAGCTGGGCAACGTGATCAACACCTTCCGGGAAACCGAGGTCTCTCTGGCGAACTTTAAGGCCATACTGATGACACCCCGCGATCCCCGGCCCGACAATCCGGTCCCGGTGGACGACCTGCTGACGCTCACCTTCGACGATGTTACGTTCAGCCATCCCACGGCCTCGGCCCCGGCGCTGTCGAATGTTTCCTTCAGCGCGGCGCGCGGCGACACCATTGCCTTTGCTGGCCCTTCGGGCGCCGGAAAATCCACGCTGGTCAAGCTGCTGGTAGGGCTGTACCCGCCTGCCTCCGGAAGGATCCTATACAACGACATCTCCGGCGATCGCATCGACCGCGACCGGTTCCGCGAACGCATGGGACTGGTCACCCAGGACTCCCAGTTGTTTTCCGGATCAATCCGCGAGAACCTGCAGTTCGTGAAGCCCGGGGCCACCGACAGCGAATGTCTCGACGTGCTGCAGAAGGCCTCGGTCCACAGCCTGCTGGAACGCGCCGACCGCGGACTCGACACGCTGATCGGTGAAGGCGGCGTAAAACTTTCGGGCGGCGAAAAGCAGCGGCTCTCGATTGCCCGCGCGCTGCTGCGCCGGCCCCAGCTCATGATCTTCGACGAGGCCACTTCGTCGCTCGATTCGCTGACGGAAGAAGAGGTCAGCCGCACCATCCGCGACATCGCCCGCGTACAGGAAGGGATCACGGTGCTGATCGCCCACCGGCTATCAACCATCATGCACGCCGATCGCATCTACGTGCTGGAACGCGGGCGTATCGTCGAATCCGGACGCCATGAGGACCTGCTTAAGAAGAATGGACTGTACTTCGCTTTGTGGCGCCAGCAGATTGGCGAAGGCGAAGCGGTGACCAGGGCTTAAAGCTTCTTCACTGGGAGACAAAAGGAGTCCACCGCAAAGGTCGCTAAGGACGCAAAGGAATGCAAGTCGCGGAGAAAACCTTACCACTGATCCCGCGAAGGCGGGACTGATAGAAGCACCGATTAACACTGATGAAATGGGAGAAGATCATGTCATCTGAAATCGCAATACTTGGTGGTGGATGTTTCTGGTGTCTGGAAGCGGTGTTTGACCGTGTGCTAGGAGTACACTCGGTGGAATCGGGCTACATGGGTGGAGCCAGCAAGAACCCATCGTACCGGGAGGTTTGTGAAGGCGCTACCGGCCATGTTGAAGTGGTCAAGGTGACCTTTGATCCAGAGGAAATCAGTTTCCCCAATCTGTTGGAGATATTCTTCGCCATTCATGATCCGACGACCTTGAACCGGCAGGGCAACGATAGCGGCACACAATACCGGTCGGTCATCTTTTATCTTTCCGACGCGCAGCGCCAAGCGTCCAAACGGGCAATCTCTGACTTGGAAACGGCGCGGACCTCGCCTGGCCGGGTGGTCACCGCGGTCGAGCCGGCCAGTGAATTCTTCGTGGCCGAGGCCTATCACCAGGAGTATTACGTCAACAACTCCAGCCAGCCATATTGCCGGTTTGTGGTTGAGCCCAAAGTGAGCAAATTCATGAAAAACTTTGCCGGGCGGGTCAATCCTCAGTCTTAAAGATTAGGCTTTCTCGATGGCGATCTGCTTCTGCTGGCCCTTGTGTTTTCCGACATTGTAAAGAGTGAATTGCCGCGAACCGGAAATTGGCAATCGAACATCATACAACTCTTTTAGTATCAAACAACAGATAGTTTTTTTACAAAAACAGAACATCTTTCGTTTTTTTGATGTGAAATTACGTATATCTATTCTAGAATTACCCCCAATCCGAGGATGGTGTTTTGCCACTGAAACCTTGCCCGGTGAAAATCAAGAGGTTCGTTTAGCACGTTTACGGGGAAGGAGTCCCGGGGTGTCGTCCATTGTTTCATTTCAGCCAAGTGCGCCTCAACATCTGGTAGTGTCGCCAGACGGAAGCGGTATTTCCATTCCCAAGGAGTTATTTGGGGCATTGGCGGACTTTCTTCAGGGCAGCAAGCCCACCGGCGCATTGATCATTCAATTCCGGAATGGAGGAATTGCCGGCATGGAGGCCTTGATCAAGAAGACTTACAAGTAGTAGCGATTCACGTTCACAGATCAAGGCCATGTCCGCCCCGAAAGGGTCAGAAGCAGGGAGCATGGGCGCCTCTCGCAAAGCGATTTCGGCTGGCTAGCAGGAGCGCACAGCGCCACTTGAAGGAAACTAGGCGCAATACCCCAAGAATAGCGAACGCTGTTTCGGGCTGCTCGAACCCGGACCGGTCACTGCCAATGCTTGAATCCAAGAGAATTGCAGGTTGATATGGCTGACCCAAGAACGCGGCTTACGTCCAATACGGCATCCGGCAACGCCGCCAACACGGGCCCTGCCAACGATGCAGTCAAAGATGATGCCGAGAAATACGTCGCTATCTCCCCTACCGGGAACCGGATACCAGTTCCCAAGGAGTTGTTCGTCGCCCTTTCGGATTTTATGAAGACACGCAAGTGCGCCGGATCCATCACGATCCAGTTTCGTACCGGCGAAATCGTTTGTATTGAGTCAGTAGCCAAGAAAACGTACAGAAATTCCTAAAATTTTTGCGGCAAGAAACCGCTACGGGCCCTGATTTTCGTTACCGGACGTTCACCTTCCGGTCATGACCTAAATTCGGCCCAGAGAAAAAGCTCTCTGGGCCGTTCTTTATTTCAACGGTCCCCACAAACACAGTTCCAGGCAGCGCGGGCCACGTCCACACGCGACGGGGCAAGAGCCGGCGAGAATCTGGGCGAAACAGAAGCCAGCGCCATGGACAACAGGTTTGCGACAGCGACATAAACGGACCGCAAACCGGAAGTGAAAGGGTTCCCATGAAAAGGACCCAGACAAAGAACATCCTGATGATGGCGGGCGCATCGGCAGCCGTGCATTTTCTAGCTGCGGTGGTATTCGTGCCGGTGCTGTCATTCATTCTGCTGGCTGTAGGCGAGCCTCCAGCCCCGTTCGTCAACATGGTAGCGGCCGCCGACCATGGCATGGGCTTTGCCATCCTTGCCCCGGTTTTATACGCTCTGATCGGCTTGGTGGTAGGAGGTTTTTTGGCCCTAGTCTACACGACGCTGACCGCCGATGATCGGGCGCCACGCACCCCCGTGGAAAGCACTGAGACCGCGCCGGAAGGCAGGCTCACAATCGCGGCTTGATGGCGCAGAATGGAACGGCGGCACGACGGCGCCTGGTGAACACGCTTTTGTCTTTTCCCCCCGGCCAGAAGGCCGGGGTTGGCCCTGCAACCGCCCGATGGGTGGGGCCGGACTATCGAGGTTAGACCAGAAAGAACAAAGGAGAAAACAAAAGTAAATGACAGTAGATATTTATCCCCGGAAGCATTCTTCCCTGCCGTTGTCGATGTTCTTCGCGTCGTTGGCGGTAGTGATGATGTTTACCTTTGCCATGACACCCCAGGCCCTCGCTCAGACCGAGATTGGCGGGCATGTGGGCTTCGTGCTGCCTCTGGTAACGCGTGCAGGCGGCGACACCACAACCATCGGCGACAACTTTGGCATCGGCTTCCCCATCGGCGTCACCTTCAAGGGTAAGGGCCGCATGGCACTCGATATGGAGTTTGTCCCTTCAATTCAAAACGAGCCGCGACAGGTAAGTCTGCTCGTGCATCCTGGACTGATATGGAGTGTAGGACGTGGTTATTCCGCAGGAGTTCGCGCTGCTTTTGACGTGAATTCCTCGCAATTCGGCTTCACTCCGCTTCTTAATAAAAGCTGGAAGTTCGCGAACCAGGACCAATTCTTTAAAGCGTACTTTGCCGAGGCGGTCCTGCCGGTCCGATTCAATCGTCCCACCGGCGGCATCGCCACCAATCCGGTGACCTTCGGCATTCACTTCGGCCTGGGATTCTGAGGCAAGCTGTTCTAGTCCTGCACCGATAAATGGGCATCGGGACACCGTGTCGGCGAAGAACACGGTGTCCTGGCGCGCCCAACTTTCCGCACCGGCCTCAACCGCTCTCTCCCTCTTGTCATCCAATCAAAGGACCATGAGCTATGGTAACTCCCAAGGCTAGTCCAAAGCATTCATCTTTAGGCAATGTAATGTAACATGTAGGCTTCGACATGGAAAGTAAGTGCTCTAGCAATAGAATTTTAAATGTCTATGCCGTATATAAATCCCCCTGCAATCGCTATTTATAGTTAACTGACAACGTCCATAGTGTATTTTTCGGTATCTGCACGGTTGTATGCCAAATTTAGACCATCACTACCATATTCATCCGCAGTACTCCACCACCCCGCACAGATCGATATCCGGTCTTTATGTTTATTTTTTCAGGAGAGAAACGAATGCAAGACTCACTTCGTCTAGCAGCTTGTAGAGCACCGCTCTACCTACTGGCAGTCTTATTTCTGGTGGCCGCACAAATCGCCAGCGGCCAAGTTAACGGAGCAATCTTCACCACATCTTCCGATGGGTCTACGGTCAATGGGAATATTTATCCCGCGAAAGATAAGGTGTACATCAGTGGCGGACCGCAGAACGAGCACCCCAAAGGCCTTAGCCCCGATGGCCTTTACTACTTTCAGGTCACCGATCCCAGCGGAGCAGTCTTGCTTTCCACCGATGATGTGACTTGCCGGCAAGTTGTCGTTTCTGGCGGGAGAATTGCCGGGGTCCCGGCCGGGGCCGTTCCTGCATCCTGCACGGAGCCCGCAGGCTCAACTACCCCGGGCGCCTTTCATAATCTTGGCACGACCGATCCCAATAGCGGTCAAACGCCGGTCCAGCTATGCGCACCAAGCGGGTGCCCTGCGGGCGCCCCTGATTTCAAAGACACGCCCAACACCGGCGGCGAGTACAAGGTATGGATCACTCCAGTCGCAGATTTTCGGCAAGCATGCGCGAAAGGACACGGCAGCTTCGGCTTCTGTGATTCAAGCAGCAAGACTGATAGCTTCAAGGTCAAGAAACCGGCCATGGCGACCGTGACCGTCTGCAAATTCAACGATCAGAATGATAACGGCCTCCAGGATACGGGCGAGCCATTGATTCCACATTGGCCGATTACAGCATCCGGCGTCGTTGGGGA
>DATMNZ010000191.1:0-15823 GCA_035568495.1 Saccharimonadales bacterium (SeqCode) | reverse complement strand
GGCCTGCTGCAGCGCGGGCCGCTGGTGCTGGTCTTCTATCGCGGACGCTGGTGCGCCTACTGCAACACGCAACTGCAGGCCCTGCAGGAAGTCCATGCGCAGATCGCCGCTGCCGGAGCGTCGCTGGTGGCCATCTCTCCGCAGACCCAGAAACATTCCTATATGACCCGCGACATGCACTGGTTGCGCTTCCCGGTGCTTAGCGATGCCGGGAACATCGTGGCGCGGCAGTTCGGATTGGTCTATCGCCTCTCGCCGGAAATGCAATCGCTCTACGAAAGCATCTTCACCAAATTGCCGGGCTACAACGGCGACAAGAGCTGGGAATTGCCGCTGGCAGCGACATACATCGTGCAGCCCGATGGCAAGATCAAGTATGCGCGCGTAGATGCGGATTGGCGGCAACGCCCGGAACCATCGGAAACGCTGGAGATAATCACTAAGAACACCGTGTAGTCACGTAACTTGTTACGTCTAAAAGGCCGGCGCTCTTAAATGCCGCTTTTACGTGCGACGAAGCCGGCACAAATCTTTTTCCTCGGAATTCTAAGATCGCAGACTTTTGAGACATAACCAAGTTACTTTTCTACGTCTAGGCTTTTGACAGTCTCCGGGCAGCAGACATCCCAGCTTTTGTTTTCCTGCGCCCTTTGCAAACCTTTGCGCCCTCTGCGGTTAAGGGTTTTGGTTGCGCTCTTGAAACTTCAGCGCGAGTTGAACAGGTGTCCCATCTTTTCTTTTTTGGTATTCAGATAGCGTTCGGCGGCGGGTGTGGCTTCCACTTCGCAAGGCACGCGCTCGGTGACCTTAACTCCTGCGTCTTCAAGCGCCGCGATCTTCTGCGGATTGTTCGAAAGCAGCCGCACCGCCTTGAGTTCTAGGGCCTTGAGAATCCCGGCGGGAAGCTGGAATTCCCTGTGGTCGGCCTTGAATCCCAGATCTTCATTCGCCTGGACGGTGTCCCGGCCCTGGTCTTGCAGTTCGTAGGCCTGCAGTTTGGCCATGAGGCCAATGCCCCGGCCTTCCTGCTGTTCGTACACCAGCACCCCAGCGCCGGCCTGCGAGATCATGCCCAACGCCATTTCCAGTTGCTGGCGGCAGTCACAACGCAGCGACCCGAAAACATCGCCCGTCAGGCACTGCGAATGGATGCGCACCAGCGGCGGCTGGCCGTGGATATCTCCCAGCACCAGGGCCACAGCCTCTTCCTTAGTTCCGGCTGCGTTCCGGCCTTCAAATCCCATGATGCGAAAATGCCCCCAACGGCTGGGGAAATCGGCGTCGGCCAACTTGCGAATTGTCATTTCATGACTCACCTTTCCATTATATGCAAGCCATCTGCTACTTCCCGTTTTTCAGGACCTTCTCGATTTGCAGCAGATGGTTGACATCATGGCCGGTGACCAGATCAATACTTTCATTGCCAGTGCCGTGACCGGTAATATTGCAAGGTTGGCAAGAATGCAGGCCGCGGTGCCGATCACCAGATCACCCGATCTGAGATACTGAATGCCCTGGTCGCGGCGCCAGAATTTCACTCACTTGCCGGGCCCGCAGGAACCGCTCTGCGCCGCCCCAGGATTCCCATGACCAAGCTGACAATCAAGCACTCCCTGGAAAAGCTCTCCGGACACAAAGAGAAATTCATCACCCTCTTCCAGCATGGAAGCCTGGAAGTGGAAATCTACAAGCCCGAAAAAGCAGACCTGCAAAAGCCCCACAGCCGGGACGAAGTCTACGTGATCGCCACCGGCACGGGAGAGTTTCAATGTGCCCGCGAGAAACAGCCGGTTGAAAAAGGCGACGTTCTATTCGTGCCGGCCGGCATCGAACATCGCTTCCTGAACTTTAGCGACGATTTTTCAACCTGGGTCTTCTTTTACGGGCCAGAAGGCGGGGAGACCACCCAGCAACCGCGGCCGTAGAGACGGTGCTCCGCACCGTCTCTGGGTCTTCGCGGCAGCGAAGGCCCAAGCGCGCGGCAGCGCGTGCTTCAGGCTCATTAACGGATCGACGTTCAGCATCAATGGCTGAAGAAACGGCTTGCACAAGGAAAGAGGATTCATCCCGCGAGGATTGCTGAAAATAAACTATTGGTGCCGAAGAAGGGACTCGAACCCCCACACCGTTGCCGGTACATGGACCTGAACCATGCGCGTCTGCCAATTCCGCCACTTCGGCTTTTGAGGTGCGCCGCGAAGACTCATCCGGCGCAGTGACAGGAAACTACCCTTTCATTTTAACGGGTATTGCCAGCCTGTCAAATCTGGTGATCGGGTGATCTGATGATCGGCCCGCACTTTTACCGCTTTCGGCCTGTCACTGCCGTTACCGGCGTTCTGGCCTGAGCGCCGCTTCCTACGGGAACGTCCTGGCTATGGTCGGGGCCCAGGCCCAACTTGATCAGGGCGCGGGAATCTGGGGTGATCTTGGATTGCCATCCGTGATCGGACTGGTAGCGGACCATGGCCTGCTCAGTACGGGCATCCCATACGCCGGAAGGCTCGCCATCCAGGTATTTCTCCCGGACCAGAGCTTCCTGTATCTGGCGGGCCCGCGCCGGGTCGATCTTCTGCTGGCCGTGGCGCTTCCACGCTCCTTTACGGCTGCGGCGACCCTTGCTCTTGGATGCAACCTTCTTGGAAGACTTCGAAGCCGTAGCCTTGTGCGTGGCGGTTTTCGACGATTTAGCGGCAGGGCTACCGGTTTGCGCAAAGGCAAAGCCGGACGCAAACACCAGGGCGGCCACCATGGTTATGAGATTTCGTTTAAAAAACGGCAAACTTGAGTTACCTCACCTGACCCTCGGGTGAGCAAGGGTCCAAATTTGCCCGCCTTGACTGCCCGACGGGTGGCGCACCTGACCATTGCATTAAGTCTAACCGAGCCAGGAGCGGAATGGCCGCTTTTCTGTAGTAACCAGAGTGTTAATAAGGTGTCGGGCTATACTATTGATTTGATAACCAGTTATGGACAAATCCGGCGGAAGGAATTCACCGCAAAGTACGCCAAGAGCGCAAATGAAAGACAAGGAACACAAAGTGACTGAACCTCTGAGAACCTTCCCGGTGAATTCAGAAACTTAACCACCAAGGGCACACTGCTGAGAGCATCCAGCGGAAAAGGACGCCAACGACGCAAAGGCAAATCTCTTGTCTTTCCTTTGCGCCCTTAGCGTCCTTTGCGGTGGATTCCTACGGCAATGTCCCAGCCAGGAAGATATTCCCTCCACCGGCGCCGCGTCCGCGGTGTACCAGGAAGGCCACATCCTGTCCGCTTTTGATCTGGGCCATGGCTTTCTGGAATTCCGGCTCGGTATTGACCGTGTGGCGATTGACCTCGTAAATCACGTCATTCGCGCGCATGCCGATATCCTCGGCGAACGAATCGGCTTTCACCTCGGTGACTTCCACGCCTCGGCCTTCGGCGACGCCCAGGCGTTCCGACATAGAGGGCGTGAGGTTGCGCACGATGATGCCCAGCTTCGAGCGTACCGGCTTGGCATCCACCGGGCTTTCGCCGCTGTCATCGGTTGATGCCTCCGCGGAAAGCTTAGTGCGGTCGGTCACGCCCACGCTGGTCTTTTTCTGCTCACCGTTGCGCACATACGCGATTTCGACCTTGTTGCCCGGCTTGATCGCCGAGATGATGTTGATTAGCTCATCGCCGCCGTTAACGGCCTTGCCGTTGATCGCGGTAATGGCATCGCCGGGCTGCAGGCCGGCTTTTTCAGCAGGCGTTCCGGGCAAGACCCCGGAAATGACCACACCGCCCTTGAGGCCGTAGATGCGGGCCAGGGCCGGGCTCGGTTGGGCGTTGAACTCCACGCCAATCGAGCCCCGTGCGACCTTGTGGCTCGCGGAAATCAACTGGTTATAAATGTCGCGCACCGTATTCGATGGGACTGCGAAGCCCACGCCCTGATAACCATAGGATTGCGTGAAGATCGCTGTATTGATGCCGATGACTTCGCCTGACATATTCACCAGCGGCCCGCCGGAGTTACCCGGATTGATGGCGGCGTCGGTCTGAATGAACGACTGGAAGGTCCGGCCGGGATTAATGCTGCGTCCCTTGGCTGAAACGATGCCGGCGGTCACGGTTTCTTCCAGTCCAAAGGGACTGCCGATGGCCAGCACCCAGTCGCCTACACCCATGGATTCCGAATCGCCCAGGCTGGCTTTCACCAGCGGACGATCGCTGGGCGGATCGATCTTGATTACCGCTAGGTCGGTTTCCTGGTCTGAGCCGATGACCTTGGCATCATGCAGCACACCCGGCGGGTCGTCTTTCAGTTTGACCCGTATACGGTCGGCATTCTCAACCACATGGAAGTTCGTGACGATCAAACCATTGGTATCGAGGATGACGCCGGAACCAACCGCGCGCGAGCGCCCGGCATCGGGTGGCCCTTGCAGCCCATCGTCGCCGCCACCGCCACCACCACCGCCCGGCTGTCCACCGAAGAAATGGTCAAAAAAGTCCTGGAACGGATCGTCACCGCCCCCGGGATTGCCGCCTCTACGAGAGGGCGCGCGACGGCGGACCTTGGAAGCTGTTTCGGAGTTGATATTCACCACCGCCGGACCAATACGCTTTGAGACCTGCCCGAAGGTATTGCTAAGCTGCTGGGCGGATTGCGCCGGTGGCAAGGGCGCGCCGGCCGCGGTATCCGAGTTTCCCTTTACGCCGCTCCGGCTCAGTACTGTCCCAATCAGAATGCCCAGGGTGAGTGTAGCCAGAACCACCACGGTGGAAACCACCCGCCGGGCCTTGAGGCGTCCGACCATTGCGGCAAAGCGCGAATTCATACGTAATATCCTCCGGGTTTACTGCAAGCCCTGATTATAAATGGAATGAGAACACTGAGGTTAAACCGCCCATGCCTGAATCATGCCCATGCCTGGATAATAATGAATGCCGAACAATAGACATTCCCTGGTTGATTAGACGCTTCCCGAGGCGAAATCGTTATCCGGCGGCCTCCGGAACCGGCAGTCAGGCTGGAAGACGGCCACGAAGGAAGGTCCTAAACCAGCACGCCGGTTAAGGCATTCCATTTAAGCGCTTTCCGGATGACCTCGACAACGACCGGTTCCAGGTTGTATTGGGCCAAATCTTCTTCGCCGGCCCAGGCAACGTCCAACACATCGCCGCCGGCGCACAATTCTCCGCCCCGGCGGCGGCACCGGAAGTCGATCAGCACATAGTGAAATTCCGGTTTGCCGTCTTTGCCAGGGAGAATGCGGTCGACAACCTCGAGCACATCCAGGGCTTCGACGATCAACCCGGTTTCTTCCAGGGCTTCACGTTCGGCGGCCGCGCGCATGGTCTCCCCCAGCTCCACCGCGCCACCGGGCAGCGACCAGCGTCCAAGCAGCGGCGGACGTCCGCGGCGGGCCAGCAGGACACGCCGGCCTTCGACAATCACTGCGCCAACACCGGCGATGGGGCGGTCAGGATATTCCCGCTTCATAGACATCAGGGCTCACCACGCAGAAAGCAAGAGATTGATAATCGGGTAATTGATAATCGAGTAATTGGCCCCCAGGTTCAATGACCCGATTATCAATTACCCGATTGCCAATCTTCTCCATAGGGAGGGCCGCTCGGGGAGTCAAGCCAACACGCGCGTGGTTATTTTCCCCGGCCGAGCTCTACCAACAGGGTCTTCAGGTGGACTTCATCTTCAAGGCCCGCGAATCCCTCGAATTGAATTCCCATGCCCACGCCCGGATGGGAAGTGGCGACGCTGCCGGAAAGGTTGATTTCAATGTCATGCGACTGCAGCTTCAGTGCGACACTGGTGCCCGAAGGCAGCGGAGAGAAGGTGTTGACATAGCATCCGCCCAGGGAGACATCGGCCAGCGCGCCCCAGTATCCGTTCGTGGAGCTCTCAGTGCGCACCTGGACCCCAACCTCGCAGCAATAGCGTGGATGTTTCCTGCGTTCCAAATGTATGCCGGGCATGATTCACCTCACGGCGCCGGAAAGCGCCACTTCTGTGCGTACCGCAATTATTGGTGTGCCACCAGAGTAATGAAAAGTTACTTTCGTGAGGTAGACATCCGTGTGAATTAACGTGGCGTCAACCAAAACCGTTGAAACACAACGCAACGAGTTGCAACGAAAACCCTTGAAACACAGAGGAACAGAGGCAACAGAGGATTTTGGGGTTGTAAGGCGGCGGATAAATCGTCGCGAGCCGCGAAGATTCTGATGGATAGCAATACAGAGAAAGCAGAGGATGTGGGGTTGTGAGGGGGCTCCAATAATTGCCGCAAACCGCGAATATCCAGACCGAGAATATCCGGACCGAGTATACTCGGACCGAAACCATTTCTGCTTTTTCCCTCAAGCCATGTGGAATGTTCACGGGAATCTGGCGCCCGCCTCACAACCCCCAAATCCTCTGCTTCCTCTGTTCCTCTGTGTTTCAAAGGTTTCGTTGCAACTCATTGCGCTGTGTTTCAAAGGTTTTGGTAGTAGTTACATCACGCTGTGCTCTATCCCATATAGCGAAGAAAACTGCCGCTCTTCTCACAGTTGGGAAAGACCTTTTCCAGGTCCTTGTTGCCGAGATGGCGGTAGACGGCCTCGCCCAGCACTTGGCGGAAGTCGGTAGTCACGGCCAGGTCGCGGCCTTCGTATAGGTGTTCGGTTTGCAGGCCGGGCCAGTGTCCGTAAACTTTGCCACCCTTGACCGGGCCGCCCAGGACGAACATCACGTTGGCATGACCGTGGTCGGTGCCGCGATTGCCGTTCTCACGGGCGGTGCGTCCGAATTCCGACATGGTGACAATAACGGTGTCTCCGGCCAGGTCGCCCAGATCGGTCCAGAAAGCGGCGATGGATTCAGAAAAGTCGCGCGTGAGGTTGGCGATCTGCCCTTGAACGCTGCCTTCGTTGACGTGGTGGTCCCAGCCGCCTATGTCGGCAAAGGCCACTTCCACGCCCAGGTTGGCTTTGACGAGCTGCGCCACTTGGCGCAAGCTGTCTCCAAACCTTCCCCGTGGATAGTTGGCCCCGGCTGCGGGCGTGTACTTTTCCGGGTCCGCAGCTTTCAGCATCTTTACCGCTTCAAAGGTCTCATTGCCGGTGCCGTGTAGCACGGTATCCACCGAGTGTTCATACATGGCTTCAAAACTACCGCTGAGCGATTGGGCCGCGGGGCCGCGTCCGCCAACGGCGAACTCGCGGATGTTGCCCATGGCCACGGCCGGCGCGGCGCCGCTGAGCGTTCGCGGCAGCGCGCCCCCCATGGCCACGGCGCGGAAGGGCGATGGGCTTTCTCCGGCGACGCCCGCGACGGCGCGGTTCAACCAGCCATCCTCGGTGGATTTCACGCCGGGCGTGCCGGATTCCATGTAGTCCTGGGCGTCAAAGTGCGAGCGCGTATTGTCGGGCGAGCCTGCGGCGTGGATGACCGCCAGATGTCCGGAATCCCACAGCGGTTTAAAGGCGCTCATGGAAGGATGTAGCCCAAAGAACCCGTCGAGATCGATAGCGCCTTCTCCGTTGCCTTTCGGGCGGGGAATGGCGATGCTGGGGCGCATGGAGTAATAAGCGCCCTCGGCATGCGGGACAACAATATTCAACCCATCGGCCGCGCCCCGCTGGAACAACACGACCAGACGCTTCTTGCCCGGACCGGCAGCGGTTTCCGCCGCATACACCGCGCGCGTCAGGAAGTTGGGAATGATGCTGGTGCCAACGAGGGCCAGCGCGCCGTTTCTTACGAATACTCTTCGGGTAATGCTCATATCTTTTGTGTCTCCCCAGGAATTTTTTCGCGATACGCGAAGAGCATTTTTTAAAGGGCGCTCCGCTTCGCTGCGCGCCTGCCCACGGCAGTAAGGAAGTAAATCTTCTTCACGCTACCCAGCGCTTACGCGCTGGGCTAAACTATTTCGCGCCTCCGGCGCTGGTATGTCGTCCTGTCAATAGCACCTTCAATTCCAACTTGCTAAGTGCTAATGGCTAACGGCTAATTGCTAATTGCCAACTGCTAATTGCCATTTGCTATCTTCTCTGAAATTCCGGTGACCCCATAATTAACCCTGCAATCAAGCCATAGTTGGGCGCTTTTTCAGGATCGTCGAGCTTGCGCCGGGTAATCTGGGGATCGTTGAGCTGCTTCTGCAGCACGGTGTGGGTCTGGCCGGAAACCTCGCCCGCCAGGATCGCGGTTTCCATAGCGGTCAGAGCGCCTTCCAGGTCTTTCGGCGCTGCGCCGTGCAGAATGCCCTGCGGATCGGCGGACATGCCCGGCAAGCGTCCGTTGCCCAGCGCCAGTGCGAAGTTCATGCGATTGATCAAAGCCGAGGAGTTTACCCAGGTCTCGGCTTTCATCGAATATCCGGTGGGCGGCTGCATTCCATAGAGCGGCATGCCCATGCGGTTGAGGTTCTGTACCAGCGGCATGGCGTTCTGCACCTCGACGCCCGAGGCGCGCACCGCGGAGACCACAAACTCCAGGGGCGTCTTCACCTTGGCGCGGTAAGCTTCGGCGGCCCACAGTTCCGGTGAACGAAACAACGTGCGCAGCACCTCTCGGATGTCTCCGTCTTTATTCAGGAAGGTATCCGCCATACGGTCAATCAGGGCCTGCGGTGGATTGTCAGAGACAAAACGCATGGCAATCTTTTTCGAAATAAAGCGGGCGGTCGCAGGATGATGGGCGAGAATGTCGAACATCTCCATGGCTTCGCCTTCGCCATGGTCCTTAATCTTGTGCCCCAGGACGTTCTTCACGCCCGGTTCGTGGGCGCGATCGTTGAAGATGAAATCGCCGCCGCGCTGTGGCTGCTGGATCGACCATCCGGTAAGCACTTTGGCCAGTTCGGTTACGTCCTTCTGTGTATAGCCGCCATCTACGCCCAGGGTGTGCAGCTCCATGATTTCACGGGCGTAGTTTTCGTTGAGGCCGCTGGGGCGGTTTTGTTGCTGCGGAGGCTTCTGGTTTCCAGGACGCATCTGGCGGTCAAAAGGCCCTTTGAAGCCCAGATTGGGACGGCGACGCTGCGGCCCGTCGATGGCCAGCTCCGACTTTGGCCCCACGCTCTGCCAGTTATCGAGATAAAACAGCATGGCCGGACTCTTGGCCGTGGCCACCAGCAGGTCTTTGAATTTTCCCAGGGCGTGCGGCCGGATTACGTCCCGCTCATAGGCGTTGAGCATGTAGCGGTCCGGGCCTTTGCCGATGAAAATATTGAAGTGGTTGAGCCAGAAGTCGGCCATGACTTCATCGAGCTGTCGCTCGCTGTAAACGGCGCGCAGCACTTTGGCCTGCGCCAGTTCCCCGCCAATCACCAATTGAGGATTCACGATGGCCTGAATGGTTTCCCGCTGCTCGGGTTTCATGCCCTCGATCAGTTGCTGGCCCTGCGGGCCGCGGACGGAACGCGCCATGATCATCCGGTCTTCAGGGGCCATCTTAATGATCTTCTGATAGCGCTGCTCCGGCGGCAGTTCGAGAAGTTTGGCCGCATCAACATCGGCGTACATCTGGCTTTCCAGTTGTTTCTGCCGGTCGCTCTGTTTCTCAGCAGACATCTCTCCATCGGCTTGCGGGTCCATCTTCATGGCCGGATCAGGTTTCATGATCAGTTCGGCATCGTCGGCGCCCTGGCCCTGCTTCTTCTCTTTATTGTTTTGACGCTGCTCGTAGGCTTCCAGGCGGGATTCATAGATGGCGCGTTTGGCCGGGTCGGAAGGCATGGAGACGCGTCCGGCCTGGAGCGCTTTGACGACCTGCGGCGGCGGGAAGTTGTCCACCATTTCACGGGTGCTCATGCGCAGGGTGCGCAAAGGGGCCAGGCGCGCCTCAACGCCGGAGTCGTCAATTTTTTCCGGGTGAAGCTGTTCTTCAAACCATTTCTCCAGGCCCATCGAGCGCACGCGTTCGATATCGCCGGGGCGGGCGCCGAAGGAAAAACGATTCAGCGCATGCTGTATCTTCTTGTCTTCATCCATCGATGGCGGGCCGGCGGACTTCGATTTCTTGTCGGCGGCCAGCAACACAAAGGCTGAGAACAGAATGACCGCAATGACCCAAGGGATGGGTTTTCGGGTGGTTCGCATGGAAGCCTCCGGGGTGCGCCTCTATATCAAGTGAATAATAACCCCGATGCGGGGAAAAGTTGCATTACCAATGATTGGGCTAGTCTAAGTAGCGAAGGCCCGCCCGCGGTTGAGACGGCGGTTCATTTCCGAAACTAGGTTATCGATGTCGATGGGCGAGATATCGCACGGGACGGCCGGGTCGAGGAATTGCTTTCTGGTCTTCCCTTCGACGCCCGACCAGGGCCGTAGAACGGGCGACAGATGCGATGCGTCCCGGCGAAGCTGGATCATCAGCGCATGGACGACGTCGGCATCGAGCTTGGAGGGCGCCAGCCAGCTCAATTGGGCGGCGCATTCGCCCAGCGACATTTTCCTGCGGTAAGGGCGGTCGCTGAGCATGGCGTCAAACGTATCGGCCACCGCCAGGATCTTTACCGGCAACGACACCTCGCTGCCCCGCAGCTTGTCCGGGTATCCGGAGCCGTCGACACGCTCGTGGTGGGAGCGCACCGCTTCCGGAATGCCGTTCCATGGAAACTGCACAGTGCTGACGATCTGGTGGCCGGCCACGGTGTGGTCGATCATCTCGAGTAACTCGCCGGGCCCCAGCGATGAGGCCTTGCTGAAAATGCGTTTGTCGACGGTCACCTTGCCGATGTCGTGGAGAAAACCGGCGGCCCGCAGCTCCGTCTTTTCGGCCTCTCCCAGTCCCAGGGCCTCGCCGATGCCGGCCGCGTAGTTCCCTACCCGCAACGAGTGCCCGCGCATGTGCGGGTCTTTCACGTCGATGGTGGCGGCAAAGGCTTCCAGCGCATCGTCCCAGAAGGAATGCACGGAAGCCACCAGGCGCAGGTTTTCGACCGTGCGCTCCTGCAGCGTGGACATGAGCTGATGGTTGTGAATGGCAGAGGCAATAAAGGGCGCAATCTCGCCGATCTGGTGCAGAATCTCGGGCGGATAGTCGGAGGCGCCTTCACGATCACCCAATAGGATCGCGCCGATCAACCTGCCCTGCACCCGCAGCGGCGCCAGGCAGCGGAACCATATACTCGACAGGTTGCCGTTGGAGCTGAGGAACAGGTCACGGCGGCCCCCACCGAGGTTCTGCGGTCCTTCGGCGTGGGTCAGCGCATGCACATGCTTGGGCAAGAGCGGGAAGATGGCCGTTTGCGGAAAGCAGGCAAACCCCTTGGAGGTCACGGAGGCCAGCATCGTCGGCCGTTCCTGGATGCAGAACAGCGCCCCCGCTTTCGCCCCAACACTGGACATGACTACTTCCAGCGCCGCAGCCGCGGTCTGTTGGAGGTCGCATGCACCCGCAATGACCGGCCCAAGAGCAGCCAGGGCCTGCGATGCAACGATAGAAGATTTTATATTCGAGTGCGTCACAGCGGCACATCGAGAATTGCAGAGCCCGATCAGCCTAACAGCTTGGCGGTGAGTACGAAAGTGCAGGTGCTTCAATCATCAATACCACCGGCGCTTCACCGCCAGGGCAGGGAAAAGCAAAAACCAGCCACGAATTACACGAATAAACGCGAATAAATCAGGCTGAACCCGATGTCCAGATGTCCCGATTTCCCGATCTCGAGATTCCCCGATGTCCCGATTTTGCATCCAAACGTATCATTGCTTTATTGTTAGGAAAGAGGCCTCTTGTCTATATTCATGAAAAGCAAACTCCTGCTGTTGTCTGGCTGGCTTTTTCTGGCATCCTGGATGGGCGCGCAGACCACGCAACAGCCCCCTCTTCCGCCGCCTCCGGCGCATATTGACATTGACGAGCCGAAGAAAGACCACAAAATCACTCCAGCAGAGGCCACGGATCTCTTTCAGTCGGTGGATGAGATCTTGGAGTTCGCCAGCAAAGATACGCTGCTGCCCATGAAACATCCGGTCAAGAAGGCCATGGTGGGCCGCGAGCAGGTTGAGAAATACGTGGGCGACAAATTCAAAGATGACGCCGACCGCATCCGCTTCGAGCGCTCCGAACTGGTGATGAAGAAATTCGGTCTCTTGCCCCGGCGCTTCAACCTGCACGACTTCCTCATCAAACTGCTGGGTGAACAGGTCGCGGGATACTACGACGAGAAGTCTAAAGCCATCAACCTGCTCGACTGGATCGCGCTCGACATGCAGAAGCCGGTCATGGCCCACGAACTGACCCATGCCCTGCAGGACCAGAATTTCGATCTGGAAAAGATGATGAAGAAAGGCGAGGAGATTGAGAAGCGCGGGGCCCAAGATCCCAACGCGCTGATCGGCATCGATGAAGAGTCCACCGCCCGCAGCGCGGTGATGGAAGGCCAGGCCATGATCGTGCTCTTCGATTACATTCTGGCGCCCTCGGGACGCACGATGGAAGAGTCGCCCCAACTGGTCGACCTCATGGAATCGCAGATGGAAAAATCGGGCGACAGTCCGTTGCTCGACCAGGCGCCGCTGATGCTGCGCGAAGACCTGCTCTTTCCCTATGGCGCGGGCATGAAGTTTATCGCGAAGCTGCTGAAGGCCGGCGGCCGCAAGCTGGCCTTTACCGGCGTGCTGGAACGCATGCCCACCACCTCGCGGGAAATCATGGAGCCGGAGGAGTACCTGGCCGGACGCAAGATTGCTCCGCTGCTGCTGCCGGATTTTGGTTTTCTAAAAAAAGATTTCGAACCCTTTGACGCCGGCGCCATCGGCGAGCTCGACGTAAAAATCCTGCTGAAGCAGTATGCCGAACAGTCGGTGGCCGACAAGCTGAGTCCGGAGTGGCGTGGTGGTTCCTACTATGCCGCCGCCCGGCGCGGAACCAAGCCGCCGGACACGAATTCCAGCGCCCATGTTGCCTTGATCTATGTCTCCCGCTGGTCGAACGCAAAAACCGCCCAGGAATTCGCGGCGATATACGCCTCCGCCCTCCCGGAGCGCTACAGCAAGGTCAGCAAGGCGCAACTTGCAGCGGAACACACCGGCAGGCAAAAGTATCTAAGCTCCGATGGTCCTATCTTTATTCAGCAGGAAGGCGATCTGGTGATTGCCGTCGAAAGCTTCGACGAGCCAGTCGCCGATAAGCTGATCGCGGCCGTGGTGAAACAGTTGACGGCGGCGGTAGCAAGCAAGCCCATCCAGTTGACCAGAAGCAACGACGACCCGATCTCCATTCGCGTTCATTCGCGTTAATGCGCGGCCAAATGTCTTTGCTTTTGAGCCATTCGATTAGCGGCGCCACAGCGAAACCAGGAAATCGGCGATATCAATAGCCGAACCAATGGTTCTCGTATCGTGATGGTCGTCATCCGTGAACGGCCCGGCAACGGATTGCAGGCCGCGCAGATTGCGCTGCTGTTCTTCGATCTCCTCCAGTTGCCGTGTGCGGGCCTTCTCCATGCCGCCGGCGCGGATGAACTCCACCGCCCGCCGCAACTCATCTTTGTCGAACCACGTCCCATGCGCTTTGCAGACATCCACGATCACATAAGAACAGCGGGCAAAGTTCACGCGGTTCATCAGCTTCTGGCACACCGGACAAGGCAAATACCGGATATGCTTCTCCAACTCCGCGGTTTCAGCGTGTGCCCCCGGCATGCCCAGCACCGCAGCCTGCTGCTCACGCTCAGTCGTGATCTGCTCCAATGAAGCAGCGTCGGCCCACAGGCCTTCGCATTTCTCGCATTCCAGCAGGCGATTGGCTCCAATCGTAATTGGCTTCATATCGCTCTGGCAGCGCGGACAAAGCCGCTGCTCGCCGGACTGGACTTCGGTGCGCTCAGCGCGCGCGCCACAGTGTGAGCAGAATTTCTCCCCGACAAACATCATCCCAAAGCAGGCAGGACACGCGACGGTCGCCAAGCGCGCTTTGCAGTATTCGCAATGCGTGGCCCCGGTGGAAACGGAAGCTCCACAGGAAGGACATTTCAGTATCTCAGCAGGCATGAGAGTTGTTGGACCTGATTCATTATATGTTTTCCCATGGCAGCGCGGAAAGGCGCAGAGAAAAAGCGCAAAGAAGAAACGCTGTCATCCCGAAGCCCGTCAGGAGCGCGCGCTTTCTTCAGCGCGCGAGTAGGGCTGAGGGACCTTGCGGTTTGTTGAAGGGTTAGTGAAGCTTAGACATGAGGCCATTCAGACTCATTGCCAACCATCGGCTATAATGCTGCCCGGCTGGACCATCATGGCAATTGTCATTTCTCTACGTGACGTTATCGACGCCCTTGAGATGGCGCGGGATGATGCGAGCATCTACCTTGACCCGGATACCGGCGAGATCATCATCGTAACCGACGACGACCAGCGCCATATCGAAGAAGAGGCTTCCGACGATCATCTTCCAGAATGGCAACGCGAGTTGATGCCCGCGATGCGCGCGGCCCTGGAAAACGACCGCCTGTTGCCGCTGCCCGACCGCTTCGATGTCCACGATTGGGCCATCATGGAACGCTTCGCGCGCGAGCAAAAGAATGAGCGGATCCAGCAGGAACTGCTGGACTCGATCCACAAATCAGGCGCCTTCCGGAAGTTTCGCAGCACCGTCCAGCGCTTGGGAATCCTGGACGCCTGGTACACGTTCCGTAACCAGGCGCTGGAAAAAATCGCCCGAGAATGGCTGGAAGAGCACCACCTTCCATACAAATAGGACGCGGAGTAGTTGCCGCTACTGGGGAACACAGCGTCTTCCATTCCTGAGTGTGACCGCCGGATGGCTGCCGGTCAAGCTTTGCTGTCGATGCGATGTCGATTCGCTGCGCGAGTGACAGCACATCGGCAGGCAATGCTTCAGCTCCCACATCCTTATGGACTTCAGCCAATCCGTTACCGACAGTCATCCTGAGGTGAGGGAGCGCAGCGAGCGAGCCGAAGGACCCATGCACCCGGCGATGCTCAGGAACCTTGCTGTCATCGCTGGCATGCAGTTATCCTGCCCATTCATTGCTTCGTGCGCTTGCGCAAAAACGCTGGAATGTCGCGGGAGCCTTGTGTGACTGCGACTATCTCGATGGGACTGCGTTCGGCTCGATAGATGATGAGGTAAGAGCCAACTGGCCAGAACAGGACGTTTAGTTGGGTAAGATCTTCGCGTTTATGGCCCATACCGGGTCTTTTCGCAAGCGCTTCGAATGCCTCAAAAAGCCTGTTTACCCAGTTGTCGGCCGCGTCAACGCTATCCTGAGCGATATAGTCCCAGATATCGTCCAGGTCAACGTCCGCATCTACGCTGAGGATGTACCTACTCACGCACCCGACTTCCGGCGAGCCGTGGACTTGCGCTGCAGCTTGGCGCGGGCCGCAGCCGGATCAACATGCTGGCCACGATCAAGAGAATCCAGGCGGCGGCTAAGCTCCTGGTTAAACCCTGCAAGCTGGCTCGCCCTGATCCGGTCTTGCTCTTCCAGCAGCCGGAGAGCTTCCCTCACCACCTCGCTGGCGGAGTTGTAACGGCCGGATTCCACCTTAGCACTCACAAACTGTTCCAAGTCGGGCGTGAGAGAAACATTCATGGAAGTGACTCCTGTTTTTCAACGGTAATGCCAATAACAAAGATTGTCAATCTTTAGCATCGCCATCTTTAGGATCGCCAGCACGGGCGAAAATCGAGGCGGGCAAAGGGAAAAAACCGGCCGCACGCTCCACCGGCGTAGCTCCAAGTCCCGCTTCAGCGGAGCCTGCCCTGAGGCGCAGCCGAAGGGACGCCAGCAAATAGCCCCAATACTGTTCACTTAAGGGAGTCGGGGCCGCAAGACCGGACAATGCACCAGCGCCAGCGGCGCGGAATAAT
>DATMNZ010000190.1:0-31321 GCA_035568495.1 Saccharimonadales bacterium (SeqCode) | reverse complement strand
CGTGGCCCCCAGGAAGCGCTCAGCACACGGTCAGGAAAAAAAGTAAGCTGGGTGCGCGCGCCTCCGGGCATCTTGAGCAGATGGACCTGCTGCACGTCGCTAAAACGGGTCCCCATGAGCAGCTCGCGGCGCAGCGGATGCCAACTGTAAAGACCGGCCGCCCGGAACTCGCCATACTGGTTCGCCTTTTCCGCAATAGAAACCGGGACCGCGGGAATGTTTTCGAGCACCAAGTTGTCGCCCGGACGGATGACCGCAGTCTTCTCCTGGGAAAGCGCCAGCAGCGCGGACAGAAAAATAGTAAGAACCAGAAACAGTCTCTTCACGATCAGCCCTCCTTGGGCAGGCCAAAGAAGCCTAATTGCTGTGCTTGGCGGGGTCAAGATTGGCAAGAGTTCCATCACGGAGGCACGGAGTCACGGAGAAGACAAAGCAAAATCAGCCACGAATAAACACGAATGACACGAATTAAAACCGAACCAAGAAATCGAAATCTCGAGATAGAACTCCTGTTTGTCTTTTTAATTCGTGTTAATTCGTGTCATTCGTGGCTGATTTTGCTTTGTCTTCTCCGTGACTCCGTGGTGAAGCTTTTGCTGGTGCTCGCGGCTGGGTATACTTGGCAGTATGGCGCACATTGAAAAACACCCTGCGGGTAACTTCTGCTGGATCGAGCTGGTCACCAGCGATCAGGCAGCGGCGAAGAAGTTCTATTGCGATCTGTTTGGCTGGACGGTGGTTGACAGCCCCATGGGGCCAGGCGACTTCTATTCGATTTTCAAATTGGCTGGCCGCGACAGCGCCGCCGGCTACACGTTGCGCAAAGATCAGCGCGATCAGGGCGTCCCGCCGCATTGGGGCCTCTATATGGAAGTCGCCAGCGCCGACGATGCCGCGGCCAAGGCTGCCAAGCTGGGCGGAACCGTACTGGCGCCGGCCTTTGATGTGATGGACGTCGGACGCATGGCGGTGGTGCAGGACCCGACGGGCGCGGTCTTTTCCGTCTGGCAGTCGAAGGCGCGTTCCGGAATTGGCGTCAGCGGCGAAAACAATGCTTTCTGCTGGGCCGATCTCAGTACGCCCGATCCCGCGAAGGCCGGCCAGTTCTATTCCGGGCTGTTCGGATGGAGTCTAACGACCGGAGAAAAAGATTCTTCCGGCTATCTGCACATCAAGAATGGCGAAAATTTCATCGGTGGAATCCCGCCCGCACATCTCCGTGCCCCCAAAGCTCCCGCGCATTGGATGGTTTACATCCAGGTTGCCGACGTGCAAGGCACAGCCGCCAAAGCCGCGCAATTGGGCGCAAAAGTCCTGATGGCCCCAACCAAGATGGAAAACGTCGGCACCCTGGCCATCATCGCCGATCCGCAGGGTGCGGTGTTTGCGTTGTTTAGGTCTGAGAGGAAATAGGGAGAGTAGCGGTATTTGGAACTTGGTATTTGGTACTTGGTATTTGATCAGCGGTCGGGGAATCTGCTCGGCGCTTCGCGCAGCCGTAAAGTTTTCTCCCAAATGATGGCGACTGTCTCCGCAGATGCCGGGCGCGTTTCGGAGTCGAGTTTATCGTACTGTCTTCACTACGGTCCGCGATTCTTGCCGATCACACTATCCAGCCATGCAATCAAATTGCGTGTTACTTCTTCACGGTTGATCTCGTTAAACAGCTCGTGCCGACCCTCGGGATAAAACCGGTGCTCAACTCGTTGCAGGCCGGCATCCTGATACCGTGCCAGCATGGGCCCGATCGCGTTTGTGCCGGCGCTGACCGGGTCATGCGTTCCGGAAATCACATAGACCGGCAGGCTGCGCGGCACGGCCGCCAGGCTGGACTTCCTGGCAATGTGCGCCCAGGCGTCGAGCAGGTCGATCCAAAGCTGGGTGGAGGCCGAAAACCCGCAGAGTGGATCGGCGACATATTTATCGACCTCCACGGGATCGCGGGAGAGCCAGTCGAATTTCGTGCGTGCGGGTTCGAACTTTCGGTTGAATGCGTCAAAGCTGAGCGATTGCAGCATCCGGCTGTGCCCGCGGGCGCCCCGGCGTAGGCGCGCAAGCCGCGCCACCAGCCTTCCTGCCGACGCCAGAGGAGTGGGCTGGCCGCTCGACCCGGAAAGGACCACACCGGCCAAATCGCCTCCGTAGCGGGCCATGAAGTCGCGGGCCAGCGTGGAGCCCATCGAGTGGCCCAGAAGTATCACGGGCTTTCCCGGATAGTCGGCGGCCATTCGCAGTTGGACTTGGCGCAGGTCGTCCAGACATTTCTGCCAACCGCCTCGATCGGCTAGATGTCCGAGATCTGAGGGGACTTTTGCGGTGCGTCCGTGGCCGCGCAGATCGCAGGCATAGACGCCATAGCCGCAGAGAGTCAGGGCCTCGGCCAGGCGTTGGTAGCGGCCAGCGTGCTCGGCCAGGCCGTGAACAATCTGCACCAGGGCCCGTGGCTCGCCCGAAGGCAGCCAGCGATAAACCCAGAGCGCAACGCCGTCTCCAGTGGTCAATGAGAATCCAGATTCTTGCATAAGGGCCGCGCCAATTGTAGCTGAAGGGGAATAGCGGTTGGCAAATGGCAAATGGCAGTTAGCAAATGGCAATTAGCAATTGGCAATTAGCAATTGGCAAATGGCACTCAGCACTCAGTCCGGAAGCATTCTTGGAACATCAGGCGGGTGCCAAGAGAGTTTACCGGCTGAGTGCTGAATGCTGAGTGCCAACTACCAACTACCAACTACCAACTACCAATTGCTAATTGCTAATTGCCAATTGCCAACTGCTTGCTGCTAACCGCCAACTGCCATTTGTTCCGACATCGCTGCCAGCGGGCGCAACGGCGCCGTCAGGCTATGCATCATCTTTGAGAATTCCTTCAAATCTAGCGATTGTGCCCCGTCGGAAAGTGCGCGCTCCGGACACGGGTGGACCTCAATCATCAGTCCATCAGCGCCGATGGCGATGGCTGCGCGGCTGGCAGGCTGAATCAGGTCTCGCCTTCCCGTGCCGTGCGAAGGATCGGCAATCACCGGAAGGTGCGAAAGTTCGCGCGCCAGGGCCACGGCCGCCAGGTCGAAGGTGTTGCGCATCTCGGTTTCAAAGGTCTTGATGCCGCGTTCGCACAGCACCACGTTCTGGTTGCCGCCGGAGAGCAGATACTCTGCGGCCAGCAGCCACTCTTTCACGCTGGCCGAAGGGCCGCGCTTGAGCAGCACCGGCTTGCCGCACTTGGCCAACTGGCGCAGCAGGGCGTAGTTCTGCATGTTGCGGGCGCCTACTTGCAGCATGTCGGCGTAATCGGAAATCAGAGGAATATCCTCGGTGCTCATGACTTCGGTGACGATCGGAAGTCCGGTTTCTTCGCGGGCTTCGCGCAGCAGTTGCAGCGCTTCCAGGCCCAGTCCTTGAAAGTCGTAGGGAGAGGTGCGCGGCTTGTATGCGCCTCCACGCAGCAGGGTGGCGCCTGCCTGCTTGACTCCGTGGGCGGTCGAGAGGACCTGCTCGCGTGATTCGACCGAGCATGGCCCGGCGATCACGACGACGGCATCGCCACCGATGCAGGCTTCACCCACCATCACGCGTGTGCGCTCCGGGCGGGTCTGGCGGCTCACCAACTTAAACGGATGGGCGATGGGCACAACGTCTTCGACGCCGGGGGCCGCTTTCAGGGCTTCCAGGGAGCTACGCGAACCGCCTGCGCCTACGGCGGCCACGATGACCCGCTCGGCCCCGCGCGTTATGTGCGGCTGAAAGCCACACTCCTGGATGCGTTCCAGCACGTGTTGCAATTCAGCTTCGGAGGCGTTGGCTGCCATGTTGATCACCATTGGATTTCTCTTTTCTCTTGGAGTGGAATTCGGTCTTTCTGTGGATGGCCTTTTTCGGCGGCGCGCCGCGATTCTTCCATGACGCACCGGAAAATGCTCGAGATGCTTTCCTCGCCGAGAGGCCCGGAGTTTTGCAGGCACAGCCGTTCGATGACCTGCTGTTCGCGTTGGGCGTCATACAACGGCAGCCCTGAAGATTTTTTGATGTTTGCCACATCGAGGCTGACACAGGCGCGGCGGCTGAGAAGGCGCAGCAGCTCGCTATCGAGCCGGTCGATCTCGTTTCTCCGTTCCTGTATCTGCTTCCATGAGTCTGGTGTTGGTCCGTTCATGTTTTGGCCCCCAAAAAGCAAAAGCCGCGGCCCCTGAGGAGTCGCGGCTTGCGGAATCTTGTGATGTGGTTTTTACTTAAGCATTGCAACCACCTGCACACCAGCCCGCCCGGCCGCTACTCGTATAAAAGTAGCGGTAAGCAAAAGCGAAGCTAAATCGGTTGGCGTACATGCTGCGTGGATAGTAGTCTAGCTGTTTGGCCCATGTCAACCGTTTTCTGGAAGACTGGCAGTTGGCAATTGGCAGGTAGCACTCAGCATTCAGCCATTACACCCTAACGTGAAGGCCTTCGACGCTTTGGAGACTTTTTCGATGACTCGCCAAAACCCTTATAAAGAAAGGCTTTATGCAACCATCATCTGACTCCGGGAATTTCGCCCCTGCGGCCGCCCAAGCCGAATTCTGGCAACGGTATGTTGAAGACTTCCGCAAGGCGGGGCATGAGGCTGTGGATTGGATCGCGAAATATTTGAGCGAACTCTCAGACTGTCCGGTCGTTCCGAGCATGAAGCCCGGCGGCCTGGTGGATGCTCTGCCGGCTTCCGGCCCGGTGCAGGGGGAATCGTTTGACGCAATTCTGGCGGATTTCAACCGGCTGATTATGCCGGCGGTCACGCAATGGAACCATCCGCGGTTCTTCGCTTATTTCGCCTGCACCGGCTCCACACCGGCGATTCTCGGCGAGATGCTGGCCGCGGCCCTCAATACCAACGGGCTGCACTGGAAGACCTCGCCCGCAGTGGCTGAACTCGAGCAGGTCACACTGGGCTGGCTACGGCAATGGATGGGCCTGGCGGACGACTGGTTTGGGATTATCTACGATACGGCCTCGACCAGCAGCATGCACGCTATCGCCTGCGCTCGCGAAATGGCCACGCCTGAAGCGCGTGTGAACGGCAGCCATCCGAACCTGACGCTCTATACCTCGGCGCAGTCGCATTCTTCCATTGAAAAAGGGGCCATCGCCGTGGGCATGGGGCAGGCGAACGTCCGCAAAGTTCCGGTGGATGCAGAATTCAGAATGCGCGCCGGTGCGCTGGCCGCGCTGGTGGAGCAGGACGTGGCTGCCGGTCTCCGGCCCTGCTGCGTTGTGGCCACGGTGGGCACCACCTCGACTACCAGCATCGATCCGGTGCCGCAGATCGCCGCCATCGCCGAGAAGCACAACATGTGGCTGCATGTGGATGCCGCCTACGCCGGCCCGGCGGCCATCGTGCCCGAGCACCGCTACATCTTCGACGGAGTGGAGCGCGCTCACTCCCTGGTGGTCAACCCGCATAAGTGGCTGCTGACGCCCATTGACCTCAGCGCCTTCTACACGCGCCGGCCTGACATTCTGCGGCGCGCGTTTTCGCTGGTGCCGGAATATCTGCATCCCCAGCAGGACCCGCGGGCGCACGACCTGATGGATTACGGTGTGCCTCTGGGCCACCGCTTCCGGGCGCTCAAGCTGTGGTACGTGCTGCGCTATTTCGGCCAGGAAGGCATTCAGCAGATGCTGCGCTCGCATATTGCGATGGCGAAAAAATTTGCCGCACTGGTGGATTCCGGCCCGGAATTCGAGCGCGTCGCGCCCGTCCCGCTTTCCGTGGTCTGCTTCCGCTACAAAGGCACGGACGATGAGAACAAAGCCATCATCGAATCCGTCAACGCCACCGGCCGCGTCTTTCTGTCGCATACCATGCTGAACGGACAGGTAGTCATACGGCTGGCCATTGGAAACCTGGCCACCACGTGGGAAGATGTGATGGAAGTCTGGACGCTGGTGAAGGACGCGGTGAAGAGCAAGATTTCAAATTTCAAATTTTAAATTTGAGGTCCGATCAGACGCTTTTTTGCAGCAGATAAACTCCGTATGAAAGCGCTCCCAGGCCGGCTTCGAGGACGGCAAAGACCATCCAGAATCCGATGTTGATGTGCAGGAAGATACGGTTTTCGAGAATGTCTTCCAGGGCGGGAGCGGGGAGGACCATGGTTTTGTAGAGCCGGATGGAAATCAAGACGAAGGTATACATCAGCAGTCCAAAAGCGCCCAGCCATAGCAGGCCCTTGATGAGGAGTCCACCGCCTTCGAAAAACGAAGCCAGATTGTAGGCAGGGGCGCTCAGCAGCAGATGCAGCACCGCCACCAGTCCCAGGACCATCCACAGCCCTGAAGCCACCACGTGGTAGAGATAGAAGTCGTCGGACTGCTTCGCCAGGCGGATTTTTCCGTAGTCTCCTTGAATGCCCCGGCGGATAAACTGCGCGCTGAAGATCAGTGCCAGTACCAGCATGACAGGGGAGGCTGAATGAAACAGTGCCCACGCGTCCCCGGAAGCGTGCAGAGTTTTTTCTTCGAGGGCCTTCTTGTACTTGTACTGGGCCTCTTCCTTCTGCGTGTCTTCGATCAGGGCCTTGGTTTTCTGCACTGCCTCTTCCCAGCTTAATGTAGGGCCAGAGGTGCCCACGGTGAGACCTCCGGTCCTGCGGGAATGGTTGATACGATCCAACCCAACCTGGTCGGCCTCGATCAGGCCTTTCAGCCGGTTGGCTTCGGTCGCCACCTGGAGATGCAACGCGGCGATCTCATCGGCCTGCGGGCCGCGATCACGGGTGATCAGCCAGTTGGCGGCCGAAAGAAGAAAGGCCGTCAGTACCAAACCTTGCAGGGCAAAGATGAGCGGCTGCGCCCAGCCTTTGATTCGTGCCTGCTCGGCATAGGGAAGAAGATCGGGATTCCGCTGGATGAACCCGTACTGGCGAAGGAAACTTACGGGCGCCGATTGGGCGGCCCATTGGTCCCGGAAGCGCTCCACCGGGGTCCTGACTGCAACAACCTCTTCCGCTTCCGTACCGCCGAATACCTGCTCTGGTTGTGGATCATTCATGGTGATGCTCGTTCTTTAGCACAGCGGCCCAGCGGGAAACAAGAGAACCGTGGTACAGAGAACGGAGGTACAGAGAACCGTGGTACAGGTGTCTTGCCCATCATCGAGGAGCGGATTCACTGGCGACTTCGAAAGAGAAACGAATAGCCGAATCCGACAAAGCTATCGGGCGCCGCTCCGGAGAGCCCAGCCGCGGCGTGAAAGTCGATCTGATGCCGAGGCGCGAGTTTGTATGAGCTTCCGAAGTGCAAGAGATGGCGCGGGCCGCCACGTTCAGGGATGTCCGCTGCATATTCGGCGAAGGCGTCCCAGCGTTTGGCCAACTGCCGGTCAAGGAGAAATGTGGATTCACCTGTGAATGTATGCCGGCCGGCCAGGGTGGGCCAGTAGAAGGCCATCTGTCCGCCGATGGTCCAATTCGCTGAGAGCTTGCGCGACCATGGCAACTGGAGAGCGGGATCGTAGCCGTGACTCGAAACTTCCGTGGCGCCGCTTGGAAGACTCAAGAAAAAGATGAGGGAGAGATCGACAGCGCGTAGCGGGCCGAGCTGTTGCTTGATTCCGATTGAAGTGTCGCTGAAACCCGAAGGCACAGCGGCGCTACCCGGAAGACCATGGAAGTAGTCCGGAATGGAGAGGCGGAGCTCGGTCTTGCGAAAGACACCGTATCGCAAAGAAGTTTCAGGAGCATCGAAAACCCACTGGCCTTGAGCGCCCGTGATGAGCAGGCCATTTTCGATCTGGAAGCCACCCTTGGGTACTACCACACTGGAGTTGGCGATGCTTGGACGGTCGGTGGAAATGGGTTCCTCCGGGTTAGGAACTGTCTGGCCGCTCAGCGAAGGGGTTGCCAACAAAACGGCCATAGACAGCAGAAGGCCGATATGGCCCATCGGACGCGTTCTCCGCGCCAAAGTCTTGAAGTGGAGAGCGCCTCTGGATGTAGTCATTGGCGATGAATACCGCGTCCCCTGTGGTCCATCAACGCGGCGGCGCGCTTGCCGGCCTTCTTCAGCGCCACTTCCAGAGTACGAAGCTCCTCCCGGCCCAGCTCAGAGAACACTCTCTTCATCTGCCCGGAATGCTTCCGGAAGGCCGGGACAATGAGGTCCCTTCCGCGTGGGGTGAGGGCGACGATCCGGACACGCCGGTCTTCGGCGCTCTCGACCCGGCTGACCAGGCCTTTCGCGACGAGACGGTCTACGGCGATACTGATTGAGCCTGGGGTGAGGTCCACGATGGGGCCTATCGTATTGACGGGTAAAGGCCCCTTGTGCAGCAGGACTTCAAGCACGCGGAAATCCGAGTCGCCGAGCCCGGTATCTTCAATACCGGCTGCCGCATAGCGCGTCAGCGCTCGCATGGCCTTCATCATTACGAGCCAGACGTGGTCCGGTCCTTGACTGCTTTGGGCCATAAGAAAAATCTGAATCCTCTTGGAGTATACGCCATCAAACGTATTGACATCAATATAATTGACGCCATGCCTAGTGGCCGTCAACCCCAAGGAGGACTTTTTATGAGGACCGTATCTGCAATCGCCCGATATCTGGCGGGTGTGATCTTCCTGGTCTTTGGCCTGAACGGATTTCTGCACTTCATTCCACTACCCCCGCCGGATGGTGTCGCGGGACAGTTCATGGGCGCCCTGTTCGCCTCCCATTACATGACGCTCATTTTCGGGCTGCAGGTGATCGCGGCCGTGCTTCTGTTGGCCAACCGCTTCGTGCCCTTGGCGCTCGCTGTCCTTGCGCCGGTGATTGTCAACATTCTTTGCTTCCACGCTCTGATGGCCCCGAGTGGGCTTCCGCTGGCCCTTTTCGTGGCAGTATTGTGGGTCTTGATCTTCGTCGATGTGCAATCGGCCTTTGCCGGGTTGTTCCAGTTGCGCTTGCAGCCGCATGCCTGAGGAGGTGCGGCATTCTGAAGAGGGAAGGAACTGGAAATGCAAGAGACGCTGTACGCCCAGCTCCTGGCGATTTGAAAGAAAGAGATTGTGAGATCAAACATCACCGAGAAGGGAATCGACATGTTAGCCAATCATAAAAAACTCATTGCCGTAGTTGGCGCAACGGGTCAGCAGGGAGGCGCTGTAGTACGCGCATTGCAAGCCAACGGCCAATTCAAGGTACGAGCACTGACTCGCAATGCAGGCAAGCATCGCGACCTCGCCGAAGAAGTCGTCGCGGCAGATTTAGACCGCCCGGAAACCCTTAAGGCTGCATTTGCAGGGGCCCACGGCGTTTTTCTAGTCACCAATTTTGCGGAAAAAGGCGCCGGCGAACTCAAGCAGGCAGCCGCGGCGGTACGCGCTGCCCAGGATGCTGGCGTCAAACACTTTATCTGGTCAACGCTGCCTAATGTAGAAGCGATCAGCGGCGGCAAGTTCCATGTTCCCCACTTTACCGGCAAGGCCAAGGTCGATCAGCTAGTCCGGGAAGCCGGGTTTGCGAAGTACACGTTCGTCGTCGCGCCTTTCTATTACCAGAACCTTGTGGGCGTCCTTGCACCGCATAAGCAGGCAGATGGGTCGCTGGCCTGGGCCCTTCCTCTTGATCCCGATGTGCGTTGCATCCATATGGGCGACATCACCGAACTTGGCAACATGGTGGCCGGAGCGTTCGCACACGCGGAGGAGGCAGGCAATGGCGAGTATCTGCCGCTCGTCGGCGATTTCATGAGCTTCAACGAAATCGTCGGCGCGTTGAATCGGCTGGGACATAAATTTGCATTCAAGCAAGTCCCAAAGGAAATTTTCGCTACGCTCTTTCCTGGGGCCGCCGAGATCGCAGAGATGCTCAGCTACTTCCAAGCGCATACATACTTGGGTTCGGATTCGTCCAGCCGCATTGCACTCGCGAACAAAATAGCAGGCGCGCAACCGGCCAAGTTTGCGGCGTGGGCCCGCGTGAATTTCCCCGGCAGTAAATAGTCACTCTTTGAGAGGAAGATGCGTCATGCCCTACAGCCTATCGACCTTACTGCTTCGCAATCTGAGCGACGTATTTGGCGAAAGTGACGCCGTGCGCCGCCGCGCTGCAATCGACGAGCTCTTTCACGAAGATGCAGTATTCTATGACCTCCAAGGCGGTATCTTTCGTGGCCGCGACGAGATTGATCGCATTGCGGGTGTGATAAAAGCGACACATCCGGATTTCGAATATCGGCCCCTTGCCCCTCCCGAGGAAGTAGGTAATGCCGGACGGGTTCGATGGGTATCTGGCGCTCCTGGCAAGCCGCCGGCTTACGCGGGAACCGATTTTATCGTCGCCCGGAACGGTCGCATTGCTTCGCTCTATCTGTTTTTCGACAGCCTATCCTGAGTAGGACCCTGCTGCCGAACTGCCGCCGCGCTTTGAGCAGCACATCGCCGTGGACGTTACTATCGACGAGGACGGACGGGTGGCGGGCGCGCGAATCGTGGGCGGAGAGGGGCCGCCTACCGCCGTTCAGATGCGGCTGCTCTCGGCGGTCCGCGAATTCAGGTACATTGCCGCCGGACGCGATGGTACGCCCATCCCATCGTAGTTGGACATTGTCGTTCGTATTCCGAGGTGACGGATTGTGTCGGAATCGCCAGCCGGTTTTTTCAGTTCGCCCGTTATCCGGCTGCCGAGAATCCATTGCGTTCGACAAGCCGACTTATCGGTACTAATCCGTGACCTCGAAAGGTAAGAGGGATCCGGATGACGACTTGGCGGAGCAAAAGAGAAGTATTACCCACAGTGGCTACCACCCGATTGCGGTGCGAAACGCAGCGCCGCTGATCCTATAAACTTGACTCATGAAGGATTTCGAGCCGAAATGGAAGTTTGTCAAAAACCTTGGCGAGGGCGGCCAAGCGCACACCTATCTCGTGGAATCCACTGAGATCTCAAGCTCGATGGGAGCTGCGAAGCGCTTGAAGAACGAAAAGCGGGAGCCGCGATTCAACGACGAGATCGAAGCATTGCAGCGGGTTGATCATGCGAATATCTTGAAGCTGCTCGACATCGGCACTACTCCGAAGGGCATGCCCTACCTCGTCTCGCAGTATTGCCCAAACGGAGAACTGACACCTGCGTTCTTCAAAGACAAGAGCCTTCTGGACATCGTCCGCTTCTTTCGCCACATATGCGACGCGGTCGCCACTGCCCACCGGGCGAACGTCATACATCGTGACCTCAAGCCCAGCAACATCTTTTTGGGAGATCGCGACCAACCGATCATAGGCGACTTCGGAATCTGCTTTCTCTCCGATCGAAACGAAGCCGATCCACGGATCACAGAGGCTTACGAGGTCGTAGCTTCGCGGTGGTTCGGTGCTCCTGAAGCCCGAAACGGACGTTTGGCGGACGTTAAACCTGCGGCAGACATTTACTCGCTAGGAAAGCTGCTTCACTGGATGGCTTGCGGAGGGAAGGTCTTCGATCGCGAGGAACATCGGAAGCTCAGGTACAGGATCGAAGGGACGTCCGAACTTGATCAGAATGTCGAACTGATCAATCAGCTTCTCGACGAAGCGATCATTGAGCATCCGGAGGCACGCATTCCCACTGCCATCGACCTGCTGTACAAGGTGGACCGGCTCATTGCTCGGATGGAAGCTGGTGGTCATGCAATCAGCCTCGAAGTTTCGCACCGCTGCTTGTTCTGCGCGGAAGGACAATACAAAGTTCTTGTGAATGGTCTCGAAGGGAACGCGCAAGCTGCGGGATCAGAGGCCAGCTCTTTGTTCGGTTGGGGTGCTCCAACAGCCTATCCGGCGTGGTTGATCATGGTGTGCGATTTTTGTGGAAATGTGCAGACTTTCAGACCGGATCTTCCTGAATCCAAGGGCCCAGGATTTGGGTTGCAACAAGCGAACGAAAGAAAGAAACGGTGGACGACTAAACGGAATTCTTAGTCGTTATCAAAGCATCCTTGTCCGTGTGATGATTTCATCGAGTGAAGTCGTACGGCTCTGCGGCCGACTTCAGACTAAATCGTCGCGACAAACATTTTGAAGTTCGCCATAAATACCGAGAAACGCCTCTGGTCAGAGAATTGGGAGAGGATCACGCTGCGGTACTGGAAGCCGCTTCCAATGGCGAAGAGCAAACGCGTCCCGAAAACTGTCCTCAAAGTACCCGATCTGGAACAATCAAAATCTGCCGTCTTGAACAGCCTCACGTCGGCCAGTTCAGAACGCAGTGGCGTATTTCTGGAGATTGGCGCGCCGAAGCACCGTCGGCAGGATCACGCCGCACATCCGAAAGCGACTAAGGATGATCGAAGCTGAAGCCGCTGCTAGCAGAAGACGCGGAGCGGCTAAAGAGGAGAGAGGATTTCCTCCTTTCCGAAAGAGCCAATTGCTGGTTAGCCTTGGCGGCAGAAGTCGAGCTAAGATCGGTTCATGAGGGGGGCGAGAATGACTGATCCTTCAGATGGAATGAAATCTTTTCAGCAGGAACTGCGACGCGGCAGCATAGCGATTCAAGTCGCTAAAACGGACTCGAACCTCTTTGTTCATCTTGATGCTCCCAATGGACCGCCCGAGTATCGGTTCACCTACGTCAGGTTGAAGGGAAAAACTGTGACGGCGATGGTGATCTTCGCAGCACAATCGCCAGAGGACGGAAAACCATATTTTGCGGTTGGCTACGCGGTGCCTAAGAGATTCCAAAACCAGGGTCGTGCAAAAGATATTCTCGTTGCGGCTATTACTGACATGCGAGCTGGACTATTAAAGAATGGAATTCCCGAGTTTTATATAGAGGCGATCATAGGTGCTGATAATGTGGCATCTCGAAAGATTGCTGAACACGTCATCTCCGACGAACCAGAGGCTATCACTGAAGGATTGTCGGGGCTACCGGCCTTCAAATACGTGCGCAGGATTACGTCGTGAGGGCAAGTGGTGGTATGCCTCCGAGGGTGACCTTTCGAGGTCACGCGAGCGGATTCTAAAGCAGAGAGGTGAGACGTCCGACAATGCGGGTCACATTCGATACGAATGTCTGGAACAGAATGGTTTTCCCGGAGCGGTACGTAAACAGCGCCAATTACCTTTCGCTGGCTGCAATCAAGAATGCGATCAGGAGTGGACAGTTGCGCGGCTTTATCAGCGAAGGTTTCGGGACAGTAGAGGCCGTTAAGAGAGCGAATCGTGCAAAATTTCACGCTCAGAATGTTCCGAATGTCGAGGTGACGAACAAGTCCTACGGTCATGGCCTCCACTGTATGACGATCGAGATCAACGCTAATCATAGCCTGCACCCTGGCATCGGCGAAGAGTTTGAAGAAGAGCTCAACGAAGCTCTGGCGATCGGCATCAAATTGCTACCAACGCCGTATATCGGCTTGCCGGTCCCCGATCGCCTTCGGAACAACCCTCACATCTACGCCGAAGGAGTCTTCGAGCAGGCGGATTACAATGAGCGGTTTGGCGATGTCGTCCGAACCATCGTCGGCAGAGGAGTAGGTGAGGGGGTGTTTCCTGCTCTCGCAAAGGAATTTACAGCGCGCCTGGACGGCCCACGGCCGACCAGCCTCTCGGATCGCGCTCTCATCTACGCCGTTTATCAGTATGCGTGCGCATCCGGGCTCGGCAAGGAAAAGAAGCAAATCGAGAAGGCATTTGCGGAATCAGCCGATGGTGATCTCGTAGCTGCGCACATTGCTTTCGGCAATGACTATCTCTGTACTGAAGATCGGGGCGGGACCGCCGTTTCTCCTTCCATATTCGACGCGGAGAATCGAGCATGGCTGAAAACAGAGTACGGGGTTGAGATCTTAGATGTGCAGCGACTGGCTCATCTCCTATGACAAACAACCGCCGTCGTCACCGATAGCTTTGATAGAACTCATAAGGTGGTCAGCGTCCCGCGATCACTGGTGACTTCAGCCCAATGCGCTCATTCAGAGTGGAGTCCTCACCGAAAGCCGGATAGGTCCTGAAAAACGCCCTTGTGTCCACAAAACAGGATTATTCTCGTATCGGCGGCTATGGGGGAAGCTGCAGCCGATGAGCCTGCCGGATATTGACAACGCCGATCCCCATCTCATTTACGCTTTTTCCAATCTCCCGCCACCAGGCGACTCAATCTTGATGCGCTCGCTCTTCTTTAATAATGGCAGGTGCGTCCCCCTCTGGTAAAGCCTCGCGCTTTCCGCTTGGCACACGATTTGTGCGCACAACGTTCCAATTTGCTTGTCCAGTACCTCCACGTTGGCCACGAACCAGACGTGCTCATTGGGATCCGCCTTGAGCATGAGGTCTCGGCAGTTCATGAGCAAGGAGCATTATTTAAGGGCAATACTATTCACTTGATAGGGACAGTGAATCTCGGTGGTTACATTCCTGTGCTGCCCCTCAAGGGGCTCCGATCTTGTCCCCTGGCTTTCCCAACGCTTGCGCGTTGGACTAACCTCTCGTCGCGCCTCCGGCGCTGATGTATCGTGCGATCAGCCAACTCAATGCTTTTGAGACAGCGTCCAAGGCAAGCACCGCGTGCCTTTCCGCCGACACGCGCACACGTTCTACTAAGACTTTGGCGGTCCTGGAACGCGGCGCAGCTGGTTCCTCAGGCCACGCCCGCGCTAAACCCGCGCGTGCGCGGCCTTTCGGAATGACAGAAGGGTGAGAGCGTTGTGTGGCCGACGCAGACATTCTGCCAACGTTCTGCGGACGTGTGGCTTCCGCCGGTGCTCTTGGATGCTTGGTCCGGCAGTTTTCTGCGGCTTATGAAACCGCTCGTAATAGGACAGTCTGCTCCGCCTACGCTTTGCCCCATCCCCCGCCACCGGGCGATTCAATCCGAATGCGTTCACCCTTTTGCAATGAAACGCTGGTCTTGCCGGGTAATGCTTCCCGCTTTCCATCCCGGCGGACGATCTCGGTCTTTCCGGGCGCGCCGTCGCTTCCGCCCGCCAGGCCGCCGGGGCCGCGCATTCTACGGTCGGCCAGCAGCGTGACTTCGGCGTTGGAGAGCAGCTCGATTTCGCGCACGATGCCGTCACCTCCGTTGTATTTGCCGTGGCCGCCGCTTCCACGGCGTAGGGAGTATTCCGTCACCCGCAATGGATACGCATGCTCCAGCGCTTCGGCCGGGGTGTTGAGCGAGTTGGTCATGTGCGTGTGGACTCCGCTCACGCCCGGCCGGTCGGGGCGGGCGCCCATGCCGCCGGCAATGGTTTCGTAATATGCAAAAGCTGTGCCGGTGCGCTCGTCGATTCCGCCGATGGTGAGGTTGTTCATGGTTCCAGAAGAACCGGCGGGCACGCGATCGGGTACGGCTTGGGCCAGCGCCCGCAGCAGGACATCCACAATGCGCTGTGACGTCTCAACATTGCCGCCGGCAACGGCCGCTGGTGGAACGGCGTTGACTATCGTTCCCAGCGGCGCAATCAGCTTTACCGGACGCATCAACCCCGCGGTGGCGGGAACGTCCTCTTGCAGCAAGCAGCGGAATACATAGAAACATGCCGAAAATGTAATGGCCTCGACGGCATTGATGCTGCCGGCCACTTGGGGCGAGCTGCCGGTGAAATCGACCGTCACCAGCGGATGGCGTCCGCCCGCCTTCCGGAATTGCAGCGTGGCTGCGATGCGCACCGGCCCTGAGCCGGCGCCGTCGTCATCCAGAAAATCTTCGGCAGAGTAGGAACCTTCAGGTACCTGCCCAAGGAAGGCGCGCATGATGTGTTCGGAATAATCCTGCAGTTCAGCCGTCACCGCCTGCACACGGCCCAGTCCATAGCGGGCGGTAATTTCCAGCAGGCGCACTGCTCCGGTGTGGCAGGAGGCCAGTTGCGCGTTGAGATCGCCTTCGCGTTCTTCCGGAGTGCGCACGTTGTTCAGCAGCAGGCGCAGTAGGTCGCCGTTCATGCGTCCGGCGGTCATCAGTTTGACCGGCGGAATGCGGATGCCTTCCTGATAGATTTCGCGGCAGATGCCCATCGACCCCGGATACATTCCGCCAACATCGGCATGGTGCGCACGGGAGGCCACAAAGAACGCGGGCTTGGATTTCTTGCTTCCCGGCAGGAATACCGGCGCTACCAGGGTGATATCGGGCAGGTGCGTTCCTCCGTAGAAAGGGTCGTTTAGGATGGCCACGTCCCCGGCTGAGAGCTCCAGCTCCTCAACCGCCGCCCGCACCGACATGGGCATCGAACCCAGGTGGACAGGCATGTGGTCGCCCATGGCCAGGACCTCGCCATGACTGTCAAAGACCGCGCAGGAATAGTCGCGGCGTTCTTTAATGTTAGGGGAAAACGCCGTGCGCTTCAGGGCCGCGCCCATCTCTTCCGCAATGGAATGGAAGATGCTCTTGAAGATTTCCAGCTCAACCGGGTCACGCATGGGTTCTAGTGTAATCGGAAAATCAAAAGCTCACCACGCAGAAAGAGCAGAACCCGGTACTTGGTAATTGGTATTTGGTACTTGTGGAAATCAGGAAAGTCTTGCAACGACCCGACAATGCGGGAACAATCACAACTACCGAATACCAACTACCAACTACCAACTACCAACTACCAACTACCAAGTACCTTTTGCTGCTCTTCTCCGTGGTGAGCAAAATCTTCATCTGACGCCCAGCAAGATCCTGTACAGCAGCAGCCAGCGTCTCACGTTGGCGGTCATTAGGAAATTTTCGCGCACGTGTTCTTTGCCGTTTTTGCCCATCTGTGCGGCCAGCTCTGGATGCGTGAGCAGGTAGCGTATCTGGTAGGCGCAGCCTTCCACGGAATGCACCAGCATTCCGGTCAGGTTGTGAATGACCTGTGTGGGTATGCCTCCCACGGCGCCGGCTACCATCGGTTTGCTCTTCCACAGGCCCTCGGTTACGGTGAGTCCAAATCCTTCCTTGAGGGACTTCTGCACGATCACGGTCGAAGCCCTCTGCAGGGCATTGATTTCCAGCGCGCACCAGGGTGGAAGATTCAGAATGATGATGTTGGGATCACCGCCGGCCGCCTCCATGACTTCTTGCAGCACCACCGCACCCTCAGGGTCGTCGGTAGCGCTGCCACCCGCCAGCACCAACTGGCAATCGACATATTTCCGGGCGAGCTTGAATGCCTGGATGACCCCGACCGGGTCCTTGAGCCGGTCAAAGCGAGACACCTGCGTGACCACCGGGCGCGAACGGTCAATCCCAAAATCATCGCAGATTTTCTGGATGAAGCTCTCTTCGAGGTCTTTGTTTTTCTCCGAGAGAGGATCGATGCACGGATAAAAGAGATATTGCGGAACTTCCATCTGGCGCGCAAACGACGGCGAAGAGAAAATGGCCGCATCATAGCTTTCCACCATCGGCCGCAAGAACTCCCAAACGCCGGGATGGGGGTTGGAAAGGTCGATGTGGCAACGCCAGATCCAACGCCCGGCGCCCGCTTGCCGGGCATGGATGAGCCCCACAGGTTGCGGGTCATGGACCACAACGATGTCTTCCTCGAATTTCATGCGCTGGCGGTTCTGGTCGTTGGTCTGAAGGAAAACTTCCTGGGCCGCTTGGTTCAGCGAGTAATCGCCTCCGTGCAGGGCATTGTGAAATGCCTTGGTCACTTCGAAAAAATCGTTGCCGCCGATGATCACTTCCCAGGCGGTATTGACCTCCAGGCCATTGAGCAGCGGAACCAGCCGGTTCAGCATTTCGGCCACGCCGCCTCCCACGGCCGTGGAGTTCACCATCTTGACAGTCTTTCCACGCAATGCTTCCGCGAGGAAATGCAGCTCATCGATCTGCGGCCTGCCGATAACGGGCCCGTAGTCATCCAGGCGAGGCGGTGGAGCGGGCGCCGGGGGCAGTCCCATGGCTGACGGCGGGTTGCCCGGCTCCTCGGGACTGTGCGCCTCCGCCTGCGGGCTGGCTTCATCCACGCTCGCTGCCTGTGGCTCGGGAATGTGATGTTCATCCATACGCTGCCTCATGACTATTCCAGATGCAGGCCCTCCGCGGCCCGCACCAGCTTTCGCCGGACTCCTTCCAGCGTCGAGGTGTAGATGTCAATACGGTCCAAAAATGCCGCCAGCTTGGGCAGTCCCAGGCTTTCTTCGAGCCACACCGAAAAGTCGTTGGATTGCAGTTTGAGGCGCAGCCGCGCTTCGATGAAGTGGTAATGAATCGAGGTCAGCGGGACCTGCCGCAGCGCGCCGGTGAATTCCTGCAGGGTGCGGGCGCTGAAAGCGGTGGGCAGCACCACGGTATCGGCGGCACAAAAGTAAAAAGGCTTGCGCGCCGGCCGATGTTCCGACTGGGAATAACGCCGCAGGTATTCTTCCACGATCTCTACAATGCGCTGCCGCAGACTTTCAATCGAAGTAAACTCTCTAACATCAAGCGCCGCCAGCTTCTCACCCAGGCCGATTTCGCTACAATCGTTGTAGGCCCAGTGCGCAAAGTCATTGGAAAAGTTCTGCTGAAAAAAATGATGCTCCTGCAATGTCCTGAATGTATGCTCGAAAATTGAGTCATCGGAACAGATGCGCAGCGCGGCCAGCAGTTCCCCCAGGGTATTGGCGCGCTCCCGGCCAATCAGCAACAGGTGGGCAGCGGAGTTAAAGTAAAAGGGGACGCGCGCTGTCTGCAGAGGAGTGCTCTTCATGGGCGTTCTCCAAGGCGGGCGGCGTGATGATCTTCTAAATCTAACGGAGGAGAAGACATACCCAATTGCGGTTCCGGGCCATTGCCACTGACTACGATGGAACGTTGGCCACCGACGGCGTTCCGGGCGCCGAGGCGCTTGCCGCCCTGCGCGAGGCGCAAGCTGCCGGATGCAAATTGCTCTTGATCACCGGGCGAGAAATGCCGGACCTCCGCCAGGTATTTCCGGAGCTGCCGCTGTTTGATCTGGCGGTCGCTGAAAACGGCGGAGTTCTGTATCATCCGGCAACGGGCGAAGAAAGAATGCTGTGCGGGCCACCGCCGCCGGAGTTGCTCACCGATCTTCGCCGGCAGGGGACAGAGCCGCTCTCGGTTGGCCGCTGCATCGTTGCCACCCTGCTTCCACATGAGAGCGCCGTCAGGAAAGCCATCCGCGAATTGCATCTCAATTGGTACGTGGTCCGCAACCGGCATTCGGTCATGTTGCTGCCCGAAGGGACCGATAAGGGCAGCGGCTTCCAGGCTGCGCTGCAAGAGCTGGGATTGAGCAGGGAACAGGTCCTGGGAATCGGCGATGCCGAAAACGATCTCGCCTTCCTGGCTATGTGCGGCCACGCCATGGCGGTGGCCAACGCGATTCCCGCAGTGAAGCAGGCAGCGGACCAGGTTACTCGGGGCGCCTGTGGCGCGGGTGTCGTGGAAGCTGTGCATTATCTCCTCGCAGACGTCATGGACGGAAACCAAAATCTTTGAAACACAGCGCTACGAGTTGCCACGAAAACCTTTGAAACACAGAGGAACAGAGGAAGCAGAGGATTTTGGGGTTGTGAGGCGGTGGAAAAATTGCCGCAAGCCGCGCGGATTGTACGCATTCGTAAGGCAGAAGAAAGCTTGGCCGCGCTCGCGATCTCCTGAATTAGAGGCGCCGTGTTTTTGAATCGAAAGCCCATCTCAATTGTCCACGACCATGTTTGTCCACGACCATGTTGGCCCCGCCTCACAACCCCAAAATCCTCTGCTTCCTCTGTTCCTCTGTGTTTCAAAGGTTTTCGTGGCAACTCGTTACGCTGTGTTGCAAAGGTTTTGGTTGAGGCGACGATACGTTCATGCGACTCCCGCCTTGGGAACCGCCTCAAGTTCGGCGGGCCGTTCCTCACGAACTTCACAGAGGTCCGCGAGCAGATTGCCGGCCCAGCGATAGACATTCCGTTCCCGGACCACTTTGCGCAGGGCCTGCATGCGCGAGGCCTGCTCGGCCGGCTCCATCGCGAGGGCCAGACGAATGGTGTCGCTGGTCCGCTCAATGTCATAGGGATTTACCACCAGCGCATCGCGCAGTTCCCGCGCGGCGCCCGTAAACCTGCTGAGGACAAGCACGCCCTGTTCGTCGCGGCGTTCGGCCACGAATTCTTTGGCGACCAGGTTCATGCCGTCATGCAGCGAGGTCACCAGGCAGAGGTCGGCCGCCCGGTAGAAGCGCCGGATCTCCGTATGAGTATGCTGGCGCTTGAGAAACACGATAGGTTTCCACTTGCCTGACTGGAAGCGCCAGTTGATGCGCTCGGCTTCCGATTCGACCTCGGCCAGCAGGTCGTGATAACGCTTGATATGAGTCCGGCTGGGCGCCCCTATCTGCACCAGCGTGAACTTACCCTGGTATTGCGGATACTTCTCCAGCAGGCGTTCCACCGCCAGAAAGCGCTCCGGAATGCCCTTGGTATAGTCCACCCGGTCCACGCCTACGCCTAGCGCTACCGCCTCGATGCCCAGCTCTCGGAGCAGGGCCGTCCGCTCCACCTTCCGGGACTCCTGCGAACCCAGTTCCGGCGGCCCCTCATTGAATTCCACACTGATAGGGAATGGCTTGATCAGGGTCTGGTGTTCTTCGCGGTTGATGGAACGATGCTCCCAGTCGATGCGGCATTCGAGCGCGCGGTCCACGGTCTGCATGAAATTGGTGCAGTGCGATTGAATGTGAAACCCGATGAGATCCGCGCCCAGAAGGCCTTGCAGCAGTTGCCGCTGCCAGGGACAAATGCCGAAGGCCTCGGGGTTGGGCCAGGGTATGTGCCAGAAGATGGCGATGCGGGCATCCGGGCGGCGCTTCTTGATGAGCTGCGGCAGCAATGCAAAATGGTAGTCTTGCGCCAACAGAAGCGGATGTTTTACTCCATTCATTTCCTGCAGCACAGCCTGGGCGAATTTCTCGTTTACTTCCTGATAGCATTGCCAGTCCGAGGCCCGGAAGATCGGCCGCGTGTGAGCAATGTGACAGAGCGGCCACATCCCCTCATTAGCGAACCCGTAGTAATAACCTTCCTCTTCTTCCTTGGTCAGCCAGACACGGCGCAATGTGTACCGCGATTCATCCGGAGGCACACGCAGGCAATTGCGGTTGTCGACGGTTTCACGGTCGGCTTCGCCGCTGCCATGCGCGATCCAGTGGCCGTCGCAGGCGCATAGTACCGGCTCCAGGGCCGTCACCAGCCCGCTCGCGGGTTGCACCGCCTGCACCGATTTACCCTGACGAACGTGAATATAGGGTTCGCGGTTCGACACCACAAACAATCGGCCTCCGTTCATCTTGCCACGCACATGCACCGAAAGTCTTTCGGCTGTCCACAACGATTCGGCGGCATCGCGAAGCTGGGCTTCCTTCTGGGCCGACGATCGGGCGGCTTCCAGGCTGGCGGCGAAGGTGGCCATCTCATAAGCCAGTGGCCGCAACAGCTCCAGGTCAGGAATGACATTCCGCCCGCTACCCAGCTTGCCGGTACGCAAAGCGTTCATCCACTTGGCCGCCCTGGCGATGGGACCAACCACGCTCCAGCGGACAATCAGCAGGATGGTCAAAGCAATCAGCAGCACCTGCACCAGGGACCTCACGAAGCCGCTACGCCACCTGCGGTTCGTTTGGCGGTCGATGTAGCCGGCATCGTGGACGATCGCCAGCCCGCCGGTCACTACTTCGTGATTGCGCAGGGGCAGCGCATAAATGTGAAAATACGAATTGCCCGTGCGAAGAAACTGGCTTTGTCCACGGTCCTCAGCCATCGCGCGGGCGGTCACGGCAGACTGCGCGGTACGCAGGGGCCGGACAATCTCTGCTGAAATGAAAACTGGCTCGGCCGCCGTATCGTAAATCGCGACCGCCGTCAGTTGTTGGCGGTGGCCGATCTGCTCAATCATGGGCTGCAGGTCGCGCGGAGACTGGTTGTCCAGATAAGGCGTTACGTTGCCGGCCACGGTTTCCGCGAGCATCTCCGCGCGCCGTTCGAGGTCCCGGCGCAGTGTCACCTTTTCCGACCGCACTTCATAATAGGAGAAAAACAGTGACACCAGCGTTATGCATAGGATGAGAGAAATAATCAGACGAACGCTCAACAGCCTCATGGCGCCTCCCGCTTCCCTCCATGGAAATCAGGAGAATTAATTGACCGAATCTGGCGCAAAGTCTGGATTACCTCCGGGCCCCAAGTAAGGACGGGAAATTAAGGGCCAGCTCCCCCTATACGACAACCGGGGCGAAGGCCCTGGCTTTCGACCATCCTGGAAATCTTGGTATTTGTGTGCAAATGAGTTACCACTCTGGGAAGGGAAATAATCTTCTTGTTTTCAGTATCTTGAATTCCACGCGGGGTGCAATCGGCTGCCTGAGGAAGGAAATAAATACCCAGTGGCGGACCCGCCGTTGGCGACAAAGTCCGATGGCAATCCAAGCTGTTATAGAATTAAGGCATCTGTTGTTGCCTGCTTCCCCCCACACAAATCGGCATCGGCTGAGTACCAATGACATGGAAGGCCCAAAGCCAGGGTGCATCGGTGTGTCAGGGTGCATCGGTGTGTCAGGGTGCATCAGTGTCTCAGGGTGCATCAGTGTGTTCGCAAGATCCCCCATCACCACGAGCGCGGAACGCGAAGATTGCAGGAACTCTAGGAAACAAGGATTCAGAAAAAGCCCAGACGGACGAAATAACTAATGGAGAAGATTGGAGATGAACATGCGAATTCGATTTTCAGGCTGGTTGGCATCCGGAGCATTGGTCATGGCACTTGGCGGGCCTTTGCCTGGTTCAGCTCAGGCGGTTGGAGAGCGCCAGCTCGACGAACAAGATCAATCAGTCAACACACAGAGTGTAAAACCAAGGGTTGACCAACAGATGCTGCTGGCCGCGGTTTCGTCAGCGCCCACGGCCAAAGGGCCGGAGGCCGTTCCGGCGCCCCCGTCCATGGCCCTTTCGTCATTCAATTGGGGCGGCTTCTACGTTGGTGGCCACGGCGGCTCCGGCACAGGCAACGGGAACATGGTCGTTAATCCACTGCCAGATGCTGCTACATTCGTCAATCTCGGGCCAACAAAAATCCATACCAACCCAGACGGGATTATCGGCGGTATTCAGGGCGGCTACAACTGGCAAAGAGGGCATATTGTCTTTGGCGGGGAAGGAGATTATACCTTCTCCGGCATGGACGGGAGCAGAGTCATCGCCCCCATCATTCAGAACAACGGCACACCATTTCCAGGCTCGACCCTCATTGGGAACCACATCACCGCGCACCAGGATACGGATTGGACCAGCACGGTGCGCGCGCGCGTGGGTCTGGCGGTGGTTCCACGGCTGCTGTTGTACGGTACCGGCGGATTGGCCTTCGGTCATGTGACCTACTTTGGGACGACAGACTTCCGGCCTGTTGGGACTGAGCAGTATCCGGCGTTCGCCGCCAAAACCAAGACCGGCTACACCGCGGGTTTTGGCTCAGAAGTGGGCCTGCTCGCGCACTTCACCGCGCGGTTCGAGTATCTCTACTACAATCTCGGCAGCCAAGTCATCACTGCCAGCCCGGTACCGGCGCTTCCCCCGTTCGGCATTCGCTACACCTGGGCAACCTCGGCGCGGCTTGCCCGGGCCGGAGTCAACTTCAAGTTTTGAACTTGACCAGGGTCAACGGCAGGGGTGAGGTATGTTTTCCTTCCCCCTGCCCTAAGTTTTTCCCACCGGCAGTTCGATCTTGAATACCCGTCCCCGTCTCACTTTGCCTTTCACGGACAGCCGGCCGGCAGCAGATATGGGCCGTCTCCTATTAGAATCAACATGTGCCTTCTGCAACCGCCAAAGTGCTTGCACCTGCTTCCCGGCAAAAACACCGGCGCATTCTTGCCTTGCAATCCGCTAGTCTCAGGAGCGTACCCTGGTTGATTCACGCCTTTAGCACCCGTACAGGCGGTACCAGCCCCGGCTATGGCGGGCACAGTCTCAACCTGGGATTTACGAAAGACGACACCCGCACACGTGTAGAGGCGAACCGCAAACGCTTGCTCATCGAAGCCGGCGCTGTCTCGGGTGGCAAGGCCTGGCCGCTGGCCGCATTGAAACAGGTCCATTCCGACCTGATTCATGTGGTCCGCTCGCGCTCAACAGGCCCGCGCGTGGGTGATGGAATGGTCACCAATGTGCATGGAATCGCATTGGCGGTGCAAGCCGCCGATTGCTTCCCCATCCTGCTGGTGGACCGCAGAAACCGGGCGGTAGGGGTCTTTCATGCGGGCTGGCGCGGCACAGTCCAGCGGATCGCTGAAAAAGGCATGGGCATCATGCGCCACGAATACGGCACGCTCGCCCAGGATGTTGTTGCGGTCATCGGCCCAGGAATCCAGAAATGTTGTTACATCGTTGGGGAAGAGCTCAAGGGCGAGTTCGAATCGCAATTTGAGTATGCCGGGGAGCTGTTCCACGAGGTTTATGTTTCCGATCCGGTGCGTGAGAAGTATCCTTTGCTGTTCATGAGCGCGCGCCCGCCCGGGCATAGCGACTTCGGGCCGCAACTCCATCTCGATCTCGCTGAAGCCAACCGCCGCCAGTTGCTGGCCGCTGGAGTTCCCGCAAAGCAGATCAGCGTTCTGGCGCATTGCACGTCGTGCGATACGAGGAGGTTCTTCTCCCACCGCGCTGAAAAGGGCGTTACGGGACGTATGATGGCCGTGGCCGGAATCAAACCGCGAGGATAAGACTTAAGAAGCGAAAGCGAGAAGTGAGGGCCGCAAATGAGTGACGTAGGTTTGGATGGTTGGCGTCTATTCTGCACAGTTGTTGGCATCATGCTCGGCATGGGTCTCTTTGGCGGGGCCATCAACTTCCTTCTAGCCACCAAAAAAGATGATCCAGAAAAAACCAAGCTGAAGAGCGTAGGTGCAGGGCTGGCTGCGTCTCTGCTCGTTCCGCTGTTTCTGAAGGTTATCGGCAGCGATTTGCTTACCAAGAAGATGGTCTTGACCGACCTATTGGTCTTTGGAGGTTTTTGCCTGATCGCCGCTATTTCATCCAAGGCATTTATGAAGACCCTGGCCGAACGAGTACTCCAGCAGGCACAGGAGGCAAACAAGACGGCCCAAGCGACCAAGGAAGAGGTCAAGGCGCAAGCCGATCGGGTGGAAGAAATGGTATCCGAACCGGAAGGGGCTTCGGCACATACTGTCTCCGCGGCGAATTTGGAAGGCGCAATGACATCCGCGCCTTCACTCAATGCAGATTCCATCAAGGTGTTGAAGGCGCTTGTAGATGGCCGTTTTGTGATGCGCACCTTTAGCGGTATCGCCATGGACACGCGTGTACCGATTTCCCAGGTCGCCAATGAGCTGGCAGAGTTGGCGAAGAATGGCCTGGCCCAGATTGTCCAACGGCCCAACGGGTCACGTGCGGTCATCACTGCTCAGGGCAAGGCAGCTCTAACGAATGCGACTTCAAAATGAGAGACTGGCCGTCCGAGTGCTAAAGGCTAAAGGCTAAAGGCTAAAGGCTAAAGGCTAAAGGCTAGCTGCTAACTGCTGCCTTCCTACTGATTCAACTCATACCCAGCGAAGAAGTAGCTCAGCTCGAAACGCGCGGTATCGTCGGCATCGGAGCCGTGAATGGAGTTGTGCTCGATGTTGTCGGCCCACTTTTTGCGGATGGTGCCGGGTTCAGCGTTGGCCGGGTTGGTCGCTCCCATCAGCTTGCGCAGGTCGGCGATGGCGTTGTCCTTTTCGAGGGCCAGCACCACAATCGGACCGCTCGACATAAATGTAGTGAGCGAGTCAAAGAAAGGCCGGCTGGCGTGGACGGCATAGAAGCCCTCGGCTTGGTGTTTGCTGATTTCCAGCATCTTCATGCCGATGATGCGAAACCCCTTTTCCTGGATCATGTGGATGATGTCGCCGGTGGCGCCTTTGGCGACTGCATCGGGTTTAACGATGGAAAAAGTGCGTTGAATGGTGTGCATTGCTTTTTGTTCTCCTGAGAGGCTAATTCATGGGGCCGACCAGAGACGGTGCGGAGCACCGTCTCTACGCCCGGATACGGCCGAGCAGCGTTTGTGCAATGTCCGCCGGGGACTTGGCCACGGCGATGCCTGCGGCTTCCAATGCCTTCATTTTTTCTGCGGCCGTGCCGTGTCCGCCGGAAATGATCGCGCCGGCGTGGCCCATGCGGCGTCCCGGAGGCGCGGTCTGGCCGGCGATGAACGACACCACCGGCTTCTTCATGTGCTGCTTTACGTATTCCGCGGCGTTTTCTTCGGCGTTACCGCCGATTTCGCCGATCATGATGACGGCTTCGGTCTCCGGGTCCTGGTTGAACAGCTTCAGCGCGTCAATGAAGTTGGTGCCGATGATCGGGTCGCCGCCAATGCCGATGGCCGTCGATTGTCCGATGCCGCGCTGGCTGAGCTGGTACACCGCTTCGTAGGTCAGGGTGCCGGAGCGGGATACAATCCCGACTTTGCCTTCCTTGTGGATGTGGCCGGGCATGATGCCGATCTTGCAGCGCCCGGGTGAGATGATGCCGGGACAGTTGGGGCCGATGAGGCGCGACTTGCCCTTGATGTTGAGGTATTCCCAGGCGCGCACCATATCGAGCACCGGGATGCCTTCGGTGATGCACACGATCAGCGGCATCTCCGCATCCACGGCTTCCATGATGGCGTCGGCGGCGAAGGGCGGTGGAACGAAGATGACTGTGGCGTTGGCCCCAGTCGCGTCTTTGGCTTCTTGCACGCCGTTGAAAACCGGCCAGCCCTCATGGGTGGCGCCGCCTTTGCCGGGCGTCACGCCACCGACCACTTGTGTGCCGTAAGCGGCGCAGCCTTTGGCGTGGAATGTGCCCTCGCGTCCGGTGATGCCCTGGACGATCAGTCGTGTCGATTTATCTACAAGTATGGACATAGGATGAAATTTTTCGTATCCGAAAGCATGAAGAGAAGATTTCAAATTTAAAATTTCAAATCTTCCTATTTTCCTGCGGCTGCCACTACTTTTTCCGCTGCGTCTTTCATGTTGTCGGCCACCACAAAATTCAGGCCGGAATTCTTGAGGATCTCGCGGCCCTGTTCCACGTTCGTGCCTTCCAGACGCAACACCAGGGGCAGCTTCAGGTTGGTGGCCCTGGCGGCCTGCACTACGCCGTTGGCCAGCGTATCCACGCGCAAGATGCCGCCAAAGATGTTGATCAGCAGCGCCTTCACGTTCTTGTCGCTGAGCAGTATCTCGAAAGCGTGCTGGATCTGTTCAGCGTTGGCGCCGCCGCCCACGTCGAGAAAGTTGGCGGGCGAGCCTCCGGCATATTTCACGATATCCATGGTGGCCATGGCGAGACCGGCGCCGTTGACCATGCAGGCAATGTTGCCGTCGAGCTTGATGTAGTTGAGGCTGTATTTCGAGGCCTCGACCTCTAACGGATCTTCTTCGGTAATGTCGCGCAGCTCTTTGAGGTCTTTATGGCGGAACAGGGCGTTGTCGTCAAAGCCAATCTTGGCGTCGAGGGCAAACACGCGTCCGTCGGTGGTGGTGATAAACGGATTGATCTCGCACATCGACGCGTCGGTCTCGATGAACGCGCGATACAAGCCGGTCATCAGGCGGACGGCTTCGTTGAGTTGCTCGGCCTTCAAGCCCAGCCCGAACGCCAGCTTACGCGCATGGAAGGACTGGAAGCCGATAGTGGGGTCGATGTACTCCATCAGGATGGCCTTCGGATCTTTGGCGGCCACCTCTTCGATTTCCATGCCGCCGGAAGCGGAGGCCATAAACACCGGACGCGCCGTGGACCGGTCGACCACGATGCCCAGATACAGCTCCCGCTCGATGGGCAGCGTTTCTTCGATGAGCAGCCGCTGCACGATCTTGCCTTCCGGGCCGGTCTGGTGGGTCACCAGGCGCATGCCCAGGATCTTTTCGATCCATCCCTTGGCTTCCGCCAGCGTCTTGGCGACCTTCACGCCGCCGCCCTTGCCGCGCCCGCCGGCATGGATCTGGGCCTTGACGACTACGCCTGAGGCCTTCTGGTCAAAGAGCCGCTTGGCCGCGGACTCCGCCTCTTCGCGGGTCAAGGCCATTTCGCCGCGGGGCACGGCCACTCCATATTTCGAGAGGATTGCTTTTGCCTGATATTCGTGAATTTTCATGATGGTTGGTTTCTACAGCGGGTGTTGCAGTGCTGAAGCGAACTAGTGATTCTATAAGAGGCAGGGCGGATGGGGCAATTGCATGAGATTTGCAATCGAGAAAGCGAAGAGAGCAGGCCCTGCCGCTTTTCGAGTACGTGATTCCACCGATTACAGATTACCAATCCTGTTTGATCTCCAATCGCCACGCGTGCCTTGTCTTTCGTACCGAAGCCGTTTACTGTCATCTATGTCATGCTTACTGCACGGGACAATAGCAATTCGCCGTCCCGGCGGGAAATTGAGATTTGCTGAAGGAGATCCTCATGAAAGCGACACCTCTCAAGAAGGCCCCACTCGTCCGGATGGCTGTGATCGAGCATGACCCGCTGCGTTTTGTGGGTTTGTGTACTCTTCTTGGACCATCGCCCGATCTGGAGTTGATCTCCACCACCGTCGCGGAATTCAGCGGCCTGAAGGAAATCGACGTGGTCTTGCTGGGAAGCCGCGGACGCAAGGACCTGTTCGAAGTGATGGACTCCCTGAAGAAAGCGCACCCCAACGCGCGCATCATCGTGATGGGGCCGGGGATCGATGAAGAGACCATCCTCAGGGCCATCGCCGCCGGAGCCAAGGGTTATGTCGATGAAGCGGCTGCGGCCGCCGAATTTGCTCAGGCCATCCAGATGGTGAATCTGGGGTCGGTATGGGCGCCGCGCCGCGTACTCTCGATGTTTATTGAGCGCGCTACCAGTTCGCCGGGCCGCATTCCGGCCGGACGCGCCGTCTTTACGACACGGGAAAAAGAAGTCCTGGAGATGGTAGCCATAGGCCGCTCCAACAAGGAAATCGCCGCTCCCCTGGCGATTGCCGAGCGCACGGTCAAGGCCCATGTGGCCAAGTTGATGCGGAAAGTCGGAGTTCAGAACCGCATCGCGCTCGCCGTCCATGCGGTTACCAATTCGCTGGTTTCGGCGGGATAACGCCTTTTCAACCACTCTGGACACAACCAGTCCTTGTAGCCTATGCTTAGGCATATGCCAGAGAGGTGCTCGTGATTCCCGAACGACATGTCAAGCTTTTCAAGAACGGCCGAAACTAGGCGGTGCGGATTCCCCGCGAATTCGAACTTCCCGGCGAAGACGCAATCATGCGCAAGGAAGGCGAACGGCTGATCATCGAACCCGCTCCGCAAAAATCCTTGCTGGCAGTGCTGGCGGCCCTTGCTCCGCTCGACGAGAATTTCCCGGCCATCGCTGAACTGCCACTCGGTCCCGTTGAGCTGTGATGCGATACCTTCTCGATACCAACATCGGCAAGCTCCGGGCCCGCCTTGAACACGCTGGCCGCCCGATCGGGGGCAACGACTTGCTCATCGCCGCTCAGGCCATTGCGCTCGGGTATGCCATCGTCACTGACAACGAACGGGAGTTCGGCATGATCGATGGCCTACCCCACGAGAATTGGCTACGCCAAGCCTGATGCCGTTTGCTGATTTAAGAGTGCTCCAGCATTGTAAAAAGCTAGGGCGACGCAGTCGCTGGATGCGAATCGTACCGGCATCCGTTTGCCTCACGCTCCGGCCAAAACCTTCCACGACCTGCTAATCTATTCCCGGACCTTTGCCTTTTATGATCACTGAAGCCATCCACAAAATCGCACACCACCGCCATTCCCTGAGCAGGGAAGAGGCGCGCGCGGTCATGGGCGCGTTGCTCGCGGGGCAGGCCACCGACGCTCAGATTGCCGCGCTGCTGGTGGCGCTGCACATGAAGGGTGAAACCGTCGAAGAGATTGTGGGCTTTGCCGAGGCCATCCGCGCGGCGGCCCAGCCCTTGCCATCACCGGGTGGGACGACGCTTGACGTGAGCGGCACCGAACGTGACGCGCTGGTCGATACCTGCGGCACCGGAGGCGACGCCAGCGACACCTTCAATATTTCGACAGCTTCGGCATTGATCATCGCCGGGGCTGGGGTGCGCGTGGCCAAGCATGGCAACCGGGGCATCACGTCAAAGTGCGGATCGGCCGATGTCATGGAATCGCTGGGTGTCAGCATCGCGATTCCGCCGGAGCGTATTTCACAATGCCTGGAGCAGGTGGGCATTGCTTTCATGTTTGCTCCGGCCATGCACTCCGCCACCCGGCACGTGCAGGCGGCGCGGCGGGAGCTGCGTCCGCTGCGCAGCGTGTTCAATTTGCTGGGGCCGCTGACCAACCCCGCCGGCGCTTCGGCGCAGGTGGTGGGCGTCTATTCGGGCGACCTGGTGGAAAAGCTGGCGAATGCGCTCAAGATGCTGGGGTTGAAGCGGGCCCTGGTCGTCCACGGAGCGGACGGGCTCGATGAGATTACGATCACCGGCCCGACGAGGATTGGCGAGGTGCGGGGCGAGTGGGTGCGTGTCTACGAGGTCACGCCGGAACAGTTCGGTCTTTCCTGCGCTCCGTTAAGCAGCATTTCCGGTGGAGACGCCCAGCAGAATGCCCAGATTATCCGCGAGGTTCTCGCCGGGACGAAATCCGCGCGCCGCGATGTGGTGCTGATGAATGCAGCGGCCGCCCTGGTGGCTTCCGGGAAAGCCGATTCGCTCGCGGACGCCGTACCGGTGGCGGCCGCGTCGATCGATTCCGGCGCCGCACTGGCCAAGCTGGAAGCGCTGGTGGAATTTACCAATCGTTGATCTGGAAATCAAAAGCTTCACCACGGAGGCACGGAGAAAAACAAAAAAGGTACTTGGTATTTGGGTACTTGGTATTTGTGATTGATCGCGGCCTTTTCGGGTCTGGCAAGAATCGCAATTCTTCCTGCAAATACCAAGTACTGAATACCAAGTACCTTCTTTGTTTTTCTCCGTGCCTCCGTGGTGAAGCTCTTGATCGTGGCTGCGGCCTCGTCGCGCTCAGCAGTCCGGGCGTTTTGCTAGAATCGCGCTTATGGCCGTGAAAAAAATTGGCATCTGCACTGGTGGCGGCGATTGTCCCGGACTCAATGCCGTGATCCGGGGCGTGGTGCGGTCGGCCATCATCAAGCATGGCTGGCAAGTCATCGGCATTGAAGACAGCTTCGATGGTCTGATCTGGCCGAACAAGCAGCGGGAACTCACTCTGCGGGACGCGAGCGGCCTGCTGCCGCGTGGCGGCACCATCCTGGGAACGACGAACCGCGGCAATCCGTTCCACTACAAGGTGGTTGAGAACGGCGTAGAAATATTCAGGGACTTTTCCGGCGACGTGGTGCGCAACGCGCGGGCCGCCGGGCTCGATGCCCTGGTGGTGATTGGCGGCGATGGCACTTTGAAGATTGCGCTCGACTTCT
>DATMNZ010000189.1:0-2620 GCA_035568495.1 Saccharimonadales bacterium (SeqCode) | reverse complement strand
GTCTGGCCGGGCATCCGTCGTGAAAGCCATCGCCGCCCCGTAACTTCACGTCCATACCCACCATGGTTCAATGTCAGTTCCAGCCTCCGGAAGACATTCCCGCACGATTACTGGACGTTTTGCCTTCATCCATTTCCTTGCGGCGGCCCGTAAGAATCTTGTCTAGAAGACCAACCGCGGTGACCCACACCGCGCCGGCGCAGTAACCGGCGATGACGTCGCTGGGGTAATGCACTCCGAGATAAATGCGCGATAGTCCGATCATTGCGATCAGGACTGCCGCGACTATCCAGATGAAGGATTTGGCGGCCTTCCCATGCATACGCGCCGCGAAAATTCCGGCCAGTACTCCATAAAAACAGAGCGCTCCGAAGGAGTGGCCGCTGGGAAAGCTGTAGGAACTGGGCGAGGGGCCGAAAAAGGCCACCGGCCGCGGGCGATGGAATGCTAACTTCAATACGAAATCGAGGGCCGCCATGCCAATCATGGTGATCCCCAGCAACGCCGCCAGGCGGACCTGACGGAAGTAAAGAAACGCACTAAGTAGGACCACACCGAGGACGCTCACGGTCGCGGCTGACCCAAGAAAGGAGAATCCCATCATCAAACGGGTAAGGCCGGGCGTGGCGTGCTGGTGGACGGTCGCCCGTACTAAAGAATCGAATCTCTGAGTGTCGCCTTCCAGCATCTCTTCTGCAAGCCACCCGAAAATGAACAATGCAGCCGCGGCCATGAGAAAGGCGCCGGGAAGCAGGAGTGCGCTGTTTAGGTTCTTCGGCTTTTCCATGTCGTTGGATCTGCCAAGGCATGAAATCTTATCTGTTCCCGGCCGCTAAATCGAATCCCCTCAGGATTCCCGCGGGTAACGCCTTGCTAGGAGGACGGTCCCGAAGTTGGTGGCGCGAAGCGCGCTTTAATGGAAGAATGACCCACGGACGGAACAGCCTACGGATCTACAAGGCGGTTCAACGCGCAAAGATCGAGGAGAGACAACTTTGTCCGGCATTCCTATGCGAAATGGCGGACCTGCCGCCCGAATTGCGGTGATACCCGGAGACGGCATCGGGGCGGAGGTTACCCCGCAGGCCGAGAAGGTGCTGAAGGCGGTGACGGCACCCGCCAAGCGACCGCTGGAGTTTGTCGAGTTCGACTGGAGCGCGGACAAGTATTTGCGGGAAGGAGTGTCACTCCCGGCGGGCGCGGTCGAGATGCTGAGCGATGAGTTTGACGCCATCCTTTTCGGGGCGCTTGGCGATCCGCGCGTGCCATCGAATCAGCATGCGGCCGACATTCTGCTAGGGCTTCGGTTCAAGCTCGATCTCTACGTCAACGCCCGACCCGTGGAGCTGCTCCTTGACAGGCTCACCCCCCTTCGCGATCGCACCGAAAAAGACATTCGGCTGGTGGTGTTTCGCGAAAACACGGAGGGACTGTATGTCGGCGTCGGCGGATTCTTTAAGAAGGGCACGGCCGACGAAATCGCTGTCCAGGAAGACGTGAACTCGCGCAAAGGGGTGGAACGCATCATCCGGTACGCGTTTAAGTACGCCCGCGAGAACGGCTTGAAGCGCGTGTGCATGAGCGACAAATCCAATGCCATGAATTTTGCCCATGACCTATGGCAGCGAGTTTTTAAGGAAGTCCGCCAGGAGTACGCGGACATCGATTCACGCCACCTTTATATCGACACCCTGGCGATGGAGATTGTCAGAGACCCCAGCCAGTTCGACGTGATCGTAACTTGCAACCTCTTTGGTGACATCATCAGCGACTTGGGAGCCCAGCTTGCCGGTGGCTTGGGGCTGGCGCCGTCTGGAAACATCCACCCGGGCAAGACCTCCCTTTTTGAGCCGGTTCACGGCTCCGCGCCCAACATCGCTGGAAAGGGTATTGCCAATCCATTGGGATCGGTCCTCACTTCCGCGATGATGGTGGAGTTCCTGGGATGGAAGCCGGAAGCCGCGGCGCTCCGTAGCTCGGTGCGGGCGGCGCTAGGGGAGAATTTCGTGACCCCAGATCTTGGAGGCAATAAGAGCACGGCGGAGGTGGGCGACTGGGTGGCTCGCAGGTCCGTTGAAGCACTGGCCCTGCGGCGGTAAATTGTAGTATCCGCAACCCGCCCACAGCTTGCGGCTGCTCTTGGGATTGGAGAAGCAGGTTAATCTCGAAGTTTCGGCTAAAGTAATACTTGAAGTGCTTGGCAGGGCCACGTGGCTTAACGGTCTCTGGCCATCACGGTCAGAAACATCCCCAACAGAAAACCTCCGATGTGCGCCCACACAGCCACTCCGCCAGAAGCGGCCCCGCCGAGCGAATCGAGACCCGACAGAAACTGCAGGACGAACCACAAGCCCAGAAAAATGACTGCCGGGACGGGGATGGGGAAGATAAAGACCAAGGTGAGAATTCGCGCTCTCGGGTAGAGAAGGATATAGGCGCCCATAACACCCGAAATGGCCCCGCTGGCACCCACGGCTGGTATGCTGGAATGAAAATTGAAGAGCACGTGCAAGAGTCCGGCGCCAATCCCGCAGACCAGGTAAAAGAAGAGATACGTGAAGTGTCCGAAGAAGTCCTCGACGTTGTCTCCGAAGATCCAGAGGAAGAGCATGTTGCCGGC
>DATMNZ010000188.1:0-10555 GCA_035568495.1 Saccharimonadales bacterium (SeqCode) | reverse complement strand
GCGGTTGCCGGAAGATCGATCCTGCCGAAGCCCGTACGGCTTTGGCATTGAAGTGGCTGGCGGTTTTTTCACCCAGCAGCACCGCCCGCGCCGAGAACGCCTCTGCGGAGCGCACGATAGTGCCAACGTTGCCGGGGTCTTGCACCCCCGCCAGTCCGATGATCAGCAGATCGTTCATGTCACCCCGAAGAATGTCTTCCAGGGAAAACGTCTTGAATTTCACCAGCGCGGCTACGCCTTGTGGCGTTTCCGTGGCCACCGCGCTGGTAAAGACATCGTCGGGCAACAGAATGGTTTCCACCTGGCTGGCAAGCTGAGGTAGAAGGCGGGCAGCGTGGGTCTTTCCGCCTTCGCTGAAGAATACCGCCTGAAAACGAAGCCCACTGCGGATGGCCTCTTCGAGGGTCCGTACACCTTCAATGGCAATCGACCCTTCGTCCGTCGGTGTTCCGTGGGAAAATGCCTTGCGCAAATCCTTCACCAGAGCATTCTGGCGGCTGGTAACCGGGCGCAGGCGGATATCGACTGGTGCGGGCATGAGAGAACATTACCATAGTCAACCAAAATCAAAAACGCACCACGGAGGCACGGAGAAAAACAAGACAGTATTTGGTAATTGGTAGTTGGTATTTGTGGCTGATCGCGGCATTATCGAATCTGGCAAGGCTGGTGATTCTCCCAAACCAACCACCAACTACCAACTACCAGGTTCTTGTTTTTCTCCGTGACTCCGTGCCTCCGTGGTGAAGGTTTTGCTTTTGTTTATTTCTTCAGGAACCTCTCCACGCCTCGCTTGCAATCCTCGGTCATGCGCGCAATGGCATTGACCTCGACTCCGGCCTCGAGCGCCGCCTCGAACGACATGGAATCCATCTGGTAGAGCAGGCGCTTCGACAGCATGACGGCCGACGCTGAACGGCTGGCCAAGTGCTTTACGTATGTCTCCACCTCGGCCGCAAACCGGTCATCCGAATACACATGATGGATGAGGCCAAGCTCCCGGGCGCGGGCTGCGCTGACGGCCTGGCCGGTCACCACCAGCTCAAACGCAGCTTTCTCCGACACCGAGCGCCGTAGGATCGCCATGACCATCGCCGGCACGAATCCGATGTTGACTTCGGGATAGCCGAACTGTGCGGATTCGGCGGCCAGAATGATGTCGCAGGCCGTAGCCAGGCCGCATCCCCCGGCCAGCGCCCGTCCCTGGACGGCCGCGACGATCGGATGAGGATGGTTGCGCATGGCCAGAAACAGCTCGGCCATCACCCGCGCATCGGCCATATTGTCGAGCACACTGGCCGTGGAGGTCTTTTCCAGACCGGCAAGATCGGCGCCCGAACAAAAATCCGCACCCGCGCCGGTCAGCAGCACCACGCGGCATTGCGGATCACGGGCGGCCTCCGCCACCGCGTTCTTCAGCGCAGAGATCAGCTCTCCACTAAGCGCATTGCGCTTGTCAGGACGGTTAAGAGTGATCCGCGCAACCCCCGCATTGATTTCCAGGAGAACCTTAGGTTCTGTCATCATGGTCCTTTAATTCAACACAAAAGAACTTACCCGACTTCAATCTCCATCCGCAGCAACGCCGCTCCATAGGTCTTCCCCTGGGAATCGGCCCGTAACGACAGCGTGCCGCCACCATCGAGCGCCTCGTGTAAAACGAAATTCAACGCGTTGAGGTTGGGCAACTCATAGCGCTCCACTTCGCCATGACAGAGCCCGCTAAAATGCTGTTTCACCCGCGCCGCCGTAACCTCACGCACCAGCACCGGATAATACTCCGGCTTGAGGGCAATCAGGCCAATATTGGCATCGTTGCCTTTGTCGCCGGAACGGGCGTGGGCAATTTCTCGAAGCTGAATTCTTTTCATATTCATGCCAAAACCGCTTAGCCGCGAATGAACGCGAATCAACGCGAATGGGAAATGATGCAGGTTGCTCCCGGTGCCCGTATTACTGTCCCCGAGTTTCTTGTTTTCTTGCGCAAATTTCTGGGCGGAAAAACATGCCACCAGCCTTTGGTTTTCTCTGCGCCCCCCTGCAATCTCTGCGCACTCTGCGGTGCGATCTTTTGTATTTCCTTTGCGTCCTTCGCGTACTTTGCGGTGGAATTGTTTTTTGGGTTGCGGCCCTTTCCCACTCTTTCACACATCGCTGACCGACACCCTCGGCTCCACCAGCTTCTTCGGTATTAGCGCCGGCCAGTAAGCCACGATCTCATCGGCCTTGGGCCGTCCGCTGCCGAGGCCCGTAACCGACGGCGGACCGTTCAGGGCGATAGGCACGAGTTCGCGTGAAAAGCGTTCCACCGTCGTTTTCTCCCGGCTTCTGACAGCCAGCCGCAATACCACTTCCGAAATCTCCGGCGATGGCTCTCCCGCCATGGGGCCATGACAGGCGTTGGCCCCGACAAATTCGGAATGAATCGCATCAAACTTGAGCCCCATGCGCTTGAACCGCTCCCGCAGGATTCGATCGGCGGCCTGTGCCTTCTGATAAGCGTCGGGCCAGGAATAGACCAGCGTACCTACAGCTTTGTATCCGGCGCCATAGCTGATGGAAACTTTGTAGAACTCAGTCGCCGGGCGGCCCCGCATGGAAGAGAAGCGTACGCGGTCCATCCCCTGCTGTTCCAGATGGATGGTCGAGAAGTCGGCGATGCAATCCGGTGTGATATAGCTGCGAGGATCGCCTATCTCATACAAGAGTTGCTCGGTCACGCCCGCTACGCTGACCCGGCCGCCGGTGCCGGAATGCTTGGTGACGACGAACGTTCCGTCGGCTGCGGCCTCAACGATGGGATAGCCGATGCCGGCAAAGTCCGGGGTGGACTCCCATCCCGCCTGACAGTTGCCGCCGGTACACTGCGCGCCGCACTCGATCGTATGTCCGGCTATCACGCCCGCCGAAAGGCGGTCCCAGTCATCCGCCCGCCAGCCGAACTCATGGATCATCGGCCCGAGCGCCAGTGCGGCATCATTGCAGCGTCCGGTGATCACGATGCCTGCGCCTTGCTTCAGGGCTTCGGCAATCGGGAAGGCGCCGAAATAGACATTGGCGCTCTGCACCTGCGACCGAATGTTGCTCAGTGGCTCTCCGGTATCGAGGTTGGTGAAGGCGATGCCGCCAGCGAGGAATTCATCGAGGCGCGGCATGATGTCGTCCCCGGTGACTACGCCTACTTTGATCTTGCCGCCATAGCCCGCCGCCTGCAATGCCGAGGCCACGGCGGTGCGGCATCCTTCAGGATTGACGCCCCCGGCATTGGCCACGACCTTCACGCCCTGCCCGGCAATCTCACGGGCGCCGCGCTTGATGAGCCCAGGGAAATCGTGCGCAAAGCCCGCATGGGGGTCGCGCGCCCGCTGCTTCTGCAGGATCGACATCGTAACCTCAGCCAGATAATCAAGCGTGAGATAGTCGAGCGGCCCACCACGAAGCAACTGCAGCGGCGCTTCCTGGGAGTCACCCCAGAAGGCCGAGCCATTGGCAATGCGAATTGTGTCGTTGGTGACTGGCATTGTTGTAGTTGGCAATTAGCAATTAGCAGTTAGCAATTAGCATTCAGCACTCAGCCCTGAAAGGATTTAGAAACGCTCTGGAGTCTGTCAGAGATAGATTTGTCTGAACGAAGAATCAACAAGTTACGGCGCATGCTAGTCTGTAAGTGATTGATTCTTCGTTCAAAAACTGTTCTCTCCGACAGGCTCTCTGCCTGTCCCCTTTCGAAATTGTGGTTGATGGCGCGCATTCACTGTAGCCCCAAAACCTCTTGCCAAGTGCCACGAACCTCTCGTGGCTGAATGCTGAGTGCTGAATGCTAATTGCTAATTGCTAACTTCTCCCTCAGCACCCTCTTTAACACCTTTCCCGTTGGGTTCTTCGGCAGCTCTTGCATCACATGGATCTGCTTGGGCACCTTGTAGCCGGCCAGGCGGCTACGGGTATAGACGAGCAATTCCTCACCTGTGATCTCAGCATTAGGCAGGGCCACCACGCACGCCACAACCTTCTCGATCCAGTAGGGATCAGGCAGTCCGATGACCGCCACTTCGGCTACCGCTGGATGTTGGGCGATGGATTCCTCAACTTCCTGGCTGGAAATGTTCTCGCCCCCGCTCTTGATCATGTCTTTCTTGCGGTCATGGAAGTAGAGCCAGCCGTGGTCGTCGATATAAGCGATGTCGCCGGTGTGGTGCCATCCGCCGCGGAACAGCGCCTCGTTGGCTTCCGGCTCTTCGAAGTAGCCGGGCGTGAGGCTCGGCCCGCGCACCACGATTTCGCCGGGCGTACCCAGCGCCACGTCGTTCATTTCATCGTCGACGATGCGCAATTCCACCGGCATGTGGCGCAGGCCGATAGGGTCGGGAGAGGCCAGCATACTACCCAGATCGGCAGCCGGAGTCGCGGAGCCGAGGCCCGTAGTCTCGGTCTGGCCCCAGCAGTTGATCCACTCGGCATGTGGCGTCATCTCGCGCCAGCGCTGGAACACCGGTGTGGGCAGATACTGGAACACCAGCAGCCGCCTCAGGCACGAGAGGTCGGCGGTCTCAATGCCGGGTGTGTTGAGCAGCCCCACCCAGAGGGTGGCTGGTAACGCGATGGTTCCCACCTGCCCGCTAACGATGGCGTTGAGGATGAGGTCGGCTTTGGCGAAGGGGACCATCACGCTGTCACAGCCGGTGGCGTAGCAGGCAAAAGCCAGGGCCAGACCGGCGATATGAAACAGCGGCAGCACCAGCCCGTAGCGCAATGTGCGGTCTGCCTTGTAGTCGGCGTAGCTGGAAAGCAGGGAAGCATAAAAATTCAGATGGGTCAGTACCACGCCTTTGGGCCGGGCCGTAGTGCCGCTGGTAAAGATGGTCAGCAGCGGATCATCGCTGCCCACGAACTGCTCCACCGGAGAGCCATCGCCGGAAGAGAGCGTCTCCCGTAGCGCCCCATCCATCAGTATCTGAATTTCCGGGGACTGATTGACCTTGCCCAGGAACATGGGCTCAACCAGCAGGACCTTCACGTGTGTCTTGGCCATGACGTAATCAACGTCATCCGCGGTAAACATCAGGTTGATGGGGACCAGCACCGCTCCGATACGCGCACAGGCAAAGAACGCCGCCACAAACTCGGGCGAGTTGGCCGCGAAGATGGCCACGGCATCGCCCCGTGTGGTTCCCTTGGCCATCAGCAGGCGCGCAAAACGATTGGAGAGCGCATCAAGCTCCGCATAGCTGAGTTCGCGCCCTTGAAACAAAATGGCGCGCTGCCCCGGCGCCCGCGCAGCGCTGCGGCGCAAAGCGTCACCGGCATTCCAGCGGTGGATGAGGTTGTGATTGAGGTCGGACATTTTTAGACTCAGCAGTTTAGCTCTTAGCCTTTAGCCATTAGCCTTTAGCCTTTAGCTCTTAGCCTTTAGCAAGGGTAATCGGAATCTGTTTCATAGATCTTCATACATCATGGAATTATTAAGCTCCACTTCCGAAGGAGACAGCATTAACAGCCAAGAGCTAAAGGCTAAGAACTAAGAGCTAAAGGCTATTGTTCCACATTACCGTCACCCCCTAGAGTTTCTCCTCCTTCGCAATAATCTCCTTCATAATCTCCGACGAGCCTGCGCCGATGGTGCTGAGCCGCACGTCGCGCCACATGCGTCCGATGGGATACTCCGTCGTATATGAAAACCCGCCGAAAATCTGCATGGCGTCATAGGCGATCTTCTGCGCCAGCTCCGAGGTGTAGAGCTTCGCCATCGTGATTTCGCGGACGGCCTTTTGTCCACGGTTGACCATGTCGAGCGCATGGTAGGTCAGCCACCGGCCGGCTTCCAGCGCCGTGAGGTGCTCCGCCCAGCGATGCCGCCACACCTGGAATTTGCCCACCGGCGTTCCAAACGCCGTCCGCTCATGGCCGTAGTCGATGGCCCAACGCAGGGCTTTTTCCATGCTCGCTACCGAGCCCAGCGAGGCCACCAGGCGCTCACCCTGGAAGTTTTCCATGATGTAATAAAAGCCCTTGTCTTTTTGGCCGAGAATATAGCGAGAGGGGATACGGCACTCGTCGAAGAACAGCTCAGCCGTATCGGAGGCCAGGTTGCCGATCTTCTTCAATTTCTTACCCACCGAAAAGCCTTTGGTCTTGGTGGGAAACAGCACCAGCGAAATTCCTTTGTGGCCTTCCACGCCGGTGCGCACTGCCAGCACGATATAGTCGGCGCGTGTGCCGTTGGTGATCCACAGCTTCTGGCCTGAGATGATCAGGTCGTTGCCCTCGGTGCGCGCCCGTGTCTTGATCGCAGCCACGTCCGAGCCGCCGCCCGGTTCGCTGATGCCGAGCGCGCCGATCCAGTCGCCACGCACCGCCGGTGGTATGAATTCGGCTTTTTGGTCCTCGGTGCCCAGCTCCTGAATCACGGGGATCGTCATGTCCGATTGCACCAGAAACGCCATATTGATGCTGCCGCTGTCGGAATGGCGCATCGCTTCCACGTAGGCCGCGGTGGCCCACCAGTCCTGGCCGCTGCCGCCCCACTTCGGGTCGATGCGTATGCCGAACATCCCCAGGTCGCCCGCCTTCTTGAACAGCTCGCGCGGAAAGATGCCCTTTTCGTCCCATTCTTCGGCGTGGGGGGCAATCTCTTCCTTGCAGAAGCGCTCCACCGATTTGCGGATCAGGTCATGCTCATCGTTGAAGTAGGGAAACTCAGCGGTTGGTTGTTGGACTGTCTGCGTGCTCATGAGCGTCCTCCTTGGACTCGATCTCGACCAGCGTTTGCCCCGGCGCTACGATCTGCCCGGGCTTGACCAGGATGGTCACCACCACGCCGTCCATGGCGGCTTTAATCGTCTGCTCCATCTTCATGGCTTCCATCGTAATCAATGGATCGCCCAGCTTTACCTTGTCTCCGGGCGATACCAGCACTCGCAGCACCAAGCCGGGCATGGGCGAGTTGGCCGTCTGGTGCTGGCCCGCCCCCACGCGCTGCGGATAGCGCGGCAGCCGGGTCACCGTTCGCTGCATGCCATTTGCGCGAAGGTAGTATGCATCACCATGCTGATGGATGTGAAATGGGGTACGCACCCCATCGACCAGCGCTTCCACCAGTCCGGGGCCGACCCTGAGAATATCCACGCCCGGCTGTGGGGAAGCCGCTAGGCACTCGTGGTTCCCAATTTCAAGCCGCATCGCCGGGCCAGGATAAGGATTGTTCCGGTAGCGGACAGGCACTCGCGTAAGCACCGGACGCTGTCCGCGTTCCATCTCTTCAATATAGGCGCGCGTGATGGCCGCCGGCAGCGCGCCGTCTACGCCACGCGTCTGCGGCGGCAGTTGAAAGCCCGTATGGGCGCGTCCGGCGCGGAACTCTTCGTGCTCCAGCACGTCGATCAGAAACTCGCGGTTGGTCTCGACGCCCTGGGCCGCGAAATTCTTCAGCGCATACACCAGCTTATGGATGGCGGTCGCACGGTCCGGCCCATGGGCAATGATCTTCGCCAGCAGCGGATCATAATGGACGCCGATCTCCGTGCCCGGCTCCACGCCGGAATCGATGCGCACACCGTCAATGCCGGCGGGCGGCTGCCAAACATGCAGCGTGCCGGTTGCCGGCAGAAAGTTGTTTTCCGGAACCTCGGCATAGAGCCGGGCCTCAATCGCGTGGCCCGCCTGCCGGGCCGGTTCGCTGGGCAGTCTCTGGCCCTGGGCGATCTCAATCTGCATGCGGATAAGGTCCAGCCCGGTGACCATCTCCGTGACCGGATGTTCGACCTGGATACGTGTATTGACCTCAATGAAGTAGAACTCGCCGGAAGGCGCGAGCAGGAACTCCACGGTGCCGGCATTGGTGTAGCCGATCTTCCGCCCCAGCGCCACCGCGGCTTCTGCCATGCGCTGCCGGATCTCGTGTGTCACCAGCGGTGATGGGCTCTCTTCAATGATCTTCTGATGCCGCCGTTGCACCGAACAATCGCGCTCGAACAGATGCATGAGTTGGCCGTGATGGTCGCCGAAGATCTGTACCTCGACGTGGCGCGCCCCCTCGACATATTTCTCGACCAGCAGCCGGCCATCGCCGAACGCCCGTTCCGCCTCGCCGCGCGCGGCCGCATAGGCCTCGCCGAACTCATCGGCGCCGCGGACGATGCGCATGCCCCGGCCACCACCGCCCGCTGACGCCTTGATTAAAAGAGGGTAGCCCAGCGTGGCGACGTCTTTGCTGGAAAGGCTTTTGACGCCCGTGTCTCTTTGGAAAGCATTTTCGTCTTTTCTGGAAGGGGCGATGGCCTTTCTGGAAGAATCGATCCCGTCCAGATCTTCCAGGGGAAAATCGTCGAGCGAGAAGTCTTCCAAGAGAACATCTTCTTCCGCCTGGGCAGGCCCGTCTTCCGCGACCGCTGGGACGACCGGCACCCCGGCCGCCTCCGCCAGCTTGCGCGCCTCCACCTTCGAACCCATGGCGCGAATCACGCCGGACTTCGGCCCGATAAAGATCACCCCAGCCTGCTCGCAGGCCTCGGCGAATTCCGCATTCTCCGCCAGAAATCCATAACCAGGATGGATCGCATCCGCCCCGCTGAGCCGCGCCGCTTCCAGAATCGCCTCAATCTTTAAATAAGAAACACGCGGCGGCGCCGGCCCGATAGGCACAGCCTGGTCCGCCATGCGCACATGCAGGGCGTCGCGGTCAAAGTCCGAATAGACCGCCACCGTCTCAAGGCCCATGGCCCGGCAAGTCCGCAGGATGCGGAGGGCGATCTCGCCGCGATTCGCAATCAGGATTCTTCGCATGGTCTTCGTGTGTAACGAGGAACGACAAAAACCTTTGAAACACAGAGGAACAGAGGAAACAGAGGTTTTTAGGAATGGGCCTCTGGCGCTACTAGCTGTATCTTCTTCCTCAACCCACTATGGCTCAAATGCTCTTTACTTTTATGTGCTTCCATGTGCTTCAAATACTTCTTTCAAAGGCTTTCGTTGTACTTGTTACTTTCTCTTTCCGGCTCACGGCAATTCCGAAATCACCTCACAACCCCATAAACCTCTGTTACCTCTGTTCCTCTGTGTTTCAAAGGTTTTCGTCGCTCCTCGTTAACGCCGGAAGTCAATGCCGGAAAACACCCCATTCCATCGTTCCCTCGACCGGCGCATTGTAAGCCGCTGACAGGGCGATGGCAACGACCGTCCGTGTGTCCCGTGGATCGATAATGCCGTCATCCCACAGCCGCGCCGTGGCGTAATAGCAATCCGACTCTTTATTGATCTGGTCTTCCAGCATCTTCCTTCCGAATTCCAGCTTGGCTTCGTCGATGGGCTGGCCGGCTTTAGTGGCGGCATCGCGCTTGATGATGTCCATGACGCCCGAGAGCTGCTGCGCGCCCATGACGGCGATGCGATGGTTCGGCCACGTAAACAGAAAGCGCGGATCGTAGGCCCTTCCGCACATAGCGTAATTGCCCGCGCCGTAAGACCCGCCAATCATGATAGTGATCGCCGGGACGGTCGAGTTCGAAACCGCATTGATCAGCTTGGCCCCGTTGCGGATGATGCCTTCTTCTTCATACATCCGGCCTACCATGAAGCCGGTAATGTTTTGCAAGAAGAGCAACGGAATATTCTGCTGGTTGCACAACTGGATGAACTGCGCGCCCTTGCCCGCCGATTCCGACATCAGCACGCCGTTGTTGCCGAGAATGCCGATAGGGAAGCCGTGCAGGTGGGCAAAACCGGTGACCAGCGTGGGGCCATACTCCGGCTTGAACTCGGCAAACTCGCTGCCATCGACAATGCGCGCAATCACGTCGCGGACCTCGAAGGGCACACGTACGTCGGGCGAAGCAATGCCCAGCAGTTCGTCAGGATCGTGGACCGGCTCGGCCACCGGATGCAGATTGGCGGACGCCTTCGGCCGGTTCAGGTGGCTGACCACCTCGCGCGCCATCCGCAGGGCATCAAGCTCGTCTTCCGCCAGGTAATCCGAGAGGCCAGAAATGCGCGAGTGCATCTCCGCGCCGCCCAGCGATTCATCGTCCGATACTTCGCCGGTGGCCATCTTCACCAGCGGCGGCCCCGCCAGAAACACCTGCGCCTGCTTCTTCACCATGATCACGAAATCGGACATCCCCGGTAGGTAAGCGCCCCCGGCAGTCGAGCTGCCAAACACCACGGAGATGGTTGGGATGCGCGCCTTCGACCGGCGCGTGATATCGCGGAACCCACGTCCGCCGGGGACAAAGATCTTGGCCTGCACCGGCAGATCGGCCCCCGCCGATTCCACCAACAAGATATTCGGCAGATGGTTCAGCCGGGCAATCTCCGCCAGCCGCCCATTCTTCCACAACCCGGCCTCGCTGGTGGCTCCACCCTTTAAGGTGGCCTCATTGGCGGTCACCATGCACTCACGTCCGCAGACCAGCCCCACGCCGCCGATCGACCCCGCCCCCGGAGACTCATTTTCAATGCCGTGGCCCGCGAGCGGAGCAATCTCCAGGAAGTAAGAGCTTTCGTCCAAAAGCATCTCCACACGGTCGCGCGGAAGCAGCTTGCCCCGCTCCAGGTGGCGCTT
>DATMNZ010000187.1:0-3906 GCA_035568495.1 Saccharimonadales bacterium (SeqCode) | reverse complement strand
CACCCAACGCCAGCGACACCAGAAGAATCATTACGCCGCGCCGGCGAATCTTCCAGACACCGGCCAGCAGTGCGCCCAGCAAACTCCCCGCGGCAACCGCCGAGATCACAATGCCGTACGCGGCAGGCGAACCGAATCTGTTGTTGGTCAAGTACGCCAGACCAATCGAAACCGGCCCGGCAATGCAGAAGTTCAGAATCAAGACCAAGAGCATCAGCGAGCGCAGCGGCACATCTTTTCCCACGTAGGCGATACCCTCCGCGATCGAGTGCAACATCGCTTTCCGGGCGGGCTGAGACTTAGGTGGATCCGGCAGCTTCCACAATGCGCCAATGATAAACAAGAAGCTGATCGCATCCGCGAAGAAGGCCCATGCCACACCCAGCGTTTTGATCACAAACCCTGCTGGAACTGGACCAACAATGGTGGTCATCTGCGCGGTGCTTCGGCTGACCGACGAGGCCGCGACCAGTTGTTCGCGCTTCACCAGCGAGGGCATGTAGGCCGTTTGCGCAGGAACGGCAAATGCATCGGCCACCCCGAAAGCAAACGCCAGAGCGTACAGCTCCCAGATCCGCAAGATGCGAAGCCAGACTAGAACGCCAATCATTGTGACGAAGATGGTGCGCGCCGCGGCCGTGGCAATCATGATCTTGCGCGCGGACATGCGGTCACTGACGGCGCCGCCCACAAGCATGAGAAGAGCACGCGGAATAGCGCCTGCCATCATGATTGCGCCCATGGCCACCGCGGAGCCTGTCTGCTGCAAGACGAGCCATGGCAAGGCCACCAGATAGAACTGGTCGCCCAGCAGCGAAATTGTGCCGCCGATCAGCCAGAGGCGATACTGCCGGCTGCGAAGCGGGTGCTCCACGGTTGAAGCGGAAATAACTTCGGCGGGAACGGACGCGTTGGGGGCCGTTGCAGTGGCCATAAACAATCTCCTCAATATCTTTGTCGACGGGGAAAGCCAGAAAGCATCTGGCGGGCGCTTCCCCAGCGCTAAACGTAAATGTATATTTACATTTACATTTGTGTCAAGTATTATTTTGCCGAGCTGATATAAAGGAAGGCCATGGCCAACAAGACACTCGCACCACAACAAGCCCGCAGCCGGGAATCGATGCGTAAGTTGTTGAAGGCAGCGGCGGAAGTCCTGGGACAGCACGGACTAGAAGGCGCCACTATTCCGCGTATCGCCCAGCACGCAGGATTGACACCCGGGGCCATCTATCGCCGTTTTCCTGACAAGGACGCGCTGCTCGAAACGGTGATCATCGGCATCTTGGAGCGCCAGGACGAGAGGCTGCGCATGATGCTCACGCCCGCCATGGCGCGCCAGATTCCGCTGGCTGTGTTTGCTGAGCAGGTCATCAACAACATGCTGGTCAGCTACCGCGCCAACGCTGGACTGTTACGGGCCCTCCGCCAGTTCGCGCAGGGCCGGGATCACACGTCGTTTTACAGGAAAGTGACCAGGTTGGAGATGCGCACCTACCAGTACTTGGTCGACTTGTTCTTGGTGCATCGCAAAGAGGTCAAACATCCCGACCCGCAAATGGCGGTGTCTTTTGCCCTGGTGATGCTGATCAGCACGCTGATAGAGCTGATACTGGTGGATCATGATATGCAGTGCTGGCAGGCCGTGATTCCAAGAGACGACCAGCCGCTTAAGAGCGAGCTCCTGCGCTCATTTCTGCGCTACTTGGGCATCGAGCAGAAGGGCTCCTGAGCGTTGCACAGATAGTGACAGCCGCCGGCCCACACCAGGTTTCCCAAAATCGAGGAGCGAATAAGCCCCTCCCCAGAAGTGGCCGCCATCATAATTCGATTTCAAGCCACTACGCGGTAACACCCGGTTTGTCGGCTACTCGGAACCTATCGTCGAACCGCGCACCAAGTCTTAATAAGCCGGATAATTGGAAAGTGACAGACTCCCAAAACAAGGGAAAACAGTAGCCCCCAAAACCATTGCCGGGCTGGTACTTTCGTACTACCATCGATTGTGGGACGTCCTACTTTTTGCCGGGTACGATCACTCTATAGGTTTTCCCGGGTATCCCCGCTATCTTGTAGTCACTAGTTTCGACTAGGGGAATTCGGACTTACTCGCGAAAGGCAGGCTTTCATGGCGTCCCCGTACGACCAAATGACGAAGATCGACAATCCAGGCGGCAGCACCACCACGCGCTCCAAGCAGACGGAACGCCGCGGCAGCCGGCGTTGCAAATTTACTCAATTGATGCGAATCCGGCCCTCCGACCCGGAGCGCGACTCGTTCGAAGATATCCGGGGCACGCTCAGCGTTTCTCGTTCGGGAATCTTTTTCCAGTCCAGCGTGACCACATACGAAGTCGGTATGAGGTTGTTCGTCACCATGCCCTACTCGAAAGAGCCCGCGTCCATGAGCCGCGAATACCTCGCGGAAGTAGTCCGCCGCGACCCTCTGCCTAACGGGCTTTTCGGCGTTGGCTTCAAGATCCTGATGGAAATGGGACTCCCCGGCGGATTTGGCAGCAGCTATTCGAACAACCAGCGATAACTCCGCGAGAATTTAAGGGACCTAAAAACGGAAAGGGCGGGTGGCCGAAGCCATCCGCCCTTTCCGCGTTTGGGGGTGGGGAAAGTCGTTGGGGTCTAGCTTTTGCCCAGCGCTGACAGCGTCTTGTGCCGCAGCAGACCGAAATGCCGGTTAATCGGGTGCTTGCGCCCGAGGAAGGTGAATACGGGCGGCCGGCGAGGGGTCAGCTTGGCCATGGCGATGCTCAGCCGGACGTCGCGGCGGGCATATTTCATCCCGGCGATCAAAGCGTCGCGGGCATCTTCCTTGCGTCCCGCGGCCATGTAGACCTCGGCAAGGTTCAAATACAACTGCGCCTGGTTGCGCTTGATGCGCACCGCACCGTCGCAGAGGCGCTCGGCATCGGCCCATTTTTGCTGTGTGCGGGCCAGCGCGACGCCCAGATAAGACATGTAATAGGGGTTGTTCTTTTCCAGCTCGGCGGCTTTCTGAATGTGATTCAGGGCCCGGTTGGCGTAATTGTCTCGGAGCAGGGTGAGCCCGGTCTTGAACTCTTTGAAGGCTTCCGTATCCATCATGATTCCACCTCGATCATTGACAAGGATTCCCCGGGGAGCAGACAACTTCCGTCGCTGGGTCAGACGCAACTCGCCAAAGGAAAAAAGCGCTCGAGAAGGGGCGGAGAATGCGCTCTTCTTTCCGTGACTTGGAGGATAGCGAGTTGGCCGAGGAAGTTGTCATTTGCCGGTCTTTGATGACGTTACGGGGAAGGAACCCCCGAATCTACTGACCCGTAGGACAGAATTCGTCCAACGTCTTTGCGTTCTAGTGATGGGAGGGACACAAGCCGGGAGTGGCCTGCGGGACTGGCCGGAAACCGCGAACTGCAGGTTTTCCAAGGATTCTACTTCGATGAGAGCAGGGTGCCGCTCTTCCGCCGCCAGACCTTCCAATCTTCCAGGGTGACCTTGAGCATGGCCTTGGCCGCTTTATGCAGCCAGCGGTCTTTCCGCGCGGCCAGGTCGCGCCGCACCGCCGGGATGGCCTTGCGGCTGCCCAGATGGATGTTGGCCGTCTCCCAGCCCATGTAATAGAGCAGCCTCTCTTCGTCACGCTCCTCGGGGAGAGAGCGGATCTCAATGTGGCAGCAATCCGGGGCCAGTCGGCGTACGATCCAGTGATCGGCGAAATGCACGTGTGGGTCGCGAATGCGCACCGCAATGGCAACCAATTTGCGGCTCAATATCTCCGCCGTGTGAAGGTGCCGGGCCCAGATCCACGCCGAGGGCGTAAGTTGCTTCGCCTCCCGGACGATATGGGCTCCATGCCATTCGGCCAGCGCCAGAACGCGCGGGTGGCCCAAGCTGCCGAGGCCGGCGATGCGG
>DATMNZ010000186.1:0-5510 GCA_035568495.1 Saccharimonadales bacterium (SeqCode) | reverse complement strand
TTCGCAGCGCGGAGATGGCCCCCATCATAGGCGCCGGCTTCAAGATGATGGTGCCATTCATCGTGATCCTGCCCGGACTGCTGGGCTTGGCCGTGCTGCCCGAGAGATTGGTTCCCGAGTCGGTGGCTGCGATTACCGGGGGCCACAGCTACAACGATGTTCTCCCGCTCATGCTGGCCCGCTATTGCGGTCCGGGACTGCTCGGCCTTGGAGTTACGGCGCTCATTGCCGGCTTTATGTCTGGAATGGCGGGGAATGTGAGCGCCTTCACCACTGTCTGGACGTATGACATTTACCGTCCGCTGATCAACAGCAAGGGCAGCGATCATCATTACGTGAACATGGGGCGCTGGACCACGATCATCGGTGTGCTGATCAGCGTGGGCACTGCATATCTGGTGATGCAGTTCGCCAGCATCATGGATTATGTGCAGGCGCTGTTCAGTTTCTTCATTGCACCCTTGTTCGGTACGGTTGTGCTCGGGATGCTCTGGAAGAGAGCGACCGCTGCCGGCGGTTTTTGGGGATTGCTGTGCGGCACTCTTTCTTCGATCAGCATGTGGGCATGGGTAAAAATCGATCCATCGGCCTTGCGCTACGTGGCGCTTTCGCCGCATGCCAAGGCCCTGGCCCAGGATATGTATCAGGCCCTCTGGTCTTTTATAGTTTGCGTGACCGTGACCGTACTGGTAAGTTTCGCGACGAAGCCCGTGCCTGACAGCGAATTAACCGGCCTGGTCTACGGCTTGACGGAGGTTCCTTCGGTAGGGGACGTTCCTCTTTACCAGAAGCCGATTTTCTGGGCGGCGGTAGTGATGATCATTCTTATCGTGCTGAATATCATCTTGTGGTAGACAGAATTAATTGCACCTGCGGAGGGCAGGCATGATTTCCATCTGGTTCTTCATTGGAATCTCACTCGCCGTGAATGGCGCGCTGATCCTCGCAGCCGGGATCTACCAACTAATAAATCCTCCCGAAAATCCCGGCGTGGTCCTTTTCAACCTGCACGCCAATGTGTGGTGGGGCGCAATATTGCTGGTGTTCGGACTTATTTATTGTTTCAAGTTCGCGCCCCGGTGCCAGTCCTAAACCCTACTCGCATCAAGAACTATTTCAGCTCGACCGATTGCTTCAGCGGCAGACTCTGCGACGACCCCCCGACCATCAACGTATAGCTTCCGGGGACCAACTGCCAGGCATCCTTCTCCACGTTGAAGATGGATAGAAATTCCGGGTCAACCTCGAGTGTCACGTCTTTGCTCTCTCCCCCATTCAGCTTGACCTTGCTCCAGCCCACCAAGCGCTTTGGTGGTTCGCCGGCGCTTTCTGGCAGCGCGGCGTAGACCTCTGCAACCTCAGCCCCGGCTCGACTGCCGGTGTTCGTCACTTTAAAACTCACGCGAACATTCTTTCCCGGCGTCACTGTGAGATCGGAATAACTGTATGTCGTGTACGAGAGGCCGTAGCCGAAGGGAAACAAAACCTGCTTGTGTTCGGCGTCGTACCATTTGTACCCCACCTTCAGGCCTTCATCATAAGTCGTCTGGAATGGCGGTAGACCAGCCGCGATTTTCTTCCAGGCATCGGGCTCACCCCCAGTCGTGGACTCGCGGGGCGGCTTAACGATCTTGAGATGCGGCAGATCCGCTTCACTCTTCGGAAAGGTCATCGGCAGTTTCGCGCTCGGGTTTACCTCACCAAAGAGCACGCGGGCGAGCGCCTGGGCGCCCCGGCTGCCGCCATACCACGCTTCAACAATGCCGCTCACCTGGTCAGCCCATGGCATCATGACAGCGGTGCCGGTTTCGAGCACGACAACCGTGTGCGGATTTGCAGCCGCAACCTTGGCAATCAAATCGTCCTGGTGCTCGGGAAGCGACAGGCTGTCGAGATCCATGCCCTCGCTCTCCCACTGGTAGGCGAAAACAATCGCCACATCAGCATTCTTGGCTACAGCCGCGGCGGCAGCAGGGTCCGTGCCCGAATCATACTGAACCTTCGCATGCGGCGCCTGTACTCGAATAGCTTTAAGGGGTGAAGTTGGAAACCAGATGTGCGCCTGCCAGAAAGTTCTGCCCTGCCCGGGCGGCATAATCGCGTTTCCTCCCGGCGGATCAACCTGTGCTGAACCTCCGCCCGAGATCATCCCAACATCGGAGTGTGCGCCGATAACAGCAATGCTGGCAACCTTGGACGCGTCGAGCGGAAGTTGAGCGCCTTCATTCTTGAGCAGGACAATACTTTGCTCCTCAATCTTCTGCGCGATCTCAAGCCCTCCCATCACGTCGACCACACTTTTTTGCGGAGGGTCATCGACCACCCCGCTGGCAATCATCGACCGCAAGATGCGGCGCACATGGTCGTCCAATTCAGCCATGGGAACCTTGCCGGACTCCACCGCTTTCTTCATGGTGTCGCCGTAGAAAATTTCGCCCGGCTCCTCGTGGTCCAACCCGGCTGCGGAGGCCTTCGCGGCGCTATGAGTCGCCTGCCAGTCCGACACGATAAAACCCTTGAAATTCCAGTCCTTCTTCAACACATCGGTCAGCAGATACTTGTTTTCACACGCATAGTCACCATTCACGCGGTTGTAGGAGCACATCACCGCAGCAGGGTTGGACTCGCGCACGCCGATTTCGAAGGCCAGGAGATCGCTTTCTCTCATCGACCGCTTATCGATATTGACGTTCACTGCGTTGCGCCCACTTTCCTGATCGTTCAGGGCGTAGTGCTTGATGTCGCCCATGACGTGCTCCGCCTGCTCTCCCCGCATGACCTGGCCGACCATCTTCCCCGCCAGGATGGGATCTTCGCCCATGTATTCGAAGGTGCGACCATTGCGCGGTTCGCGGGTCAGATTCACGCCTCCGCCCAACGTCATGTTGTAGCCCTGGGCTCGCAACTCGCGGGCGATTAGTGCGCCGTATTCGTAGGCAGCATCCGGGTCCCAACTTGCGGCCCCGGCAAGATCGGCTGGCAAAGCCGTGGAGTAGCGGCCATTCTCTCCGCTGCTGCGTACACCGTAAGCCGCGTCCGACATCTGGATCGCAGGAATCCCCAATCGTGGAATACCCACAACGTATCCCGCCCCACCGTTGGATCCCCCGGCCAGCGGGCTCATCGGACTCAAACCCTTCATTCCGGTGCCGTGCAGAAGGGTGATCTTTTCATCGAGCGTCATCTCCTTAAGCACCAGAGCCGCCCGTTCGTCCGGAGAAAGGCTGGTATTCATCCAGGATTGTGCCGAAGCCGGCAACAGCGCAAGACCGAGGATCGCAACACCGAGCTGCAGGGTGGTTCGGAGTGAGCGTCCGTGCAAGTTCATAATTCTCCCTTAGCGTGTTCCGGTTCTCTCTCTGTTTAGCCAACGGGCGGGTCGCTGCCGCACCTGTTTTCCATCAAGGAAAGTAACACAAAAACGTTAATGTAGGCGGGAATAGTCAGTCACCCGATCGTCCGCCGCGCAGGTTGACGGTGCTATACTTCCTCGCGCCTTAACCCCGGCCGCCTGTTCCGAACGGGCCGAGTTTCAGACTAAAGGCAGCCGCAAACTCCCCGAGTAGCAACCATCGCACCTGATCTTAGCCGCCGATTCGTCAGATCGCCGGCAATTGGGCTAACATGATTTGGTCTAACAGATGGTTTTCGATAAGACTTCTCCCCGGAACCAATGATTGGCTTACTCTCCATCCTCGCTGTGGGATTCTTCCTGGGGATGCGCCACGCCACGGATCCCGACCACGTCATCGCGGTCACGACCATCGTCAGCAATCAGCGTAGTGGAATGCGGGCTGCGCTGATCGGAGCCTTTTGGGGACTCGGCCACACTCTTACCATCTTCGTTGTCGGGGTGGGAATCATTCTCTTCAATCTCGTAATTCCAGTGCGGCTCGGACTCAGCATGGAGTTTTCTGTCGCGGTCATGCTGATGATTCTGGGCGTATGGAACGTGGCCGGATTTCTGCGCTCAATGCCGGTCGACGCGACCCACACTCACGATGATGAGAGCGTCGTCCACTCCCATACCCACAGTCATGGTGATTTCACTCATACGCACACCCATTCTCACGCGCCCGACGAGATGACGCGGGCGTGGACGGACCGTGTAGTTGGTACCAGTGCTCTTTATCAATATCTTCGGCCATTTGTAATCGGCGTGGTGCACGGACTTGCCGGTTCCGCGGCGGTGGCCTTGCTGGTCCTGGCAACCATCCGAAACGTTCATTGGGCCATTGCCTATCTGCTGATCTTCGGCGTGGGCACCATTGCGGGCATGATGCTGATTACCATGAGCCTGGCCTCCGCGTTCCGGATGGTGGTAAAGTCCCGCCAGAAGTTCTCTCGTCAATTGGCGCTGGCGTCGGGGTTGCTCAGTCTTGGCTTCGGTCTCTTTGTCGCTTACCAGATCTGCGTCGTCTACGGCCTTTTCACATCTCACGCGCGATGGATACCGCAATAAAATAAGCGCGCAACTTTCATGAAGGCCGGGCCCCACCCAGAACCATTTCGCAAAGATGATCGACGAAGTCAGGCGTCAACTTGTCATGCCGGATGAGGAATCGCATGTAAATGGGCCCATAGAGTGAATCAAGCAGCAGGTCCATGTCCACACTTTTGCGCAGCTCGCCGCGTGCGATTCCCCGGCGGAGTGTGGCATAAGCTTCCTGGCGACGCGGCCTCATGAAGCGCTCGCGGAAAGCGGTGATGACCCCCCTGTCACTCTGCCCGGCGGCCAGAATGGCAGCAAGAATGCGCCCCCGCCGGCTGCGAAATACTTTGATGACTTGCCGCATCTGTTGGCTCATGTCGGTACGGACCGAGCCGGTATCGGGAAAGTGAAGTTTGCGGGTAGTGCTGCTGGCGAACGCATCCGCGATCAGTGCGGCTTTATTGGGCCACCAGCGGTAGACAGTTGCCTTGCCGACACCAGCATGCGCTGCCACAGCTTCAATGGTCAGATCGGAGAAGCCGTTCTCACCTAGAAGCTTCAACGCGCTGCGCAGGATGGCCACGCGGGCCTGTTCGCTGCGCGGGCGGCCCGGAGAGCGCTTGGCGCGCCCTCCCATGCCTTTACCCTGAGCCGAAGATTTCTGGCGCATAACCTTACCCTACCATATAATCAACGACGGGCTTTAGAATCCAATACGCATAGTATCGAATCTAAGCCGCTAGGTTCGCTGGTTCTCTTCGCCTGCGCGCAGTGCAACCCGCATTCTTTCGTCAGAACTCCGAAATGGTGCTTAACCGATGTGGATTGTTGCATTAGCGCTGCGGCGTCCCTACACCTTCGTTGTGATGGCGCTCGTCATCCTTCTTCTGACGCCCATTACGATCCTGCGCACCCCGACCGACATCTTCCCCAATATCGACATCCCAGTGGTTTCGGTGGTTTGGTTTTATTCCGGCTTGTCCCCGCAAGACATGGCCGATCGCATCGTGGCCAACTCCGAACGCGGCATCACCACCACGGTCAACGACATCGAGCACATGGAGTCGCAGTCGGTAAA
>DATMNZ010000185.1:0-10618 GCA_035568495.1 Saccharimonadales bacterium (SeqCode) | reverse complement strand
CATCCAGTAATACCAAAGCCCGCTTGCGCCGGTCTTCCAACAGATCCGCGCTTCCCTTGAGTCTGGGCATAGGTGTTCAGCTCCCCTACACCTTATTATTGCATTATTTATGCAGGATTCAATAAGATGTTAGACAGCCTGGTCACCGTGGACCTGAACGCAAATGAGATTCTGAAAGCTTATGTTGAGATAGACGCCCTCAATCAGAAGGTTCACAAAGGCGCGCGGCAACTATCCAATAACGACATGTGGATTGCTGCCACGGCAAAAGCGTCGAACGCCTCGCTTCTTACAACCGACCAGGATTTCCTGCACCTTCACCCTCATTATCTTTTGGTCGGCTATGTTGATCCGGCCTCCAGGCTCGCCGGCGCAATCGTGGGCGGGCAACCAGGAATCCAATGACCTCCAACGGAATTGTTCAGAAACTCTGGAACTACTGCAACCTGCTTCGTGACGACGGCCTCTCATACGGCGACTACGTTGAGCAACTCACCTTCCTGCTCTTCCTCAAAATGGCCGACGAGCAGACCAAAGCACCTTACAACAAACCAGCGATCATCCCCAAAGACCTGAACTGGAACAGCTTGAAGGATTTAGACGGCGAAGAGCTTGACCGCCAATATCAACTTCCTCCAGCACGTAAAGACCTTGCTCAAGATTCACGGCCGCGCTGCCATCGTGGTGCCCGACAATGTCCTGTTTGAAGGTGGCGCCGGTGAGCAGATCCGCCGCAAGTTGTTGCACGATTGTGACGTTCACACGCTCCTGCGTCTGCCAACCGGCATCTTCTACGCCCAGGCGTGAAGGCCAACGTTCTTTTCTTCGACCGCAAACCCGCCAGCGAAAAGCCCTGGACCACCAAGCTGTGGATTTACGACTTCCGTACCAACGAGCATTTCACTCTGAAGACGAATTCACTGAAGCGCAGCGACCTCGACGACTTCGTCAAGTGCTATAACCCGGCGAATCGCAACCGCCGCAAAGGAACGGAGCGTTTCAAGTCCTTTTCCTATGAAGATTTGATCAAGCGCGACAAGGCCAGCCTCGACATCTTCTGGCTGAAAGACGAGAGCCTTGAAGATTCCGCCAATTTGCCTGGTCCGGATGTGATCGCCGCTGAGATTGTGGAAGACTTGCAAGCAGCCCTCGATGAGTTTGCACTGATTGCCAGCGGCTTGAAAAAACCGGCGGTCTGACGAATCAAGTTCGCTTCGATCTTCACGTCCGTTTTCGGCGATGTAGTTTCTGACAGCACCTCGACAGCACATCTTGTTAACCGGCCATTCGTGGAGTAATACTCATAACGTGATTGCTGTGTCCTTGAGGGGCTTCCAGCATGGCAGTAAACGCTCTCTGGCAGCTGCTTGATAGGAGGGGAAGGGGGAGGAAATGTCCAGTCGTAACCGGCGAACCTGCGCTCCAGGTCAGCCTTCCTGGCCATGCATGATAGATATTTTGGAGGCGAGCGCGCACTGTGCGCGAGCTGAAGGATCTGTGCATTCTCTTCTGAGCAGGACGGGCGGTATCGGACTCGCAGGTAGCCGTTTTGCTTTTTGGCTGCCGCCTCTGCGCTCTGTAATACTACAGATTTCCATTTGTAGCAGATCCAAATTGCGAAAATCACGGCGATTCATGCGCCTTGTAGCGTTGTGGCACATAATGGCCCTGTGTTATTTGCACCTAAGCCTACTCCACAAGAATGCAATCTGTCGCGCGACGAAAATCTCATCAGCAACGACATCCGCAACGGCTTTTTCTTTAAAAATCAATGATATGCGCGGATACGGCGATTCACCGGCATTTTTCACGAGAGCTGCTTTAGGTATTGGCAAATTCCCATGCGCAGGAAATCTCTTAGAGCACATCGAAAGATCGGGCCATCAAAAAGATCCGCGTTCATCCGCGAAAATCCGCGGTAAAGTTTTGGCGTTGTCGCCCCCTTACAGCCTCTTTACGTCCTTAACAATTCTTGTCGCTTTCTTTTGCGCGGGACCACGGTCTTTTTGAGATGATGGTTATTACTCCTCGCCGCCGCAAATCCTGTAGGACATTGAGGCTCCAGCTCAGTCTTGGTGCAAGAGAAAGCAGACGGACTAGCGGTCTGCGATTTTCAGGGGGAGTTCTAACCATTGAGGCACTACCAATGATTGCGGGGAAAATGACTGGCGTAACGACGACGGGCGCAAGAAAAATCGCAATGCTGCTGCTGGCGGGAAGCCTGTGCGTAGCGGCTTCAGCGCAGACAGGCCAACCGGAGGCGGCGGGCGCGCAGGTGCGAAAGCTGGGCGCCGTGCAATCGATCACCGGAAGCGTCCTGGTGCTGAAGCAGGACTCAGGGCCGGATGTGAAGGTCACGCTGCCCGAGGGCGTCCGCATCCTGCGGCTGGCGCCGGGACAGACCGACCTGAAGTCGGCTACTCCCATGGCCTTGACGGAAGTGCAGGTAGCCGATCGTATGCTGGTGCGTGGCCGTCCCGGTGACAATGAGTCCATCGTTGCCACAACCATCGTCGTAATGAAGCAAGCGGACGTGGCGCAAAAGCAGCAGCATGATCGTGACGACTGGCAGAAGCGCGGCGCCGGCGGAATTGTCAGCGCCATTGACGCGGCCAGCGGGACGATTACCCTCGCCGTAACTCCCACACTGAACATCGCGGTCAAGACTTCCGGCGCGACTGCTTTTCTACGTTATGCGCCTACCTCGGTGAAGTACTCCGACGCGCAAAAGGGCGCCTTCAGCCAGATTCTGGCCGGTGACCAGTTGCGCACACGCGGCGCTCGCAGCAGCGATGGCAAGGAAATCGTGGCCGAAGAAGTCATCTCCGGCACCTTTCGCAACATCGCCGGAACGATCACCGCCATCGACGCCGCCGGCGGCACGATTACCGTGAAGGACATCCTGGCCAAAAAATCCGTCGTGGTGCAGATCAATGCCGACTCGCAGATGCGCAAGCTGGCTGCTCCCATGGCGCAGAGGTTGGCCTCACTCCTGAAGGGTGGCGCGCCGGGTGGAAGTCCGGCGCCGGCGGTCGCCGGCGGCCCACCTTCAGCATCGCCCCGGCCGGGAACTCCGCCTGATTTTCAGCAGGTCCTGGGGCGCATTCCCACAGTCAAGCTGGCTGATTTCCAGAAAGAAGACGCCGTGATGATCGTGGCCACGCAGGGCGCCGCCGGGTCGGAAGTCCTGGCCATCACGCTGCTGGGTGGCGTCGAGCCGATTCTTACCGCGTCACCGAACGGCAGCGGCGCGGCCGCATTATTTTCCGGATGGAACCTGAGCGCACCCAGCGGAGACGCCGGACCGCAATAATTTTTGATCGCAACCTTTGAGGAGATATTCATGAGATTCTGGCGGACCGACACCGTGGCCCTGGTGATGATTCTGGCGCTGGCGGCCTTTGCTGGGCCCTTGTTGGCGCAGGCGCCCTCGGGCAAGCTTCACGGACAAGTGACCGACCCTTCCGGCGCCGTGATTCCGGGGGCTGCTATCTCGGTGAAGAACGATAGCGGGCTTTCATTGGGCGCCAAGTCTGACGGCGCCGGCGGATACGAAGTCCGCAACCTCGCCCCCGGAAAGTACACCATCAGCGTCAAGGCCAAAGGCTTCACGCCCTTGTCCCAGCAGGTGGAAGTTTCCGCCGGGCAGCTCAAGCTCGATATCGCCCTTGAGATACAGGTCAAGGAAGAAGCCGTCGACGTGAATGCCGATGCCGCCAGAGTCAGCACCAATCCCGACAGCAACGCCAGCTCCCTGGTCATCAGCGGAAAAGACCTGGATGCATTGTCTGACGATCCCGACGAACTGCAGTCGGAACTCCAGGCCCTGGCCGGACCTTCCGCGGGACCCAACGGAGGCCAGATTTATATTGACGGCTTCACCGGCGGACAGCTTCCACCCAAATCTTCCATCCGTGAAATCCGCATCAACCAGAATCCCTTTTCCGCGCAGTATGACCGCATGGGCTTCGGGCGCATTGAGGTCCTTACCAAGCCCGGAAGCGACAAGCTCCATGGCCAGGTTTCTTACAACGACAACCACTCTTTTCTCGATGCGCTGAACCCCTTCGCGGCCTCCGAACCGGACTTCAGCACGGAGAGCGTCCGCGGCAATGTCGGCGGGCCGCTGAGCAAGAAGGCGTCCTACCAGGTGAGTGTCGAGCAACGGAACATTCACGATGCCGCGGTGGTCGTTCCCTCGGCCTTCGCGGCGGCCGGCGTGCCAGTCGTTCCGGTCCTCAACCCGCGCATCCGCACCAACGCCAGTGTGCGCTTCGATTACCAGCTCTCCGCCAGCAACACGCTGACGGTGCGCTATCAATTGACGCATAACCGTGAAGAGAACAATGGCATCGGGCAATTGTCGCTGCCCTCGCAGGCATTCAACCAGAGCAGCACCGAGCACACCATTCAGGTGAGCAATACCAAAATCCTGGGCCCCACAGCCGTCAATGAGACCCGCTTTGAGTGGGAGCGCAACGGCTCACGCCAGAATTCCCTGACGACAGCGCCATCGATCAATGTGCTGGGAGTGTTTACCGCGGGCGGAAATCCTCTGGGCGTCAATTCCATCGCCACCAATCATTACGAGCTGCAGAATTACACCTCAATTGCGCATGGCAAACACTTCATGCGCATGGGTGGAAGGCTTCGGGCCACGGCCGAAACCAGTCTTTCGACCAGAAACTTCAACGGGACCTATATTTTTGACTCTCTGGCTGCTTTTCAAAACGCCACGCCCCGGCAGTTGAACATCACGGCCGGGAACCCGCTCATTGCAGATACCCATGTCGATGCCGGTCTGTATGCAGAAGACGACTGGAAGCTGCGCCCTAACATGACGCTCAGCTATGGTCTGCGCTTTGAGACCCAGAACGGCATTCAGGACCATGCCGATTGGGCGCCGCGCGTCAGCTTTGCCTGGGGCGTGGGCGCCAAGAAGAACGCCGCGCCCAAGACCGTGATTCGCACCGGCTTCGGCATTTTCTACGATCGCTTTGGCCAGGACCTGGTCCTGCAGACGAAGCTGCTCAACGGCTTGAATCAGCAGTTGTTCGTGATCAAGGACCCGTCTTATCCCGACCCTCCTGCGCTGGGCGGTCTGCCGGCTTCCGCGAGTTCGACCTACTCAATCGATCCCGCGTTGCGCGCGCCTTATATCATGCAGGGCGCGGCTTCCGTGGAACGCCAGTTGACCAAGTCGGCCACCTTGTCTGCCACTTATCTGCATTCTCAGGGAGTGCATCAGTTTTCTTCGGTCGATAGTTCTCTGCTGAACGCTCTCCGGCTGGGCACATTCAACCCGGCCAATCCACCGGCTCCGGCGAACCTGTATACATCCGAAGGCGTGTTTAAGCAGGACCAGTTGATCACCAGCTTCAACGTGCGCGCCGGGGCGCGGCTGAGTTTATTTGGTTTCTATGTGCTCAGCTATGCCAACAGTGATACCAGCGGGGCCGGCAGCTTTCCTTCCAACCCCGCGCTGGGAATCGCCATCGACTATGGGCGCGCAAGCTACGATGTCCGCAACCGCGTTTTCCTGGGAGGCACGATCGCGCTGCCTCATGGCTTCCGCGCCAGTCCTTTCCTGGTGGCCAATTCCGGGTCGCCCTTTAACATCACTACCGGCACCGACTTGAACGGCGATTTTCAGTTCAATGACCGGCCGGCGTTTGCCACCGACCTGTCGCGGCCCAGCGTGGTGCGTACCAGCCTGGGCGCCTTCGACACCGTGCCCATTGCCGGTCAGACCATTGTCCCGAATAATTTCGGTGACGGTCCTTCCCAGTTCACGCTGAATCTGCGTCTCAGCAAGACCATCGGCCTTGGCCCTAAACTGGAAGCCTCGAATAACGGCAATCCTCAGCAGAAAGGCGGCCCAGGCGGCGACGAGAAAGGGCGCGGCGGTCCCGGCGGCTTCCCGGGTGGCGGACGGCCCGGCGGCGGTCCGCGAGGCGGCGGTCCGCGAGGCGGCGGTCCTGGAGGGCCGTTCGGCGATGGTGGAGTTGAAAGGTCAAGCCAGCGCTACTCCCTGACCTTCAGCGCCAACGCGCGCAATCTTTTTAACAACGTGAATCCGGCAACACCCATCGGGAACCTGAACTCCAGGCTGTTTAACCAATCAACCGCGCTGGCCGGCGGCGTCTTCAATACCCAGTCGGCCAACCGCCGCATCGACTTGCAGGTGGGATTCTCGTTCTGATTCCCGGTGGAAGGCCACGGAGAAGAGCAAGAAGCAGGTATTTGTGCTCTCCGCGATTCAATCTTGTGATCTTCCATTCGATCTTGGCGTACTTTGCGGTGGGTCCTTTTTTGGTTGTGGCTACGTCACGCTCTGACGGGTGCGCTTTTGCTTTTTGCTTGCTGTCTCAATTTGCGAAGGCCCGCCAGCCGGGTTACCCTTGAAGGCGATGCTGCCTTTCAAATTGGTCTATAGCGACGACTATTTTCTTCCGCTCGGGGCGCATGTTTTTCCCGCGCAGAAATACCGGCTGATCCATCAGCATCTGCTGCGGTCGGGCATCGCCGACGCCACGGACTTCCTGACGCCCCAGCCGGCGCCCGATGAAGACATTCTGCTGGTACACACGCCGGAATACGTACACAAGCTCAAAACCGGCACCTTGTCGCCGCAGGAAGAGATGCAGATGGAGGTCCCCTACTCTCCGGAGCTGGTCAGGGCCTTCTGGCTGGCCGCCGGCGGATCTACTCTGGCGGCCGAACACGCCATGAAAGACGGCGTCGCCGTGAATATCGGTGGCGGATTTCATCATGCCTTCCCTGATCACGGCGAGGGCTTCTGCGTGATTCACGACGTGGCCGTGGCCATCCGGCGGCTGCACAAAGACGGCCGGCTGAAGCGCGCCATGACCATGGATTGCGACGTACACGACGGCAACGGCACGGCCGCCATCTTTCCGCCTAGAATGCGCGCCAGCCAGCCGCTACCCAGCGCCGGAGGCGTGCAGCACAGCTTGCGGGGCGCCGGCCAGATGCGTGACAGCAGTGCCGGCGAACTGGAGGTCTTTACCATCTCTCTGCATCAGGCCAACAACTATCCTTCGTTCAAGCCGCCTTCTTCCATCGATGTCAACCTGCCCGACGGCGTCAACGACGATCAATACCTCGGCTGGCTCGACCAGGCGCTGAGCTCGGCCTTGCGGCAGTTTCAACCGGAACTGCTGTGCTACATCGCCGGGGCCGATCCTTATGAAGAAGATCAACTGGGCGGACTGGCGCTCACCATCGACGGCCTGAAAAAACGCGACGAACTGGTGCTGCGCGTGGCGCGCTCACGCAACCTGCCCGTCATGATCACCTATGCCGGCGGCTATGCCCAAGACACGGAAGACACGGTCACCATTCATTGCAACACCGTTGTCGCCGCCCGCGAGGTCATGCAATCATTGCCTGTTCACCCGCAAAGGACTGGGTGATGCAGCCATGCCGGCGTCCCGGTCCATCGCCAAGACTTTTGCAGCCACGCTAGAGCACAGTGGCAACAGCCTCAACTGGATCATCGTTCGTGTGCCCTTCGATGCCGGGAAATTGTGGGGCCGGCGCGGCCAGATCAAGGTGAAGGGTGAAATCAACGGATTCGAATTCCGGTCCTCGCTCTTCCCCACCGGCCAGGGCACGCATTACATGATCGTCAACAAGAAAATGCAGACCGGAGGAAGTGTCCCGCCGGGCGCGCGCGCCAAATTCCGCATGGAGCCAGATACCACCCCACGCGTGGTCGCACTGCCCGCGGAATGGCAGGCCATGCTGCGGCAATCGAAGGCCCTGCAGAAATTCTACGCATCGTTCAACCCTTCCACCCGGCAATGGATCGCCAAGTGGATCCAGGATGGCAAACAGAGCGCCACGCGTGTGCGGCGCGCGGAGCAGATGGCCGAGCGCCTGATGGAAACCATGGAGGCCGAGCGTGAGCTTCCGCCTTTGATCCATCTGGCTCTGGCGCGCAATCCCAAGGCCCAGGCCGGATGGCGCCAGATGCCATCCTCGCACCGGCGCGCGCACCTACTGGGCATCTTCAACTATCGCAATCCTGAATCACGGGCGCGCCGCATTGCCAAAGCAGTGGCCGAAATGGTTGCCTACGCGGAGAAGCGGGCCGGTTCCTGATGACATCGTCTCCTCTGTTTTGCGCCTTTCTCCGCACCTCCTTTGCGGTCCTTAGCGTCCTTTGCGGTTAAAGGGTTTGGCTGGAGCTGTGTAAAACCCGCAATGACTCGCTGCTACAATGCTTAGAAGCCCGAATGCGGTTTGCGGTTGCGAAAACCGGGAGTGACGGTCTTTTAATTTTATGTTTGATAACCTACAGGAAAAATTACAGCGCGCCTTCAAGAACCTTCGCGGCCAAGGGACTCTGACGGAAGAGAACATCCAGGAAGCGCTCAAAGAGATTCGCATGGCGCTGCTGGAATCCGACGTTAACTTTAACGTCGTCAAGCGGCTGATCGATCAGATACAGGCCAAAGCCGTCGGGCAGGAAGTCATGACGGCACTATCGCCCGCGCAGCAGGTGGTCAAGATCGTCCACGACCAACTGGTGGAGATCCTGGGCAAAGACACAGCCAAGCTGAAGTTCGGTTCGCAGTTGCCTACCGTAATTCTCATGGCCGGCCTTCAGGGTTCCGGTAAGACCACGACTTCGGGCAAGCTGGCGGCGTGGCTGAAGAAAGGCGGGCACCGCCCCATGCTGGTATCGGTAGACGTTTACCGCCCCGCGGCCCGGCAACAGCTCAAGATTGTCGCCGAAGCCACACAGGTAAGCCTCTATGAGGGCACAGCCGACCGCGCCGACACGGCCACGGTCGAGCGCCTGGCCAAAGAGGCGCGCAAGGAAGCGGCCAACAGCGGCTGCAACTTCCTGATCGTCGATACCGCCGGACGTCTGCACATTGACGACGACCTGATGTCGGAGATGCAGGCGCTCAAGAAGCTGCTCAATCCGCAGGAAATCCTGTTTATCGCCGACGCTATGACCGGCCAGGATGCGGTGCGCTCGGCGGAAGAGTTCCATAAGAAGCTATCGATCACCGGCGTGGTGCTCACCAAGATGGATGGCGACGCCCGCGGAGGCGCTGCTCTTTCCATCCGCCAGGTCACCGGCCAGCCCATCAAGTTCATTGGCGTCGGCGAAAAATATGACGCCTTGGAGCCCTTCCATCCCGACCGCATCGTCAGCCGCATCATGGGCATGGGCGATGTGGCCACGCTGCTCGAACAGGCCAACGAGAAAATCGACCAGAAAAAAGCCCAGGAATTCGCCACCAAAGCGTTGGGGGGCGATGGCTTCTCACTCGAAGATTTCCGCGACCAGTTGCGCCAAGTCAAGAAGCTCGGTTCGCTACAGAATATTATGAAGATGCTGCCCAGCGTCGGCCCTTTCTCCGGCATGCAAAAAGCAGCCGACCACGTGGACGAAGGCCAACTCGGCCGCGTGGAAGCCATTATCAATTCCATGACGCAGAAGGAGCGGCTGCACCACGAGATCATCAACGGCAGCCGCCGCAAACGCATTGCCCGTGGCTCCGGCACCAGCGTCCAGGAAGTCAACCAGCTTCTCCGCCAGTACGCCCAAATGCGCAAGATGTTCAAAGACATTGGCAAGGCAAGCTTCGGCAGAAGGCTCGCAGGGATGAAATTTCCGGGGGCGTGATTTATGGGCCAGGGTTTCGCCAAATTGGGTAAGTGGGTAAATTGGTAATTGGGTAATTGTCTGTGTGCAATGCCTGATTTTACGGGACGGACTTTTCGCCAATTTGGTAATTGAGTAAGTTGGTAATTTGGCAATTGACTGTGTGCAAACGGTATCGTTTTCTGATTTGGCGGCAAAGCAGGTTTTAAAATTACCCACTTACCAACTTACCCAATTACCAAATTCGCTAAATGCCCCATCTCTCCCGCATCTCGGAAGAAATGAAGCGATGGTCGGCGCTGCTGGATGCCGAGCTTTCCACATGGCCGGCGATAACTTCGCGGGCCATGTTTGGCATGAAGGTGTTTTACCGGAAGGGCAAAATTTTTGCCGCACTGCCGCGCACCCGGTGTTTTAATACTCCACGGTCCGTAGCTTTCAAGCTGTACCGTAAAACACCACAGATGCTAAAGTTGCTGGCTGCTGATTCACGGATCGCCCGTCCATTCAGCGAAGCCGGACATTGGATTTCACTGGAATTGGCCGACGAAAAAGACCTGACTGTTGCCTTGAAATGGTTTGACCGGGCCTATCGGAGCGCAAGGAAAACCTGAACCAAAATCAAGAGCGCACCACAGAGACACGGAGTCACGAAGAAAACCAGAAAGATGGAAGATGGAACTATTGCCTGGCAGGCGTCGGCCATGGTCCAATTGGGCCAACGCAGGTTCTAAAATTACCCACTTGCCAATTTACCCACTTGCCAAATCAAGAATGTCTCTCGCAGCCCAACTCGAAGAACTGACCGCCAAACTCCGTGCCCTCGTCCCTGCCCAGCGGCTGGCCGTTGTCGAACGCGCTGTTGAGGAGTTGAAGTCCAGTGGGCGGGCAGTGCGCGCTCTGAAAGAAGGCGGCCTTGCGCCGGCCTTTGAACTCCCTGACGGCGATGGCCTGGTCTGGCGCTCAGCCGGC
>DATMNZ010000184.1:0-17037 GCA_035568495.1 Saccharimonadales bacterium (SeqCode) | reverse complement strand
CTGCAGCGAGAAGCGGCGGTCGGCCAGCGATGTGAGCAGTACCAGGCCCAGGACCGTGAGGGTGACGATACTGATACCGGCAACGCTGAGTGAAGAGACGCTGACGGCGTGCGACAGATTCTGGTGAGACGAACTCGCGGGTGTGAACTTGGCGGCCGCCATGCCGGTGTAGTGCATGACGGGAATGGCCGCCCCCATCACCAGAGCGCCGATGGCCTTGCGTCCGCTCCAAATCTTCTGTTCGGTCCGGAAATAGAATGTCAGCCAAAGCGCCACAAATGAAATGACAATCGCGAGAAGCACCGAGAGCAGGAAGAGCGCCGGCGAATAGCTGCACATCGCGGGCAGCCGCATGGCCGCCATCCCTATGTAATGCATGGCGGCAATACCACTGCCCATCAAGACGCTGCCCAGCGAGGCACTCAGCACGCCCATCTGGCTGCGGCTCACCGCAAACAGGGCAACGGCAGACGCCAGAATTGCGGCCAGCAGCGACAGCAAGACCGTGGGCCAGTCGTAGCGCACCGGCACCGGCAGGCGGAAGGCCAGCATGCCGATGTAATGCATCGACCAGATGCCGAACCCCATCGCCATGGCCCCGCCACTCAACCATAGAAGACGGGCCTGACCGCGCGCCGAGGTCACCCGGCCAGCGAGGTCGAGCGCCGCATAGGAGGCCAGGACCGCGATGACGACCGACAGAGCGACAAGAAAATAGTCGTAGGATCCGGACAGCACCATGTCTGGAGAGGCCATGAATCACACCTCTCTTCTCGTTTGGTAAACAAGATTTTCCATCTTTCTATTTAGCAATCGGCCCGCTCAATCGCGATTGAGCAGAAAAACCGGGTTACGAAAGATTGCCCGCCGGCCCTTTTCCGCAGGGGGAATGTGAAGGCCACCGCCGGCTTTTACTGCACGTTCACCAACGGCGCAGGCCCTCGTTGGTCGAGCAGGATCCTCATGCTGCCGGCCAGCACCGCCATAGAAAATGGCTTGGGGACATAGGCCATATCCGGCGGAAGGGTACTGAGCGTCTTTTCCAAGGAAGAGTCCGCGAGGCCGGAGATGAAGAGGACCGGCATGCCGGGCTGCAGTTCCCTCACTCTCGCGGCCAGATCGAGGCCGGACATCATGGGCATGGTTACATCAGTCACCATCAAATCGACCGGCGCCTCTCCGCTCTGGATCAGTTGCAGGGCTTCGCTGGAACTGGCCGATTGTATGACCTTGTAGCCCATGCCTGAGAGATACTCGAGCAGCGTCAAGCGGATGGTGGCTTCGTCATCGACCAGCAGGATGGATTCACAGCCGGCGAGCATCTTCGACGGCAGCTCAGCATCGCACAGCGCGGGGCTTTGCAGCGCGTTGGGGAAAAGAAGAGTGAAGGTACTGCCTTCGCCCACAGTGCTTTCAACGCGCACCGATCCACCGCACTGCTTCATGATGCGCGCCACGGTGGCCAGCCCGAGTCCGCTTCCGCGCTCGCCCTTGGTGGAAAAAAAAGGTTCGAATAGTCTCTTGCGGACTGCGGCAGTGATGCCTTCCCCGGTATCGGCCACGCGCAGGCCGATGTACCTTCCCGCGGCCAGTTCCTTATCGTCCGCGAGATCGATGGTAAATGTTTCCAGGCACAGGGTGCCGCCTTCGGGCATGGCATCGCTGGCGTTAATCGCCAGATTTACGATGACCTGCTCGATCTGGTTGCGGTCGGCCTCCAATCGCGCCTCCGGCGCCTCGGCTTGAATCACGAGTTCGACCTGCCGGTTCAGCACATGGCCGAGCATGTCGCCCAGCCCCTTGAGCACGGTATTCAAATCGAGCACCTTAAGCTCATTGGGCAGCTTGCGGCTGAAAGCCAGCAATTGGCGGGTCAGGCCGACGGAGCTTTTTGTCACCCGCCTGATCTGTTCGGAGTAGTGGCGCTGGCGCTCGTCCGCCAACGGCCCCTGCAGCAGCAGGTCGCAATAGCCGCCGATGACCATGAGCATGTTGTTGAAGTCATGGGCCACGCTGCCGGCCAGAGTGCCCAACACTTCAAGCTTCTGTTTTTGATTGGCTTGAAGCTCCAACTCCCGCTGGTCGGTAATGTCCTCGGCAATGGCGTAAACGTGCTGGCGATCGTCGGCGCAGTAGCAGGAGAGCCGCACCAAGATGGGCGACCCGTCACTCCGTTTCCAATGGACTTCTTTGTTGCCCAGCTCTCCGCCGGCCTTGGTCCGTTCGACCACGGCCTCCCAATCTTCCTGGCTGCGGAACACGCTCCTCACGGAATTCCGGGCGAGCAACGCAGCCGGCGAATCATACCCCAGCATTCTCACCAGCGCGGGATTCAGGGTCTCAAACTGGTCCCGGTCCAGGTCACAGCTCAGCACTCCCAGCGGAAGGTGGTCGACCAGGAAGTGATAGCGCTGCTCGCTGTTGCGCAACTGGATTTCGATGCGCTTGCGCGATTCAATTTCCGCTTCCAGCTCTTTTTGCTTCACGCTGAGTTCATGGATCTTGCTGGCTACTTTGTCCGAAAGGACGCGCGCATGCTGTTCCGCCAGCAGATAGGAGTCGGCCATCAGGGGCGGCGCCGGCCCCTGCAGGGCCCTTTCAATGGCCGAGAGGATTTCATGGGGCTCCGATGGCTTATTGAGCTGTTCGCTCACTCCGCAAGCATCCGCCAGCCATTTGGCCTGGCTGGCAGAGTATGTGGCCGAGTAGAAGAGGATAGGCAAGGCGGCCAATCCGGGCTCGATCCGGATCTTTTGCGCCAGTTCGAAGCCATCCATGGTGGGCATCAGGATGTCGCTTACGACTATGTCAGGCCGGTGTCTCCTGGCCTGGTCGAGGGCCTCCTCACCGTTTTCCGCCACCATGACTTCATATCCTGAATGGGTGAGCAGCGTGGAAAGAAAATCGAGGCTCGCGGGATCGTCTTCGACCACCAATACTCTCGTTTTCTGCGGGTTCGTCATTGTCGGCCTTCATTTCACCAGGATCAATCTCTTTGGGGTTCCTGCAGGATATTGCCAATCATCGTCAAAAGCCTTTGGGGATCGATAGGCGGAACGAAAAAGAGCCGTGCGCCCAAAGAACGCGCGCGCCCGGAAACGTCAGTGAACCTGGAACTGGAAGCACTGAACAGCACAAAGGGGATGGATTCGGTCCGTGGGTCGGTCTTGACCATGCGCAAGAACTCCAGGCCGCTCTTCCCGGGCATGTGCAGATCGGACAGAATCAAATCAATCGTGTGCCGGTGAATCTCAGCCATCCCTTGTTGCACCGTTTCCGCGGAGACTACCCGGTAGCCGCTGGGCGCCAACGCGCTGTGCAGCAGGCTGAGGTTGACCGGCGAATCATCCACGATCAGGATGGTGGCCGATTTCGCCGGTGGCAGCGGGCGAGAATCGCCCTCCTCAACGCAGCCCGTGGGGGCCTGATCGGAGACTTTTTGTAAAGCAAGAAACCCTTCAATTTGCTGGACGAAGGTCTCAGGGCAAATGGGCTTGGTGATATACCCGTCAAATCCGGCCTTCAGCACCTGGTCCCGGTCGCCGGCCATGGCATAGGCGGTCACAGCGATCAACGGAGTAGGGCGCAAATCGACTCGCGCCTTGAGCTTCCGGACCATCTCATAGCCATTCATCTCCGGCATTCCCAGATCGCAAATCACCAAGTCCACGGGTTCGCGCAGGGCGATCTCAACGCCTTCCCGGCCGTTCCGGGCCAGCAGCAGTTGGTAGCCAAAAGCGCCCAACAGATAGACCATGAGGTCCATATTGGCTTCGTCGTCTTCAATTACCAGAATGCGTGTGGCCACCGTTAGCTCCCTTTCCGTTGAAATGCAAAACCAGCGTAAAGCAACTGCCCTTCCCGCACTCACTCTTCATGGTGATGTGTCCGCCCAGCAGTTCGGCCAGCTTCTGGCTCAGGTGCAAGCCGAGTCCGGTGCCCTCGGAACGCCTCTCGATCGTGCCATGCAGCCGTGAAAAAGCCTGGAAGAGTTTCTCCTGGTCGCCGGGGGCAATGCCCACCCCGGTATCGGTGACCGAGAATTCCGTGATCGTGGCGCCGTTGTCGTTGTGCTGGCGGCTCTCCAGGCGCACCGAGCCCTTGTCGGTAAACTTGATGGCGTTGTTGGCCAGATTGATCAGTATCTGGCTCAAGGCGCGCCGGTCAGTCATGGCCGTCATGTCGTGCATGGGCATGATCAACTGAAAATCGAGACCCTTCATCTCGGCCGCCGGCCGCAGGGTGGTGGAAACTTCTTGCAACACCCCCGCACACATCACCGATTCAAGGCTGACCTGCACCTTGCCGGATTCAATCTTGGCCAGATCGAGCAGGTCATTGATGAGCGAGAGCAAGTGCCGGGCGCTGACCTGGATGGTCTGCAACTGTTTGGCCTGGTCGGGGTTCAGCGGCCCGGGAAGTTTCATCAGCAGGACCCCGGTAAAGCCGATGATGGCATTCAACGGGGTGCGCAGTTCATGCGACATGGTGGCCAGAAAACGGTCTTTGGCCTGGTTGGCGCTGGCCAGTTCCGTGTTCTTTTCCTGCAGGGCCTGCTCGAACAGCTTGCGTTCGGTGATATCGCGAATGGCGCTGGAAACCAGGGTGCCTTCCTCCGTCTCCAGGGGGCTAAGGCTGATTTCCACCGGGAACTCCGTCCCATCCTTGCGCAATCCATAGAGTTCCAGTCCCGCGCCCATAGGACGAAGCTTCGGATCGTGGAAAAAGCCGGAGCGGTGGGAGGGATGCTTGTTGCGGAACCTCTCGGGAAGCAACATCTCCACCTTCTGCTCCAGCATTTCCGACCGGCTATGGCCGAATAGCCTTTCAGCCTGTGAATTGACCAACACGATGGACCCTTCGCGGTCCATGATGATGATGGCGTCGGGCGCAGACTCCAACAGGCCCTTGAATTTGTCCTCCGCGCGCTTGCGGTCGCTGATGTCGCGGATGGCGCTCATGGCCAGCGTGCCATCTTCGGTTTCCAACGGGCTGAGACTGATCTCCACGGGAAATTCAGTGCCGTCTTTGCGCCGGCCGTTGAGCTGCAAACCGGCGCCCATCGAGCGGGCCCGCGGCCCATGAAAGAAACCGCTGCGAAGTTGCGGATGCTTGCTCCGGGACCGTTCGGGCACCAGTAGCTCCACCTTCTCGCCCAGCAACTCCTCGCGCGAATAGCCGAACACCTTTTCTGTTTGCGAATTCACCAGGACGATGGTGCCTGCGCCGTTGACGATGACGATGGCATCGGGGGCGGACTCCAGCAGGCCCTTGAATTTCATCTCGGCGCGTTTTCTTTCGGTGATATCGCGGACAGAGCTCATCACCAGTATGCCTTCCTCGGTCTCAATGGGGCTGAGGCTGATCTCCACCGGAAACTCGGTGCCATCTTTGCGCAGGCCGTAAAGCTCCAGGCCCGCGCCCATGGAGCGCGTGCGGGGCTGGGCGAAATAATGGGCGCGGTGGCCGACATGTTCTTTGGCAAACCGGTGCGGCAACAGCACCTCCACGGGCTTTCCCAGCAGCTCCCGGCTCGGATATAGAAAGAGTCTTTCCGCCTGGCCGTTGGCCAGCACGATGCGGCCGGTGAGGTTGGCGATCACGATGGCGTCGGGGGCCGATTCCAGAAGGTCGCGGAACTTGGCATCCACCAGTTTGGCGTCCCGCAGGGCCTTCAGATTTGTAATATCTTTTTTCTGGGTCAGGATGTATTGAAGTTGGCCGGCTTCATCGCGGACGGCTTTGGTGGAAACGTCCACATAGATCAGCGAGCCGTCTTTCCGGCGCCGGATGGTCTCATGCACCACCAGTTCGGAAACCAGAGCTTCGGCAAGGATCTTCTCTTCCTCGCCTTCCTTGCCTGCGGGGACCACCAATTTCATCAGGCTGTGGCCTTCGGCTTCCGCGCTGGAGAATCCGAAAGTCGATTCCGCGCCCTTGTTCCAGTAGATCACAGTCCCTTCGGCTGAGGTCGCGATCATGGCATCCGGAGTTTCATCCAGCAGATGTTTGGCGAAATTTTCCTTCACGTCCATAAAATCGGCCCACCGGGAAAAATCATTAGTGTTTAGGCCCACGATCATGAGGAAGAAGATTAGCCGGCTTGCACCGGTCCTCTTCAATGAGTGTTCTTCAATGAGGTGTGCTTCAATCGGTTCTCGACCAATGAGATGTTCTTCAGCCGGTTCTCAACAAAATGAGATGTGCTTCAGCCGGTCGCAACTATGAGATGTCCTTCATGAGAGCAGCTTCATTTTCGAAGAGATAAAGCACTTTCAACTGCCTTGCGCTTTTACCCGCCGGACAATCCTTCGCGTGGTCCGAATCCGCGTTCCAGTGCGGCCCAATCCCGATAGCAGCCGCTGGCAGTGTACCCAAAAAGCCGGATGGCATTACCCGATGTCCCGATCCGCGATTGTCCCGATCACGCTACCCATTTTCCGAGAGCGCCGACTCGACCGCCCGCAAGACGTCCTCGGGAGCGAAGGGGCGTATAAGAAACGCTTTTGCCCCGGCCTCCTTGACCCGTTCGATCTTTTGTTGGGATGGTTTGTCCGACGAAGTGATCAGAATCACGGGAATGTCCCGCAACTGCTGGTCCTGCTTGACCTGCGCCAGGAATTGCTCGCCGTCTTCATTCGTGAGGTTCATATCGGAAATCATCAAGCGGGGCGCGACCTTGCGGCCCAAGGAGATGGCCTCGGCAATGGTAGTGGCTTCTTCCACGCGGTAGCCGCTGGGCTCCAGCACAAACCGCAGGAAGTAGCGGGCCTGCTGCGAGTCATCCAGGACCATGACCGTGCCCTGAGAAACGTCCGCGGGAGGGGGTTCCTGGTCGGGCGTCATCACCGCCTGTTTGGGCAATGAAGGCAAGCGCTTCGCGAACTTTTCCACCTGGGGCACAAACCCTTCGGGATCAATGGGCTTGGAGATATAACCGTCAAAGCCCGCCGCCAGCAGACGCTCACGGTCGCCCAACATGGCCAGGGCGGTCACCGCAATCAGCGGCGCCGAGCGCCAGCGCGCCGATGCTTTAAGCTGTCGCGCGATCTCATCGCCGTTGATATCGGGCAGGTGTATATCACAGAGGACCACGTCAAAGGAATCAGACTGCGCCGCTTCCAGGCCGGCCCGGCCAGTCTCGGCCTTCGAGACCCAATGGCCGAAAGCTGTGAGCAGGTAGGTCATCAATTCCAGGTTAGAGACGTTGTCTTCAATAATCAGGACCTTGGCGCCCATCGGTTTTTCAGTGCCGTGCGGAATGATGCCCACCCAACAGCAGCGAAAACCTGCTGCCCTTTCCCGGACTGCTTTCCATCTGGATTTCTCCGCCCAGCATGTTGGCCAGCTTGCGGCTGAGGTGCAGTCCCAGCCCGGTGCCTTCCGAGCGCTGGTTGCCGACCTGGCGGAAGGCCTGGAACAATTTGGCCTGGTCCTCCGGTGAAATCCCTACGCCCGTATCCACCACAGTAAACTCGGTGACCACGTCGCCATTGCCGGCGAGCTGTTTCAGTTCCAGGCAGACCCGGCCCTTTTCCGTGTATTTGATGGCATTGTTCGTGAGATTGATCAGGACCTGGTTGACCGCGCGGCGGTCGCTGCGCACGATCAGCGGAAGCTTTGGCAATTTCACCTCCAAGACCAACCCTTTGTTGAGCGCCAGGGGCTGCAGGGTGTCGGCGATCTCGCTGAGCAGCCCGCGCCCATCGAAATCCTCCGGACTGAGATCGACCCGGCCCGATTCAATCTTGGCCAGATCAAGCAAATCGTTGATGAGAGAGAGCAGATGCTTGGCCGAAGACTGCACCATCTTCAACTGGCGGTCCTGTTCGGAGGTCAGCGGACCGGGTAGCCCCATCATCATGGTGCCGGTGAAGCCGATGATGGAGTTCAGCGGCGTGCGCAACTCGTGCGACATGCTGGCCAGGAAGCGGTCTTTGGCCATGCTGGCGTTCTCCAACTCGATGTTCTTTTCCTGGAGGGTTTCCTCAAAGCGTTTGCGTTCGGTGATGTCGCGGGCCGCGGCAAACACGCCCTGCAGCTTGCCTTCACGGTCATGGAAGGTGGCGGCATTGTAGGAGACCACCGTTTCCCTGCCGGTCTTGGAGCAAGCGGTCAACTCGTAGTTGGTCACGCTGCCGTCGCGGATCACCAGCTTGATGCCTTCGGCGGCCCGGGCGGGATCGGTGAAGTATTGTTTGAAAGGCGAGCCCATCAGTTCGTCGCGGGTCGACCCGGTGAGCGCCTCCATCTGCTGGTTGACGTCGGTCACAATGCCCAGCGGGTCGGTGGTCATCAGGGCGTCGATGTTGGATTCAATCAGGGAGCGGGTATAGAACTGCTGGTCGCGCAGCTCCTGCTCCAGGCGCTTCTGCTCGGTGCTGTTACGGGCGCCGGCCAGGATGCCCTGGGGCTGGCCGCCGGCGTCGGTGAAGATGCCGGCATTGAAGCTCACCGGAATCCGGCGCCCGTGACGCGTGATCAGCACCAGTTCATAGCCCAGGACCCGCCGTTCCGCCAGCGTCTTCTCGACCCCGGCGGTGGCCCGCTCCGGCTCGGTGAAGTAGCCGGCAAAGCGAGAATTGATCAGATGCTTGCGGGGGTAGGCGGCCAGCCGAGTGGCCTCTTCATTCACGTCGGTGATGGTGCCGTCGGGGGCAATGGCGAACAGCGCATCAGCCGAGGCTTCAATCAGAGAGCGGTTGTAGGCCTGCTGTTCGGTAAGCTGGCCCTGCAGGCGCACCTGTTCGGAAACGTCGCGGGCCGAGGCGAAAATCCCCTGCAAGGCGCCGGTGGCGTCACGGAAGACCGAGGCGTTAAAGGACACCGTGGCTTTGCGGCCCGGCTTGGTGCGCAGCACCAGATCGTAGTTGGTGACCACACCTTCGCTGAGGGTGCGTTTGACGCCCGCATCGGCGCGCGCCGGGTCGAGAAAATACTGCTTGAAGGGAGAGCCGATGAGTTCGGCGCGTCCATATTCGGCCATGCGGCACATCTGCTCGTTGACGTCGGTGATGAAGCCTTCCGGGTCCACGGTGACCAGACCGTCGATGGAGGCCTCGATCAGGCCGCGCAGATATGTCTGCTGCTCGCGCATCTGGTCTTCCAGGCGCAGGCGGTCGGTAATATCGCGGGCCGAGGCAAAGATGCCGCGCACCGCGCCGCCGGCGTCCTTGAACACGGAAGCATTGAAGGAGACGTTCAACATGCGGCGGTTGCGCGAGATCAGGGTGAGGGCGTATTCAGTGACGAAGCCCGCGTCCAGTGTCTGCTGCACACCGCGGCGGGCCTCTTCAGGACTGGTGAAGTAATCGGCAAAAGGGGTGCCCAGCAGTTCGGCGCGGTTGTAGCCGGTCATGAGGCACATGCGGTCGTTTACGTCGGTGATGGTCCCCGGCTGGTCCACGGTAATCAGTCCGTCCACGGAGGATTCAATCAGGCCGCGCAGGTATCCCTGCTGTTCGCGCAACTGCTGCTCCAGCTTCTTCTGCTCGGTAATGTCGCGGGCCGCGGCGAATACGCCCTGCAGCTTACCTTCCCGATCAAGAAAAGTGGTGGCGTTGTAAGAGACGACCCTCTCCCGCCCGTTTTTGTGGCGGGCCGTGAGTTCGTAGTTGGTGACCTTGCCTTCCCGTAACACCAGCTTGATGCCTTCGGCGGCGCGCTCCGGGTCGGTGAAATATTGCTTGAAGGCCGAGCCGATCAACTCGGTGCGCGTCAGGCCGGTCAGCGCGTCCATCTGCTGGTTGACATCGGTGATGATGCCCAGAGGATCGGTGGTCATCAGGGCGTCGATGTTCGATTCGATCAGCGAACGGGTATAGCTCTGGGACGACTGCAACTGCGATTCAAGCTGGGTCTGGGCGGTAATATCGCGCGCCGAAGCGAAGATGCCACGCACCTTGCCGACGGTATCGCGGAAGACGGCGGCATTGAAGGAAACCGGGGTGCGGCGGCCATCGGCCCCCTCCAGGGTCAGCACGTAGTTGGTGACCGCGCCTTCCTTGAAGGTGAGCTGCACGCCCTCGGCGGCGCGGTTGCGCTCCACAAAATAGTGGGCAAAATTCGATCCGGTGAGGTGCGCGCGGGGGCGCCCCGCCATGCGGCACATGGTCTCGTTCACGTCGGTGATGGTCATGGTGGCATCCACGGTGACCAGGCCATCGACGGAGGCTTCAATCAGGCCGCGGTTGTAGGCCTGCTCTTCCGCCAGTTGCGACTGTAACCGGGATTGTTCGGTGATGTCGCGGGCCGAGGCAAAGATGCCATGGATCTTGCCGGTGGTGTCGCGAAACACCGCGGCGTTGAATGAAACCAGGCGCTCCGGCCCTTGCTTGGTGCGGAGCATCAGGGCATAGTCGGCCACCTGGCCTTCACTGAGCGTCTGGCGCACGCCTTCAGCCGCCCGCCGGGGATCGATGAAGTAATCGGGGAAGGCGGAACCCACCAGCTCTGCCCGCGAATAGCCGGACATGCGGCACATCTGGTCGTTCACATCGGTGATGACCAGCATCGCATTCACGGTAATCAGGCCATCGAGTGAGGCCTCGATCAGGCCGCGGTTGTAGGCGCGCTCCCCCGCGAGTTGCGCCTGCAACTGGGCCTGGTCGGTGATGTCGCGGGCGGAGGCAAAAATTCCACGGACGTGGCCTTGCGTATCCCTGAACACTGAGGCATTGAATGACACCCCCAGTTCCACGGCGTTGCGGGTGCGCAGGGTGAGCACGTAGTCTTTGACAATGCCTTTGTCGAAGGTCTCGGCCACGCCTTCTCGCGCCCGGTCGGCATCTTTAAAGTAGTCGGCAAAGGCGGTGCCGATCAGCTCTTCGCGCTCGAAGCCGGAGATGCGGCACATCTGGTCGTTGACGTCGGAGATCTTGCCTTCCGGATCGACGGTGATCAAGCCGTCTACCGAAGCCTCGATCAGCCCGCGGTTATAAGACTGGGACTCACGCAGTTGCTGTTCCAGCTTCTTCTGTTCGGTGATGTCGCGGGCCGCGGCAAAGACACCCTGTAGTTTGCTTTCGCGGTCATGGAAGGTGGTGGCGTTATAGGAAACCACCGTTTCCTTTTTGTTCTTATGGCATACGGTGAGCTCGAAATTGGTGACCTTGCCATCGCGCAGCACCTGCTTGACCACCTCATCGGCCCGTTTGGGGTCGGTGAAATACCCACGGATGGGCGACCCGATTAACTCTTCGCGGGTGCCGCCGGTGAGGGCCGCCATTTGCTGGTTGACGTCGGTAATGATGCCCAGGGCGTCGGTGGTGACCAGGGCATCAATGTTCGATTCAATCAGCGAGCGGGTGTAAAACTGCTGGTCGCGCAACTGCTCGGTAAGCCGGATTTCGTCGGAGATGTCCTTGGAGATCAGCAGAAAGCCAACCGGCTTGCCGCCACCGTCGCGCCGCGGGGTAATCACAATGCGGGCGGTAAAATGGCGGCCGTCTTTGCGCACCCGCCCCAGGGTGCCTTCCCATTTCCCGTTCTGCAGCGCCGATGCCAGAATCTCAGTGTGCTTGCCTACCTGTATGTCTTCCTGCCGGTGGAGGATGGAAGAGTTGGCCTTGCCTACGACTTCGCCGGCATCGTAACCGTAAATTCGGTGCGCGCCTTCGTTCCACAGCAGGATGTTGCCGTCCAAGTCCTTGCCGATGATGGAATACTCGGTAGAGGAATCGAGGATGTTCTCGATGAAGTCGAGGGTGTCCTCGGTGGTGGTGAGCATCGATTGATCAAAGAGCCTAGCCATCGGTCACTCCCGGGACAACTAAGAGTCATGCTGCTGCACTGATGACATCGGCCTATCCGGGCAAGGAATCAAGGCGCATATTTCAGGATGAACGTAGGAGAGTGGAGTTAACTATTTTTAATGAGAGTGGTTTTACTCTTCGTGCTTACATCAATTCGACGATGGCCGAACAGACATCTTCCGGAAATACATCGCCCATCGTGCGTCAGTATCAGCCTGTCCATCAGGACGCCGATCTCGACTTCTTTGGTGGGGACCAGCATCTGCTCCAGTAGTTGGTAGTCGGGTCGGAACTGCGAGCTTAGATGAAGGCCGGGGTTTAGGCGCAATACTATTCACTTAAGGGGAGAGTGAATCTCGGTTGTTAACATCTCCCTGGTCGTCCCCTGAAATGGTTATGGGGTTAGCTTCCGTTCTCACCATAGATTCTGAACATCGATCTTAATTGTATGTCCGAAACACGCGCTGCCGCGCGCTTGGGCCTTCGCTGCCGCGAAGACCCAGAGACGGTGCCGAGCACCGTCTCTACGACCACGGTTGCCCAGGCCTCGCAATGCAAGGCGTATCCGCAATCCCCGCGTAACAAGTTACGTCTCTACGCATAGGTTCTTGCCGGTCCTCTGCTACGCTGAGGGTGTTTTTGTTGTAGCTGCCGCGATTCCTTTACTTGTAGCTTTCGCTTCGCGTGCTCGACCCAGTGGACCATTAGAAAGGAAACAACGAACCAACTGGCTGCGTAGGGCAACGCACTCAGATAGAACATCGCTGTGGTTCTTGGTGATCATCGTCTTAGCTTGGGACGTTCGACACCTGGACACAGTTGCGTCCGGCATTTTTGGCGCGGTACAGGGCCACGTCGGCGGCGCAGATCAGGGACTCAGCCGAGACTTCCTGCATTCTGGTGGCGATGCCCAGACTGACGGTGACAGCCCTCTCAAGTTCCCCGATCATGACCGGCGTTTCGCAGACACGCCGGCGGAGATTCTCGGCCGCGCCCAGGGCGCCGGTGGAGCCAGAGCCGGTGAGCACCACCAGGAATTCTTCGCCGCCGTAGCGTCCGACCGAGTCGTGGACACGCAGAGAATGGCTGATGCGGCCTGCAACTTCCCGCAGCACGTCGTCTCCGGCGCTGTGACCGAAGGTATCGTTGATGCGTTTGAAATGGTCGATATCGGCCAGGACCACTGAAAACTGTTCGCTGCTGCGGTTGCTGCGGCTGATCTCGCGCTCGACCACTTCCATAATGCCGCCGCGGTTGAGAAGACCGGTGAGGAAGTCGTGGCGGGCTTCCTGAGTAATCCGCTCCTTGGCGGCGATCAACTCGTTCTGGAAGCGAAGCGTGCGCTCGGCCACCAGCAGGCGTCCCTGGAGTTCTTCCGCGTCAAAGGGCTTGGTGATGTAATCGTCGACGCCGGCGCGCAGACCGTCGATCAGGCCCGACCGTTCGCTGGTCAGCATCATGATGTAGGTGTAATGCTGGTTGTCGAGCGCCCGGATTCTGCGGGAAAGCTCCAGTCCATCCAATTCGGGCATGACCCAATCCAAGATCGCAATGGCGGGCGGATCTTGAAGCCTCATGATCTCCCATGCCTTGAGCCCGTCCTCGGCGAGTATGACCTCAAACCTCCACTTTTCGAGAAGGTATTTGAGCAGACGCCGGGAGGTGGCGTCGTCATCGGCCACGAGAATTCGAAACGGCCGGTCCGATCGCCACATAGCCGACGCGGGGAGATAGTGTTCAAACGCCCTTGCTTGCTGTTTGCTCTGCGCACCCATGTAGGCTTCATCGGATTCCGGCAGCAGGACTGTAGCGGAAAATCACAACAGAGGACCCAGGGACAAGTGAGGCGTTCCTCATGAGAATTATTTCATGCCGATGATTGCCAGCCGCTGCGCATTTGCGGTGTTGTGTGCCCGCCGTGGGTATTTAAGTCCGCCGGCTTTTCGACGTAACAAAGTTACGTCTCTACGCCGTGGTTCGTGGCGATCTTCGCAGGGGGTTTTTGAATAATCCGGGCGAGGGGCAATCATGCGGGGACGGAAGACACCCGGGTGCAGTTGCGTCCGGCATTCTTGGCCCGATACAAGGCCACATCGGCGGCGCAGATGAGAGACTCGACTGAGCCTTCCGGCATGGAGGTGGCTACCCCCAGGCTGATGGTGATCTTACTCTCCACGTCCGCGATCTTGAACGGAACTTCAGAGATTACGCGGCGCAGTTTCTCGGCCGCTCCCAAGGCAGCGCTTGCCCCGGAGACCGGAAGAATGATCAGAAATTCTTCACCACCGTAGCGGCCGACGGAATCATGGGAGCGCAAAGAGTTGGCGATGCGGCTGGCAACTTCCCGCAGCACATCGTCGCCCGCGCCGTGACCCAGGGAGTCGTTGACCCGCTTGAAATGGTCGATATCGGCCAGGAGGATGGAAAATTGTTCGCCGGTGCGGTTGCTGCGGCTCATCTCCCGCTCAAGCGTTTCCATGATCCCCCCGCGGTTGAAGAGGCCGGTGAGATAGTCGTGGCGGGCCTCATGGGCAATCCGCTCCTTGGCCGCGATCAACTCGTTCTGGAACCGCAGGGTGCGCTCGGCAACCAGCAACCGTCCTTGAAGCTCGGCGGCGTCAAAGGGTTTGGTGAGATAGTCGTCAACCCCGGCGCGCAGAGATTCGATCAAGCTGGCGCGTTCCATCTTACTGGTCAGCATCATGATATAGGTGTAATGCTGGCGGTTGAGCGCCCGGATTTTGCGGCAGAGCTCGAGGCCATCGAGGCCGGGCATGACCCAGTCGAGGATGGCGATGGAGGGCAGGTTCTGAAGCCGCACGATCTCCCATGCTTTCAGCCCGTCCTCAACCAGCAATACCTCAAAGCCCCACTTTTCCAGCAGATGTTTGAGCAGTCGCCGCGAAGTAGGATCATCATCGGCCACCACAATACGAAACGGCTGATTCGGTCGACACATGGCCCCAGCCACAGGCAACTCTAATTCTTCCGGCACACTTGCTTGAACCTTGCTTTGAATCTTCATATGTACGCCGTATGCAAACCGGCAACATTAACTTTAAAAGAAAAAAGGCTTCGGAGCACACAAATTTCGCGTTGGGCACATTACAAAAGTAAGGTTGGAAAATTGGCAAGTCCTGAGACAGAGCCGTCTCAAATTCCGCTCAAATCCCCGGAACGACCAGGAATATTGCCACGCGAACCCGGTGCTGGGCTGCCGCCCATACGTCCATGCGAGACTGCCTTTCGTTGGAATTGCATCCTCACATGAGACGATGTTTACAGCCCCTGGACGGGTTGCGACGTTCCAGAATTCCGCGATATTCTGCGCACAGAAAAAGACGGACTCCTTTTGGCGCAGCAGCTTGGAGACAGCGTGTGTGGCCTGGGCGCAGAGAGGATGGGTCGGTTGGGCGCTACGCAAAAGAATGTTCGTGTCAACACCATCCCAGAGCTTGAAGGAGGAAAGTCAGATCACGATCACCTCTTATACAATGCTTCTCTTATGCGTCCCCCATTCCGGACAATGACCCTGATCGCACCCCTACTACTGCTTTCCTGCCTTGGTGTGGCCCAACCGTCCGCGGACCTGGACGGGCTGCGCTGGCGCATGATTGGGCCGTTTCGTGGCGGACGCACCATTTCCGTTAGCGGCATCGAGGGCCAGCCCAATACATATTACTTCGGCGGCGTGGGTGGCGGGGTGTGGAAGTCCACGAACGGGGGGCTGACCTGGGCGCCGATTTTTGACGGTGCGCCGATTGCTTCCATTGGCGCACTGGCGGTCGCGCCCTCGGCCCCGAACGTTATCTATGTGGGCAGCGGCGAAGCCGATCTGCGTTCCAATGTCACCTACGGCAATGGCGTTTATAAATCGATCGATGGCGGCAAGAACTGGCGGCATCTGGGGCTCACCGATACGCAGCACATCGGGCGGATGGCGGTCGATCCGCGCAATGCCGACGTGGTGATGGTGGCCGCCCTGGGACACGCCTATGGCCCCAACGCCGAGCGGGGCGTATTCCGTTCGACCGACGGCGGGCTACACTGGCAGAAGGTCTTATATAAGGATGAAAACACCGGGGCCATCGACATCACGTTTGATCCTGACAATCCCGATACGGTGCTGGCCTCGATGTGGCACGCGCAACGCACGCCATGGAGCGCCTATCCTCCGGTGAACGGCTCGGGCGCAATCTGGAAGTCTTCCGACAACGGCAAAACATGGACACAGATTACCGGCAACGGACTGCCGGAAGGCGACCTCGGACGCATCGGCTTGGCCATCGCGCGCGGCACACACGGCCAGCGGGTGTACGCGCTGATCGATGCGAAAAAGTCCGGGGTCTACCGCTCCGATGACGGTGGAAAGACATGGGCGCGGACCAGCGGCGACCAGCGACTGGGGCGGCTATGGTATTTCTGCGAGATCGATGTCGATCCGAAGGACCCTGACGTGGTCTACACGCCCAACGTCTCCATCTACCGTTCGACCAACGGAGGCAAGACGTTTGAGGCCATCAAGGGCGCGCCCGGCGGCGACGATTACCACGCGTTGTGGATTGATCCATCGAATCCGCGGCGCATGATCTTCGGCAGCGATCAGGGCGCCGGTGTCTCAGTGGATGGCGGGCACACATGGAGCTCGTGGTTCAACCAGCCTACGGGGCAGTTCTATCACGTGGCGGTCGATGACCAATTTCCTTACCGGATTTACGGCGCACAGCAGGATAGCGGCACGGCTTCCACCACCAGCCGCAGCGATTTCGGCTCCATCACCTTCCGCGATTGGGCCCCCATCGGCGCGGGAGAAAGCGGCTACATTGCGCCTGACCCCGCCGACGCCAATATCGTGTATGGCGGCAGCACCTACGGCGGGCTGTACCGCTTCGACCGGCGCACCGGGCAGACGCAGAACATCTCGCCTTCGGCCACGGGATCCGGCGAAACAGGAGAGATGCGGTTTACCTGGACTTCTCCGCTGGTGTTCTCACCCCAGGACCCGCACACGCTCTACTTCGGTTCGCAGTTTGTCCTGCGCAGCATCGACCGGGGAACAAGCTGGCAGAAGATCTCGCCCGACCTGAGTTGCGCCGGGCAGGTGGCCGAATCGGGCCTGTTGGCGGCTGAAGCCAAAGCGCGGGCATGCGGACGAGGCGTGATCTACACCATCGCGCCCTCTCCGGTCAACGCCGGGCAGATATGGGTGGGAAGCGATACCGGAGTGGTGCATCTGACGCGCGATGACGGCAAGACATGGAACAACGTGACGCCGCACGGACTC
>DATMNZ010000183.1:0-20510 GCA_035568495.1 Saccharimonadales bacterium (SeqCode) | reverse complement strand
AGACCTACTACACGCCCGCCGTAACACCACTGGCTGGGCCACGGCGGACTGCGGCGAAGGAGAGCGCTCTATGACCAGCATCCAGAGAATGCGCCGCAACTTCACCATCCTGCTGGGCATCATGGGAGTGCTAAGTTTCAGTTCCCTTACCTATCTTTTTTGGCCGGGCAGCTCCACCACAGCTACCCGCAGGGCCGAAGAGAGAAAATTGCAGCAGGAACTGGCCGCCAAGAGAGAACACGCCAGCCCCTGGCAGGGCATTCAGGAAAAACTCGCCGCCAGCCAGCAGGACGTCAAAAAACTGAGCCAAGAACATGTGCCCAGCCGTTTCTCCGACATTGCCGATGCCCTGCACAAAGTAGCCATGGAAAACGGCGTCTCCGCGCAGCATATTCAATATGACACTGAAAACGCAGGGCTGGCGGGCGTGGATAGAGTCAAGATCAGCACTGCGGTCTCTGGCGACTACAACAAGCTGGCCCATTTCATCAACGCCGTGGAACGCGAAAAGCTGCTGTTTGTAATCAAACAGATATCCCTAAGCGGGCAGCAGAGCGGGACCGTGGAGCTGCAGATCAGGTTCGACACCTACATAAAGGAAAAAGGCTAAGTGAAGATCGGAACAGAAGAAACAAATAAGTTTCGCGCGATGGTTGCGCTCCTGGTGCTGGCGCTGCTGTCGGTGATCTATGGGGTCCGCTCCAGCAGCCCGGATGCGGCGGCGGCCAGCCCCCCGTCTACAGCCGCTACGGCGGCGATCGCCAAAAAGAGCGGGCTCCAGGTGCGCGAAAACACGCCTGACCCAACCGTGCGCACCGATCTGCTGCTCGCCAGCCAGACAAAATATGAAGGCGGCAAACGCAACATCTTCCGCATGGAAGAGCTGGCTCCACCCCCGCAACAGAAACCGATCGTGCCGGTCAGACCAGATCAGCAGCAGCAGCAGCAACCGCCGACTCCGCCACCTCCGCCGCCCATCAACCTGAAATTCTTCGGGTTCAGCAGCAAGCCGGGCGAGCCTAAGAAGGTGTTCCTCTCCGAAGGCGACGATATCTTTGTGGCCGTGGAGGGCGAAATCATCAACCGCCGGTACAAGATCTTGCAGATCAACAACACTTCGGTGATGGTGGAAGACATGCTAACCAACTACAAGCAGCCCATTCCGCTCACCGCTCCGCCGCCCACAGGATAAGCCCATGACACCGCATCGATACCGGATGTCCGGCCAGCGCGGCTACGTGCTTTTGTCCGTCATGCTGCTCATTACTTTGCTGCTGCTGACCTTGAGCATTGAACTGCCGCGCATCGCCCAGCAGATCAAGCGCGAAAAAGAAGAAGAGCTCATCCACCGCGGCAACGAATACAAGAACGCGGTCCGGAAGTTCTACCGCAAGAATGGCCGCTACCCGCTCACCCTGGAAGACCTCGAAAAAGCCAACAACCTGCGCTTCCTGCGCAAACGATACAAAGACCCCTTCACCGGAAAAGATGACTGGCGTCTCTTGCACGTAGGGGAAGTGCAGTTGAACGTTGGCGGCGGCGCGAATTCGGCCCCTCCGCCGCCCACATTCGGTGGAGGACCCACCCCACAGCCCATCGGCCCGGGCAACCCAGGCAACAACGACCCTAACGCCGTGAAACCCGGCGGGGCCGTGGCCACCGAAACCGGCAGCGGAAGCCAGGCAGGCACGGGCAGCCCCATCATCGGAGGTGGTCCCATCATCGGGGTGGCCAGCATCAAGAAGTTGGCATCGATTAAGCAACTCGACAAGAAAGACCACTACAACGATTGGCTGTTCTTTTATGATCCCAGATTGGAGCAGCAGCAGGTGCCAGCCTCTGGACTTGGGGCAGTACCCGGGCCCGTAACCGGGCCTGGAGTCGGAACCGGACCCGGACCCGCACCTGCGCCTGTCCCTGGACCGGTACCGAGGACCCAGTAAGGGGAAAATCGCTTAAGGACTTGGGAATGGCAATACAAAAGGCACAGCGCAAAGGCTGTGCCTTTTTCTGACCTTGTGACGGGGCCGCTGGCCCTTACACGCTGAACGAAGATCCGCACCCGCAGGTGCTCTTCACGTTCGGGTTCTCGAACTTGAAGCCGGCAGCTTCCAATGTTTCCAGGTAGTCGACCACACAGCCGTTCAGGTACATGACCGAGGTGGCGTCCACAAAAACTTTGAGATCGCCGAAGTGATAAACCTTGTCCATCATACCCTGGGCGTTCTCGAACGACATGGAGTAGGAAAACCCAGAACATCCGCCGCCCACCACACCGATACGCAGACCGGCAGGAACCGGGTCTTGCTGCGACATGATCTCCTTGACCTTGGTCACCGCTGTGGGTGTAAGGCTGACGGGAATCTTGGGGCTCTCAACACTAGGGGCGGTCTCGGTCGCGACGACGGGATTCGTTGTGGTAGCCATGTTATGAAAGTCTCCTTCTTCACTAAATTATATCATCATAAGCATTGGTTTCTTCATTCCCAGTTTTTGGTTTTCATTCCCGTTCTTCGCGTTCATTCGTGGTTAGTCTCTGATTCCATTGGATTTAATGGCGCTTTAAAATTGGATATTCCAGACCGCCGTCACTAGTTACCCAGCGCCAGGCCGCAAATAACGTTGAAAATCGCGCCGCCAGCAGGAATATAATCAGCTCAGGTTCCACATAACCCTCGCCGTGAGCAAGGGCCTTCTTACGGCCTAGAGTAAGGCGGGACCGGGTGCCAAAATAATCCAGGTGGTGTCTTATGATGACTGCACTGCTGAGTGTTTGGGCCGGTTTGACCATCGTTCTCGTCGTTCTTCTGATTTACCGCAGCACTCTCAACATGCATGAAGACGACCAGTTGTTCCTCGACGAGGCCAACTCTCACCTCGCCAGGGAACAGGAAGAACTAACAATCAAGATGAACAGGCTTCAGCCATGGGTGCGCATCTTTGGTGCGTGCTCGGCGCTGTTAATACTGGTCATGGCCGGAGTTGAGATTTATTCCCAGGTCTCCCGGCCTTTGCCCTAAGCCAAGGGATCCAGGAACATAACCGGCGAGAGATGGCGGGGCCGGCTGGTTGCCAGGAGCGCATAAAAGCCAGTCCAACAGCTCGTGGAAGCGTGAGGCCTGAGCGGCGGGGCCAGCAAGGCCCAGGCATGTAGAGTTGCCGCGTCGGAGGCCGACCCCTGCGCATGAACCGAATGTCCAGCCTTTCCGTCCACCCGCAGAACGATTACCAGTGACACCTTGTCTATCCTGAATTCCGGAGATATCATGCATCATCCCCAAGATCGTATGTCGTTTATCTTCCGGACGATTTAGAAGGCTTATCATTTTTTGAGTTTCAGTCACTCTTCTGAGGAGAGCACTATGAAGCATGGGTCTGTACCCCGATTCGCTATCTGCACTTTGCTGTTGATCACTCTGTTGGCTTTCGCTCCGACCGCCAGCCATTCCAGCACGGCTGACGAGAACGCCATTTCCATCGGCGTTGTGCTGCCCGTCACCGGCAAGGAAGGCAAGCCCGGCCAGTATCAGAAGGAAGGCATTGAGACCGCCATCAAGAAGATCAATGAGGCTGGGGGTGTTTTCGTGAGAGACCAAGGCAAGAAACTGCCTTTCAAGGTGGTGTTCTACGATGATGAGTCCGATGCGGCCAAGTCCGCCTCCTTGGCGGAACGCTGCATGATCTCCGACAATGTGACTGCCGTACTGGGGGGTTATTCCACCACGCTCGGGGAAGCTGAATCCGTAATGGCCGACCGCCACCAGACACCTTGGATCACCACCGGCGCCGGCGCAACTTCCACCTTCAGCCGCGGCTACCAGTTTGCATTTGGGGCCCTGAGTCCCATCACGGTGCTGGGTTCCGATACCGCCCAGTTTCTGGGCAACCTGATGGACCAGCACAAACTGAAGAAAGGCCTCACCGTTGCAATGGCCCTGGAAAATACCGACCACGGCATTGATTACGGCAATGGGATCAACCAGTGGATCGAAAAACATCCGGGCTATCTCAAAGTCGTTTTCAGCGAGAAATTTGAGTATCCGGGCACCACTGACTTTTCCGGACTGCTGCAGAAAGTAAAAAACGCTAAAGCCGATATCTTCCTCGCCGATGCCCACCTGCAAGATTACATCACCATGCATCGGCAATACTTGCAGGCCGGCATGCATCATCAGATGGTAAGTTATGGCGCGCGCGGCCCCGACGATGCCGCACGCAAGGCGTTGGGCGCCGGCACCGACTATATCTTTGCCGGGCTCTGGTGGTCAAAAAAGCTGAACTACCCGCAGATCCAGCAGTTCGTCAACGACTATAAGAAGTACACCGGACACGAACCCGACTCCTGGTACGCGGCCCCAGCCTACGAATCAGTGCGGATTCTGGCCCAGGCAATTGAAAAGGCCGGGACACTGGACCGGATAAAAGTCCGTGACGCCCTGCGTAAGGCGGAACTAAAGGACTCCATCCTCCCCGGCGCGATCTTCAAATTCGGCCCCAATGGGCAGACCGGTTATCCGTTCCTGATTGTGCAGAACAAACCGGGCGACAAGGTGGATATCGTGCTCCCCAAACAGGCAGCCACCGGTGACGCGGTTGCCCCGATTCCGGTAAGATAGCCGGCTATTCTGCATGAACGTTGAGGATTTTTTTAACCTGCTGAAAGATGCCGTGCTGCTGGCGGGTATCTATGCCGCCATGTCGATGGGCATGACGGTGATTTACGGCGTCATGAAGATCGTGAACCTGGCCCATGCCGGATTCATGATGCTGGGGGCGTATTTCGCCTTCGAGCTGTACTACTTGCCTGAACGCCTGCCTGCGTCCTGGGTTGAACGCTTCCCTTTGCTGGGGCACCATGTCGACCCCATCCTGGGAGCTACGCTGGCCCTGCCCACATTCTTCCTCTTTGGAATGGGCGTGTACTGGCTGCTGGTGCGCTGGCTGCCGCGGTCCGACCAGCCTACCCTAGCCTCGTTGCTGCTGATGTTCGGGTTCTGGCAGGTCCTGCAGAATGCCGGATACCTGATCTGGAAAAACGAGGACCGCTCCATCTTTACCGCGCGGACCATCTCCCCGCCTCTGCATCTGGGGTTTCTCAGCTTCTCCGTGGACCGGCTGGTGGTCTTTCTGGCGGCCGTAAGCTGCGTGGTGCTGCTGCAAATCGGGATGAAGCGAAGCTGGTTTGGAATGTCCGTCCGCTCCCTGATCCAGAACCCATTGGCCTCCCAGATCGTGGGTGTAAACGAAGAAAAAACCCGGCGGCTGGCCTTTGGGTTGGGCGCCTCCCTGGCTGGCTTTGCCGGCGCCCTGCTCGCCATGCTCTATACCTTCAGCCCTGATTTTGGCTCCCCATTTCAACTGCGCTCCTTCGTGATCATCGTTCTCGGTGGACTGGAGTCATTTTCCGGAGTGGCCTTTGGCGCGCTGGTGCTGGCGCTGGTAGAAACCTTCAGTATCCAGTTGGTCCCCGCCAGTTACCAGGCTGCCATTTCTTACGGCTTGCTGGTGGTCGTGCTCCTGTTCCTTCCCAAGGGCATCGCCGGGCTGTTGGAGAAGAAATGGCGGGTGGCATGACCGTGGCCATGCCTGCCGGTTCCTCCCGCAGAGCTCAAGTGGCACTGGCCGCGCTTCCGGTGCTCGCGCTGGCTGTTCTGCCCTTCGCCGGGATGCCCCCAGACTATACCCGCATCCTCTTTACCGCACTGGTTTGGATCACCGCCAGTATTGCCTGGAACCTGCTGGGGGGCTTCGCCGGACAAGTCTCTTTTGGCTTTGCGGTTTTCTACGGCCTGGGCGCTTACACCGCGATGATGATGATGAACCGCGGCTTCAGCCCCTACACATCGTTTCTGGGATCGATGTCCGTGGCCGTGATTGCGTCTTTCCTCGTGGGCCTGCCGACCTTCCGTCTGCGGGGCCCCTATTTCACCATCTCCACCATCGGTGTCACCGAAGCGGTGCGCGTGATGATGAACAACCTCAGTATCACCGGCGGAGCCAGCGGCATTCACATCGAAGAACATGCGCAGTTCCACGAATTGGACCACTACTATTCGGCCCTGGTGCTGGCCGCCGGGGCGCTGTGTGTGTCGATGCTGGTCGCCAACAGCCGCTTTGGACTTGCGCTACGGGCCATCCGCCAGGATGAAGACGCGGCCGCCGACCTGGGTGTCAATCCTTACCGCTGCAAGCTATGGGTCCACGCCATCGGCGCCGCCCTCACTGGGGCCGCCGGCGGTGTGTTCGCGCACCGGGCCGCCGTCATCTACCCGCAGGATGTCTTCGCCTTTAACGTGGGCATTTTCATTCTGCTCATGCCGGTCATCGGCGGCATCGGTACGGTATGGGGCGCAGTCTTAGGCGGCATCGTATTTGTCATCATCAAGGAAAGTCTGGTAGCCAGATTTCCTAAAGTCCACCTTCTGCTCTACGGCGCACTCCTGGTCCTGATCATACTGTTTGAACCGGATGGACTGGCCGGACTGCTTCGCCGGCTGGCAGGAAGAACGCGGATACTCCTGGGGAAGCAACCGGCATGAACATTCTGGAAGTGCATACCCTCACCAAGCGATTTGGCGGCGTCGTAGCGCTGAAGGATATAAGCTTCGATATTCCCGAGCGTCTGATCTGCGGCTTCATCGGCCCCAACGGCGCCGGAAAAACGACTCTCTTCAACGTGATCACGGGCACGTTTCGTCCCTCCTCCGGCCAGGTGAAGCTGCGCGGCCAGTTCGTTACCGGCATGAAATCCTCAGCGCTGGTCAAGCTGGGCGTCGCCCGCACCCACCAAGTTGCCCGGCCATTCAAGCACCTTACGGTGTTGGAAAATGTGCAGGTCGGGGTACACTATGGGCGGCAGGCCGTGTCTGGGACCACAGCCGCCAGGGCCTTGGCCATGGAGATGCTCCTCCGTGTGGGGTTAGACCATAAGGCGCATCTACTCGCCGGCGTACTGTCGCTTGGCGACCAGAAACGCCTGGAAGTGGGCCGTGCGCTGGCCACCCAGCCGGACCTCCTTCTATTGGATGAAATCTGCGGAGGATTGAATTCTTCCGAGACGAACGCCATGCTCGACCTGCTGCAGCGCATTCGCGAGAGCGGAGCCACCATCATGTATGTGGAACACGACATGAAAGCGGTCATGTCGATCTGCGACCGAATTACCGTGCTCGAGTTTGGCCAGAAGTTGGCTGAGGGCAAACCGGAAGAGATCCGGAAAAACGAAGCAGTCATCAAGGCATACCTTGGGAGCGGCGCCAGTGTCTAACCAACTGCCGGAAAAGCTTCTGGTCGCTGAAAACCTCGAAGTGCGCTACGGCGTCGTCCAGGTGCTGTGGGGTATTAGTTTCTCGGTCGCCAAAGGCGCAGTGACCTGCATCCTCGGCGCCAACGGGGCCGGCAAAACCACTACGCTGAGCGCCATCGCCGGTGTGTTGCCAGCCTGCGGCGGATGCCTGACCCTGGCTGGTGAAGACATCACGGCCCTCCCCCCGCATGAGCGGGTCAAGCGCCGCATCAGCCTGATACCCGAAGGCCGCCAGCTATGGCCGGGCATGTCGGTGGAAGACAACCTGCGGATGGGATGTTACCTCCCGCAGTTGCGCAAAAAAGTCCATTCCGGCTTGGCCCGGATTTACGAGATGTTCCCGCGGCTCAAGGAACGGCGCCATCAGATGGCCGGCACGCTTTCCGGCGGCGAACAGCAGATGTGCGCCATCGGACGCAGCCTGATGTCGGAACCCCAGTTGCTGATGCTCGACGAGCCCACCCTCGGCCTGGCGCCCATGCTGGTGGACGAAATCTTCCGCCTGATCGGCGAGATCGCGAAGCAGGGCGTCACCATCCTGCTGGTGGGCGAAAACGTCAATTACACCCTGCAGGTCGCCCACTACGGATACGTCATGGAAGTCGGCCGCATCACCCTCGAAGGCCCCAGCCAATCCCTCGCCAACAATGAACACGTACGCAAAGCGTATCTGGGGATTTGACTCCGCGAATATCTCTTTTTCACGACCTGACATGATCGTAATCGGTGTGCAGTCCTGGGGGCCAGGGTCGAACGAGACTAGAATCTTCGGGTTCATGACGATTCCGGGGACCACGACGACCCAATTTCCCATTCGCGTTAATTCGTGGCCAATTGCCTTGGCTCTTGTTCGCGGCTATGTCTCAGTGGCTACTTCCAGCTTCGCTCAATGCCCGGTCGAGCACCAACCTAAGATTTTCCGGGCTCAGCACTCCTTCAAATTCCTGCCCATTCACAAACAGCGTGGGGGTGGCGCTCACGCCCAGGGACCTGGCTTCTGAAATCGAAGTCTCCACGCTGGTGGTGTCCTGTTTGGCGATACAAGCCTGGAGCTTTTCGGAGTTGACGCTGTGCTTCTGGCCAAACTCCGTGAGCAGCGCATCCATGGCCCGCAGGTCTTTCGCGCCATTTGCGTTCACGCGGCTGCTCACCTCCTGCTGGTGGGTGTGGATGTAATCGGAAGCTTCCCAGTATGCAGGCAGGCTCTCTCCGGCCAAGCAATGCGCATCGACCGCCGCCCGCATGGCCCACGGATGAGCATCGACCAGCGGAAAGTCCTTGATGACCACCTTGACCCGGCCACGATAGCGGTTCAGCACCTCGTTGAACAGCGTCACGTACATGCGCGCACAGAACGGACACTGGAAGTCGTCGTACACCACCACGGTGACCGCGTCTTTTTCAGACCCGCGCCAGGGCTGGCCCGCAAGATTGATCCGGCTCATGTTGCGGGCGTAGGGGTCTTGCGTGAGGTCCATCTCCGTGAGGTAGAGCATCTTCTTTCCGTCTTTGGAGATCAGGAAATTGACGGCCTTCCTGATCGAGCCCTGCTCAATCGAGACCGGCAGATTGTCATATCCTGGAAAATTGCTGGGCGTGCGGACACCGAGAAGGACCTTTGCGTCCGGAGGCGCTTCAGCATAGGCGCGCACCTGCCGCTCGATGCGGCGGTCCAAATCGCTTTCCGCAGCACCCGGCTGCTGGGCAGCCAGCGGCAGCGACAATAAAAACGGCAACAAGGTTCTCTTCGCTATGTTCATAAACATACTTAGTGCGCGCCGCGCAACACCCGTGCCGGCAGCAGGATGATGGCCTTCACCAGTTGCAATACGCCATCCACGGCAATCCCAAGAATACGCAATGGGAGAAGGAGCAACCACACGATGGGATACAACACCAGCGCCATCAGGGCCAGCGGCCAGCACATGACGAACAGGATGCACCACAAGATAAAGGTCAGCATAAATTTATCCCCCGGGGCATTATACGTTCAGAGAATCCTGGAAGTTCCCGAATAGAACTCATGAAAAATGGAAGGACCCAAGCCCCTATCGATGCCCCACCGGCAGTACATGCCTGCGACCGGAAAAGGTTCTCGCACTCTTGCCCCCTGAGTTTACGGCCTTTTGGAGACGATCTAAAATGAGATCATTTATACTTTCACTAACGATTCTGGCCGAAAATAAATTTACCCTGGAGGTGCCAATTGATGGCATTTTATTTCCGGCAATCCGGTCGAGCACTGTTTACTTGTCTTCTAATCACGCTTTTCGCCGTTCCCACCCAGCTTCTCGCGCAGTCTCACGTTGTAAACCCTGCCGACCTGCAGCAGGAAATGGTTTCGGCGGCGCAGGCGCGCCAACAGAACCTAAAGACCGTACAAAACTTCCTCTCCACCCCAACCGCCGAAAAGGCTTTGAAGTCGGCGAAAATGGACGCTCAGAGTATCCAGACTGCAGTTTCTTCTCTCAATGATGAAGAGCTATCCCAGTTGTCGACCCGTGCCGCGAGGGCGCAGGCGGATTTTGCCGCCGGCAAGCTCAGCGACCGCGACTTGATCCTGATCATCCTGGCGATCGCGGCCCTGGTGCTCATCATCGTCGCCGTCCGTTAGGCACTGAACACCATGGTGGCTGCTGCGCTGAAGAGGACCGCCCCCCTGCTTGCGCTCTGCGTTATCGCGCTGGGTACGGGCCCGGCCGGGGTGTGGCTCGACGTTCCCTTTGTAAAGCAGGAAAAAGACGGTTGCGGAGCAGCCACCATTGCCATGGTGATGCAGTACTGGGAAAAACAGCAGCATAGGACGGTCAATACCGATCCTGTGGAGATTCAGCGGGCCCTCTACTCCCGGCAAGGACACGGAATTTATGCTTCTGCCCTGGAAGAATATTTCCGTCAGCATGGCTATCAAACCTTTGCTTTCTCCGGCACATGGGCCGACCTTCAGCAGCATCTCGAAAAAGGACGGCCTCTGATCGTCGCGCTCAAGCCTTCTAAACTGGAATCTTCTCTCCATTTTGTTGTAGTTGCCGGTCTTGATGCCGGCCACGATCTGGCCCTCATGAATGATCCGGCCCAGCGCAAGCTGCTCAGCCAATCAAGAGCGGAATTTGAGAAAGAATGGCGCGCAACCAGCCAATGGACGTTGCTGGCGCTTCCTTCGCCCCCTTCCCGGTGATAGCGCGCACCGCTCTCCCGCTTCTGCTGTCGTGCGCTCTCCTGTTCTCCCTGCCTTCCGTTTCGCAGCAGGCAGCCACGCTGTCTGATGCGCGCCAACTTTTTGAAGCCGAACGCTGGCCCGAGTTGGCGGCCCTGATGGAGGCCTCCCCCCGCCATTCCGTCGATCTTGAGTACTACTACGGCATGGCCCTGGCCCATCTCAATCGCATGGAAGAGGCCCGCAATGCCCTGGTTGCAGGCAGCCGGCTGAATCCTCGGGACCAAAGATTTCCCGTGGAACTGGCGGGGGTGGCCTTCCGGCTGAAGCGTTACAACCAGGCTACCCGTTACCTGCACCGGGCGCTGGACCTGGATCCTACGGACGCCTACGCAACCGACTTTCTGGCCACCGTCTATTTCGTGCAGGGAAATCTGGAGGCGGCGCTCCGATACTGGAACCGCATTGATAAGCCGTTCCTTGACAGCCTCCATACCCGGCCGGACTTGCGTGTGAATCCGGTTTTGCTGGACCATGCCTTCGCATTTTCTCCCACGGAAACGCTCACACTCGGCGAGTTGCTGGCCACGGAAGCCCGGCTGCATGAACTGGAAATCTTTCCCCGCTTCCGCCTGGAACTCGCGGCCCGCCCTGACGGAAAGTTTGACGCATCTCTCGAAGGCGCCGAGCGTAACGGCTGGGGCAATAGTACGCTCGAAGGACTGCTGAACCTGCTCGGCGGCCTGCCCTATCAGCAGGTGAGCCCCGAGTATTTCAACATTAGGGGAGAGGCCATCAACCTGGTTTCATTGCTGCGCTGGGATGCGGAAAAGCGCCGCGCACAAGCTTCGCTCGCCGGCCCTTTTCGCCGCAGCCCTAAGTGGCGATTCTCTCTGGCTGCCGACCTGCGCAGCGAGAACTGGGACATTCGCGATGCCGCTACCTCCAGGCCGGCTGTGGCGTCATTCAACTTGAGGCGCGAAGAAGCTGAGGCCGAGATTACACGCCTGGTCGGCGGAAGGTTGAGTTGGTCGGCCGGTCTGCGGATGTCACGCCGCGATCACCGCGATGTCGTTGCCGGCGCCATCCTTACCCCCAGCCTCCTGGCCTCAGGCTACCAACTGGTGCAGACGACCCGGCTGCGCCATGATTGGCTGCGGTTGCCGGAGAAACGGTTGAATGTGTCTGCCGAGGCCACCTCCGGCGCAGGCCGTATCTTCACCGCTCCATCGCAATCCTTTGCCAGATTGCAAGCATCCCTTGCGCCCCATTGGCTTCCGCAAGCGCGTGGCAACGACTATGAAACGCGCTGGAAGCTGCAAGCCGGCGGTATCTGGGGACAGCCGCCGTTTGACGAACTGTTCATGCTCGGCCTCGACCGTGACAACAATCTGCTGCTTCGTGGCCATACAGGTATCCACAGAGGACGCAAGGGCAGCGCTCCGCTGGGCCGGAACTATTTTCTTGCGAATTGGGAAACCGATAAAGAGCTTTACAAAAATGGCATCGTCAGTTTGAAGATGGGTCCCTTTTTTGATACCGGCAGAATAACCGGTGCGCTTGCTCCAGAAACCGGCCAATGGCTCTATGACGCGGGCGCACAAGCCAAGATCGCGGTGTTGGGGATAGGCATCACGCTCTCCTATGGAAGAGACCTACGTCATGGAAGAAATGTATTCTATGCCAATACCAGCCGCTGACCCTCCGATGGCTTCAGATAAACAGTTGCCAGCGATATTTTCCGCTAGTAATCTTAAGTAAAGCTTAGGCGCCCATGTTGTGGAGCGAGAACCCTTGCCGCCCTTCAGTCACCGACATGGAATATTTAATCGGAGGCCATAGACATGATGCTGCGGCTGTGGCAGGGCCGGATATGGGCGGGCAGAATTGCGGATTTCCTTTCCCTTCTCTCCAGCCGGGCCATGCAGGAATATCCACAGACTCCGGGCTTCCTCGGCGTATACGCCTTCCAAAGGCGAGAGGCAGCCGCAGTCGAAGTTTTGCTGGCTTCTTTCTGGGAATCGCCCGATGCCATACAGAAATACGCCCAGGCGGACCATGAGCGGGCGCGCCACAGTCCTGAACACAAAGACATGATCATCGACCCCGGCCCCCGCGCACAGCACTACGAAGTCGCGCACCTGCATCTGAATTCGGAGGCCACCAGGGCCGGCGGAATTCCGGCGGACTCCGGCTCTGGCGTGATCATGCGAAAATGGCGAGGCCGCGTGCTCGCCGAGAATGCCTCTGCTTACCTGGACTTCATGCGCCACAGAGGATTCAAGGACTACGCTGCAACCCCCGGCAATCTGGGCGTCTACGGACTCCAGAGGACCACCGATGGAGTCACCGAATTCCTGCTGTTTACCCTGTGGGAATCGGTCGCTGCCATCAAGAGATTTGCCGGTGAGGACTTCGAAAAGGCCCAATACTACCCTGACAGCAAAGACTTCCTCCTGGAGTTTGAGAGGCACGTTACTCACTACGAGGTGGTGCTGGCCCAGCCCCATGCCCGGCAGACAGCCGCTCCTCAGGTTATCCTGTAATCATCAGAGGAAACCTATGGCAGGTATGGTTGAACAAACAGGACGCGCAGTACTCGCTGCTCACGAAAGAATCCGTAATTCCATCACCGAGACTCCCCTGGAGCAGGTTTCCGGTCCCGGCATTCCACCATTGGTGCGGCTGCTGTTCAAGCGCGAAGATCTGCAGGAAACAGGATCGTTCAAACTGCGGGGCGCTACCAACAGAATCATGGAGCTCACGCCCGGCGAACGGGCGATGGGTATCATCGCCGCCTCCAATGGGAACCACGGGCGGGGTGTTGCGGCCGCCGCAAGGAAAATCGGCGTTCCCGCAGAGGTCTACGTCTCTTCCTACGCTTCAACCAGCAAGATACAGAAGATTGAGGAATACGGCGCCATCGTCCGTCGAGTCGGCGACGACCCGCTGGATGCGGAAATTGCCGCACGCTCCGCCGCCACCGCGGCCGGCAAGACCTATATCTCTCCCTACAACGACCCAGAAGTCATCGCCGGACAAGGCACTATCGCCGTCGAGCTGCTGCGCCAGCAACCCGGCATCGACGCCGTCTTCGTCGCCGTGGGCGGCGGTGGCCTGATCGGCGGAATCGGCGCTTATCTGAAATGGGTTTCACCCAAGACAGAAGTTGTTGGATGCTGGCCTGAAAATTCCCGCGTGCTACTGGAATCCATCAAGGCAGGAAAGATCATCGATGTCCCGGAACAACCGACGCTCTCCGAAAGCACGGCGGGCGGCCTGGAACCCGGATCGATCACGCTGGATATCTGCAAGGGCGTAATTGACAGCTCGGTGCTGGTAACGGAAGAAGAGATACTGGCAGCCATGTGCGGCCTTCAGAAATCAAAAGACTTGCTGATCGAAGGAGCGGCCGCTGTGGCCCTGGCGGCGTTTCATAAGCAGGCCCGCCACTATGAAGGAAAGACCGTTGTGGTCGTAATTTGTGGAGGAAATATTTCACCCGAGGTGAGGAGCCGGGTGGAACGGGCGGTAGGGTGAAGCGGTTGGCAAATTGGCTTTTCGCAGCCAGCCTCAACGTCCTTTTCACCGTATGGTAGCATTGACAACAAAGTTGAAAATGCAAGAGTTCAACTTCAACGGCAATTTGGCCGATGTTTTTATATTTCTTAGGAGTCAATTCCAGGAATTGCTCCGATGAATTGGAGCAATAGCGCGGTAGCGAGTGCAAGTCAGCTGATATATTTATGCCGGAGCTAAAAATCCCGAATAATGCAAGCATTCATACGCTCAAGCACTTTTTGACAATGAATGCCCCGTTTGCCGACCTTTCACCCCCCGCAGTATTAAAACTTCATCAGAGCTGGGCACACATGGATCCAATGGCGCTATCTATGACCGCCGCTTGGGGTGGATGGTGCCAGAGAAATGGATTGCAGGTCGCTGTTGAAAATGATATCGGGAAGAGTGCTAATTATGCCGCGCGGATGCGACTGTTTCAGCATCTAAATATTTCGTATAACCCAGACCTAGAGGAACATGAAGAGGCAGGTCGCTTTATGCCGCTGACGCAAGTTAGGACGCACAGCGAACTTGCTTCGGTTATCGCAAACGTCTCTGCATTGCTCCATCTCGACAAAGAACCGGCTGGGCTAGCAGCCGTTCAATATTGCGTAAGTGAATTAATCCGAAATGTTCTCGAACACTCCAGCTCAGTCGATGGCGCATTCGTTTGTGCTCAAAGATACTTGAACAAAAATCCCAGGCGTGTTTCCATCGCAGTGGCCGATTGTGGTTCAGGCATATCAGAGCACTTGAAGAGTGCATACCCACAAGTTGGAAATGATAGCGTTACAGCATTACGCTTCGCCATGATGCCAGGAATTACGGGCGCACAGCGTGGCATGTATGGAACGCCTGATAATGCTGGCGCTGGTCTCTTCATCACGCGCACAATTGCGAAAACGACCGGAGGCTATTTTGTGCTCTTGTCGGGGAATGCCGCATATCGTCTGAGACGTTCAGCAAAGGGGTCGCAAGCAGAACTATATCTGGACGCATTCGACGACCGCAGACATGATCTTGTTAAATTAGAAAACCCTTGGCGCGGGACAGTAGCGACCGTAGAGATAGTTACTGAACAAATCCCAGATTTTCATGCCCTCTTTCAGTGGATACGAAAACAGGTTCCGGCAAAGAAAACTACGGCGGGAAAAATAAAATTTACATGAAGACGATAGTTGTTAAATTGCAAGCTGGAGCAGAAGGCTTTGCTGAGGATAAAGACGCAGCAAAGATGATTCGCGTTGAGACACTGCTGCCAGCACTTGAAGACGACAAGCGCGTAATTCTTGATTTTAGTAACGTTAAATATTCCACTCAATCATTCGTCCATGCACTATTAGGGGAGGCTCTTCAAAGATTCGGAGAGGCAGCTTTGAGCAGCTTGGAATTTCGGCGATGCACTCCTCAACTGAAAAGCCTCGTGCAATTGGTGGTGGACTATTCGCTAGGAGGGTTTCGCTCTGACAGTGCTAGCAATGATGCTGACAAGCCAGATCGTGCACCCTTACTCAAGAAAGAACCACACGGAAAGCATGCAAGTCGAAAATCAAGAAATAAACAGAAGAGAAAAACGCCCACCAGCTCTGGCAGGCGTTGATGTCTATCCATTCTTGCGGCCTTCCAAATCTTGGGCTGTGCGACTGTCCGATGTGGTTATCCACCTCACTTTGCCAATTCGCAGCGTTTGATGACTGCTATACCTTTTGACGCCACCGCTATTGATGAGTCGGCGCTGCACACAATTCACAACGTCAGTCGGACCCTTCGATATTGCCGACCAACTCTGATAATCAATTCAAATGGAAAGTATTCGAGATCATTGCTCATGCTGGGCGTTCCCGGGTCATAGCCGTTGATTCGTACCGCGCCCTCCTTAATCTTCCGACTGCCCTCAGATGCCGAACTGACCAGACCGCTATCGTGCAGAAGCTTGTCGAGACGCCAAGTAACAGTGCCTGGAACCTCAAATTCCTTAACAGTGCGGTACTTGGTCACGCTTCTTTCGGTGATCTCGAGATTGCCAGGAATCTCATTTTTCTGGAACTGCCTGGTCCAATTCTCTTCTACCTCCTTTGCAGCCGCACCGCCATAAAAGTCATGAACGATTTCGCGTGCCAACTTCTTTTTTGCATCCATCGGATGTCGCCACTCCTTCATGAGAGCAATCTCATCCGTACCCACGTCTGTCAAGACTTCGTAGTACCGCCACATGAGGTTGTCAGAGATTGACATCACTTTGCCATAAATCTCCTGCGGAGGCTCGTTGATACCGATGTAATTGCCATAGGACTTGGACATCTTCTGCACGCCGTCTGTGCCTTCCAAGATGGGCGTGGTCAAAATGATCTGTGGCAGTTGTCCATAGTCCTTCTGCAGCTCACGGCCCATCAGCAGATTGAATTTCTGGTCTGTGCCTCCTAGTTCCACGTCGGCTTCCAGCGCAACCGAGTCATATCCCTGGCAAATGGGGTAAAGCAGCTCATGCATGGCAATGGGCACTTCTTCTTGAAAACGCTTGTGGAAGTCTTCCCGCTCCAGCATCTGTGAGATCGTGAACTTTCCGGCTAGGCGAACGAAATCCACTGCCGTAAATTTAGAGAACCAACGCGAGTTGAAGTCCACCACTGTCTTCTCCGCATCCAGGATCTTGAACACCTGAGTCTTGTATGTCTCCGCGTTGCGGTCGATGTCTTCACGAGTCAGCGGCGGCCGCGTGGCTGAGCGTCCGCTGGGGTCGCCGATCAGGCCAGTGAAATCACCGATGAGAAAAATCACAGTGTGACCCATATCCTGAAAGTGCTTGAGTTTGCGTATCAGAACGGTGTGGCCCACGTGCAGGTCAGGGGCGGTGGGGTCAAAGCCGGCTTTCACGCGTAGTGGTATGCCGGTTTTAAGAGATCTCTCCAGACGCACGCGCAGATCGGATTCGCGGATGATCTCCGCAGCGCCTTTCTTGATGTAAGCCAGTTGTTCGTCAACAGGTGGAAAGTTTGCCATCGGGAATGATTATAAAGAATGAATCTGCTAAGTTGAATGATTGATGCCGCAGGGCAGGATCGCCGAACTCTGTCCCGAACATAATGGCCCTGATCTGTTCTTCTACAGGAATCTTTGGCATCGATCATCCGCTCTTTAGGGATTATGGGAATTCTTTGTGGCAAGGTCGAACTGCTACCAGATTACAACACCACCCTGGCCACGACAATGAGGATGCTTTATGCTCTTTGGTTGACCGTATGAGCGAGAAGCCCGCCAAGCCCGACTGGAACCACTTTGGCCGCACACAAGCCAGCCGGCAGTGGCGGACGCAATCGGGCGCCATGGGACGCTCGGCTACACAAGCAATTGTCGATGCAGCCCAAGTCACGCCCGGCCTGCGTGTCCTTGATGTCGCCTGCGGTTCAGGCGAGCCCGCAATCTCACTGGCCTCGCAATTGAGAGGCAGCGGCGAAGTCACCGGGATCGACATTGCCGATGCGCCACTCAGGATCGCCGAGGAACGCGCTTCGGAACGCGGACTCAGCAACACCCGCTTTCAGCAGGGCGATGCCCACAAACTACCCTTCCCTGACGGCAGCTTTGACCTGATTACCTCACGACTGGGCGTGATGTTCTTCGCCGATCTGCCCCGCGCCCTGGCTGAAATGCACCGTGTGCTCAAGCCCGGCGGCCGGGTCACGCTGCTGGCCTGGGGCCCGATGAAGCAGCCGTATTTTGAAACCACCATCGGCACGTTGCTGAGCCGGCTGCCCGGCGCGCAGACTCCAGAAGCGGCGCAGACGATGTTCGCATTTGGCGAGCCGGAACTGCTCGCCGGCAAGTTGCTTGCAGCCGGATTCAGGTCCGTGCAGGAGAAGTTTGACACCCTGCCCTGGACTTGGCCGGGCACGCCGGAAGATTTCTGGGAATATTTTCAGGAGGCCGCCGTACCCTTTGCGCCGCTGCTGAAAACCATACCCGCAGGACGGCGCAACGAGATTGACGCAGCCGTAATCACAGCCATCGGCAAGTTTTATGATGGAAACGAAATCCGCTTTACCGCCACGTTCAACATCACCTCGGCAATGAAGTAGAGCCGTTTTGCGGGCGTGAGGCCGCGTTGTTCAGCGGCCGGGAGCCCGCAGGCGAAATCCTGAGCCCGCTCTTTGGGCGAAGGATCTTGAGCCGTTTTGCGGGCGTGAGGTTAATGTCACTTACTTTGTGGCTTAAGCCTCTACAGGTAACATAGGCGTGAGGCCGCGTTGAGCCCGCAGGCGAAATCCTGAGCCCACCTTTTGGGCGAAGGACCTGTTGCTCCATTCAGATGGACTATATCTGAAATTGCCGGCAGGCTTTGGACTTTCCCTGCCGGCAATCCTACAGAGATCAGTTGGCCGCAACAGGCTCTGTGACGCTTACCGTGGCGGCACTCTTCCCGGGCAGCGGCATGGCGCGCACCACCAGAACAACTACCGCTGAAAGCATGGCCATGGCCGCGCTGCAGTAGAACACCGCATTCCAGTTTCCGAACTTCTGGAAAGACATGATCGCGATAGCGCCTGCCGCCAGGGCCGCCACACCTTTGGCCATATAGAGGAAGCCATAATTGGAAGTGGCGTTATCGGACCCGAAGTAGTCGCCGATAATGGCGGGAAACAATGCAAACATGCTTCCCCAAATGAAGTAGACCACAACCAAGGATACGGTGAATGCCGTTCCTGACAGGCGGCCAAAGACCAGCACCGCTAGCAAGCTGAAGGCCTGCAGAACGTAAGGAATGAACATGGCCATCTCTCGCCCGATGCGGTCAGAGATCCAACCCCAGAAAATACGTCCGGCGCCGTTGGACAAGCGGCTCAAAGACAAGGCCGCCGTCAGGGCGACAGTGCTGATCTTGAAGCTGCTGGCCAATACCGCGCCCTGAATGGTGATCATGGAGCCGCCGGCGCTGATCAGCACGAAAGTGAGGAACAACAGGTAGAAGTGCGGCGTCATCAGCATCTGCCAACTGTTCATCTGCACGGTATTCCGGCGGATGAGTGGCGACACCGGCGCGCGTGCGGCCTTGGAAGCATGGAAATGAGGGCCAGGATTATGCAGGAACTGGGCACAGACCAGGATCAACAGTCCCTGGCCGATGCCGGTATACAGAAAAGCGTGGCGGTAATCGGACACCCTGAGAATGTAAGCGATCGTGGGAATAAATAGCGCCGACCCGGCGCCAAAGCCCGCGGTGATGAAGCCGGAAACCGCGCCCCGCTTATCGGGGAACCATTTGAGGGCGGTGGCCACAGAGCCGCTGTAAATGAACGCGGCGCCCACGCCAGCGACCGAGTAGAGCACGGTCAGTTGCAGCAGTGTCTGCGCGAATCCCATGCCAGTCCATCCGATGCCTACCAGGATGCCACCCGCTGAAAGAAAAATGCGCGGGCCCAGCCGGTCGATCAGCCAGCCTTCTACCGGAGTGACCCAGGTTTCAAACAACAAGAATAAACTGGCGGCAAACTGAATGCCGACCAGGCCCCAGTCTTTGTGCCCCTGCTGAAGCGGCTTAACGAACAGTGTCCACGCATACTGCAGATTGGCGATCATGATCATGCAGACGATGACGGACAGCAGCTGTGTCCATCGCGTGGCGCTCGACGCCTTCGCGCCGACTCCGACTGTGCTTGCAACACTCATTTTTTCCTCCCCCGGAATGTTTTCGTTTGTGCGCCGAGTTTTTCTTCAGGACGTCAGCACGACGACCAACGATCCACCATCGATGCGCGCTGACTTCGCTAACTCGACCGATAATGCGTCCGCATTATACAAACTAGCATCCACCGCGAGTCAATTTTATGTTCACATTCCGGCAGCGAACATCCGCGGGTTTTTCGCCGCACCTACGGCGGGAGAAGCCCACTAACGGTGCATCGGATTACAAGATCGCCCTTTTCTCGCTGACCATCGTCATTTGCAGGCCGCGATATATTGATTTTCGGGATCTGTTGCAAAAACACAACAAAGGTGACGGCCGGCGGTCTGCCATATTTTGCGATGCACTAACATAATATTTGTCTGCAGCACATGAGCTTCCAACAACTACCACCCGAGTCCATCTTGCACCGCAATGGGGCGCTCGCAGGCTCGCGCCATGGCCAACCAGTAATAAATCTGTGTAGACCTGGTAATGTACTTTAGGCAACCTAGGGAGAGTCGGGGACAACACTTATCGCGCGGCATTCTGCTGCAAAGAGTGCTGGTATCTTAGGGGGGTAACAAATGGGGAAACATCAAGGCGCCGTGCCTGCACGGCACAATGCGGCAATTTCCGAACAATTCGCAGTCCTGAAGCGGCACGCAGGTTCGCCCCGGTTTGGCGCCAGGCGTCTCGCTCTGTGCACCGGGGTGGCGCTGTCGACACTCATGCTGGGGCTGGGCGCGACCGGCGCCGCCAATGCCCAGTCGGCCTCCGACGCGCAGGTCAAGGCGCTTCAGGCCCAGATCGAGCAGCTCCAGCGC
>DATMNZ010000182.1:0-28824 GCA_035568495.1 Saccharimonadales bacterium (SeqCode) | reverse complement strand
GTGTGCCCAAACGTCCCTCTCTGACCTTATTTAGCCCTCCATCCGCTACGCGAATCTCCTCTTCTTTTCTGCCATGGCCCTTGATCCGCTCCCTATGCACCCTTCCCTCGCCTTTGCCCAATCATTTGCGGAATCGCTGCCCAAGCCAGCGTTGAGGAAAGATCCGAAGATGACATGTGATAATATCCTGCCGCACAAACCATCCCGGTTTTGTCCGAAATTTGGGAGATCGTTCTGCGTGGTGCGAGACACGAACGTTGCTGCATAAAGCGCGATAGCACGCATGGGCGCAGAGCTTGCGGAAAAATACTTGCAGCGCCGTACAAGAGTGCGGATTCAACCGCCCGCCGGAGTTTCTACATTTTGGAAATGCAATCCATTGATTCGAAGTCCCGCTCCGCGGGACGTGTGACAGTAGCCCAGCACGGGTTCAGCACAGGAATGGGCTTTCGGTTTTCGCAATTCAATGGTGCTGAACCCGTGCTGGGTAAGCTCTCCGCCAGCGCCCGAGTCCCTTCAGGGACGGCTGACACCCATCTCCACGCGAACGCCTCGCGGGAGAAGCAATGCTTTAGGATTTGCATGTTGCAGCACCCATGGAGAGGACGCAATTGTCAGCCGTCCCTGAAGGGACTTGTAGTCTTATCGTGGCATCTACCCAGCACGGATTCGGCGCTACCAGACAATCTTGTTCTGAGCAATTTCCGCCGCGCCGAATCCGTGCTGGGCTACTATCACGCGTCCCGCTCCGCGGGACTTCTCTCAACCGATGCCTGGCTGGCAAAAATGAACCTGTGAAGGAAGCCTTGCATTCATGAGGAAGCTAAGGAAACTTATGAACCACCAACGATCCGAACTAAGCCCCGCGCCGGCCAGGAAGAGGCACAAGGTCACCGGCAGAACGATGATGAAGGCGGCACTCTGTTTTGCCCTGCTTACAATCATGAGCGCCAGTGTTGCAGGCGCGCAGCAACCGGAATCCGACGACGCCGGCCAGTTTCGATTTCGCTTTGTGGGTCCCAGAGTGGGCAATCGCATTGCTGCCGTGGCGGGCGTGCCAGGGGATGCGAGCACTTACTACGCGGGCGCGGCCTCGGGAGGCATCTGGAAGTCCGTCGATGGCGGAAATCAATGGCGACCGATCTTTGATAAGCAGACTGCGACTGCCATCGGTGCGCTCGCCATCGCCCCATCGGATGCGAGCACGGTATGGGCGGGCACCGGCGAGGCGTGGGTGATCCGCGATAGCGATGTGATGGGCAATGGAATTTATAAGTCGATCGATGCGGGCAAGACGTGGAGCAACATGGGTCTACCGGAGAGCGGCAGGATTGGCCGCATCGTGATTCATCCGTCTAATCCGGAGATCGTCTTCGCCTGCGTTTTGGGCCGGGCTACCGGGCCGCAAGCGGAGCGGGGTGTCTTCCGGACTGCCGATGGGGGCCAGCACTGGGAGCGTGTGTTGTTTGCCGGTGAAAATGTGGGATGCTCCGGGCTGGCCATGGATGCGCATAATCCGCGCACATTGTTTGCCGGTATGTGGCAGGTGGAAATGCATACCTACGGCGAGTTCAGCGGAGGAGCAGGCAGCGGCATCTATGTTTCCCACGATGGCGGAACCAAGTGGAGCCGCATCGAAGAACATGGCCTGCCGCACGCTCCGCTGGGCAAGATCGATGTGGCGGTGGCGCCCACCAATTCCAATCGCGTTTTTGCCCTGGTCCAGACCAAAGACCAGGGTTCTCTGTGGCGGTCCGACGATGGCGGCGACCATTGGAAGGCGATCAATCACCAGCGCGCCCTGATTGGCCGCGCGGGATATTACATCCGGCTGGCGGTTTCGACCGGCAGCGACAACGAAGTTCTCGTGGCCAATAGCTCTTTCCATCGGTCTCTTGATGGCGGCGAGAACTTTCGGGAAGTCCCATGGGGCGGCGACACCCATGACATCTGGATCGACCCGGCCAACCCCGACCGGTTTGTGATTACCGATGACGCCGGCATGAGCATCACCACCGTGCATGGCCGTGGTTTCCATCGCGTTAATTTGCCTATCGGCCAGATGTACCACGTCGACGTCGACAACCAGGTTCCCTACTACTTCTACAGCAACATGCAAGACGATGGAAACATGCGCGGCCCCAGTTTGCCCATCGACTCAAGAGAAACGGGATGGGACCGCGGAATGGGAGGGTGCGAGTCCGGTTTCACCGTTCCCGACTGGGCCGATCCCAACGTGGTCTGGGCCACGTGCTATGGCAATAAAGTCACACGCTGGGATGCGCGCACCAAGCACGCACGCTCCGTCAGCCCTTGGATGCACACCCTGGATTCGCCGCCCAACGAGATCAAGTATCGCTGTCATTGGACGGCACCCCTGGCCGTCGATCCTTTCGACCACAACACCGTTTACTACGGCTGCCAAGTGATTTTCAAAACCAGCAATGGCGGCCAGAGCTGGTCCGTCATCAGCCCCGACCTTTCCACCCAAGACCCTTCCCACATCGTCCCCTCGGGCGGAATCGTCGGAGACAATCTTGGGCAATTCTATGGTGAAGTGGTTTTCGCGATCTCGCTTTCCAAGATTCGCAAGGGACTCGTCTGGGCCGGCACCAATGATGGCCAAGTCTGGCACACCGATGACGCGGGTGCGTGGATTAACGTCACCCGGAACATCGCCGGGCTGCCACCGTGGGGCACGATCACCAGCATCGCGCCTTCAAACTTCGACGCGGGTACGGCATATATCGGCGTCGATTTCCATCTCATGGATAACCGCGATCCTTTCATCTACAAAACCACGGACTTGGGGAAGAGCTGGAAGCTGATCACCGGCAACCTGCCCAAGCACGCGCTGTCGTACGTCCGCACCATCGCTGAAGACCCGAATTCCGCTGGCCTGCTGTTCGCCGGCACGGGAAACGGTCTTTATTATTCACTCGATGATGGAACCCACTGGAGCGCCCTGGAGGCGGGTTTGCCACACGCACCGGTGACCTCGGCAGTGGTGCAGAAAGATTTTCACGATCTGGTGATTTCGACCTACGGGCGGGGACTCTATATTCTCGACGACATTACTCCACTCGAACAAATGGCACAGACGGCAGAAATGAAGACCCGCTCCGACGCGCCGGTCACGCTGTTTGAACCTCGCCAGACATACCGCTTTACCAGCGGCGGCGCGGCGATGCTCAACTTCTCACTCAAGACCGCGCCCAAGAACCAGGTCGAGCTTGAGATTCTGGATGCTGACGGCAAGGTGATTCGCAAGCTCGAAACCAGGGGCCGTGCGGGCATCAACCGTGTGCGATGGGACATGCGTTACGAATCGCCACGATTGGTGGCGTTGCGTACCGCGGCCCCCGACAATCCGCATATATGGGAAGAGCCACGCTTTCGCGGCTCCGATTCGCGCCCCATCACCCACTGGGGTACGCGACCAGCGGAAGTTGGCCCGATTGTGGCGCCCGGAAAATATAGCGTACGGCTGAAGGTCGAAGGACAGGTCTTCACACAGACTCTCACCGTGGCCCGCGATCCCCGCGGCCCCGGCTCCGAGGCGGACATCGATCTCTCCGTAAAGACCCTGCTCCGCATCCGCGACAACATCAGCCACGTATCGGATAACGTTAACCAGATCGAATGGCTGAGAAAACAACTCGAGGTCATTGGAACAATGCTTCGACCGCCGAAGAAGGACGACAGAGCCAGGGAGAATGCACGTCCGGGTGACGATGGCGATGCCCCTGGGCGACCGGCGCCGGCGCCACCGCCAGTGCTGGACGAAGCCCAGGCAAAACACCGGGCCGAACTGCTGAAAGCCACGGAGGACCTAGACAAGAAGCTGCAGGCTCTGGAGCACAGGTTGGTCTCGCAAGCATTGCTCGACAGCGATGACAAATATTTCGTGGAACCGTACAGGATTTATCTGGACCTGATCTGGCTGAACGCCGAGGTCGGAACCGGAGGCAGCGACGTTGCCGGCGGCGCGGACTTTGCGCCCACCGATATCCAACTGGAGTTGCTGAAGACATTTGAAGCCGAGATAGCCGCAACGGATGCGGACTTCCAGAAATTTTTGAAAGAAGACTTCCCGGCGTTCAATCGCTCGCTTGCGGGTAGCAACGTTGCCCCGCTGGTTGCTGCTCAGGACCCCGGTCAGCGTTACTGAATGCCTGAGAATTCGAAGATAAATCCGATTCAACCTTAAGTCGCTGTCTTTCCAACCGATAAAGTCCACAGGACTTGACGGATGGCTACGCAGATTCAGTCCAATTTGTGGAACCGGATACTGTGGCTGGTAAGTCGGCCAACAACCGGGAACGACACCCTCCGCCTCGAACCGCCGGTCGACGGCGTGACCATTCGACGCTGCCAGACGGTTGCGGGGGTCGCCAGTGGGCTGGCCGTACTCACCGGTTGTGCCGCATTGGCCGGCTGGGCCCTGAATATTCCGGTCCTCATCCGCATCGCGCCCGGGCTGGCTTCGATGAAGCCCAATGCTGCCGCAGGTTTCATTCTCTCGGGCCTGTCGCTGTGGCTAGCGGGCCGTGGGCCTGATGGTGGGCCAGCCTGGAAAAGGACCTCTGCAAGAGCGTTGGCCGCCGTGGTCGCCCTGCTCGGCGCCGGCGCACTGATTGAGTATCTGTTGCATTGGAACCTCGGTATTGACGAATTGCTATTTCAGGGAGCGCTGAGGGCCACCGGTGTGGAACATCCGGGGCTTATGTCCACAGCTACCGCTCTATGTTTCTTCCTTCTGGGATCGGCCCTCTTGCTGCTGGACCGCCAGACCGCGGGCAAACGCTGTCCGTCACAGCCGCTCGCAGCCATGGTCGCCTGCCTGGGGTTCATCGCCTTCCTCACCTATCTGTATAACGTGAAGACACTGTACGGTGTCTTTGCATTCTCCTCAATGGCGCTGCACACCGCCACCCTGATGATGGTGCTGGGCTGTGGTGTGCTCGTTGCCCGCCCGGCCAGCGGATTGATGGCGCAGATTACCAGCAGTGGCCTCGGCAGCAAAGTGGCGCGCGGGTTGTTGCCGGTCACCATCATGCTGCCGGGTTGCCTGGCATGGCTCCGGCTGCGTGGCCAGAATGCGGGCCTATACGGTACGGAGTTCGGCTTGGCGGCGTTCGTCGCGGTCGATGTTTTTTTCTTTGTTCTGATCGTCTGGGTCAATGCGCTGTGGTTGAACCGCGTGGACCGCGCCCTGCGCCGCCACCGCGAAAACCTGGAGCGGGAAATCGCCGCCCGCACCGCCGAGCTCCTTTGCAGCAACCAGGCTTTGCAGGCGGAAATCGCCGAGCGCAAGCGCGCCGAAGCGGAATTGATCAGCGCCAAAGAAACAGCGGAAGCGGCCACGCGCGCCAAGAGTGGATTCCTGGCCGTCATGAGCCATGAGATCCGGACACCCATCAATGGCGTGATGGGCATGACCCATCTCTTGCTCGATACCGACCTCAATCCGGAACAGCTCCGTTTTACCCAGACCGTTTATAACAGCGCAGACGCCTTGCTTACGATCATCAACGACATACTGGACTTCTCCAAAATTGAGTCCGGCAAGCTCGTCTTGGAAGCCGTGGACTTCAATTTGCGCGAGACCGTGGAGTGCGCGTTAGAGTTGATGAGCGAGCGCACCTACGCCAACCGGACTGAACTCCTGGGGTTCATCAGTCCCGAAGTGCCGATCCACCTGCGTGGCGATCCCGGCCGGTTGCGCCAGATACTCAACAATCTGGTCGGCAATGCCGCCAAATTCACGGAGAAGGGCGAGATAGAAGTCCGCGTAACTAAAGATACCGAGACAGAAACGGATGTGGTGCTCCGCTTCGAGGTCAAAGACACCGGCATCGGCATCTCCCAGGAAGCCCAAGGACGGTTGTTCGAGGCATTCACCCAGGCCGACAGTTCCACGACCCGCCGCTATGGCGGCACCGGACTGGGTCTGGCCATCTCGAAACAACTGGTCGAATCCATGCACGGCCACATCAGGGTAAGCAGCAACCTGGGAGAAGGCTCGACGTTCTCCTTTACCGTAAGGCTCGAACAACAGCCGAATGCCGCCCGCGTGGCGCCTGAACCCAGGTTCGATGGCCCATCTGTGCGCGTCTTGATCGTGGATGATAACAGCTCGAACCGCGAAATTCTGCGGTACCAGTTGGAAGCCTGGAGGATGCGCAATCTCTGCGCACCCGGTGGCCAGGCGGCGTTGGGCCTGCTTCGGGAAGCAGCGGCCGCCGGCGACCATTTCAACCTCGCTCTACTCGATATGGACATGCCTGAAATGGACGGCCTCGCGCTTGCAAAAGCGATCCAAAACGACCCGGCCATTGCCCCTACAAAACTCATCATCCTCACTTCACTGGGAAAGCAGCTAAATGCGGAAGCGCTCCAGGTTGCCGGGATAGGCGCCTGTCTGGTCAAGCCGGTCCAGCAATCACGCTTGCTCGATTCGATCGCCGTGGTGATGGCCGGCAACGGGCGCGGATTCTTCTACGCCGCCAGGCGTGCCGCGAGCCCTACCCGTCCGCCCCTGCCGGCGAAAAAAATCCGTATTCTTCTCGCCGAAGACAATCACATCAACCAGCAGGTCGCCATGGAGCAACTGCGCAAGCTGGGTTACACCGCCGACATCGCCGTCGATGGACGCAAGGTGCTCGCCGCCCTGGAGCGCACACCTTACGATGTCATCCTCATGGATTGCATGATGCCCGAAATGGATGGCTACGAAGCTACTGCTAGAATTCGCGATCTTGAAAAACATCCCCCAGCCACATGGGCCCCCCACCGGCGGATGCACATCATCGCCATGACCGCCAACGTCATGCGAGGTGACAAAGACAAATGTCTCGCCGCAGGGATGGACGACTATGTGAGCAAGCCCGTAGATCTATCGGCCTTGCGGCGAGCGCTGGAAAGCTGGAACCCCGAAAGTCCCGCCGTAGCGCCTGCTCCAATCGCCTCACCCTCTCTCCCCGTCGCCAGCCAGGAAATCTCATCGAACCAGCCGCCCATTGACTTCGAACGATTGCATGTAGTGATCTTCAACGATCGTGAGAAACTGCGCACATTGATCGCCAGTTACCTCCAGCAGTCCGATGAGACCATCGCCAGTCTTCAGGAAGCGATCAGCCGGGGCGCAGCCAAAGACATCCGCTATCTCGCGCACAAGTGGTGTGGATCCAGTTCTACCTGCGGAATGATAGCGGTGGTGCCCGCCTTGTCTAAGCTGGAGCGGATGGGAGAACGCGGCGATCTAAACGGCGCCGAAGAGGCGTGCGTCGAAGCTGCCCGGCAACTTGCGCGCGTCCGCCAGGCCCTCAAAGACCACTTCATGACACCCGTGTGAGCGCGGCTGCCGGTTTTCTCCAGGGGAAGCACTCCACCATCGCCATCCACCCCAGAGAATCAACAGCCTTTATTGTCTTCAGGATGGAATCTCTTCCCTCAAGGCCGGAAAATCCTGCACCGCCTTTTCCTGCAACTTGTATTTCTGCAGCTTGCCGCTGGCGGTCTGCGGAAACTCGGCCACGAACTGGATATAGCGGGGAATCTTGAAGGATGCGATCTGTCCTTTGCAGAAGGCGGCGATCTCTTCCGGCGTGGCCGACTCTCCGGACTTCAGCCGGATGGCGGCCGCAACCTCTTCTCCGAATTTCCGATGGGGCACCCCATAGACAGCCACGTCACTGATTTTTGGGTGGCTCCGCAGAAACTCTTCGATCTCCCTGGGATAGATGTTTTCTCCACCGCGAATCATCATCTCTTTCTTGCGTCCGCGAATGCTGATATATCCGTCTTTGTCCTGCGAGGCCAGGTCTCCGGTGCGCAGCCAGCCTTCCGGAGTGATGGCTTCGGCGGTGGCTTCCGGCTTCTTATAGTAGCCCTTCATCACCAGGTAGCCGCGCACCCACAGCTCTCCTGCTTCCCCCGCGGGCAGCGGCTCATCGGTGACGGGATCGACGATTCGCACTTCGGCGCCGGGAAGGGGTTTGCCAACGGTCTGAGTCCGGCGGGCCATGTTGTCATCGATCTCGGTCATGGTGACCACCGGCGAGGCTTCCGTCAGACCATAGGCGATGGTGATCTCCGGAAGGTGCATGTCCTGGATGACCTTCTTCATCAGCGATTCAGGGCACGGAGCGCCGGACATGATCCCGGTGCGTAAACTACTCAAGTCGTACTTTCCAAACGACGGATGCTCCAGCTCGGCGATGTACATGGTCGGCACGCCATAGAGGACGGTACAACGCTCAGTGGCCACGGCGTGCAAGACCTTCTCGGGATCGAACGAGGTAATTGGAACAATGGCGGCTCCCCAGGTATAAGCTCCCAATATCCCCAGCACGCAACCGAAGCAATGGAAGAAAGGCACGGGAAGACAGACGCGATCTTCCGCCGAGAACCGCTGTGTGCGCCCGATCCAATGGCCGTTGTGGACGATATTGTGGTGCGACAGCATCGCCCCCTTGGGGAAGCCGGTGGTGCCCGAGGTGTACTGGATGTTGATGACCTCATGAACATCGAGCGCGGGAGGGACAAACGTGGCTTTCTGCCTCCTCCCCAACTCCTGAATCTCACGATAGGGGACCATCCCAGGCGGCGGGTTCTCTCCCAGGAAAACCACATGGCGCAGATACGGCAGCTTGGCGCACGCGAGCTTGCTTTCAAGCTGGTGCTGGCGTAACTCCGGCGCGATCTCATAGATGATGCCGGCGTAATCCACGTCACGGAAACCCTGGCTCAAGACCAGGGTGCAGGCTTCCGACTGCGAAAGAAGATACTCCACTTCATGCTTGCGCAGCAGGGTGTTCACGGTGACCATGACCGCGCCGATCTTGGCCAGCCCGAAAAACAACACGATCCACTCCGGCAAATTGGTTGACCAAAGCGCAACCCGCTCGCCCTTCCCTATGCCCAGCGCCGCCAAACCACGGGCGCAGTTTTGCGCCAGTTCATCCAGTTGCCGGAACGACCAGCGCAACCCCAGTTCCGGATAGACCACCGCGTCTTTGTCGGGATACTGTGCCGCCTGCCGGGCCAGCACGTCACCCAGCAGGCTGGATGAAATGGGTTGCGGAGCTAAAGACATTGTCGGCCTCCGGGTTGCATTTTCTCATACGCAACGAGAGCATTCACCGCAAAGGGCGCTAAGGACGCGAAGGAAAAACAGGCATTGGCTTTAGCTCACCTGGTCCGCCAGTCCGTGGCGCCTTCAAAGGCCTTTGCGGCGCCGATCAAGGTGGTCTCGTCGAAATGCTTTCCCACCAACATCATGCCCACCGGCAACCCATCCACTTTGGCGCATGGGATGGTAAACGCCGGATGACCCGAAACATCGAACGGACAAGTATTGTGCTGCATGTTGAGCGCCGCATCAACGTAGATCTCACGTGGTGCATCCGGCGGAGGAATGCGGGTCGCTGGAAACGGGATGGTAGGCATCACCATAAAGTCGTGGTCTTTGAGCACTTCATCATAGGCGTTGCGCAGCAACACCCGCAGGTTCTGGGCCTTGGCGTGGTAACGGTTGTGGTAGTAGCGATGCATGTAGTCGCCCAGCAGCAGCACCAGCTTGACGGTGTCCGACACGTCATCGGGCCGCGATGTCCAGCCCCGCGCAAACGCCTCTTGGAGAGATGTGGTGTAGTACCCCATCCAGTTGTTGCCCATGGCATAGCCTTTGATCATCATCTCGGCCGCGCCTTCCAGAATCACGCCTGACCAGATATGCGGACCGTCGTAGTGCATAGGCGCCGAAACTTCATCGACAGTTGCTCCCAGCGCCTTGAATTCGCCGATGGCCGCGCGGACTTTGGCGTCAGTGGCCGCCGCCCGCGGATCAGACACCGGATGACCGAAGCCTTCACGCAGCACGGCAATCTTCATTCCCTTCGCGCCTTTACCGAGTGCGCCCATATAGTCGCCAACGCGGCTGTTGATGGTGCGCGGGTCATAACCATCCGGACCGGCAATGACCGTCAGCAGCCGCGCCACGTTTTCCACGCTGTTGCAGATCGGGCCGCAATGGTCCACCGAATAAGAGATGGGCATGCCTCCGGTCATGGGCACCAGCCCCCATGTGGCCTTCATGCCATAGACGCCGCACCAGCAGGAAGGAGTGCGAATCGAGCCTCCCTGGTCTCCACCGAGCGCCATCTCTACTTCTCCCGCCGCCACCAGGGCCGCGCTGCCGCCGGATGAGCCGCCCGTGCTGTGCTCGCGATTGTGCGGGTTGCGGATCGGCCCGGTGGCGCATGTATGGCTTCCGGCGGAAAAGCACAGATCTTCGCAGGCCGCCTTGCCCACCACCGTTCCACCGTTTTCGAGAATGCGCGTGACCACCGTGGCGTCCACGTCGGGCACGTAACCTTCCAGCAACTGCGAGCCGTTCATCATCGGCACCCCAGCCACGCAGATGTTGTCTTTGATCGCCACCTTCTTTCCGGCAAGCAGTCCTTTTCCCGAACCCTTGATGTCGGTCTTCCAGTACCAAGCATTCAGAGGATTCTCTACCTGATCAGGACGATAGCCGGGTGTGCGCGGATAATTCACCGGTAGCTTGGGTTCAGCAAGCTGGTCAAGCCGGTTGTAGGAAGCGATGGAGCCGGCCATCAGTCCTCGAAAAGAGGCGGCGTCTTCAGAGGTAAGGTTCATGCCGAAGGATCCGGCAATTTGCAGAAGCTGATCTACAGTGGGCAGACGTACAGGCATGGGGCTCCATCCTTGGGAGAGCGTACTGAAATGAAAAGCTGTTCAGTGTACGCGAGTGGCAGGGAAAATGCCATGGTCAGGGAAGACCGACAGCAGTCTTCATCTGGTTGCGGCCATGTTGGGCTGCGGTCTGGGCCAGGATTGCGCTGAGCTCTTTAATTCCTATTGGTTTACTGAGATAGTTGTCCACTCCGGCAGCCAGGCAGCGCTCGCGATCTCCTTGCATGGCATCGGCCGTGATAGCGATGATTGCTGGCTGCTGCGCTCGGGGAAAACGTTCCCGGATGATCCGCGTAGCTTCCATGCCATCCATTTTTGGCATGTGCATATCCATGAGCACGACGTCGTAGCTCTGCCGTGAAAGGGCTTCGAGCACTTCCATTCCATCGGCAGCCAGGTCCGGGGAATATCCCAGGCGGCCTAAAATGTGCTGCGCGACTCGCTGATTGATTAAATTGTCCTCAGCCAGCAGGATGCTAAGCGGCAGTTGCTCGGCCATCTTTCGGCCCGTCCCGCTCTTGGAAGTCTGGGGGCCGGCAGGAGCAAGCTGACCGCCCAGCACGTTGTGCAGCGTCTGGAAGAGTTGAGAAGATTTTATCGGTATGGTCACTTGGGCGGCGAACGGCGCCCTATCAGCCTCCCGGATACCGCGGCCAACATAGGTCAGTGCGATCAAAGGCAGTGGCCTGATTTCCTGTATCTCTCTGGCGTGCGCAACCCGGACGGAATCATACCATTGCATATTCATGATGGCCGCATCAAACAAAGTCCCATGGCGAATCAACGCCAGACCTTCGGCGACAGTGGGCGCCGCGCTGGCAATCATGCCCCAGGAGCTGGCATAATCCGACAGAATGCGGCGGTTGGTCTGATTCGGCTCGATGATGAGCAAGCTCTTGCCCGCCAGCGTAGCAACAGGCTGGGCGGCGGACTGCTGGTCGTCCACCGCATCGGCCGGTATTGTGAAATGAAATGTCGAGCCCAGTCCCGGTACGCCTTTGCTTTCCGCCCCGATGTCACCTCCCATGAGGGTGATTAAGCGCTTACTAATGGCCAGGCCCAGGCCGGTGCCTCCATACTTGCGCGTGGTGGAAGCATCCACCTGGTTGAACGACTGAAAGATGCCATCGAGCCGGTCACCTGGGATGCCGATGCCGGTGTCGCTCACGGCGAAATTTATCTCGTGGCGGTCGGTTGGCTGGTTATCTGTCTTGCTGGTGACGGAAACCATCACCTCCCCATATTCTGTAAACTTCAAGCCATTGCCAACCAAGTTAAACAAGACTTGGCGCACGCGGGTCACATCGCCTACGATTCGCGCAGGAGTACGCTCCGAAATAGCGCAGGCCAGGTTGATTCCCTTGTCCGCAGCGTTGGAAGCCAGCAGGTCCAAAGTTTCTTCCACACACCTGCGTACATCGAAGGGCTGCCGTTCCAATTCCAGCTTGCCTGATTCACTCTTGGAGAAATCCAGAATGTCGTTAATGATGATGAGCAGCGATTCCCCGCCAACGCGGACGATCCGCGCCATTTCCCGCTGGTCATCGTCCAGATCAGTTTCCAGCATCAGGCTGGTCATGCCTAAGACGGCGTTCATCGGCGTGCGTATCTCGTGGCTCATGGTCGCCAGGAATTCGCCTTTGGCGCGGGACGCCGCTTCGGCTGCCTGCTTCGCCCGGCGCAGCTCTTCTTCTGCGCGCTTTCGCCGGGTGATATCGTGCAGCACAATCAGCCGTCCAATGGTCTGGCCCTGGCGGTCGCAGAGGGGTGAGATGCGCAGCTCGAAGTGGCCCTGCATTTCCGCGCTTCCCAGCACGATCTCATCGTGCGCCTCGGTGGTGTTCCGGTAGCGTTCCATCAAGCCGGGCTGGAGCGCCAACAGGTCTTTGGCGGACTTTCCAACAATCTGTTTGGCTGTCTGTTTGATGAGCTTGCAGGCGGCTGAATTAATGTCCTTAATCCTGTTTTGCTCGTCCAGGACGATGACGCTGTCTTTCATGCTCTCAAAAACAGCGTCGCGCGCGATCGGCGCCACATAAAAAAGCCGGTAGCGGAAAAGACCCAGCATAAAGACCAGGCCGCCCGGCACGAACATGATGCTTGAGACATCGACCGGGAACTGCAATCCGCTTAGGTTGTACAAGAGAGGGCCAGAACAACTGAGCAACAGGCCGGAAATCAAAATAACCGGCTGGTCCCGCCGTCCGCGCGGAGACCGCCAGGCGGCAGCCAAGAGAATGACGATGGTCACGGCCAGTAGGCAGTAGGCATAAGCAAAATACACCCAGTACCACAAACCTTGGGACCGCTCCATAAACATGAGGGAGCCGATCGTCCTAAGATGGATCGAGTGCCGTATCAGGCCATGAAAGTTGCTGGTCCAGACGACGACCAACGTAATCGCCGGCATGAGGGAATGCCAAAACAGGGCCCGGCGAGAGAACTTCCCGGAGCCCGTGTATCGCAGCGCCAACGCCAGCAACGCGGGGACCTCAATGGTAGCTCCAGTCCAGGCGACGTTCGCGAAGAATACGATTGAAGGAAGGTCGGAATGGGACGCCACCAGACCGTATCCGGCGGACCACAAGGCCGCCCCGGACTGCATCAGCGCGAAGGCCGCCGCTCCCGGGACCGTGCGGCGGCGCCAGGCATAGATGGCCATCCAACCGGCAAGAATCGTACTTGCCAGATATATCCAGACGATCGGTACGTATTGCCAATGCATTAAGGCTCAACTCAATCAAGGACTCGCAGCCAGGGCAGAAGGATTTTGATCTCTTTTGGCCTGCTAGTCAACGAACTTGTTAACACTTTAGTACTCCGCTTACACTAATCCTCTGACCCAATGCTGACCAACTGGCACACTGTTCTCGAAATTGCCGGACGTACTACGGCGGTTTATCTGCTCGTGCTGCTTGGCATCCGCTTGACCGGCAAGCGCGAAGTGGGGCAGATGACGCCCTTTGACCTCACGCTGTTGCTACTGCTGAGTAATTCCGTACAGAACGCCATGACCGGCCCCGACACTTCGCTCTTGGGCGGTGCGGCCGCGGCGGTGGTGCTGCTCGCATTGAATTATCTGTTCGCTGAAGTTTCCGGCTTGAACCGCCGATTTCGCACCCTGCTCCAAGGTTCACCCACGCTGCTCATCCATAACGGAGAGCTGATCGCCGCCCACTGCGCCAAGGAGCATGTCTCCGTGGATGAAGTACACCGCGCCTTGCGTGAACACGGAGTCGAAGGTATTCAGGAGGTCGCTCTGGCGGTACTCGAAGTCGATGGCGCCATCAGCGTGCTAAAGTACGATGACGTCCCCGGCCACCTCAGACCGCAGAAGCGCCTGAAGTTTCTGCACAAACACTGATCCGGCAGCACCCGCCGGACTCTGCCGGCCGCCTGCCGCTCGGTACCCAAAGGAGATCAACCATGGAAGCACACGAACTCAACGAGCACGCCGAACATGTTCACCACGCCGGCGACAAAGGTATTGGATTGACCATGGCCATAGTGGCCGTTCTGCTGGCCATCGCGACTCTGCTGAGCCATCGCTCGCACACAGAAGAGGTCAAGCTGCAGGGTGAGATCAACGACCAGTGGGGCTTTTACCAGGCCAAGCACTCGCGGGCCTACAGCTTCGGCATAGCGGCGGAAATGGAAGCATCACTGACATCGCTGGTGCCCAGCCTGAGGGCCACAGCTTTGAAAAGCCTGAAGAAATCCGCGGAAGAAGAATGCGGAGTCCCCGCCGAGGAGCACTGCGCCAGCCCGATACAGAAGGATTCAACCCTCCTGCAGCAACTGCTGGAAGATGAAAAGGCCGCCCGGTCCGCTGGCGGTCACGAGGCCAATCCAGAGCACGCAGCCAAACCGGCCCATGCCGAAGGCGGCGCGCCCGGCAAGCCCGAAAAGAAAGAAGGGGCCGTCAAAATCCAGGAACGGGCACGCGAGATGGAAGTAGAAAAACTTCTCACCCAGAAGCGCGCCGATTTCTTTGACGCCTCAGAACTCTTCTTGGAGATTTCCATCGTGCTGTGCTCCATCGCGCTTCTCTCAGGGAACAAAAGGTTCTGGCACATTTCCTTTGTCAGCACCATCGGCGGAATCTGCGTGGCGGCCTGGGGATTGCTACTACACTGAGGCTGCACAGGGTACGGGAAAAAGCGCTGCGAAGACGATGAAAAGAAAATCCGGGACGGGCCTTCGCCCCGGACCCTGCTGCATGTTGTTTTCTGGCGCCGCCTATGCTGCGATGGCCTCGGCCGTGGCCGCCACCGGAGCAGCGGCAGCATCCGCCCCAACCGCCTGCTGGTGCAGGATGCCATCGTTAAACACTCGCCCATTCACTTCGTAATAGAGACGGTACTGCACCCTTCGCGCATCCGGACGCGGCCAAACGGAGCCGGGGGCCCCACCGGAACCCTGGAACACTGTCTGGTCGAGAGCAAAAAAATCACCGTTACCTCCGGCAGGACCGGAATACCCCAGTGTAAGGGTCTGGGCGCTGGCCAGGTTGTCTTCAGGGTCGAATATGTGCAGGTCAATCCACACATTCTTCTGATAACTTGCGTTTTGTACCCATGCGGCAATTGAGAGGCGGGTTTCTAGTTCACTGGCGCCCAAGGCGCCGCCGCTCAGGGACCGCCGTGCCTTAGAAACTGTCTCGCTGAAAATATTGACCATCTCCGGGCTTCGTTCCGCTCCGCTGCGGAACATGACGGGTTGTGCCGGGCCGGCCTGGGCCACTTCAAAGCGGTAGTTACTCCCGAATTGCGAGTCCCACGCCATGCACCCCGACATATCCCGTTTCACAAACCACATTTCCACGAGGTTGGCATCCGCAGGAACGTTCACCGTGAACGGTACGGGCACGGGCGGATCGAAAACCCTGCCTCCACTGCCTTCGGCGCGGTGCTGAATCAAAGCACCATGAAAGAGTTCGCCGCTGGGAAGAAAACGCGCGCTACCGAAGAGTTCCCAGGCCGGCATTCCGTTGTGAAAGCCCCCGCAGATGGGGGGCCGCTGTGGGTCATATTGGATGGTGAGTTGCTCACCCTGGCGAACCAATCCATTCTGGGTGGTCCGGCCATCCGCCTGAAACTCAATCGTTCCGCCGGCAGACACTCGCTGAGTCGCTGTAGTCATAGAAATCTCCTTGCTCATCTAAACGAACGGGCCGGCGGTTGAGCAACCCCGGCCCGGCTTGTAGGTTTCTATCTGGCGCCCTTCTCCGATTTAGAAGGCCTCCCTGAGGGCGCACCCTCGGACAAGTGGACTCGCGCCTCAGCGTCGATCAGCGAACGGGGATGCTTGGTGGAAATCCTCACGTTGCGGAAAGCAACGCGTCCGCTCTCGCACTGGAAGCCGATAAAACCAGAGTCCGGATCGGCACTGTTCGGCTTTCCGCGATATGCGTCGGTGTTGTGGAACGTGGCCGCCAGAACACCGTTCAGCCGGACGTTGTAGGTTTGATCGACGACCTCAATCTCATATTCGTTCCAGGCGCCCACCCGCAAGGGAGAAGTACGGTGGTACTTCTGGACGCCAACGCCACTCGGCCCCTCGGTGGGTATGTTGTAGATGGCCCCGGTGCGGTGCTTGTCTGCGCCGTCAGGCCGGGCAGTTTCGTCAATCTGTACCTCGAATCCCGTATCGACTCCGACCCATGCCTGGTTGTTGTACGGGAACGAGATACCCGGATCATAGCGATCGGGGACAGGAAGACGCGGATTACGAAAGCGGACGAACACGCCGGAATTGTTGTCCGGGGCGTCGAGTTTAAATTCCAGACGCAAAGTGAAATCGCTGAATGGACGCGAGAAATAGCACAGCCCGATTTCACCTGCCGGCTGCGCGACCATGCTGCCGTCGATCAGGGCAAAGGTCCCACCACCGGCCTGGAGCCATTTCGAAAAGCTGGAATCCGTGCCATCGAAGATGTACTCGAAGGTGTCTTCCAGCGCATTCGCTTCATGGCGCACCAGGTGGTCGCCCGTGCGCCGCGTCAGGGCCACACCCGACAACATCGGGTTGGGAGAGCCCATGGTCGGCAGCAGGCACGGACCGAGAGCATGTAGATTCTCCGACTCATGAAAGCGGCCGAGATCGTCGGTAACGGACGTGGCAGGATCTTCGCCCATCCAAAGAGTGCCGCTCTCGTGATGCGTGGAACTGAGCTGGTCGCGGACCTCGCCCGCCGCTGGGGCCACATTCTGCCAGGTCCTGCGACTGGGCGAGAAGTATTGAATGGACCCGCCCCCGGCAAAGATCACGGAGATCTCCTGGGCGGCCTTGTCCATGACGTTCCACAATGCCAGGTCGCGATCGCTGGGCGCGATGCGCACCAGCGCGTGGCTCTGGCCGTAGTCAAAGGGTTTCTCCTGACCAGTGGCATCGAGTGTCACGCGGCTGCGCGGATCGGGAGAAGTCTTGTCGCCCTCCATCTCGCCGATGCCACGCACGGTGATCACGATCCAGTCATCGGTCATGCCCTCGAAGCGTTCGAGTTCATCGATATTCGGGACCTTCTTAAATAGCTGCGATTCGGAGTTGGTCCCCAGCGCGCCGGCGCCTGAAGCTGTGATCTGGAAATGGAAGTGGCCGAGCGGGCCATCGCCGTGCTTATGTATTCCTTTGACGAACAGCGCGGAAACCTGCAGATCGTGGAGTTCCGGATGCTCTTTCAAATCCAGTTGCTTGTCAAAATCCGAACGCTTCACGCGGAAGGTCAGATTGGAACGCAGGTGGGCCATCAGATTGCGGCCTATGAGTCCTCGGGAGTTGGGCAGAGCGTGGAGAGCGATGCGAGTATTCTCAATGGTCCCAGCCGCCAGAAATACCCTGCCCTTATATGGAACGTCAACGGTCCCCTGGTTGGTGACGATCCGGACCACGCGTCCACCGGCACTCTCAAGGCGAATGACATGGGCGTTGTCGACCACCATCAGACGCTTCTTTACATTCTTCGCGTTGGCGTCACCGATCGCCGCCGATTCGGCCTCGCTTTGGGCGAGGCGCGCAGCTTCAATCAGGAGTTGTACACCGTTGAACTTGTTGAATGGAAAGAAGCCCGGCCGCGGACCGGCCGATTGCACCGCTAGCGGCGCTTCCAGGTCCAAAACGTTGGTCAGCTTCTTTTCGTCCTTCACCTGACCGGTCAATTCGGTCGTCGCAGAACTCCGGGCCTTTAATCCTGCAAAGAGCCTTTGCGCCAGGACTTCGTGGGTCCGTCCATTGATGAAGTCGTTGGTCTCTGACGTTCCGATCTGGTCGGCGGCTTGCTCCAGATAACTCTGCTTCTTACTGACATCTGCGAGCGCGCTGCGTTTGTGGGGAGGAAACGGTAAAACATTCTCCGTAAGGTCTCGGACCACGCTACGCGGCCATGTGGATTTCGGTTGCTGCGGCTTTTCCAGGATCTCCGACTCCAGGAAATACGGCGACCATCCTCCCCAAAACAGCGATCGGCCACCCAGGCAAAAGGCCAAGCCCGGGAAACTCTGGTTCCAACTCTGGGGACTATCGGAGACCCAGGGCACGCCCCAAACTCCGGTGCCGTCGAGGCTATCGAATGCGGGAGGCAGGTTTTGTACGTGCTCGGGATAGAGAAATGGACCCGCTTCGAGCACCAGAATCCGGTGGGCATGGGTCTGATCGGCGCTGAAGATATGGCTGGCTAGCACTGAGCCAAAGCTGCCGCCGCCAATAATAACCACGTCAAACGGCCGCGCATCCGGGTCCATGGATTTGTCGGTGCTTCGCAAGGCCTCGTCCAGGCCATTGCAGATAAATCTTCCAAGCACATCAAGGGTGAAGTTGGTCCTTTGGGGCGAAGTACTGAGCATGGCTGGAATTCCTTTCTACTAATCGAGGGGAATCGTTTCAGCGGTCCCAGTAAATATTTGGGACAGTAGCTTGATAGAGGGGCCATCCGGACGATCACGCTGAATTCACTTCTTCCGTAAACTCGATCGGTAAAAACCTAAATTTGACTCTCCGTAAATACCGCTGTCAAGTAAAATCAACGTCTGCTTCGAGATTTTGATCAAGGTCCTCGGCAGTCATCTATCTACAGCCCACTTTCAAAGCTAATAACGCGATTATCTATAAAGTCCCTGGCATATAAGTCATATTTTTACACTATTAGATTTTACTAGTGTCCAAAAGCCGCAAGAGATAGGTAGCGCATATCTACATTAGAATCGAGCAAGGAAAACAATCATGCGGTCGGCTATTTGCAAATAGTTTCACCAGATAGATAGTCAGTAGGTGTTCCAAGGAAGACAAATCGGCGTGCGGGATTAGAGCATCTTAAACCAGGCGGTCCAGCCGGCCAAGACCAGATAGCGGAAGCAGCGATAACGACCCTTCAGATCTGCGCAAACTTCACTGCCCGTTCAGCGAAATACCGTTCGGTACGGCCAGATCTTCCGGATTGGCAGCGGGTTCGGACGGGGCATCGGTCCCAATGATGATCTTCTTTAGCTCTGACGCTGGAACGTCCGGCTTCGGAACATCCAGCAGGAGATACGACGCCAGGCGCGAGACCTGCATGAAATCGGCAAGAACGAAGTAGGCCAGCGAGACGGCCGCCACCCAGCCCGCATAGGCTGGCGGTGCGGAAACAGCCAGTGTGCCCGGTAGTGCGCACAGGACGAACGCGACCGCCATCGCCATCAGCCGCAGCAGCATGAAAACCATGTTCAGCCCCACCACGTCGCCCCGGTGGACGGCGGTGAAACCCATCGCCAGACGCACGGCCCGGCCGGCGCCGGCGCCGTCTTTGCCCACCCAGGCGGCAGCCGCTGAGAGATACCAGTTCACGATCGACCAAAAGAGGGCGGCAATACCGACAAGGGGCACGCCGAGCGCGTAGTACATCACGTAGTCGGGCTGCGGTCCGCGCTGGGAAACCAGCGCCGCTCCAACGACTGAAGCTGCCATCGCTATGAATACCACCCACGTCAGCAGCGTGCGCCACAGGTGCAGTACCAGCATGGCGCGAAAGCCAACTTCGCGTCCATCCATCGCTAGGCGCTTCATGGTAAAGGTGCGTCCAGCGGCGCTTATCGCCATCCACAACACGGAAATGACCGGCAGCACCATCGCTACGCGCATGATCTTCGGTCCCAGTTCGACGAGCACTTGCAGAGCCGCCAGGGCCATCCTGTAAGCATCGCGACTCTGCCATGCATTGCCGGCCGCGCGAGAAACCGGCGCCGATCCCGTGGCCATCGTCCATCCGAAAAACAGCAGCAGTCCGGCAATGAGACCGAAGCACCACCGCCACGCAACTTCCATCAGAAGGACAGAGGGAGCGCGGAGCACCGCGCGGAAACCAGCGGTCAGGGGGCTGGGAACGGAGTTGTTCATGGGACCTAAAGAGATTGCCATAACTGCCAAAATCGCCGGAATTGCCAAAATTGAAAACCGTATTGATCTTCGCAGACGAGGAAGCGTCACGGGCGAAATACGCAACAGATTTTCAATTATGGCAATTCCGGCGATTTTGGCAATTATGGCAATTATGGCAATCTCTTGCTTGTCAAATTCGCCTTACTTCACGACTACATTGACCAGCTTTCCCGCGACAAAGATCACCTTCACGACCTGCTGGTCGCCGACGGTGGCCCGCACTTTGTCGTCGGCCAGTGCCTTTTCACGAACTTCGGCCTCCGGAGTCTCGGCGGGCACCACCACGCGGGCGCGCAGTTTGCCATTCACCTGCACCGCGTATTCGATCTCGTCTTCTTTCGCCAGGGCCGGCTCGAATTCCGGCCAGAGATGGCGCAGCAGGCTGCCCTTCTCGCCCAGCGCTTCCCACAATTCAGCCGCAAGGAAAGGAGCAAAAGGCGCCAGCAACAGCACCAGGCGCCGCTGCACCTCCGCCAGCACCGTCGCTGGAAACTTGCCGGAAGCAATCTCATCTTCCGTCGCATACAGTTCGTTCACCAGCTCCATAATGGCGGCAATCGAGGTGTTGAAATGCCAGCGTCCCTGAAAATCTTCCGTCACCCGCTGTATGGTCTGGTGGAGTTTGCGTTGCACGGCGCGCACCTTCGGCGGCAGAGGGATTCCGTCCGCGCCCGGTCCTGCACCCGGCCGCGGATGGGATCCGTTGCCATGTTCATGCCCTACCCTGGCCGCCCCGGTATGCCTCATCACAAACCGATACGCGCGCGACAAAAACCGGTGGACCCCCTCGACACCTGTGTCCTGCCACTCCAGTTCGCGGTCCGGTGAAGTGGCAAACAGAGAATAGACGCGTGTGGAATCCGCTCCGAAGCGCGCCACCATATCGTCGGGCGACACGACGTTGCCCTTGTTCTTTGACATCTTGGCGCCGTCTTTGATCACCATGCCCTGTGTAAACATACGCTCGGCCGGTTCGTCATGGCGCACCAGGCCCAGGTCGCGCATGAACCGCGTCCAGAAGCGCGAATAGATCAAGTGCAAAATCGCATGTTCCACGCCGCCAATATACTGGTCGATCGGGAACCAATAGGCCGCGGCTTGGCTGTCAAACGGACGGTCTTCGGCCCTGGGGCTGGTGTAGCGATAGAAATACCAGGAGGAATCGACGAACGTATCCATGGTGTCGGTTTCCCGCCGGGCCGCGTCTCCGCACTTCGGGCACTTCACGTTCAGGAATTCCGGCACACGGCTTAGCGGGGAACCACCCATCAGCGTGATATCCACCTGCTGGGGCAGCAGCACCGGCAGGTCCTTCTCTGGGACTGGAACCACGCCGCACTTCCCGCAATAGATCATGGGGATCGGCGTACCCCAGTACCTCTGGCGCGAGATGCCCCAGTCCTTAAGCCGGTAGGTAACGGTCTTCTTGCCGAACCCATGCTTCTCGGCATGGGCCGACATTTTCTCGATCGCTTCGTCGTTGGGAAGTCCGCTGAACTCGCCCGAGTTGATGAGCAGGCTTTCCATCTCTGTGTACGGCAACAGCGGGGCCTCGGCGTGATGCTCGTCCGCGAGCTGGCCGATACTCCGGGGGAGGACCACCACCCGGATTTCCAAGTCATACTTCTTGGCAAACTCATAGTCGCGTTCATCATGCGCAGGCACCGACATGATTGCCCCGGTGCCGTAATCCATGAGGATGTAATTGGCCGCCCAGATGGGCACCTTTTCCTGATTGAAGGGGTTCACCGCGTACCGGCCTGTGAACACGCCATGTTTCTCAATGCCTCCGATATCGCCGGCTTCCCGCGCCTTGCCCTGCTGGCGGACCAGTTCATCTACTTGCTCGCGCAGATCGCCTTCCGCGCTGGCGAACTCCTTGACCAGCGGATGCTCGGGCGCAAGCTGGATGGAAGTCGCCCCGTAAATGGTATCGATGCGCGTAGTGAAGACTGATACCGTATCGCCCGCCGCCCCGGCCTGGCCATCGAGTTTGAAATCCACCAGCGCGCCTTCGCTCCGGCCGATCCAGTTGCGCTGCATGGTGCGGACCCTCTCGGGCCAGCCGTCGAGCTTCTCAATGCCATCGAGCAGCTCGTCGGAATATTTCGTAGTGCGGAGAAACCACTGCTCCAGCTCCTTCTGCTCAACCGTGGTTTCTTCGTGCCGCCAGCAGCAGCCATTCACTACCTGCTCATTGGCCAGCACGGTGGCGCATTCCGGGCACCAGTTGACTTTGCTCTTCCTGCGGTAAGCCAGGCCCATCTCATGCAGCTTGAGAAAAAACCACTGGTTCCAACGATAGAAATCGGGCAGGCATGTGGTCACCTCGCGCGACCAGTCATAGCTGAAACCCAGGCGATTCATCTGGACTTTCATCTGCTCGATGTTGCGCTGGGTCCATTCGCGCGGCGGCACGTTGTTCTTGATGGCGGCATTTTCCGCCGGAAGCCCGAACGCATCCCAACCCATAGGATGCAGCACGTTAAACCCGCGCATCCACATGTGCCGCGCCAGCGCGTCACCGATGGCGTAGTTGCGCACGTGTCCCATGTGCAACGCACCCGAAGGATAAGGCAGCATTTCCAGCACATAGTATTTCGGACGCTGGCTGGTATGCGGTTCGGCAGCGTAAAGCGCCGGATCGGCCTTCCACAGGGCCGACCATTTTTCCTCAATCGGCGCCGGATCGTAGCGCACCTCGGCCGGCTCCGGCGCGTTCGCGGTCATGTTTTTTTGCTTTTCGGACATAAATCCCTATATGCGGATAACGACAAACGTCGCCGTAGAGACGGTGCTCAGCACCGTCTCGAAGCGTTGCGGCAGCAACGCTTCAAGCCTTTGCCGGCGGGAACGAAAATCTCCACATTTTATCCCCTCGGAAAACTCTGGGACCGCGCTCACTTGCCGCCATTGCCGTCAACTCCACCAAACCCTTGGGATGCGATAAACCCGCATCCCGAGACGGTGCGGAGCACCGTCTCTACGGTCGAATGTTTCGTTAGTCAAATGTTTCATTCAAACCTGAACGTAATCTTCGTCCTTGCCCCAATTCTTCGGGTTATCGCGGATGTACTGCCTGACTGCCTCCAGCGATTTCGGCCCGCGAATAATACGGTCATGGAACCCAATCTGCCACTGGAACCCCGGTGCGCCGGTTTTACACCACTGCGTCACCCCACCCTTGAAACAACGTACCACATGCGAAAGCGAACCAGCCTTCGGTCCAACCAACCCTGTATCCTTCGGCGCTGGATCCTTGAACTTCGGTTCTATCTCCGGTCCGGTAATCTCGATGATTCCGCGCAAATGATTTGGCATTACCGCGAACTCATCGATCGCAATATTTTCGTAGTGTAACGGAATCGCCTGCCAGTGTTCGTATGCGCATCGTCCGGCCTTCGACAGGACCATTTTCTTCATTGACGACTCGCCCAAAGTTACATCTCTTCTCGTGCGTACAGATGGTCACGAAATAGAAACCCGGCAAAGTGTAGTCCCAGCCTGGTTTTCGTATGCCTTCGACGCGGTATTGCCTTCTGAATAGAGTCATGCACTTGCCTCTGTGCATGAACGCTTTCCTCTCGACAATTTTGCGCTATATTTTTTCTTACCTGCATGACCCCCGATAAGGCCGACGGTAGAGACGGTGCTCAGCACCGTCTCGAAGCGTTGCGGCAGCAACGCTTCAAGCCTTTGCCGGCGGGAACGAAAATCTCAACATTTTATCCCCTCGGAAAACTCTGGGACCGCGTCAAATTGCCGGCATTGCCGCCCACTCCACCAAACCTTTGGGATGCGATAAACCCGCATCCCGAGACGGTGCGGAGCACCGTCTCTACGGTCAAATGTTTCGTTACTCAAACGTTTCGTTCAAACCTGAACGTAATTGGGCCGAAGGCTGGTTCACTCAGCACCGTCTCGAAGCGTTGCGGCAGCAACGCTTCAAGCCTTTGCCGGCGGGAACGAAAATCTCAACATTTTATCCCCTCGGAAAACTCTGGGACCGCGTCAAATTGCCGGCATTGCCGCCCACTCCGCCAAACCTTTGGGATGCGATAAACCCGCATCCCGAGACGGTGCGGAGCACCGTCTCTACGGCCGTGCGCATCTCTAAACTACTGATTCTAACATGCTAAGCTGCGCCCTTCATTGCTCTCGCGCGCGAATCACAGTAAACTAATCCATTAGAGGATGCCTAAATGTTAGTGGTGATGCAGGCCCATGCCAACGAAGAGCAGGTGCGCGCCGTTTGCGAAAAAATCGAGGCTCTCGGATACCGCGCCCATCCTATGCCCGGCGCGCAGCGCACGGCCATCGGAATTACCGGAAACAAGGGAGCCATTGACTCCGGGACCCTCGATGAAATGTCGGGCGTACAGGAAGTCATACGGGTCAGCAAACCCTACAAACTGGTCAGCCGCGACGTGAAAGAAGAATCCACGGTGGTGCGCTTCCCCGGGACCGACGCCAGCTTCGGCGAACGCAACCTCGGCATCGTGGCCGGTCCGTGCTCCATCGAGTCGCGCGAACAGGCTTTTGCCGTGGCCGAACGCGTGGCCAAGGCCGGCGCCCGCTTCTTCCGTGGCGGCGCTTACAAGCCCCGCACCTCGCCCTACGCCTTCCAGGGCCTGGGTGAAGAAGGCCTCAAGATCATGGCCGATATCCGCGACCGGTTCGGATTGCTGATCGTTACCGAGGCGCTCGATTATGAATCGCTCGATCTGGTGGCAGATTACGCCGACATAATTCAGATAGGGGCGCGCAATATGCAGAACTTCTCGCTGCTGCGCCGCGCCGGCCGCCTGCGCAAGCCGGTGCTGCTCAAGCGCGGAATGTCCGCCACCCTCGAAGAGTTCCTGATGGCCGCCGAATACGTTCTCAGTGAAGGCAACTACGAAGTCATTTTGTGCGAGCGCGGCGTACGCACTTTCGCCGACCACACCCGCAACACCCTCGACCTCAGTATCGTGCCTGCGGTGCAAAAACTTAGCCATCTGCCGATTGTGGTTGATCCCAGCCACGGCACCGGCAAACGCGACAAGGTGCTGCCGCTTTCGCGCGCGGCCGTGGCCTGCGGCGCCGATGGCCTGTTGATTGAAGTCCACCACGATCCTGACCACGCACTCTCTGACGGCGCACAATCGATTCTGCCTGATCAGTTCGACGAGTTGATGACCGAGATCCGTCAGATTGCTTCGGTAGTCCACCGCCATGTGCAGGGGCCCCAAGTGGAGCCACAAAAGCTGAATGCGGTCCGGGCCGCACACTAAGTTGATCAGCCCGCGTTGGATTCCCGCGCTGTTGTGCGCGCTCATTGTGTCACTGGGCGGATGCCATACTCCACCCGATCCCGATCCCAATCCCAACTACAAGGAATTCGCTTATATCGCCAACAGCGGTGACAACACCGTCACCGTGGTTGACTTGCGCGCCTTGCGCGTTCGGGCCATCGTGCCTGTGGGCAAGGGACCCGGCGGGGTGGTGGCCAATCCGCGCCGCAATGAAGTCTACGTCGCCAATTCGGAATCCAACAACATCAGCGTCATCGACACTGAAACCAACAAGGTGGTTTCCACCATCGGCGTGCAGCAGGCCCCGGCTTTTGTCGATGTCTCCGCTGACGGCAAGCGCCTTTATGCCGCTAACTCCGGCTCGGCCAACCTCTCGGTGATCGACGTGCAGACCCGGCGGGTGCTGCGCACACTGCAGGTCGGCAATGGCAGCCACCTCGCAAGGGTCACGCCCGATGGCAAGCTGGTGGTAATTTCCCTGCGCGATGAAGACTCGGTCGCCCTGGTGGATACCGGCAACATCTCGCTGGCCGCGAAAATCAAGGCCTGTACACAACCCGCGGAGTTGGCCATTCTCGCCGATTCCAGCAAGGCCTTCGTGGCCTGCGCCGGCTCGCACCAAGTGGCGGTCATCGATCTGAAGCAAAAACAATTGCTCACACAGCTCGATGTCGGCCAGACGCCCGTTTCCATCGCGCTGAAACCCGACGGAGGAGAAGTCTTCGTTTGCAACTTCAACTCCAGTTCGGTCTCGGAAGTCTCCACGGGTTCCAATGAAGTGAGCAGCAGTTTCCTGATTGGCGACCGTCCGGCGCGCGCGCTGGTCTCGCCCGACAATTCCCTGCTGTTCGTCTCCAACTTCGGATCTGACAACGTGGCCGTCTACGCCATCGATAACGGACGCCTGCTCGGCTCTACGCCCGTCGGCAAGAGTCCTGAAGCCATGGTCTTTTCTCCCAACCAGCTCCTGCTGCTGGTAGTGAACACCGTGAGTGGCGACCTGGCCGTTCTCGACCTCACCGACAGCAAAGGACGCCCCCGCCCCGGCGCCCCCATCATTGAGACGATGGTGCCACTGGGAAAGAACCCGCGCGCCATCGCGGTCAAGGCGTTTGTAAGTCAGAGATAGCCAACGGCCCGGCAATCGTTGGTGGGCTAGACGTCGACGCTGGCGACATTCTCGATCAGGAACCTGCAAGACCCACGGCGGAGGAAGGCCCCGCAAATGGCTAGAATAATCACTAATCATCTGCCGCCACTTCTGCCATTGTTTCTGTGCTTTTTGGGCTTGCTAAATCTAACCGGCTTAGCAATACGCGTCCTCCTGTCTCCGTGATTCACACGTCTTTCAATTTTTTTATTTAGATTAGGCTTTGAGTGAAGTGGCTTTTCTTTCTCTTCCTGGGATTCTCGCTGCCCTTGAACATATCCGACCTGATCATCAATGTAATCATCGGCCATGTTTGTTTCACCTCCATACATTTCACATCCATACAGATGATACTTGGGGCGAACAAATTTAGAAAGGTCTGCTTTTTAAGGAAGAATCAAAGGCAATTTTCAAAAGGTATCGTTTTTTTTAAAAGGTACCGTTAAAGAGAGATGATCTTAGGGATGGACGGTCTAGTACTTTCCGGGAACCGCCAGCACGCCCAGCGTCAAAAGAATTGTCTCAACAACCCTACACTTCGCCCACCGCCAAACAGGAATAGCGGATTTCTGCTAGAGCGCAAGGAACAAAACCCTCCTTTTGATTCAGAATGCGGCAGTGCGGTTTTCTCTTAACTCTCTTCCCGCTTCCCTTGTTAAAATTGCTCCGGCAAAGTTCCTTTTCAGGGGCGCAATCTTCAATGACAGAACCGGTCTACGCAAACGCCAACTCCCCAAACGCTGACAGGAAGCCTGATGCAAGGGCCGACGTCTCCATACAACAAGTCTCTCCCGCACTGGCAAAACCTGAGACCCCAATACCCAAGCCCGAGTGTTGCAAATCCAAAAAGACAAAGCGTGATTGCTTTGATTACTCCAAGGGCATATTGGAGGTTGTTGGTCTCATAATCCTCTGCATCTATGCCTGCTATACGGTTGGAATTTATCACGCTAACCAAAGAGCGGCTGACGCTGCTGAGAAGCAAATTCGTTTGTCTGTCCGCCCGTGGGTAGGCGTCGCTGATGAAGTTGATGCTTTTACCGCTGACCACTTCGGATTCTCCACAGATGGAGTGGCGAATGTAGGCTATACACTGATTATGAAGAATTTCGGTAATGTCCCAGCGCAAAATGCAATGGCTTATGGGCAGCTTGTGGTAAGTATGGATATTGACCGCATCAATAACGAGCAAGAGAAAGTGTGCAACTCGATTGGCCACGCTGGCGGCTACATCATATTTTCTGGCAAGCAAGGCGTTGTTGACAGACGGCTTTCCTTTTGGAGCCCTAACGACATCGTGCTTGACCCAGTTTCCCATAAGACGATGGCTGTCATCGTGGGCTGTGTCGGCTATCGGGACCAATTTGGATGTTTGTATACAACCCGGTTTGTCTATCAGTTGCGGGACTCCCATCAACCTGGCGTTCCAGTATTGCTTGAACCAAGAAACGGCGCGGAGATTCCTGGACATTGGGTGTTGCACTATTCCGGCAGTGCCGTAGATGCGGGTGTCTGTCAGACACAAGAATAAAAATAAAACGCGCACAATTTGCAGCCCTCTCACGGCCATCCAGCATGTCAAGAAATCGTGGATGTTCTTAGTTGTGGCGACATTTTTCCCCAGAGGGGAAGTCCGCCGAAGGAAGCTTAGACTTTAATTGCGCTTGCTATTACCAACTACCACCCTCGCCAAACACTTTCCGTTAAAATAACCCATGCTCCACACTCCCCTGACGCCGATCTTCAATCCTCAGAGCGTCGCGGTCATCGGGGCCACAGAAAAGCCGGCCAGCGTCGGACGCACGCTGATGCGCAACCTGCTGGAACAACCCTCGGGCGCAACGATCTTCCCCGTGAATCCCACGCGCAGTAACGTGCTGGGCATCAAGTGTTATCCAAGTATTGCGGCCATCGGCGAGAGAGTGGATCTGGCGGTGATCGTCACGCCCGCCGATACCGTCCCCGGCGTGCTGGAAGAGTGTGTCAAGAACGGGGTCCACGGGGCGATTGTAATTTCAGCGGGCTTCGCCGAACTTGGCCCCCGTGGACTCGAACGCGAAGCCCACATCCTCCGGGTCATCGCCAACCACGACCTCCGCATTATCGGTCCCAACTGCCTGGGTGTAATGAATCCCCGCACCGGGCTGAATGCTACCTTCGCGCAGTCGAATGCCCTGCCCGGAAATCTGGCCTTCCTGAGCCAGAGCGGCGCGCTGTGTACGGCCATTCTCGACTGGAGCCGCCGCG
>DATMNZ010000181.1:0-11430 GCA_035568495.1 Saccharimonadales bacterium (SeqCode) | reverse complement strand
ACACTCAGGCTGGCCAAGACTCTGCCCGCAACCTTGCCGCGGTACAACTGTGGCTGCTCATAGGCGCGCTTTAACCCTGAAACCAGCAGGATTGCAGCCACAGCAAACAGTGCCGCGCCTACCAAGGGAACCAGGCGGATGACGTGAAAGAAGGCGAAATAGCTCGCAATCGCGAGCAAGCTTACCCCGAATCCCGCCCACAGCCGCCAATTCCAAAATCGATGCTCCATGAGATGTGCCTCCGGTCAACACATGCTAACACGACGCCCTGCGCCAGAGCGCGAAGATCAATAAGGCTCTTCCCCCTCCACATACCCGCAGCCGTCACAAAATACCTTACCCGGCTCTCTACGCTTCACATATCTCAGGCTGCTGCAGCAGAGAGGGCAGGGCTCATCCCAGAACACGGTTTCGTCGGGCTGGTCAGGCTGTTCACGCTGGTCCATAGAATTCAGTGTATAGTTGGCCCCCTAGGGGTGCGCATGAAAACAACTTTGCAAGTCTTGATGATCTTCTTGCTGTTTACGGCCGCGGGACGCGCCCAAACCGGCGCCGGTCCCAGGCCCAGCGTGGTCCTCATTTCGGTCGACGGCCTGCGCCCGGACTACGTCCTGCAAGCCGGCCAATACGCCCTCAAAATTCCTAACCTCAAGCGCTTCCTGAGCGAAGGCGCATACGCTACGGGCGTGCGCGGTGTGGTTCCAACGGTCACCTATCCGAGTCATACGACAATTCTTACCGGTGTCTCTCCGGCCAGGCACGGCATCTTTGCCAATACGACGTTTGACCCGTTGAACAAGAATGCCGGCGGCTGGTACTGGTACGCCGCCGACATCCAGGCGCCAACTCTGTGGGATGCGGCCGCGGCCGCCGGCTATTCCACTGGAAACGTGCATTGGCCCGTAAGCGCCGGAGCAAAGGTCACTTTCAACCTTCCTCAATACTGGCGGACAGGCACGCCCGACGACAGAAAATTGCAGCGATTGCTATCGACACCCGGCCTGCTGGAAGAGATGGAAAACCAGTTGGGCCCCTACGCCGACGGCATCGATGAGACCATAGAGGGCGACGAGAACCGGGGCCGCTTCACCGTGTGGATGCTCAACAAGAAGAAGCCCCAGTTCATGACCGCATATTTCACCGCTCTCGACCATGTTCAACATGCAACCGGTCCGTTTAGTAAAGAAAGCCTGGCGACGCTCGAAAGAATCGATGCGATCGTCGGTGAGGTCGTGAAGGCCGCCAATGCCGCCACTCATGGCAACGTTGTAATCTGCGTCGTCTCCGACCATGGCTTCGTGCAAACCGACTTTGAGGTCAACCTTCTGCCCGCCTTCCGCTCCAGCGGGCTGGTTCGATACAACGAGGGCGACAACGAACATCCCGCCTCCTGGGATGCAACCCTGTGGCTCGCCGGCGGTTCTGCCGCCGTGGTCTTGCGGGAAGCCAACGATGCTATCCGCGATCGCGTGCAAAAATTATTAGCGGATCTCCAGGCCGATCCGGCTAACGGCATTGATCGAATCATTCCCGCCGGGGAACTGCAGGAGCACGGTGGATTTCCGGGCGCCAGCTTCCTGGTCTCGCTCAAACCCGGCTACAGGTTCGGAAGCCGGTCAACCGGCGCAATTGTGCGCCCGGTGGCCAAATCAGGCATGCACGGCTACTGGCCCGGCCTGCCCGAGATGCGAGCGGCATTCTTCATCGTTGGCCAAGGGATTCGCCCCGGCTCCCTGGGTGAGATCGACATGCGCGACATCGCTCCTACATTGGCAGGCATCATGCGGGTAAAGCTGCCGAAGGCGGAAACGAAATCTCTGGACCTGAGTACAACGAAGCCGTAACACCTTGGGAGGTGCGCAATGTTGACGCAGACTGAAAAAGGGGCCATTTTTCGCGCCCTCCATGAGCGCGACAGCGCTTTCATCATTCCGAATCCATGGGACATCGGTACGGCCCGATTGCTGGCGCACCTGGGTTTTGAGGCTCTGGCCTCTACCAGCGCCGGTTTTGCGTTCTCCGCCGGGCAGCCGGACAACCGGATCGGCCGCGAAGAAACGTTGGCGCATGTGACCGCGCTGGCCTCAGCCTCCGACTTGCCGGTCAGCGCCGATCTTGAGAATGGCTTTGGAGATTCCCCCGCGATGGTTGCTGAAACCATCACCCTGGCCGCTCAAACTGGAATAGTAGGCGGTTCGATTGAAGACGTCCCTGGGCGCCCCGGCGGTGTGATGTATGAGGTCGAGCATGCCGCAGATCGAATCCGCGCGGCCGTGGACGTGGCGCGCAGCCTTCCGTTTCATTTCTCTCTGACGGCGCGCGCGGAAAACTATCTGGTCGGCAGGCCCGACCTGAAAGACACCATCCGGCGTCTGCAGGCCTATCAGGAAGCGGGCGCCGATGTTCTATTTGCGCCGGGCCTCGCGAATAAGGCCGACATTTCTGCCGTGGTCAGCTCGGTCGACCGGCCGGTGAATGTCATCATGGGATTGCAGGGCGTGCAGTTGAGTCTGGATGAACTTTCGGCGATAGGCGTCAGGCGCGTGACCGTCGGAAGCGCCCTTTCGCGGGCCGCCCTGGGAGCATTCCTGCGCGCCGCCAGGGAAATGAAAGAGCATGGCACCTTCAACTTCGCAGCCGAGGCGGTCGGCTACCAGGAGATCAGCGCCATGTTCAAGGGATGACGGCTCAAACATATTGAGGACCAGCAGAAGGCCGGCGCCGCCATTGCGGTCGAGTTACGGAACTCAATCCTTGCCATCAGCATGGAACTTCTCTCGCAGTTGGCGCTTCTTCTCAAGGCCTACACTCCGGACCACATTCCCGACCCTGCCCAGGAAGCCCTCTTTGCCCGGATCGCTCCTTCGGAGTCGCTCGCTGCTTGGCTGATGCTCTGCCGCTGGGACTCTCAGCAGGCTGGCCAGATCGATCTGCTCAAACCAAACACTGGAACCACATGAGGGGGCAGCCCGCATAGCTAATTTAAGGAGTCGCTCCCAATGGATGGTTTGTTACTACAAACTTGCCTCCGCTCTCGATAACCAGGTTGAGTTGTTGGTTGCCGACCAGCTTTTCAAGACGCGGCAGAGCCGACTCTGTGGCCACCAGATAGCACCGGTCCGGCCTGTTCCACAGGTCCTTGAACTGCGCATCGTCCATAAACACCGGAGGCGCGCCGGGCGCGTAAGCCCCGTACTCAAGGTTGTGGAAACGGCCATTTAACAGCAATGCTTCCCGGTTGGTGTAAAAGAAAACAGATGAAAACGTGTAATAGTGGCGGTCTACGATCAACGTGCCATGCGGGGTGCGGAGCAAAGCTTCCGCCAGCGGCCGCGAAGACATGTAGGGATCAAAGGTCACCATGGCCAAACGCGTGGCCTGGAAAAAAACTACCATCATCACGGCGGCAGCCAGAAAAGAGCGTTGCGCTGGGGCCCGGAACGTACCGAGCGCCGCGATGAGGAAGCTGACCGCAGCCAGCACCAGGGGCACGCGCAAGTACGCGAACGACTGCAAGTTCAAATCCCCCACATGACCCAGCGCCAAAGTGTAGAACTCCTGTGAACGTTGCGTGAGCGCCGTCGAGATGTCTCCTGGAGTAGGAATATTACGGACCAGAAAGAGGACCGCCAAGAGGGCCGTGGCCGCACCCGCAGCCAACCCAGAAAGGGCCCGCGTTCCACGTCGTGTCCAGACGCCGCCATTGTCCATGGCCGAGCCCAGAAGCAGGCAAAGCGCCGGATAGCAGGGCATGGAGTAATACTCCTGGGTCGTGGAGAAGGTGAAGAAAATCAGCAGAAAGCCGGTCCAGCACAGCATCAGCAGGCGAGCGCGCCCCGCGCGATCAACTGGCTTATAAGAAAGTTTTGCCACCGCGGGAAGATAAACACTCCACGGAAACAGCCACAAAAGATGAAACAGCCAGAAGTACAGGCGCGGGACCGTGTTGTAGTCGCGCGGATAACGCAGATCCAGAAACCGCAAAAGCTGCTCGTTGATGAAAAAGAACCACAGGAACCCGTGGTACTCGCCCGGGCCGCTGTGCAAACTCAGTGAAAAATAAGGCGGATTACGCAACGTCGCCAGAATGTGCCACGGTGCCGCGATCAGCAGCACGACCATCGCTCCGCTGGCGGGCCGGATCCGCCTCCAGGATGGTGCGGAAAAGAGCTGTCGGGTCAGAGCAAGATAGATAACTCCCGCAGCCACCGGAAAAACCACCGCAATCAAGCTCTTCAGCAGGAGTCCAATGCCCAGGCATGCCGCAAATAGAAAAGCCCAAAAGCGCGGATGGCGTTCCTCCTCATCCAGAGCGCGGAGGAATGCCCACATGGCCAACCCTGTGGTGAAGGTGAGCATGGCATCGGGAATCAGTATCCTGGTGAATAAGAATAATCCGACGCAGGTCGCAACGCAGATGCCGGCATAGAATCCCGCCCGTCTGCCAAAGGCCCAGATGCCGAATGCGGTAGTGACCCAACACACTGCGAGGGAAGACAGCGCCATAGGAATGCGCGCCGCCCAATCATGGATACCGAAGATTTTGTACGAGGCCGCCATCAACCAGTAAATCAGGGGCGGCTTCTCTAGATACACTACACCGTCCAGGCGGGCCGTAACCCAGTCGCCGGAAGTGAGCATATTGCGGGCGATCTGCGCCTGCACCGCATCCACGTCATCCATCAGGCTGGGTGGAGAAACAATGCATCCCAAATAAATCGCGCTTGCAACCGCCAAGACCGTTAGATAAACACGCCAGTTCTTTCCAACGCCGGGTTCTGTTCCCGTGCTGGTAGCTGGATTTTCCATTTTTTCATCCAAAGAAATAAAATCATCAAACCCCAGAGGTGGTACCCCAGATTGGCCCGCTTTTCCATGTGCGCGCTCAACAGGTCTTGGACGGCGCCGGCGCGAAAAATCTCGCCATATTCGGAGACACCCTCAGCCATCGTATCTTCGAGCAAAGCACGAAGAGGGCCGCGGAACCAGTCGTGGGCAGGGATATCGAGGCCGAGCTTTTTCCGATGCAGCGTCGAGGAAGGTAGTTTGCCCTTCATCAATTCTTTGAGGACTACCTTCTGGCGCGACCCGCGAATCTTTAATGAGGGAGGCAAGGAGGCCGCAAACTCGGCAATCCTGTGGTCCAGAAATGGGGGGCGGACCTCCACCGCATGGGCCATGCTGGTCCGATCCACCTTGTATAGAATATCGTCGGGCAGGTAGTACTTCTGATCAAACCAAAGGTACGAAGCCAGCCGATCGCTTCCCTGCAAACGTTCGTGGAGTTCAGCCAGGACCCAATCCAGCGCCGGCGGCAGCGGATGCAGCAGCAGGTCCTGCTTTTGCTCCATAGAAAACGCGCCGTTCCAATACACGTGGGCCGAGGCGCTGGGCATCAAACAGCCTTCCAGGAAACGCTTCACCTTATATTCGAAGCCGATCTTTTCATCGGAAACCGGCAGACGGCGCAACTGGTCCAGGGCAAAGCGCAGGGCGCCGGGCGGCAGCTTCCGCGCGCGCTCCGCCAGTAAGCTGGCACGATGGGTGAGATAGCCGCCAAAGAGTTCGTCCGCGCCTTCCCCGCTCAACGCTACCGTGGTCCTGGTCTTGCTGAGCTTGGAGAGGAACCAGACGGGAAGCGCACCAGCGTCCGCACTCGGCTCATCCGAGCAATAGGCAAACTCCGTGATCGCATCCAGCAGATTCAAGTTCGGGTTCAGATCTACTTGCTCATGCTCCGTCTGATATTGCTCCACGATCTTCTTGATGTAAGTGGTTTCATCGAAGCGGCGCCCGTGAAACGAGATCGAAAAAGTCTTGAGCCGGGCGCTGGTTTCCGCAGCCGCGTAATGGAGGATCGCCGAAGAATCGACGCCGCCGCTCAGCCACACTCCCAAAGGTACGTCCGAAACGAGGTGTTCCCGGATCGATTCCCGCAAAAGGAAATCGAGCTTCTCCGTGGCTGACTTCAAAGACTGCTCCTGGGTCCCGAACGGTAGTTGCCAGTAGCAGCCGGATTGGGTGGTTCCGTTCTCCCACTCCACCCAGTGGCCCGGAGGAAGTTTCTCAATGCCTTCCACCAGAGTCCAGGGGCAAGGAACGTAGTTCATTGACAGGTAGCAATCCAAGCCCTTCTGATTTAGCTGCCGGGGAATCTCGGGATGGATGAAGATGGCCTTCAGCTCCGAGCCAAAAAAAATGTCTCTGCCGCGATGGGCAATATACAGCGGCTTAATTCCCAGCCGGTCCCGGCCCAGAACCAGGCGTTTTCTGGATTCGCTCCAGATCGCGATTGCGAACATGCCTCGCAGCCGCGAAAAGCACTCCAGGTCCCACTCCAGGAAGGCCCGGAGCACCACTTCAGTATCGCAGCGGGAGCGGAACTGGTGGCCCAACCCCTCAAGTTCGTGCCGCAACTCATGATGGTTATAGATTTCACCGTTGAAAACGATGACCGTGCCGCCATCATCGCTGAGGATTGGCTGGTCACCGCCATCCAGGTCGATAATCTTCAGCCGGGTTGCCGCCAGTGCTACGGTGTCCGATTGAAAGACTCCTTGCTGGTCCGGGCCACGGTGTTGCAGGGTGGATGCGGCTTTTCGAATGCGATCTGTTTCGGTCACCCAGTTCGTATGTGTAAAGCCGGCAATTCCACACAAAATCTTGGCTCCTTATCAATACCGTAATGAACGGCCTGCCATTTTAAGTTGCGTACGCGGAGGTCATATTATTAGTGGCACAGGATGAACACAAGTCTTAAATATATAAGACTGAATCGCCCGGTCAAACCCAGCAGCCCAAAATCCCAAAGGCCAGAGGCCGTGCGGACCCTCCCTCATGTCACCGAGTCGGCCGGAACGTGGTAGGTCAGATCATTCGCGTCGAGGACTTGCGCTTTACTGTCATCGGACTCTTTCGCGAGCGCGTAGCCACGTTTGGACAATCGAAATCACGCAGGAATCAATGCTCGTACCGTAACCGCTGCAATATCTTCCGATCGCACTTCTTTACAAAATTTCATCGTGATCGCGGACCCTTCATGTCAGGTGCTGTTGTAATATGGCTCAGCCGTCGTGGTTCCTTTCAGTTGTATTGATTATGATCTGACTGTTGATTTATGCGCGACGTTACCGTGTCCCGCCTGTTCAGCAACAGCAAGGTTGGGCAAGAGGGGGGCCGATTTTTCGTCAGGCTAGCCGGCGCATCCCAATTTCCACGACTTGGCAGTTCTCGCAGGAAACGCCTGATCTTTTACCCGTTGCTGTGAGCGGCGGTAAATTTCCTTCACAACAATCTTGCTGCCCGCCTTCCGATGCGACTGGGCCAGGAGACAAGGACCACACTCTGTGACAGCGATGATTACAACCGTAGTTGCGGTCCTGCTTGCGGGCTCCGTGGTGTATTGCGTTCTGATCATGGTGGCCAGTTGGCGCTATCTTTCCGTCAATCCGTCCCCGGCAACCGCCACTCCGCCGATTAGCCTCCTAGTGCCATTGTGTGGCCAGGATGAAGGACTGGAAGAGAACCTCCGTAGCTTTCTTGATCAGGACTATCCCGCTTTTGAGGTGTTGTTCGCCGTCCATCGGTCCGGCGACCCGGCGGTTGCTGTGGTCGAAAAGCTTGAGACCGAATATGCCGGCCGGGCCCAGGTGCGGTTGATCGTGACCGGCGAATCGCCCGTACCCAACGCCAAGGCCCACAGCTTGAAGCACTTGGTTCGCGAGGCGCGTTATGAATTGCTGGTGATGAGTGACAGTGACGTGCGCGTGACTCCAAATTTCCTGGCGCAATTGGCGAAGGAGTTTCACGGTCCTTCCGTGGGCATGATTACCTGCCCCTATCGGGCCGTGGGCGGCGATGGTGTGTGGTCGCGGCTTGAAGCCGTTGGAATGAACACCGAGTTTCTGGGCGGAGTGCTGGTTGCCCGCATGATTGAAGGCATGAATTTTGCGCTGGGATGCACGATAGCGGTGCGCAGCAACGTCTTGGACCGTATGGGTGGATTTACTTATCTGCAGGATTTTCTGGCGGAAGACTTCGTCATGGGTCAGCGTGCCGCCCAACTTGGCCATACTGTGTTGTTTTCTTCCTGCGTGATTGAGCACCGGATTGGCAGTCAGTCAATGGCGCAGAATCTGGGCCATCGGTTACGCTGGGCGCGCAGCACCCGCCGCTCCCGGCCAGCCGGTTATTGGGGCCAGATATTTACTTACCCCTTGGTGTGGGCATTACTCTTGTGGCTGATGCATGGGGCATCCTGGCCACTGGTACTCCTTACTGTGGTCATCCGGGTTGGTGCGGCCTGGGCCACTGCTTGGCGAATCCTTCGCGACCCAGTCACCTTTACCCAATGGTGGCTGCTGCCGTTTCAGGACGTGCTCGGTTTTTTGGTGTGGATCGGTGGATTTCTGGGCAGCACCATCGTCTGGAGGGAGCGCAAATGCACCGTTCTGCCGGACGGCAGGCTTCAGGTGAACCTGTAAGACGACCTGCAACTCGCTGGCAGCTTCTACGGCAACGTGCCTCGGGACGCCAAATACAGCCAGCTTCACAGCCTCCAGTGGTCGCTCAGTTTGATGCAGCTTCGGGAGTATAATCTGGCGCATGGAGTCGAATCCGCCGGCGGTGGAACGTGCCGAACTACGGGTTGGAAGCATCGTCATGCTTCTGGGCGGTGTCGGAGTATTCGTCGCAAACATTTTTCACCCTCATCCGCCACACCAGACACAGGCGCTGCTTCGCCTGCTGGTTGCGGCGCCACATTGGTCACAGCTTCATTTCCTGATTATGCTCTCCGTCGCCTTCTTGGTTTGCGGATTGGCGATGCTGACCCGCAACCTGGCCGATCCGATGGCGCGTGCGCTCGGCACGCTGGGGCGCTATCTGGTGGTCCTCGGAGGCGCTGTCTACATGGTCGAGATCATGATCGACGGCAGCGCCACCAAGTATTTCGCCGACCGGTGGTCGGAAGCAGCGGACCCTGCGCAGAAGGCGTCCTTGTTCAACAGCGCCGACGTTGCAGCGCATATATGGTTCTCTTTCTTTCCAGTCTTTGCGGGCGTATTCATCGGCCTCGCCTTCATCGTGATCGGAGCTGCCGTGGTCCGCAGCGGGAACTTTCCGCGCTGGGTGGGGCTCTGGGGCGTCATCGGCGGGACACTTTGCTTCATTACCGGTCTTGGGGCGGGGTTGCGTTTCCCGGTACCACTCCCGGTATGGATTGCCGGCGTGACCCTCGCTGCCACCTGGGGACTGCCTTTAGGCCTGGTGATGTGGCGCGCGAGCTCGCGAAGCACCTGATCCCGCTCGCTGTCGATGGCTCCGAGACAAGTGGGCGCTACTTCGACTAGTGTACTGTCCCACAAATAACCGCACATATCGTCTCTCGCCGTCTAAAAAGATGGAACAGCGTCGGCCCAGCCCAACACTGTCATCCCGAGTGCCGTAGGGAGCGCGCGCTTTCTTCAGCGCGCGAGTAGGCGCGAGGGACCTTGCGTTTCGGCGATGCGCTATAAGGGCACCCGAGATAACCCTGAGAGGATAAAATGGCGGCTGCGCTTTGGACTACCTGGGCCGTGTACTTGCAAGAGATGGTCTCAATCCGCGACCCGCGCAAGTCATTGAAATTCACAGGAATGCCCGTTGCGGATATCGATTAGTGCACGATGTAGCCCGATTTTCTCCAGAGCCGCCTTCTTCTTGCTTTATTTGATCTGAGCATGCACAACGTACCAGAATATAAGAATATTACTGATCTAAAAAAACAGCTTCGCACAAGGTTAGAAGCTCTTCGATCCAAAACCACGGAGGGCCCGATGAGAGCTAATCCTCGTCTGTAGATTTCTCCACAACAAGAATTCCAACATTCCACATGGCGGAACCAGGTGGCTGATTACTTGGTGAGGAACCAGACCAAGGGGCCCGTCCACTTTCCATGACAGCACTCTGAAAGCAAAACAGCATGGCTCAACACCCGTAACTAGCTGTGTCTCCTGAACCGTTTTGCGTTGTGAGGCCGCGTTATTGAGCGGCCGGGAGTCCCCAGGAGAGGGCTTCAGATCCATCCATTGTCGCCGGTGGGCTGACACCTCGGCCCCGCCTTTGTCATACAATACCTGATAGCCGGAGGAGGACACGCGATGGACTACCAACACCAGACGATCCTGCTCGAAGCTCCCGGCAAATTCGGGAAGCGCCCGCCGGTCGAGCTTTGCGGGAACGTATTCCGCCGGATCTTTCCCCTGATGATTAATTCCGTCCGCATGGCCTTTGAGGGGCGCAGCGCAGCCGTGGGAGAGCAACCCCGATGGCTAAGGCGCGCCTCAGACGTGCGCGTGGTCGGTTTTTCCGATCAGGACGGTGATACCGTGCTTGAACTGGAGGCATGCCGGCTGGGGGATGCGGCGGAAGAGCTTTATAAACAACGCCGGCTTTTCAACGATCTACCCGATCCGCAGGAAACGGCCGTCAATGTGATGGCCAGAGTTGTCAACGACATTCGTTCAGGTGACCCCGAAAGCGTCTTATACGATCCTGGTCTGCTGCGTGTAACCCAGCATCTTCATTCCTTGTTCATGCACGATGTCACCACCATTCGCCTGCCGCAGACGCATGATGACTTACAACGACATGCCATCCTTGACCGCGAGATTCCAATTCACGCCAGGGAATTGAGTAACAGTACCCCGCCCCCGCGGCAGTTGCGCCTGGCTGGCACCTTGGACATGGTCCGATACAGCACCAAGGCGTTTGCGCTCAGGCTGGCGGATGGCAAGGAAGTGCATGGAGTGCTCGACCGGGCAGAGATGATCGAGGCCCTGCCCCAATTTCTCAACAAAAAAATCATAGTCGTCGGTAAAGCTGTCTACCGGCCATCAGGAAGCGTTCTCCGCGTAGACGCACAGCACGTCGAAGAAGATTCCGGCGAATCCATGTTATTTAACCGCGTTCCACCTCCGCTCATCCACAAGCCTTCTGCTGGCAAACCCAGAATGGAAAGCGGGAAGGGCGGGATTGCGGCGTTCTTCGGCGCCTGGCCGGGTGACGAAACCGACGAACAACTGCTTGCATCCCTGAAGGAAATGCGCGGGTGAAAGGCAAGCTTTATCTATTGGATACAAGCGTCCTTCTCGCTCTGGTGCGCGGAAATGAACTCGGCAAGTTCATCCGGCACACCTTCTCCCTTGAAAACCCCGCAGTGCGTTCTCTCATCAGCGTTGTTTCACACGGCGAGATCTGGGTGATGGCGGAACGGCGCAACTGGCAGGCAAAGAAGCGTGATGCGCTCGCTATTGATTGCTGCATAAATAATGCAATAATTTAGCGCAAGAAAGAAGGCAGTTCGGATTGCACGATGCAGCCGCGTAGCTTTGTCGGCGAGCGGCCGATGCCATCAATCGAGCGGATGATATTTTCCATCAGTTCGTCCCT
>DATMNZ010000180.1:0-6209 GCA_035568495.1 Saccharimonadales bacterium (SeqCode) | reverse complement strand
GTGCTGAGAAAAACTGAATCGCAGAACAAAACAAGCGGTGACGTCAGTCACAGCCCTTCAATTACCCACTTACCAAATCGCCTTTTCAGGCGGGCTTGCGACCGGATTTGTCCCCGGCTTCCCAGGCGCGCACCGGGCGCTGGGCTTCGGGCAGGTCGCGGTCTTTCACGCGATCATACTGGTAACTATCGCTCACGGTGCCCAGTGACTCGTTGTAGAGGCTGACGCCGCCCATGGCTTCGCGCAGCTCTTCGCCGAACTGGTGGAGAGCCGTGAGATGGTCGGCGGTGGCCGGCACTTCGGCTTTGCTGGTCTTGAGAAACTTCTGATAGCCCTTGTCAACCAGGCGCGAGATTTCGCCGCCGATCAGGTAGCCGGGCTTGGCGAAAAGTTTCGTTGTGTCGTCCTCGGCTTTTTCGATGGCCGCCGAGCACCCGAATTTCTTCAGAAAGACACGGGCCTTGGCTCCGGGCGCCTCCAGAATGTCAAAGCCGTGGTCGCGGAGCCATGTGACCGCGTCGTCATACGATCGTTGTTCCAGATTTGCTGACATGATTCACCTGCAAGTTTCGATTGCTGTACAGATTCATGCCTGCCCAAGTTGAAAAGGCAGACTCGATAATGTCGCATATCGTGGCGATTCAAGCAACATTACCTCCGGGTACGGGGTGCCGCGTCAAGTTTCTCCCCGATAAACAAACTAAAACCGGCGCCTTGTTTCTCCCCCGAGATCCTTCGGCGCCGGTTCTCGTGTCCTCCGGAAAGCGGGAGGACCGGCCGCTCATCTGCTTCGGCCAAACGGAATACAAGGGAACTCATCCCTGCGAAAACCCGACAGTGAAAATGATGCAGGCGGCGGGTTGCCTTGGTCAATAACAAATCTGACGAAGTATTTACTTAGTTGCTAACTGATCAGGGGCCCCCCGATGCTGAAACTGATGTATACTTACGCCGATTTATGCAGCAGGGGAGTTCTTGCACGCTAGTTAGCAAATTCCAAGACCCTGCAAAAACCGCTGTGGGGGCGGCTATTTCTTCTGGGGTACTGCGAGGTCATTCAGCCCTTGGCTCTTACCTTTGACCAGTAGCAGCCGGTCAGGAGGTCCTTTTGGACCTGATTATTATTCGCATTGTTTTTATCGGTGTTGTGGCCGTGGCCTGCTTCCTGTTGCAGCCATTTGGCCTTGAGAAGTACTCGCCATGGCTGTCGCTGGTGGTGGGCTCAACCCTGGGCACAGCCGTGGTGGTGTTCGAGTTGCGCCTGGTGCGCATGGTCAGCCTCAAGCGGCTGATTGGCGCGGTGCTGGGCAGCATCCTGGGCATTCTCGGCGCTTTTCTGTTCAGCCTGGTCATCCGCAACAGCATCGGCGCGGGCCGCAGCCAGAGCTTTCTGCAACTCATGGTCATGTTGCTCATGTCGTATGTGGGCCTGATCGTGGGCGCGAACAAAGGCGACCTGCTCAATCTGGCGGCCCTGGGCGGCCTCTTCGGAGCGGAAAAACAGGCCCGCAAAAGCTTCAAGATCCTCGACACCAGCGTAATCATCGATGGACGCATCGCCGACATCGCCGAGACCGGCTTTCTCGATGGCATCCTGATGATTCCCCAGTTCGTGCTGCGGGAACTGCAACTGGTGGCCGATTCGTCAGATTCGTTGAAGCGCAACCGCGGGCGGCGCGGTCTCGATATTCTGCAACGGGTGCAGAAGATCGCGAGCGTTTCCGTGCAGATCGTGGAAGACGATTTCCCGACCGTCCGTGAAGTCGATCTGAAGCTGATTGAGCTGGCCAAGATCTACGAGGCCAAGATCATCACCAACGATTTCAACCTCAACAAGGTTGCCCAGTTGCAGGGCGTGGACGTGCTGAACATCAACGAACTGGCCAATGCGCTTAAGCCCATCGTGCTGCCGGGCGAGACCATGCGTGTGTTCATCCTGAAGGAAGGCAAGGAATACAATCAGGGTGTGGCCTACCTCGATGACGGCACCATGGTGGTGGTGGACAACGCGCGCAAGCTGCTCGGTAAGAACGTGGATATCGCCGTGACCTCGGTGCTGCAGACTACCGCCGGCAAAATGATCTTTGGAAAATATGACGAACGCCAGCGGCCGGCCGAGCGCACCGAACTCAAGGGCGAAGGCGCAAAGCATGACCTGCGCAAGTCGCAACCGATTATCGTGGAACCGGCCCCGCATACCCAGCCCGAATGAGCAGGGAATCCCATGATCGGGATGGATTCACCGAATGAAACGGTCGCTACAATTCCTTCTGCTGGCGGCCTGGGCCCTGTTGAGTGGCAGCGGCCTCGCTGTGCCGCAACAGCCCGCCCAGACCGGTGAATTGGAAATCCGCGTGCTTGATGACCATGGCGCGCCGGTCTTCCCGGCTTCCGTCGTGCTCCAGCATGGCGGCGAAAGGGTGGCGCACGCGGAAAGCGGACAGGCAGGCTTGGCCGCTTTTCACCTCAGTGCTGGAACTTACAAAGTTATCGTCGAGAAGAGAGGTTTTTACAAAGCCACGGTTGAGACCGTCTCGATTGTGGCCGGTCAGGTAACCCCGCTCGAAATCCGGCTGCAGCCGGTGAAAGAGTTCCATGAAGAAGTGGAAGTTGCCGCCTCGCCTTCGCCGATTGATCCGCAGCAGAGTTCCAGCGTGCATACCCTGACCGCCGAGGACGTCAGCAGCATCCCGTATTCGACAACGCGCGATTACCGCAATGTGTTGCAGTTTTTCCCGGGAGTAATCCGCGACATTAATGGCCAGATACACGTGGCCGGCGGAGCGCAGCAGCAGACCCAGGATTATCTCGACGGCCTGGAGATCAGCCAGCCTGCCGGTGGCGGACTAGGCGTCCGCCTGAATCCCGAATCCCTGCGCAAGATCACGGTCGAGAGCAGCCGCTACTCGGCCCAATTCGGCAAAGGCTCGGCCGGGCTGGCGTCCTTTGAAACGCTCGATGGCGCCAACAAGTTCCACGAATCGGCCACCGACTTCATTCCCACGCTGCAGAACGTAAAGCACCCCCGCTTGAACAACTGGACGCCCCGGGCTTCTTTCTCGGGGCCGCTGCTCCGCGACCGGGCATGGTTTCTGATTTCCCATGAAGGCGAGATCGATTCCAACATCGTGCGTGAACTGCCCGACGGCCAGGATGAAAACCGGGTGTGGCGCTCCGCCGACCTGTTGAAAGTCAAGATCGCGCTCAACCCAAAGAACACGCTGCTGGTCGACGGCCTGTTGAACCTGACCAATTCGCGGCACGCCGGCATATCGCGGTTTGCCCCCATTTCGACTTCCACCAACCAGAATTCGGCGATCTTCGTAGGCAGCGTAAAAGACCAGGTTTCGATCGCCAAAGACAGCCTGTGGGAGTTCGGCTACGGCGAGTTATATTCCCGGGCCACCGAAGCTGCCCTGGGCTTCTCGCCGTATACGGTTACGCCCTTCGGCTCCCAGGGGAACTACTTTCGCACCACCGGCAACTATTCCGTGCGCCAACAAGGGTTCACCAACGTGTTCCTGCGGCCCCGGCGCTGGGGTGGCGGACACCAATTGGCCTTCGGCGGCTCCCTCGCGCGGGTTACGCTGTACCAGTACTTCATTCGCATACCGATCTTCTTCACCAATCTCGACGGCACCAACAATCGCGAAGTCCTGTTCCAGAACGTCCCGGCCTACAAGCTGCACACTACCGAACCCAGCGCCTGGTTCCAGGACCGCTGGTCGCCGGTCTCGCGTCTCTTGATTGAAGCAGGCGTGCGCTGGGACTCCGACAGCAAGATCGGCAAGGACTTCTTCTCGCCGCGCATCGCCGGCGCGCTGCTGCTGGCGCAGGCCAGCGAGACCAAGCTGAGCCTGGGCATTGGGACCTACTACGATCGCACCAGCTTGTCTCTGTTGGCGCGTCCGTTTCAGGGACTGCGCACCGATCTCTTCTTTCTGCCCGGTGGCGTTACGCTGAGCCATGCGCCGCTGGTCACTACCTTTGCCGCCAACCCGGGGCAACTGCAAATGCCGCGCTTCACCAACTGGAGCGCCGGTATCGAGCGCCGCATGCCGGGCCGTATCTATCTGCGCGCCGACTACCTGAATCGCCGCGGCGTCCATGGATGGGGTTATGAAAACCAACCCAACGGCTCTTCGATTCTGAAGGACCACCGCCAGGACCGCTACGATGCCATACAGCTCACCGCCCGCCGGGAAATCAAGCGCGGGTACCCGGTGATGGTTGCCTACACGCGCTCCTGGGCGCGCACCAATGAGTTTCTCGATTTCGGCCCCGACTTTCCGGTATTCGGCAACCAGATTGGCGGCCCTCAGCCATGGGACGCGCCCCACCAGATAGTTTCCCACGGAGTGCTGCCGCTGGCCGGCAAGCTCAAGAAGTTTGACCTGGCCTATTCCTTCCTGTGGCGCACCGGATTCCCCTTCATCACGGTCAATGATTTTCAGGAACTGGTCGATGGCCCGGCCGCCCACCGCTTTCCCGATTTCATGACCCTCAATCCGGCGCTAGAGCGTAAATTCATCTTCCGTCGCTACCGCTGGGCTGGACGCGTCGGCATCGACAACGCAACCAGCCGCTCCAACCCCCTCTTCGTCAACAACGTCACCACCTCGCCATTCTTCCTGCAGTTCGTGGGCCTGAGTCACAGGTCGTTAAACGGAAGGATTCGGTTTTTGGGTAAGGAGTAAAGAGACACATTCACCACGGAGCACGAAGTCACGGAGAAAACCAAAACCTTTGAAACACAACGCAACGAGTTGCAACGAAAACCCTTGAAACACAGAGGAACAGAGGAAGCAGAGGATTTGGGGGTGTGAGGCAGCTTCATGACTTTGGCAGCCTCCCGTCAGTGATGCGAAGGTTTGATTTTCTCCGATTCCTATCCATCAGGGTTCTTCGCGGTTAGGTTCTTCGCGGTTCGCGGCAATTTCTGGGCTCGCCTCACAACCCCCAAATCCTCTGCTTCCTCTGTTCCTCTGTGTTTCAAAGGTTTTCGTTGCAACTCGTTGCGCTCTGTTTCAAAGGTTTTGGTGGTAGCTACGTCGCACTATGCTTCAACTATTTTGTAGTTCTCCGTGACTCCGAGGTGAGCTCTTGGTTTTTGGTTGCATCCACCACCGGCGTTGCCGCCAGCAGCGAACGGGTGTATTCGTGGCCGGGCGTGGTGGTGATGGCTTCCACTTCGCCCAATTCAACGATTTCCCCGGCGCGCATGACCGCGATGCGGTCGCTGAGGTAGCGCACTACCGGCATGGAGTGTGAAATAAACAGATAGGTCAGCCGGTGTTTCCGTTGCAGGTCTTTGAGCAGGTTCACGATCTGCGCGCCTACGCTCACATCGAGGGCCGAGACCGGCTCGTCGCAGACGAGGAAGCGGGGTTTGAGCATCAGTGCCCGGGCGATACCGATGCGCTGGCGTTGTCCGCCGGAGAACTCGTGCGGATAGCGTCCCAGCGCCGATTCTTCCAGACCGACGGCCTTCAGCATTTCCGCAGCCGCCTCACGCAGTGCAGCCTTCGCCGGACGCCCGCCGTCGGCATGCACTACCAGCGGCTCAGTTACCATCTGTTCCACAGTCATACGCGGATTGAGCGAGGCAAACGGGTCCTGAAAAATAATCTGCATGTCCCGGCGCAGCCGCCGCAACTCCATCGGCGCAGCCGCGAGCACGTCCTGCCCGTCAAAGCGCACGCTGCCCGCAGTCGGCTCGATCAGGCGAAGTATCATCCGGCCCAGGGTGGTCTTTCCACAGCCTGATTCGCCTACCAGCCCTAGCGTTTCACCGGCTTCGATGTCGAGCGATACCCCGTTGACGGCCGGGGCCCCACTCCTGGCCTTGCCCCAAGTCTTGTCTTTATTAGAGACCCCATCAAAAACACCTTGGCCGGAAGGGTAGACCTTCACCAAGTTACGGAGTTCGAGAAGCGGCATGGGAAGAATATAGACGAAAAAGTCCGCAAGTTCTTCCGCCGCGAGCGTTCCTTCTGCAGCAGAGATATTCAACTGCACTCACTCTAGGAAGGAATTCGATGAAAGTTCTCAAGACCCTACTACCTGCGGCGGCGTTGTTGGCGTCGGCTGCCTGTTTCGGCCAATCCCGGCCCCATTCCCAGACCCACGCGTCGCATCCCATGCACTCTTATTACACTTCGCAGTCGCCGCAAGTCCAGCATAGCGCGGTTGATCCGGTGTCGTTATTG
>DATMNZ010000179.1:0-6246 GCA_035568495.1 Saccharimonadales bacterium (SeqCode) | reverse complement strand
GCTGTCCCGCCATTGCTCGAGGAATAGGTGAACGGAGTCAGCGCATTAACAATGAAATCGTCGCCAGGGAAATAGTCGCTAGTTCCCGGCTGTAACGGCAGAGAGAAATTCATCGTGAACGTATCGGAGGGCCCGCTCAAGGCAGAACTTGTCGTAGCGGACGAGTACGTGCCGGAAACCGAGTACGTGACTCCAGAATCCGCCCTCACCGGCTGCACAGCTAAGATCAGCACCAGTAGCACACCACAAATTACATACCCTGTTCTCAACACGATTCGGGCTCCTCTTCGCCTCCCGCGTTCCCAAAACTGTTACCCCGGAACGGGGTGCGAGTACTACTACCTACTCAAGATATGAGCATTCTAAGGTCCAATTTTGTCGCCTCTCGATACCTCGTAACCCATTTATTTTCAATACCCATTCCAATTTCCGGGCATCCTCCACGCGACCCCGGGTCTTTACAAGCGTAAGTCCATTCACATTATTGCCTTCCCGCTGGCCGTTGTCTCTTCTCCTTCTTTTGAGCCACTGTCCTTACACCCGCTGTCGCTCTAGCGTCCTGAGGTCAACTCTCCCAGAACAGGGCCGCACCAATCGGTGGCCACTCCTCTTCTTCTTACAAATCCCTCATGAACTCCTCAGGACTTTTCAAAGCCCTCTCCCCGATCCTATCTCCAAGGGAGGCAGGACTTCACCCGTCCTGGCGTGGCAACGATGTCGCTTTCGATATTTCTGGCCCTTTGCATTCTTGGTCTCGACTTCATGATCTATGTGCTCTTCAAGCTGTTCTACGGCGACCGCCGCACCCTAATCGCCCGCCGGGTCGCGGAACAGCGGAAAGCCGCTCAGGCGGAAGCCGCCGGTCTGATCTTCGTCCCCGCTGGGAAATACGCCCCGCCCAGCTCGGAGCCGCGTCAATCCGCCGGCTCGCGCCTCCCCGGCGCCCGATCCAGAATGCCTTTCGCAAGCGGCGCATTCCACGCCCCGCTCACATCCGGCCGGCACCAACTGCGGTAACCAGCATCTTTCAATACAAGTTGCAAAACCCGCGCCCTGCGGTGAAGATGTGCCCAACCATTCATGCCCACTTCCCCGTCAGCCGAGCCCGCGCGCATCCCCGGCCCGCTTCTAATCGTCATTGTTTTATTGGCGATTTCCGTGTTCATCAATTACATCGACCGCGGCAACCTCTCCATCGCCGCGCCGATGCTGAAAGACGAGCTGGGCATTTCCGCCGCGCAGCTTGGCTTCCTGCTCTCCGCGTTCTTCTGGACCTATGCGAGTCTGCATCTTTTTTATGGCTGGCTGGTCGATCACCTGAACGTCAACTGGGTCTTCGCCGGCGCCTTTCTCCTTTGGTCCGCGGCAACCGCCGCCACCGGGATTGTCCACACCTTCGCAGCCCTTTTCGTACTGCGCCTGCTCCTCGGCATGGGCGAAGCGGCCAGCTATCCCTCCTACAACAAGATCATCGCGCTGAATTTCGAGGAGGAGCACCGCGGTGTCGCCAACTCTGTGCTGGCATCCGGCCTGCTGCTGGGGCCGGGATTCGGCATGCTGTTCGGCGGGCTGCTGATGGCGCGATTCGGCTGGCGCCCGTTCTTCATCGTGCTGGGCTTGGCGAGCATGCTCTGGATTTTTCCTTGGCTCAAATGGATGCCGAAAAAGCAGTACGCCATGCAAACGGAAACCACCGGCGCGCCGAATCTTTTCGAATTCCTGCTGCTGCGCTCGGCTTGGGGAACCTGCATCGGCCTTTTCTGCGGAAACTACGTCAACTACTTCCTGATCACCTGGCTGCCGTTTTATCTGGTGCGCGAGCGTCACTTCTCCATGGACACAATGGCCAAGGTCGGTGGAATCGCGTACCTGCTGGCGGCGCTGGCGTGCACCGTTTCTGGATGGCTTTCCGACCGCTTGGTCGCCGAGGGGGCGAGTGCTTCGAGGGCCCGCAAGGCGTTCACGGGCGGCGGTATCGGAATGAGTGGCATTTTTCTGGGGCTGGCAGTGGTCAGCGGGCCGGGGCTTTGTGTCGCGCTGGTAATCCTTGGCGTCATCGCGTTTGGCGTCTCCGCTTCCAACATCTGGGCCATCACGCAGACACTCGCGGGACAGCGGGCTACTGGACGCTGGGTGGGATTCCAGAGTTTCTTCGGCAACATGTCGGGAATGGTGGCGCCGGCCGTGACGGGATATGTCCTGCAGCGAACCGGGCAATTTTATTGGGCGTTCCTCATCGTCGCGGCCGTGGCGTTTGCGGGCGCAGCTTCGTGGATTTTCTTAGTTGGACGCGTGGAGCCGGTCATCTGGGACAGCAAGTTGCGACCCCGCGCGGCCGCGGCCAACTGCTAATCCTCGTACCCGGAATGGGCCCGGGTTATACTGACGTAAGTGCTTCGAGTGGAACTCGAGCGCCTGGACGCTCGAAGTGAACGGGATCAATGGCATTTCCGCCCACCGGCGATTCCCCAAAAAAGCAACTCGCGAGCCGAGCTACCAAGGCGGATCCGTGAACAAGAACATGAATGTGGCGGGGCTTCTCCTGCTGGCCCTCAACGTAATGGCGTGCTCCAGGTTTTCCTCGCCACAGAAGATAGCGGATTCCAAGCCTCGCGCGCCGGCCGAAACTCCGGCTTCCGTTCCTGCCGTGGAAACACCGGCAAGCCTGGCGCCGCCGGCAAGCAGGCGCGGTGTGAAGACCGAGATGCGCAACGTGATGTTTCACCTGACGGACGAGGCTGCCGCCCACGTCGAATCCCTGTCCGGAGAAATGTATCCGACCGGCAAGAACGAGATGCCGGTTTTTGATGACAAAACTTCGTTCGAGGTGCACGTCATCAACGCAAGAATATCCATCACCCCGGAGGCCATGGCTTCGATCCTGAATAGCCAGGTGTTTGCCGGGAATGACTCGCCGCTTAAAGACCTCTCCATCACCATTGATAAAGATCGCCTGCTTATAAAAGGAAAGTTGCGCACCAAACGCGATATTCCATTTGAAACCTCTGCCATCCTTACCGTAACCTCCGACGGCCGGATCCGGGTAAGCACTGAGAAGCTCAAAGCTCTGCACGTTCCGGTAAAGGGAATGATGGATAAGTTGGGCATCGAACTGGCAAGTCTGGTCAGCACCAGCAAGATTCCCGGCATGGTGACGGACAAGAATGATGTCTTAATGGATTTGGGGGTGCTCTTACCGCCGCCACATATCAAGGGCAAAGTATCCGCGGTCCTGATCGGCGATAATTCCATCGTCACGATCTTTGGCGACGAAGCCAGGCCCGGCTTGGCAGCAGATCCTGTGAGCTATATGCGCTTCCAGGGAAATCCGGTGCGATTAGGGAAACTCACCATGGAAAACACCGATCTCACTGTTTTGAATCTTGATTCCGACAACCCCATAGATTGGAGTCAGGACCACTATCGCGACCAGCTTGTGGCCGGGTATTCCAAAATCACGCCAAACTTTGGCCTTCGGGCTTACGCGAAGGACTTCGCGAAACTTCAACGCAGACCATCGACCTCGGCGCAAGCCAAGAACTGATCCTTTCCGGCAGAGTCACTCTGGGCACCCCACCGAACCTGCCGCGACGACGGCGCATACACGTGACCCAGGTCACCGCAATGTGCCAAACCGGCTTCTACATTCTTTGCCATGACCTCTCCCGGCAAACCCGACCGCGCGGCCTGGATTCAGGGGCCCTCGGCCAACTGCAATCCCCGGCCGGAACGCGTGCGGGAACCGTGGCGGCTAATACTCCTCGGCGCGCCGGGCGTCGGCAAGGGCACGCAGGCGGACCTGTTGCACCGGCGATTGAACGCGTGCCACCTTTCGACCGGCGACGTCTTCCGTTCTGCCACCAGCCGTGCCGAATGCGACCAGAGCCCTGCGATGAAAGCTGCGCTCCAGTACATGCGCCGCGGGGATCTGGTTCCCGATTCCATCGTCTGGGAAATGCTGCTGGAGCGCAGTGGTTGCCTCCGCTGCGGCGGAGGGTTTCTGCTCGACGGATTTCCACGAACGCTCGCCCAGGCGGAATCGCTTAAGCAGTTGATGGAAAACCAGCGGCTGGATCTGACCGCAGTGCTCAATTACCGGCTGCCGCTGAAGGAAATTGTGGCCCGGCTCAGCGGGCGCCGCACCTGCCAGGGCTGCAAAGCGGTTTACCACGTCACAGAGCTCCCCCCCAAAGTCGCGGACATTTGCGACCGTTGCGGCGAAAAACTTTTTCAGCGGGAAGACGACCGGCTGGATTCCGTGAAGGTGCGTCTGGAAGCGTATAAGAAAAGCACCGCGCCATTGATCGAGTTTTATCAGCGGTCAGGGGTTTTGGTGACGATCGCGGCCAGCGGATCGCCAGAGGAGATTTGTGAACGCACCGTCGCGGCGCTGGAAGATTGGCGGAAGCGGACCTCGGCGCGCGAGCGCGCCTGACGCGCTGGCTCTTAGATCTTGACGCCCCAGAATCCCGTGTCGGGCTCAGCGAGCGCGATCCCTACTTCCCACGCTTCGTGGCCGCGCCATACGACCTGCCCTTGGGCAGAGCGGCCCGTTTCGGGCAACACCAACCGCACTTCGCGATGCAGGGGCACGTCGGCACCGACAACCGCCATACAACCAGAGTGGCTGACGTCCACGGTCAGGCCATTCGCGGTCCGCCGGGCTTCACCTTCATCCCATTCCAGGCGCAAGCGGAGACTGGCGGTCGCACGCGGGTGAGAACGCATGCTGGCCCAGCGCTCTTCCATCATTTTAAGCTGCGAAAGCGTTTGTTCCGGGGTTAACAATGCCATGAGGTACCTCTCGGGGAGAATCACTGCCTGGGGGGCCGTCTAAAAAGCTAAACCCGTGCCAGGCTCACGTCAATGGGACTTTTCCAAAAAAGTACCCTGCCGGGCACCTATTTGGAGACCCCTAGGTCGCGGCCGACTCTCGCTTTTCGGTAAGTAGGGGTTCGATCTTTTCGGAGAGGTCTTTCACTGTGAATGGCTTCCGGATGTAAGCCCTGGCTCCTGCCTCCATGGCCCGCAACACCCCTTCCTCGGAGGTGTGTTTGGTGATGACGACCACCGGGGTCCCCCGGGCGCTGCGGACATAAGCCAGCGCTTCGAGGAGCTCAAGGCCGTCCATCAAGGGCATGTCAATGTCCGTCACGATAAGGTCGAAGGTGAACCGCTGGACCATTCCAAGGGCTTCGCGGCCGTTGCTGGCTTCGAGGATGTCGCCGACGTTGAGATTGGCTTGCCGTAGGGAATGCTGAATGATCTTACGGATCGTGGGGGAATCGTCGACAACCAAAACCCTGCGCTTCTTCACCGGGAGCCTCCGCTGGACATACGACTGCTCCCAAGCCGCCTGAGGGGAGGGCGGTAAGACTACTCTCAAGTACAGCGAAAAGTTCTGTGGGAGTCAATGAACCGGAGGTTTTTCCGGCCCAAAGAGAAACCAGCGGCCGATCCTCCTCGGCAAGGGCGGTGGACAAAGAAAAAGCCCGCGCCGGTTTCCCAGAGCGGGCTGTGTACTCGTTGCGGAGGCGAGTTTAACTCTTGGCTTCGACAGCTTCTTCGACCTTGCTCTTTTCTTTCTTTTCCTTCTTCCTGAACTCGTAGCCGACAAGTTCGAGAATGGCCACTTTCGCGCCATCGCCCACCCGGGTGCCACCGTGGATAATGCGCGTATAACCGCCGGCGCGATCGGCAAACTTCGGCGCAATTTCGCTGAACAGCTTTTGCGTCATGGCCGGGGTCATCAGGTAAGCAGCGGCCTGGCGGCGCGAGGCAAGTGTATCGCGCTTCCCGAGGGTGATGATTTTCTCGGCGACGGGGCGCGTGGCCTTGGCGCGCGTCAGCGTGGTGGTGATACGGCCGTGTTCAAACAGATTGGTGACCAGGTTGCGCAAGGTCGCGCGGCGGTGCCAGGGATTGCGTCCCAGTTTTGATCCCGACTTCAGGTGTCGCATTGTGTCCTCTACTCCAGTATTCCAGTTATGTTCAGGGGGCCCGCATTGGGTTACGGGCCCCGTAATCCGGTTAACGGTAATCAGTTATTAGTTTTCAGTTCTAAGTACAACCCGCTTTACTTAAGACTTAGAACTTACAACTCAAGACTTCTTACAGTCCGATGGTTTCGTCGCTGGTTGGGGGGGCGGTCTGGCTCGGCAGCGGCGGCCAGATGATGCGGCCGTGCTCGTCGAACTTCATGCCCAGGCTGAGGCCCATCTTCACCAGTATATCCTTGATCTCGTT
>DATMNZ010000178.1:0-21368 GCA_035568495.1 Saccharimonadales bacterium (SeqCode) | reverse complement strand
ATAAGTCTCTGGCGGGCGTGCTGCAAAAGAGGGAAGTCGCGCGTAGCGCAGGCGGGCCGCTGCCGGAACCGGCGCCTTCGGCAATCGGCTCCTGGATGCTGATGGCCCCGGCCTTTAAAACGGACGATCTGAAGCTGAGCGCCAACGCGGTCGAGAGTTACTCCACCTGCCCGCTGAAGTTTAAACTGGAGCGCGACTGGGATATTCCAGGAGAAACGGCGGCCGCCTTGCAATACGGCACGGCGGTGCATACCGTGCTGAAGAACTATTACGACCCGCATCCGGGCAGGGGCGAGCAGAGCGCTGAAGACGTGGTGGCGGCTTTCCAGCGGGAGTTCGCCAAGGCCGTGATCGACGATCCGTTGCAGCGCCAGTTGTACGAAGAGCAGGGCACAAAGCACCTGGAAGAGCTGGTTCGTACCCGGCCCCGTTCTTCCATCGATGTGGTGGCCACGGAAGCGTCGTTCGGCTTCACCATGGGTCATCTTAAAGTGGTGGGCCGTATCGACCGGCTCGACCGTGTGCAAGGCAACACCGTGCGCATCGTGGACTACAAGACCGGCGCTCCGAAGACTTCAAAGCAGGCCGATGAGAGCCTGCAGCTTTCGATCTATGCCATGGGCGCCACGGAGATGAATTACAACGCGCGCGAACTTGTGTTCCTGAACGTGAACGGCAATGAAGAAGTCGTGACCGCCAGATCGCCGGCGCAACTGGAGCGGGCGCGGCTGAAGATTGAAGATGCGGCTGCGGGGATTGCGGCGCGTGAATTTGGTCCGCGCCCGGGGATACATTGCCGCTGGTGCGAGTTTGAGAGGCTGTGTCCGGCGACGGAGCAGCGCGTGTTGATTCCAATCGAGGTGAAGGCATGACCCTGGGACTGGCGCCACTGGTGCTGGGTATCGTGGTGGGCGTGGTGGCGGTGCTGGCGGGCCTGGCCCTGTTCCGGCGGCAGCCACCGGCTGAGAATCCAGCGGCAAATGAATTGCGCAGCGAAATGCACTCCCTGCGTGACACCACCGAAAACATGAGCGCTATTTTTGCGTCACAACTGAACCAGGTCTCGACCCACGTGCAGGCGGCCCTGGCCAACGCCACCGGCGATCTCGGGGGAAGGCTCGAAGCCATCAACCGCCAGGTGACCGAACAACTGAACCAGAGTGCCAACCAAGTCAGCGCCAATACCAACTCGGTGGCTGAGCGCATCGCTGCGGTGCAGAACACTTTCGCCGGGCTGCAGAAACAGGTGGGTGAGATGACCGAACAGGCGCGCCAGCTTACCGACCTTTCACGCTCGGTCACCGCCATCGAGCACGTGCTGCGCGCCCCCAAGATGCGTGGCAGTTTCGGGGAAGAGCAGCTTGAGAACCTGTTGGGCTTGGTGTTTGCGCGCCAGCAGTATGACCTGCAATATCGTTTCCCTTCCGGCGAGGTGGCCGATGCCATCATCTTTCTGCCCCTGGGCAGCGTGGCCATCGATTCCAAGTTTCCGCTGGAAAACTTCCGCCGCATCCCCGATTCGGTCAACGATGAGGAAAAGAAACCCATGCGCCGCGATTTCCTGCGGGACGTGCGCAAGCGTGTGGACGAAATCGCCACCCGCTACATCCGCCCGGCGGAAGGCACCCTGCCGTTTGCCCTGATGTACGTGCCCGCGGAAAATGTGTATTACGAGACCATCATCCGCGATGACGATGGATACCAGCTCTACCGGTATTGCCTGGAAAAGCGTGTAGTGCCGGTTTCGCCCAATTCGCTCTATGCCTACCTGCAGACCATCATGGTGGGCATGAAAGGCCTGCAAGTCAGCCAGCGCGCCGAGTTGATCGTGCGCGGCATCGAGTCCCTGAAGATCGAGCTGGAAAAGTTCGGGAAGGCCTACGAGACCATCGGCCAGCACGTGCGCAATGCCGCAGGAAAATTCGATGAAGGCTCCCGGCTGCTGACCAAGGTGGAAGCCCGGGTCGAAAGCCTGACCGGCCAGGGACCAGACCAGCCCGAGTTGTTCGAAGAGAAGCAACCGCCCGCCTTGAAGTAGTGCTTACAGCGATTCGCGGCCCAATCAAAACCTTTGAAAACATAGCGTGACGTCGCAACTCGTTGCGCTGTGTTTTCAAAGGTCTTGATGGAGCTACGTTGCACTGAAGGGCTTGAACGATACAAAAACGAAGGGGACGCTTGCGCGTCCCCTCATGTTTTGCCTTGAAGTCTTGCTATTTCTTCTTGGCTTTTTTCTTGGCCTTTTTCTTAGCTGCCATGTTATCTATTCTCCCTTTTCCATTGTTCATGGATTGGCGGTCGTAAAACCTTAAAACCGCCGCTGTTGAATGTATAGAGTTATTAAAATTCGAAGTCAAGAAAAAAATTGATGATCTTTTTGGTTGCAGGCCCCCGGCGTAATCGCGCCGGGGCGGTCCTTGGATCAGATCAGCTTGTATTTCGTCAAGATCAAAAACGTGATGCCCGCGATTGAATCCTGCCAGGCATGGGCCATCATGCCGGGGCGCAGATTTTTTCTGAAGTGGGCAAGCAGCCCGAACATCATTCCGTAGATCGCAAGCACTACCATCATGCGTACACCTTGGTAACCGTGAGCGGCGCCGAAGAGCGCGCCGGAGATGATCAAGCCGGCATAAGCGCTGCCCGTGAAGGCGCTTAATTGTTTCTGCAGGTAACCGCGGAACAGTATCTCTTCGAAGAAGCCGGCCATGAGAGCGACCAGAATGAAACCCGGGAGCTCGTGGGTTGAGTGCGGCAAGATCCCGCTGACGGTCTTGACCGCATCGGCGGATGCTTTTTGGTCAAAGCGGACTGTGCCCAGGCCCAATCGGATCGTCACCAAAATTATTAAAGAAACCAGCCAGAAAGACGCAGCCACAAGCACATCGAGGACCAGATCGACGGGCTTCCATGTACCCCCGATGAGATCGCGCAACCTTACTTTTTTCAGCCACAGGCCGAACCAGACGATGCCTAGCAGGGCGCAGTTCTGAAGAATGGTGGCGGTATAAAGGGAAATGCGTCCGTGCGATCCGAGGCCTGGGCCGCCGGCCTGTTTGCTCGAGAGGTAGGAGAGGTACAGAACGATGATCACGATGAGTATCGTGTGCCAAGCCGGGGCCACCGGTTTGTGGACTTCCGTCCGAGGCGCGAACTGTGGTTGGGTCTCGATCTGCGATTCCGGAGGCGGCAGTGGGGTCTCTGGGATTTCGTTTTCCATGAAAGTTTTGTGTTGCGCAGTTGCGCTCTCCGTCATCTTATAATGTAGGGTCGGAAATGCCTAAGGAGACGTTTATGGAAGATGTTGTCATTATCAGTGGAGTCCGGACCGCCGTCGCGAAATTTCAGGGAGCATTACAGGATTTTTCGGCGACCCAACTGGGCGCCATCGCCGTGCGCGAAGCCGTGAAACGGGCCAAAGTCGCCCCGGAGCAGGTGGAAGAATGCATCATGGGCCTCGTGGTGTCGGCCGGGCTGGGGCAGAACCCGGCGCGCCAGGCGGCACTGAACGGCGGCCTTCCCAACACCGTAGGCGCCATGACCATTAACAAGGTATGCGGCTCCGGCCTCAAGTCGGTGGCTCTGGCGGCCCAGGCCATCCAGACCGGCAACGCGGAAATCGTGGTCGCCGGCGGCATGGAGTCCATGACCAACGCGCCTTACATGCTGCCGCAGGCCCGTAAGGGATACCGCCTCGGCAACTCGCAGATCATCGACTCGGTGGTGAATGACGGCCTCTGGGACATTTACAACAATTACCACATGGGCATGACCGGCGAAAACGTAGCCGACAAATATAAGGTCACGCGCGAGCAGCAGGATGAATTTGCCGCCAACTCTCACCGCAAGGCCGTGCAGGCATGGAAGGAATGCCGTTACAAGGGACAGATCGTTCCGGTGGAGATTCCGGCAAAGAAAAAAGGTGAAACCGCTACGGTGTTCGAGAAAGACGAAGGGCCACGGGAAGACACCTCGGTAGAAGCCCTGCGCAACCTGAAGCCGGCATTCAAGAAAGACGGCAGCGTGACCGCCGGGAACGCCTCCACCATGAATGACGGCGCAGCCGCCGTGGTGGTGACCACCGCGAAGCGCGCACAGCAGTTGGGCGCTGAACCGTTGGTCCGCATCGTCGCCCAGGCCACCAGCGGGCTGGCTCCCGAATGGGTGATGATGGCCCCAGTGGAAGGCATTCGCAAGATCTGGGCCAAGACCGGATGGAAGCCGGAAGACGTCGACCTCTATGAGATCAACGAAGCGTTCGCGGTGCAGTCGGTCGCGGTGATCAAGGAACTCGGGATCGATCCGGCCAAGGTCAACGTCAACGGCGGGGCGGTGGCCATCGGACACCCCATCGGCGCCAGCGGTGCGCGCATCCTGGTTACGCTGATGCATGAGCTGATTCGCCGGAACGGAAAGCGCGGCATCGCCGCGTTGTGCCTGGGTGGCGGAAACTCAGTGGCCATGGCGGTAGAGAGACAATCATGAGCAAAGTTTTAGTTACCGGCGGATCAGGCTTCATTGGCAGTTATTCCATTCTGCAGCTTCTGGCCGCAGGCCACCAGGTGCGGACTACGGTGCGCAGCCTGAAGCGCGAGAGCGATGTGCGCGCCATGTTGAAACAAGGCGGCGCCCAACCCGGCGATCGCTTATCGTTCAGGGCCGCCGATCTCGAAAGCGACGCGGGCTGGCCGGAAGCCGTCGCCGGCTGCGAGTACGTGCTGCATGTGGCGTCGCCCTTTCCCGCGAGCGTCCCCAAGCACGAGGACGAGTTGATCGTGCCTGCGCGTGAAGGCGCGTTGCGCGTGCTGCGTGCTTCGCGCGACGCGGGCGTCAAGCGCGTGGTGCTGACGTCTTCGTTCGCGGCCATCGGCTATGGCCAGAAGCCGCGGGAGACGCCATTCAACGAAACCAGTTGGACAAATCCCACGGGCGGTGACGTGCTTCCTTACGTGAAATCGAAGACCCTGGCCGAACGTGCGGCCTGGGATTTCATCGCCAATGAAGGCAGCGGCCTGGAACTTTCCGTCGTCAATCCGGTGGGCGTATTCGGCCCGGTCCTGGGGGCCGACTATTCGACCTCCATCCTGCTGGTGCAGCGCCTGATGGATGGCGCCATGCCCGGCTGTCCACGGATCTCTTTTGGCGTCGTCGATGTGCGCGACGTCGCCGACTTGCATATCCGCGCCATGACTCATCCCGCCGCCAAAGGTGAACGCTTCCTTTCCGTTGCCGGCGATTTCATGTCGATACTCGATATCGCCAGGGTGTTGAAGGGCCGTATGGGCGCCTCGGCCAAAAAAGTGCCGACCATCCAACTGCCCAACTGGCTGGTGCGCATCGCCGCGATGCGTGATCCGGCGGCCAAGCAGATACTGCCGGAACTCGGCAAGTTGAAGAACGCCACCAACGAAAAGGCCAGGCGCATGCTGGGTTGGGCCCCGCGGTCGAACGAAGAGGCCATCATCGCCACTGCCGAGAGCCTGGTGCAGTTGGGGTTGCTGCGTAGTGCAAAAAAGGCGGCGTGAGCTGGGCGAAATCAGATGATACACATTGATGTAGTCCGGCTACCACGCAGAGAGTGCCGCGCCTCCGGCGCTAGGGGTGTCGCGCCGCTGGCGCTCTGGATCATTCTTCTCCTTTAACCCAACGCTGACGCGTTGGGCTAACCTCTCGGCGCGCCTCCGGCGCTGGGTATCAGCGATCAGAACTTTGATAAGATTTATAACGTTTTTCGAGGAGCCCATGAAGATACTCTACACCGCAGCAGTCACGGCAACAGGAGCACGCCACGGCCACGTCGAAAGTTCAGATGGAAAGCTGAGTCTCCCGTTGGCTCTCCCACCTGAAATGGGGGGCGCTGGTGGCGCCACCAATCCTGAACAACTGTTCGCCGGCGGATATGCCGCTTGCTTCGGGGGCGCGATGGAATACATTGCCCGCCAGGGCAAAATCGATACCGGTGAAATAAAGGTTGCGGCCAAAGTGGGAATCGGCCCGAATGATGCCGGTAGCGGCTTTGGTCTCGCCGTTGAGCTGGATGTGAGGGCTTCCGCTTTGGCGCAAGCCGACCTGGAAAAACTGGCCCGCGAGGCCCATCAGGTATGTCCTTATTCCAACGCTACCCGTGGGAACATCGAGGTCAAGCTCACCGCCAACGGCAAGCCGATCTAAGAGGGACACAAAAAGCATTGAGCCGCGAATGAACGCGAATCAACACGAATCAGGATAGATTCGAACAGCCTTTTCAACTGCCCTGCTCTTTACTCACTGGGTGACCATTTGCGCGGGCGCGGCCATGGTTTTCATCAGCGTTCATCTGCGAAAATCAGCGGCTAATTTTCCTTATTGGCGAAACCAAAGTCGCGGGTGAAACAGAGGTCAAAGCTGTCGCGAGCGAATTCGTAAAGCTTTCCGTTTCTCCAGCCCCTGGAGCCGCAACGTATGGATCGATTCCACTTCGTGACCTTCTGCGCGCAATGCAGCAAGGAGTTTTCGAGGCAGGTTTTCGTCCAGCAGAATTTTCACGCCGGTTGGAGGTCTTTCCGGTGGGCAAGTTCCCCAAGAACACCACGAACCGATTCTTCCGTCAGGCTGGGATACGCATCGACAATTTGGACAATGGTCATCCCTGCGGCAAGCGACTCCAGAATAAACGCCACAGAAATGCGCGTACCCCGCACACGCGGGCTGCCTCCAAGATGTTCGGAATCTCCAACAATCCAGTTATCCATACCCTCAGATTACTCCACTCGAATGAGGGACTCAAGCCACGGCCACGGGTTTTCTCTTCTCCAAATTCCTCGCCTGTTCAAACGCAAAGGCCATTTGCAGCACACCCCAATCGTCATGGTTCCGACCGACAATCTGTATTCCAATCGGCAACCCGCTTTTCGAGTATGCGCAGGGCACCGCCGCCGCCGGATTTCCTGTCGCCGAAATGTAGTAAGCCGACTTCATCCAGGCGAGATAGTTTTCCATCTTCACACCATTGATTTCCACCGGATAATGTTGGGTCACATCAAACGGCAGCACTTGATTCACGGGCAAAACGAAAAATTCGTATTTTTCCATGAACTTGCGTATCCGTTGATACAGCGCCGATCGTTTCAATTCCACTCGCGATAAGTACGGTCCCGTCAATTTCCGGCCTTCTTCCACGTGCCAGTGGACGTACTCATTCAACTGGCCGCCTTGCGTGGCTATGAGGTCCCCAAATTTCGATTCCATCGTCCAATGCCGCCAACTCAGGAAGCATTCGTTGGCATCTTGAAAATCCGGCTCCGCTTCTTCCAACACGCAACCAAGCGATTCGAAGACCCGTCCCTGGGCGCGCACCGTTTCTTTCACTTCTGGGTCCCAAGGCAAACCCATGTCGAGGAACATCGCTACGCGCACTCCGTTCCAGCTTCGCCGGCCTAGCGGCTGCAGAAACTGGCTTCCCGGCTGCTCCATGGAAATCGGTATCCGCTGGTCGGGCCCGGCCAGCACACTGAAAAAATACGCGAGATCTCGCACATTGCGGGCCACGCTTCCGGCCACCGAAAACGTTTGCCACGCCAGCTCCGCTGGAGTATTCGGCGCTCGCCCCGGTGAGGGCCGCATTCCCACCACGCCGCAAAAATTTGGGGGATTTCGCAGCGATCCGCCATAGTCGCTTCCATCTGCCAGCGGGACCATGCCACAAGCCGCGGCCACCGCCCCACCCCCGGTGCTGCCTCCGCAGGTCTTCGTCAGGTCGTGCGGATTGAGCGTCGCCCCGAACACCGGGTTAAAGGTTTGCGATCCCAGGCCGAACTCCGGTACGTTGGTCTTTCCGATCACGATGCCGCCTGCCATCTTTTCCCGCTCCACCAACAGGCAATCCGCCTCCGGAACATGGTCCTTGTACAGCGGCGATCCATAGGTTGTTCGAATTCCCTGAGTGGCGTGCAGGTCTTTCACGCCAATCGGCAGCCCATGCAAAGGCCCAAGCCAGTTTCCCTGGGCGAGCGCATCGTCGGCCGCCCGCGCCTGGGCCAGAAGCTGTTCCTCTTCCACGAGCGTCACGAAGGCATTCACTTTGAGGTTCACCCGCGAGATATGGCTCAGGTGCGCCTTCATGACTTCGACGGAAGAGATTTTTCTGGCCCGCAGCAGTTCTACAAGCGCGGTCGCCTCCATGAAGCAGATTTCTTCGGCCGTTGACTTTATAGACTCGGGCTTCGTCAGGTTGTTGTCCCTTTCACGCTCGGATTACACCTTGCCGGCCTTCATGTCCGCAATCCGCTTCTCAAAAGCTGCGGTGTTGGCGTTTTCGGTTTTGCCCTTCGCAATGGCCGCGTCCCCAACCTTGAGGGCCTCTTCTTTCCTGCCGGCCGCCCACAGAAGGTTCGTCTTGGCTGAGAGATTTCGAAATGTTTCTTTGATCTTGATCGATTGGTCAACGAGTTTTAGCGCTTCGTCCCAATTCTTGTCGCCGGCATAAGTCTGGGCCGCCTGCAGGGGAAGGCCTTCGTTCGCCGGATTGGCGGCCATGACCGCATCCGCCTTTGCGCGCCACAGAGCTTTCACGTCTTTCACCTCGATGGTAAAAGGAACGCGGAGTTTTTCCCAGCGGATGTTGACCGTCGCGGAATTCTCGCTGACAGGATCAAAGGTGTAAATCAACGACTCCTGGTTCTCGCTGGCCGGATGGGGCTGGGTCTTGACGCGCAGCGTATCCTTCTTGGAATCATAGGTAAAGCTGCCCCACTGTCCGGCGTCGCTGTTGAAGATGATGGTCCACTCGTCTTTACCCGGAACAGCGTGCAGACTGTAAGTGCCGGCTTTTAACTGCTGCCCATTGACCAGAACGTCGTCAGACACCTGAAACACCGTCGCATCGTTCGCGCCGGCGCGCCACACATGGTGATAGGGAACGATGGGCTCGCCCTGCTTGCGCTCATTCTGATTGTCGAGAGTGGATTCGCCCTTGGCCCGTGTCTCCATGGCCGCCGGGGCGTCCGCGAAAATTGTGCGGCCCTTCATCGCCGGCCGGCTGTAAGTGATGCTGATGTCGGTAACGCCGATGGTCTGCATCACACTGGCCTTGGGGCTGGAAAATAGAGGCCTGACCCTCACTGGCGGCTGCTGTGCCTGTACATACTGCGCCGCGCACATGGCAGCAAAGAGAATTGCAAAACTGAAAAACGACAATCGTTTGGGGGAGATCATTTTGGTGCTCCTTCGTTGGAGAATATGCCTCTGCATTATGTAACGCGGGTGGGACCCACGGCAAGGGGAGTTGAATGGTCGGTACTGGGCTAATCCCGCGTTGCGGGACGGAAACCCGGCCCGCCAAGATCATACCCCGTCGATAACAGACGAGCTGAGCAAGGTTAGGGCCAATCTTGAGTAAACGCGCGAGGTTGAGATAGGCGGGTTGGCAGGGCAACGGATCTTCCATGTACCCGATCTGGTGGCCGCGGGCTTTGAGTCTTCTGCTGTCGAGTGACTAGAGCAAAATGGCATGGATTCTTGGTTGCGGCCCGGCCGCGCCGTGATTTCGTATAATCTCTGGGCCATGCGCCTTCCTGCTTTGTTGAGGTCCATCGGAACCATCGCGGTCTCTCTGCTGTTAACGCCATTCATTCTGGGGCAGAGCAAGTCTGCATCGACCCCGATTGTGATTACGCACGCAACGGTGATCAATCCGGGCACATCGTCCGTCCGCACAGATCAAACGGTTGTGGTCCGTGGAGGCCGCATCACTTCGGTTGCTGCGACAGTGGGATTCCAGCCGCCCAAGAACGCGCTGGTGATCGATGCCACCGGGCAATTTCTCATACCCGGGCTGTGGGACATGCATGTGCATTCCGCGTTTGGCGACTGGTTTCCCGGCGGACGCGACATCATCCTGCCGCTGTTTATCGCGAATGGTGTCACCGGTGTGCGCGATATGGGTGGAGACATTCCTGTCCTCTCGAAATGGCGCAAAGAGATCGCAGCCGGGCAGATCATCGGCCCGCGCATGGTGATCTCCGGCCCCATGCTCGATGGATATCTGCCGGGCGGTAAGCTGCGCTTTCCCAGCTCTGTGGCCGTCACGTCTACAGCCAGCGCGGTGGCCGCCGTCGACTCGCTCAAGAAGCAGGGCGTGGATTTCATCAAAGTGCAGTCCGTAATTTCCCGCGACGACTACATGGCCGCCGCCGCTGAGGCCCGCAAACAGGGCCTGCCGATCGTCGGCCATGTACCGGATAAAGTCCGCATTGCGGAAGCGGTCGCCGCCGGACAAAAGAGTATCGAGCATCTAATGGGCCTCTTCGAAGGCTGCTCCACCGAGGAAGATAAGTTCATCCAGGGCGAAGGCAACCTGAAGATGATGCTGACTACGCAGGACAGCCAAAGATGCGACGCGCTCACCCGGCTGCTGGCCCAGAGCCAGACATGGCAGGTCCCCACACTGGCCTGGCAGCGTGGCGGAACATTTCTCGACCAGCGTGACCTGAAGCACCAGCCGCTCGACAAATATGTGCCGGCCTACTGGCGGGACGTAACCTGGCGCCGCTTCACCGATGAAATGATGCCCGACCTGCTGCACGACCCTCTGGCGTTGCGCCAGGAATATTTCGCGCGCAATCTGCAAATGGTGGGCGTCTTGCATCACGCGGGCGTACCCTTCATGGCCGGCACGGACGCCGCTCCGGGCGTCTACATCATGCCGGGGTTCAGCCTGCATGATGAACTCGCCAACTTTGTCGAAGCCGGTCTCACTCCCATGGAGTCGCTCCAGACTGCGACCAGCAACCCGGCAAAGTTCCTCGGAATGGAAGCGGCGCTCGGTTCCATCGATCCGGGCAAGATCGCTGACCTGGTCTTGTTGAGCGCCAATCCTCTGGAAGACATCCGCAATACCCAGAAGATCACCGCGGTGATTGTTCATGGACGGCTCTTGGATCGTGCGGCGCTCGACCAGGTCCTGATGAAGGTCGAAGCCGCAGCCAAGAGCAGTAAGTAAGTTGAATTTCGGGAGGAGAATCCCAAACGTGGCTTTGCACTGCACGCTCAAATCGGCCAGCATTCTGTTCACTGTTCTGCTGTTCACCCATGTCCTGGCCGCGCAGAAGCCTACAGCCGACCTGGTGCTGATTCACGGCCACATTCTTACCGTCGATGCCAGGGACTCGGTTGTGCAGGCGGTCGCCATCCGTCATGGGGTGATTGTGAAGACCGGCAGCGATGCCGAAGTGATGGGATTCGCGGGCCACGCCCCCGGACTGCGCATCATCGATCTTCACGGTCATACCGCAACCCCAGGCCTGATCGATACCCACGCCCACATTGCCGATGGCGGCGTGCAGGAACTCTTCGGAGTCAAACTCTCAGACGCCACTTCGGTAGGGGAAATCGTGGCGCGCGTTAAGGCCAAGGTTGCGCTGGTCAAGCCGGGCGAATGGGTCACAGGCTCCGGCTGGGATGAAGGTAAACTCGCTGAACATCGCTACGTTACCGCTGCCGATCTGGACTCGATCTCGCCTAAGAACCCTGTGTGGCTGGGCCAGATCACCGGACACTACGGAGTTGCCAATTCCGCCGCCCTCAAGCTGGCACATATTACGGCCGCCACGGCCGACCCGGCCGCCGGCACGATTGATCGCGACACGCACGGCGCGCCGACCGGCGTGCTCAAGGAAGACTCGGCCATGAATCTGGTCATGGGCCTGATTCCGCCGGTTACGCCGGAGCAAATGCGCCAGGGCATCCTCTATATACAGAAGGTGCTGCTCAGCGAAGGCATGACGGCGGTGAAAGACCCCGACATCTTCCCGATCCATTGGGACGCCTATAAGTCGTTGCTCGATCAAGGCCAGCTCAAAGAGCGCATCTGCGTGCTGTGGCACGCCGGTTCGACCATGGAATCGGCGCGCACGGCGCTGGCGGAGATCAACTCTGTCCCTCGCCTGCCGGCCACGCTCGGCAACAGCCGCCTGCTTTCCTGCGGCGTCAAGATCTATATGGATGGCTCCGGCGGCGCACGCACCGGATGGGTCTACGACGATTGGCTGCGCAACGCCACCACTCCGGATGTCACCAGTTCGGGCGCGGGCAATCGCGGTTATCCGCAAACCGATCCGGCAGTGTATCGGGAAATGGTCCGCCTCTTCCATCAGAATGGAGTTCCGGTCGGCACCCACGCCGTCGGCGACCGCGCCATGGATTGGATCGTCGATACCTATGCGCTGGTTGAGCAGGAGCATCCACAGCCCGGCTTGCGCCACAGCATCATCCATGCCAATCTGCCGACTCCGCACGCGATGGAAGTCATGCTCAAGCTGCAGAAGAGCTACGACGCCGGCTATCCGGAAATGCAAGCGGGATTCCTATGGTGGATCGGCGATATCTATGCAGCCAGTTATGGTCCCAAGCGCGGCCAGAACCTCGGGCCTTTTAAGACTCTGCACACGCGAGGCATCTTGTGGTCCGGTGGGTCCGATTATCCGGTGACTCCGGTAGCGGCCCGCTATGGGCTTTGGGCCTCAGCAGTCCGCGAAACCGCCAAAGGCAGCTACGGTCCAAAACCTTTTGGGATGGCGGAAGCGCTCGATATCCATACCGCGCTCCGCAGTTACACCGCGTGGGGCGCCCGCCAGATGTTTCTGGAAAACAAAATCGGTACGCTGGAAAAAGGCAAGCTGGCCGACATTGCCGTTTGGGACCGCAACCTATACGCAGTGTCTGCCGGTCAATTAAAAGACCTGAAATGCCTGATGACCTTGGTGGAAGGCGAGGTGGTCTACACCGCGCCACACTCGCCCATCACGACATCCCGCCGCTAAAATCGTCAGTCGCCCAGGGAATCGAAATTGGTCCTGATCCGCGATACGGTAAAGTGCCTGACCTGTGCGCAGGCCTGGGAATCCACCGCCTGCACCAGGCCGAAGATGCGCAAATCGAGCGCCAGGTTCGTTACATAGAGAAACTTGCCGTCGTTGCTGAAAGCCGGGCTGGCGGGAAAAAGCAGCCCATGGGGCAGACCATGATCGTCAACGCCCTCGAAGCTGCCTAGCCGCGCGAGCAGCTTCCCGGTCGGGCTCACCACCACGATTTCATCATTCTGATTGGCCGCCACCCATAGGTTATCGTGACTGTCGATGGCGATGCCATCTGCGCCGTTGATGCTGTTGACGAACACCGTTGTTTTACCGGGAGTTCCATGGTCCACGGGAATCTGCAAGACCGTGCGATTTCCGGTGTTGGCGACGAACAGAATATCTCCGGCATGGTTGAACTCAATCCCGTTGGCTCCGAAGGGCGGCACGCCGGTGGTGGTGAGCAAAGGATCGCTGACCCAGACGGTCCCGGCGCCGCCGCTGGGGCCGGTCTTCCAGATGATGCCCTGGAAGGAGTCGGAGACATACACATTGCCTGCCTTATCAAACGCAAGGCCGTTCAAGCCCGAGTTGCCGGTGACCGTCATAAAGACCGACGAGGCTCCCGTAGTGGGATTCACATTGAGGACCTTGCCGGCGCCGAAGTCGATTACCAGCAGAGCGCCAGTCAAAGGATGAAACGCCAGCCCCAGCAGGTGGGCGCTTGAGCCGGCAATACCGACCTGGCGCAGGAGCCGGCCTTCAGGGTTGAAAACAAACAGTTGCCCCGGACCACTGACCGCTCCGTTCTGGTTGAAGCCAAACGTGGCAACGTAAACATTGCCGTCCGCTCCCACGGTGAGACCTTCCGGACCGGTGGAGCCGTCCGGCAAAATAGCGAAGATTTTAGCGGCGTTGCGTTCCGGCGACTCCTCGCTCATGGCGGCCGTTCCGAAAAGCAGCGAAGCGGTGATCAGCACGGCGATGAAAGTGTTTCCAGACAATCTTTTTTCCAGGGTTTTCATTTCGATTCCTCCGTACATCAGCCTGCGCAGGCAGGTCTGAAATAGTTCCGGCCTAGGATTTTATAACGTAGACTGTCCATATTAGGAGGGCAACTGTGACCAGCCAATGCCAAAAGCCTGCCGGATGGTTAGGCCAATTCGTCTTGTGGAACATGAACCTGCGGCATTCCAAGGTCACCGACTGGGGCTTGTCCCACATCTCCGTCGGAAAGAATGAGACCGTCCTCGACGTAGGATGTGGCGGTGGCAAGACCGTGAGTAAGTTGGCCTCCATGGCCACGCAGGGAAAGGTCTACGGTGTCGATCACTCGAAGGCGGGCGTCGCCATGGCCACCAAAATCAATCGAGAATCGATCAACATGGCCCGCGTAGAGATTCGGGAAGCGTCGGTGTCGCAGTTACCGTTTTCCGCGAACATGTTCGATCTGGTTACAGCCGTGGAAACCCACTTCTGGTGGCCTGATTTGCAGGCCGACATGCGCGAAGTCTTCAGGGTCGTGAAGCCAGATGGCCGGCTCATCATCATCGCGGAAATCTATAAGGGAGCGAAGACCAGGACGGCCAAGCTCGCTGAAAAATATCTTCCCTTATCGGGCATGGCGCTGCTGGGCGTTGATGAGCATCGTGAACTCTTCTCCAACGCCGGTTTTACGGACATTCAGATCATGGAGGAAGCAGGCAAGGGATGGATCTGTGGTATCGGCAGAAAACCCGCGGTAGGGGTGTGAAGAGGCGACGACGGCGGCCCGTTTGACGAGGAAATCAGGTGACTTGAGGCGCTTGGGCAAAATGAGCGCTGCGGGGACCGCCATGACCAGCAGCAGGACATACAGGTTGGTGCGGAGAACGGTGCTGAAGTATCCGGTGTCCTCGGGACGCGAGCTAAGCCGCCAGATGACCCATTCTTCCCAGACGGTGGTAAGCGTGACGCTGGCGAACAGCGCCAGAAAGATGGCTGCCAGCTTGATCATCCAGTAGAGCGCGAGCCGGTGGGTGGTGATCGCGCCTTGGGCGACCGTGAACAGGATGCAGCTTGCCAGCAGCGCGAACGTCATGAGTCCGGCAAGCGCGGCCGGGGAAGTGCGCGCCAACCACGGTTGCGGCGCCACCTTCACCAGCCTTCGTGCAGGCAGCCAGCACAGCACGCCGACCATAGGAACTCCAAGGAGCCAGATAGCGCCGTTTCCGATCATCGCCGCAACCAGCACGCCCACAAAGCTGGTCAGCACGTTGCCGAGAAACATCCGCCAGGCGGCGCGCGCACGCGGAAGCCGTCGCTCGAAGACCGCGAACAGAGCCGATTTCACCATCACCGCCGCGGCCAGAACCAGGAGCGATCCGGAAAGGGCGAGAGCCGGCGCCACCACCTGAATGAACGGAACCACGGGCTCGCATGCCTCCGCCGCGCCCGCTGCCATCAGCAGGACTGCAGGCACGAAAAAGCGGTAACCTCTGGCCATGCCAGTTTTTGCTTCCTTAGCCCGGAGAGCTTGCTCGTCTGGCGGCGACCGATTTGAGGAGCAGCGCTTCCAGCACTTGTTGGTCTACATCGGCGAGCTTCTTGATATAGAGGCAGGCCCCGCCGGCTGTGTGCTTGCCGAGCTTTTTGAGCAGCGCGGCTGAGCCGGTGAAGCCGGTTGCGTTATACAGAACAGTGGCGGCCTTGCGCGGCGAAAAACCGATCACCGGCATATCGCCCTCGCGCCCGCTGGCGTGCCTATAGTGGTAGCTGCCGAAACCAATGATTGCTGGCCCCCACATCTTCGGCTTTTCGCCAGCCGCGCCCTGCATCAACTTGACGAGCGCCTTGGCATCTGCGCGCCTGGCCGGGTCCGCGAGAGCATCAATGAATGCCGCCACACTTATTTTGGTGGGCCGGGTCTTGTTTTCGGCCATTCTCTTTCCGCCTCTTCACCAAGGCTAACATACTAAATCTCCCCAAGTACCGCCATCATGTTTATTTTCCGGTAGATATAAAAAAACGGCCTCAATCCGCACAAACGCTACTAGCCGCATTTTTACACGTGATATCCCGTAGCAGATTCGTAACAGATTAAGTTCTGTAGCGCTACAGAGGCCCTTCGATTTCCTTCAGGTGAGCGCCATTCTAATGAGAGGCCGCGACCGAAAGGAAAACCCTCGCGGCTGAGTTGTCAAAGAGCTACCTGCAAGCTGCGGAACCCTGGGGACACAGCCATCACGTTGCAAGTTTCACTGATCGATGGTTGATTATCAAGAAGTGCTGGCGAGATGCTGTCAGAACGACAGTGATTGTGCGGGTTTTCGGGAAACGTCCCTGGCCCCGGTTCCGCCTGGGGAAACTCAGACGCTTCGGGTACGGCGAGCGGTCGCGCTGGCCTTGCCTTCTTCTTCTTCTTCTTCCTCTTCCTCTAGGAGCTTTTGCGAATGCTGCGTCAGCCGCTCCAGGGATGCGACGAATTGCGCCCGTTGTTTTTTAGGTAGAACGGCAATCCACTGTTCATTGCGGGCGACGGCGTCAGCATACATGGCCCAGTACAGTTTCTTGCCGGCGGCTGTTAGGGTGAGGCGAAACGATCGCTGGTCGGCCGGGTCCTCGCGTTTTTTCAATAGACCTTTCTTCAGTAACTGGGCCACTACGCGGCTGACCTTGCTCTTCTCCAGATTGGTTTCGATGCAGGTCATTTTAAAGCTTAGCGGACTCGATGCCCCAACTACCGCCACAATCCCGACCTCGGGCGTGCGCAGTCCAAATTTGCGGCGGTAACGCAGCTCGATAAACCGGTCGGAAAGGCCGGCCAGTCGGTGCAGGCGGTAGGAGGCCAGCCGTTGAAAGCGCTTTTTGAGTTTAGGAGTGGGACCCGCGTTGCCGGTTTTCTTCATGTCGGTAGGTTCGTCAGCAATTTTGCTACAGGACCGGCGCTAAACTCAAGGGCATCAAACTCAAGCGGAAGGTCCTCTGCAAGTCCGTCCAGTATCGTGACCGGCAATATTGGCAATGTTGGCGAAGATGCGGGACTGCATTTTCGATGGTCCGATCATCAGATCGACCGATCCGTGATGGTTGCTGAATCTTCAGGCCACTGTACCAATTACGCGAGTTTGTTTGTTGCATTCACAACGAGTTTGTACTATTGTTACTACGCTCAACCACCCGGAGTGGGTCTGGCCGGCGCAATGCCGATCTGGAGTGGATTTGACACCCGTTTTTTCGGCCCCGTTTCTTCGGCAAAAACGCAAAGATGTGAAGATGTCAAAGATGTGAAGACGCGAAAGTTTGGCGCTCTCGCGCATTGCGGGGGGGAACTCAATTGCTGATTCATCGGAAGGTACGTTGGTTGTGCGGTGTGTTGGTGGTGGCGCTCGGCGTCGCCGTGGCGCTTCACGCCCAGACTTCGAGAGCAACATCTGGCGAGGCCATGCCGATCAAGGTGGCCATTCGGAGAATTACCGAAACCCAATATCGGTCGACGATTGCCGATGTCTTTGGGCCCGAGATCAAGATCAAAGGGCGCTTCGAACCGGAAAAGAGGGAAGAACGGCTGCTGGCCATCGGGAACGCCCAGCTCTCGCTGACGTCTTCCGGTTTTGAACGGTACTTCGCTCTTGCAAGCTCCATCGCCGATCAAGCGCTAGGCGAAAAACAAAGAGCTGCGTCCGTACCGTGCAGGCCCTCCAGTCCAACCCGCGATGACGCATGCGCCCGACAGTTCATTGAGAGATATGGTGAGCGCCTCTTTCGCCGCCCTCTGACAAAATCCGAAACTGTGTCTCTCCTCAAGGCTGCGTCAACGGGCGCCACGCAGTCGGGCGACTTCTATGCGGGGCTCAAGCTCGCGCTGACCAGCCTTCTCGTGGCGCCGGAGTTTCTCTTCAGGATGGAAATGGCCGAACCCGATCCGGCCCACCGGTCGCAATATCGGCTCGACGCCTATACCAAAGCGGCGCGGTTGTCGTTCCTACTATGGGATTCGGCGCCCGACCAGGAACTTCTGGCAGCGGCGCGCAGCGGCGCCATTCATACAGAGGCCGGCCTCAAGCGACAGCTCACACGGTTGACTTCATCTCCGCGCTTTGAGGATGGCGTTCGGGCCTTCTTTGCGGACATGCTGCAGCTCGATGGATTTGAGAACCTAGTCAAGGACCCAGCGATCTATCCCAAGTTCAACCAGGCGGTCTCCGATAGCGCCAGGGAGCAGACCCTGAAGACGGTCATCGATTTGCTCGTCCACAAAAAGGACGATTATCGCGACCTCTTCACGTCCAACGAAACTTTTGTCAACCGCCCGCTGGCGTCGGTCTACCGTATACCGTTTGCCTCCTCCGGAGACTGGGCCCCGTACACGTTCCCACTATCCTCGGAACGGTCGGGTATTCTCACCCAGATCAGCTTTCTGTCGCTCTTTGCCCATCCCGGAAGCTCATCGCCCACCAAGCGCGGAATAAAATTGCATGAGATCTTCCTGTGCGAGGCGACGCCCGATCCTCCGGCGAATGTGGATTTTTCCCGCGTTCAAGCCACCAATCAAGGCACGATTCGCGCCCGGCTGCTCGATCACATGAACAACCCCGGCTGCTCCGGATGCCACCGCCGCACCGATCCGCCGGGCCTTGCTCTTGAACACTTTGACGGACTGGGAGAGATGCGGACGATGGAGAACGGCGCCCGAATCGATGTGAGCGCCGATCTCTATGGCGCGAAGTTCGAGGGCGCCCAGGGGCTGGGCAAGTTTCTACACGATGATCCTAGGGTTCCCGCCTGTCTGGTGAGCAATGTCTACGCCTACGGCGTTGGCCGCAAGCCGGACTACACGGACGAGGATTATCTCTCCGGCCAAACCACGGCTTTCGCCGGCAACGGCTATCGCCTGCCCGATCTCATGATGCAGATCGCTTCCAGTGGGCAGTTCTTCAAGGTCGTGGCTCCCAGCGGAGTGCAGCGGGCAAACTCGAAGCCTTCCGCAACATCTTCCCCAAACGAAGCCGCAAGCAACGGCGTCCATTCAGAAGTGAGAAGGAGTTTTCCATGAGCTTTCCTTTTAATCGCCGCTCGTTCTTGCGCGGCATGCTAAATGGCGCGGCGGTGTGCGTGGCTTTTCCAGTCCTCAACCGGTTCCTCAACGGCGCGGGCACGGCGTTCGCCGATGGAACGAAGCTGCCGGTCAGGTTCGGCACTTATTTCTGGGGGTTGGGGCTGACGGATACCCCTGCGGGCGGCACGCGCTGGGTGCCGGGCAAGACCGGCTTCGGCTATGAAATCATGCCTGAGCTGGAATCGCTGAAGGCCGTCAAAGATAAGGTTTCAGTATTCTCCGGTTTTCGCGCCATCGGAGACGGGCGGCCCAATCTGGTCCACTGGAGCGGCCATGCCTCGATTCTCTCCGGCATGGCCCCGGCCCAGACGGGCCGGTTCGACGGCCCCTCATTCGACTCGGTGATCGCCGACTCCATCGGCACAGGCACCCGCTTCAAGGTGCTCGACATCGACGCATCCACATCGCGCCAACCGGTGAGTTATTCGACCCGCGAAGGAGTCACCTTCTCCACGCCGGAGACCACCCCGCTCGCGGTCTACCAGCGGCTGTTCGGCGCAGGCTTCCAGGACCCGAACAGCGACAACTGGAAACCCGACCCCTCGATCATGCTTCGCCAGAGTGTGCTCTCTGCGATTAAGGACCAGCGCCAGGCTTTGATGACGGGTGTGGGCAAGGAAGACCAGGTGAAGCTTGACCAATATTTCACCTCCGTCCGCGAGATGGAGAACCAGTTGGCGGTCCAACTGCAGAAGCCGGAACACTGCGAAGCATGCGTCGTGCCCACGGCCCCCAAAGAGACGCCGCGGGCGGCTACCGTGGATGCAGTCCGCTCTAACACCAAGGCGATGGCAAAACTATTGGCGATGGGTCTGGCCTGCAACCAGACAAGAGTGTTCAACTTCGTCCACACGGCGGGTGTCTCGGAAACCTACCTTGCCGGGGAGAGCAAGATATACCACCAGATCACGCATGACGAGCCGACTGACACCAAACTCGGCTACCAGCCGGAGACGAGCAAAATCGCAGGCATGGTCATGCAGGCTTTCGGCGACTTTCTGATGGAGTTGGATTCAGTCAAAGAGGGAGCAGGCACCGTGCTCGATAACAGCCTGATCATGGCATTCAGCGACACGGGCTACGCCAAGATTCACTCCATCGAAAACATCCCGATGTTCCTTGCTGGCCGGGCCGGCGGCCGGCACAAGGCCGGCCAGCACATTCACACCACGGGCGAACCGGTCACGCGCGTCTCCCTGACGGCGCAGCAGTTGGTCGGGGCGCCGGTCGGGGAGTTCGGCTCCGGCTCGATGAAGACCGCCCGCGCCATCACCGAAGTCATCGCCTGAGAGGATGCCTGCAATGAAGCGCTTTTTGACCGCAACCGCAGTGGCAGCGACAGTCATCGCATTCCCCGGCGCCGCCAGGCCGCAACAACCTCCGTCTGCTCAGCCGGCCGCGCAATGGACGAAGACCTACGTCGTCGAATGGAACGAGCCGGCGATGTACTATGGCGCCAAGACTGGAGTCATCGATCCGGGAAGCGACTGTCCTCAAGGCACCAATCCCTCGCCCGATTGGATCAAGGTGATGGTGGACGCGGGCTATACGTTGGAAGAGGCCAAGTGGCTGCGCAACCCCGCCAACCCGACGCGCAGCCCGGTCCACGGCCAGAACCAGATGGCCTTCCGGGGCAAGGACCGCGCGAACGTCTACGTTGACCCTACCTCGACGCCCGATCCCGGTCTGGTGGGCGTTTCCGGCGCGATTGCGGAAGGCCTGAATCTGGATGACGACGAGACGACCGGCTTCACCAGCCCCACGGGCGAGAAGGGCATCGACAACAACTTCTACAAGGCCCTCGGATGCTGGAAGACCTATCGCGGCCCGCACCGGCTCTCGAGTGGAGCGCTCAACTTTAACGACGGGATGCGGGACGGCATGTGGACTACGGTCATCGTGGTGGCCGGCGAGGGCGCCGATCCCATGAACGACGACCGCGTTACCGTCGGTTTTTATGCGAGCAACGATAAGATGGTCAAAGACGGCATGGGCAACATCGCCCGGGACTATACCTTCCGCATCGCGCCCCACGCCCGGCATGAAGGCATACTTCCGGCCCGCACCGTCAACGGCCGGATCGTTTCGAGGGCCCCGGCCGACATCGTGTTGCGGAACCCTTCCTATATCCAGGACCTGGAACTGCTGCGCGCGCGGGTGGACCTGGAGATGAAGCCGGATGGTTCCCTCGCGGGCTACGTCGGCGGCTATCGGCCATGGGAGCCGGTCTACAAAGGCTGGGTGAATGCCCGGGGCACCGTGATCGAGGTGCTGACGTGGGTGCAGTTACCGGCGGTCTATTATGCGTTGCGCCGCAACGCCGACTACAGTCCAACGGGGCCCGGCGGCGAGAAGACCCATATCTCCTTCGCGCTCCGCATCGACGCCCTGCCCGCGTTTGTCATGACGCCGGATGGAAGCAAAGAAGTGGCTTCGGTTGG
>DATMNZ010000177.1:0-32161 GCA_035568495.1 Saccharimonadales bacterium (SeqCode) | reverse complement strand
GCTGATTTCCGCTGATGAACGCTGATTCTTAAATACCAAGTACCAACTGCTAAATACCGCGTTTGCCCACGAGACACGCCAGCCGCAAATTCCCCTGTCCCTGGTTGTGGTCTGTGTTTAGAATAAATCCCATGAAATTCGGCGTCATCATCTTCCCCGGATCCAACTGCGACCACGACAGCTACCATGCGGCCGTCACCACCACGGGACAGCAGGCGGCGTTTCTCTGGCATGAGTCCCACGATCTTGAGAACTGCGACGCCATCATCGTCCCCGGCGGGTTTGCCTATGGGGACTACATGCGCACCGGGGCCATTGCCCGCTTTGCGCCCATCATGCAGGAAGTGACGAAGTTTGCCGCCTCCGGCGGCCTGGTGATCGGCATCTGCAATGGATTTCAAATTCTATGCGAGGCCGGGTTGCTGCCGGGCGCTCTGCTGCGCAATGCCGGTCTCAAATACGTGTGCAAACAGGTCCATCTGCGCGTGGAAAACGCCGATACGCCCTTCACCAACGCCTGCAGAAAAAACGAAGTACTGCAAATTCCCATCGGACATATGGAAGGCAATTATTTCTGCGATGCCCAGACGCTGGCAACGTTGCAAAAGCAAGACCGCATCGTCTTCCGCTATGCAACCCCCCAGGGTGAAATCACGGCGGACTCCAATCCCAATGGCTCCCTCGACAACATCGCCGGTGTCTGCAGCGAGGGCCGCAACGTGCTGGGCATGATGCCGCATCCAGACCGCAGCGCGGAAGCCCTGCTGGGATCGGCCGACGGAGCCAGGATCTTCAAGTCGATGGCCGCGGCGTTGGCGCCAGTCGAGTAGATTTCAAATTCAAAATTTAAAATTTAAAATTTGAATTCTATTAAACCCGTCCCCGACAAGGTTCCTAACCAAACGCTTCCTTGTTCACTACATAGGGCATCTTCGATAGATCGCCACCGTAGTTTCCTTCCAGGATGTCGATGAGTCCCTGCACACAGCGTCCGGCCATTCCCTTTTCCGGATCAACCGAGAGTCTGGTCGTGCGTCCGCCGCTGGCGAAGTGGTGGAAGAGACGGCAGCGGTCTTCAATTTCCGGATCACGCAGCGGTGAATCGGCCGGCAATGGCTCTTGTTCGAACACGTCGAGCGCCGCCCCGGCGATCCATTTCTCTTGGAGCGCTCTGTACAACGCGGCTTCATCGACCACCGCGCCCCGCGAGGTGTTGATCAGATAGGCGGTCGGGCGCATCAGCTTCAGCGTCGATTCGTTGATGAGATGATACGTGGAAGCACCTGCCTCTCCCGCGCGGACCAGCGGCACGTGCAGGCTGACGAAGTCGGCCCGTCGCAGGGCGTCTTCCAGGCCCACGTACCCGATGGAGGTCTTTTCAGCCTGCAGGCCGCTGCTGTGCTGTATGTCCATGACCTGCTGCGCCGCGGCCACGAATGCATGGTCCTGGCGCACCGGGTCGTAACAGAGCACGTTCATGCTCAGACCCAGGCACTTCCGTATCAATGCCTGGCCGATGCGTCCGGTGCCGATCACGGCGATGGTCTTGCCGCTGACTTCATCGCCCAAAAACGGCAGAAACGGATGCCATGATCCCCATTGATTCTCGCGCACCTGCTTCTCGCTCGACCACAAGCGGCGGGCCAACGCGCCCAGCATAAAGAACGCGAATTCGGCCGTGGCATCGGTGAGCACCTCTGCGGTGTTGGTGAACGGCACCTTGTACCGGTTGGCGTCGGCGCGATTGATGTTGTCGAAGCCCACGGCAATCTGGGCGACGGCCTTCAGCGTACCCTCGCCGGCCGCAAAGACTTCCGCATCGATCGGGTCACGCAGGGTGGTAATCAATCCGTCGATTCCACTGCGCACTTTTTCCACCACCAAAGCCTTGGGTGGGGCTTCCGGCCCAGGATAGACTTCCAGTCCGTATCCGAGATCGCGCAGGCGATCGAACGCGGCATCGCCAATGTGGCATAGACACGGAGCTTGACGGCCATAGGTTTGTCAGATGACATCGTGGGAAGATTTTAAATTTAAAATCCCCTCGCTGCTCTGAATTTCAGATCATTCTTTACAATGTTCCCATGGATTCTCTGATGATTGCCGGCCGCTCCTTCGGTTCACGGCTGATCGTGGGTACCGGAAAATATAAATCGGGCGACGAAACCGCCCGCGCCATTGAGGCCAGCGGCGCTGAGATGGTGACCGTGGCCGTCCGCCGCGTGAACCTCGACCGCAGCAAGGAATCGCTGCTCGACTCCATCGACCCCAAAAAGTACTTCCTGCTGCCCAATACCGCCGGATGCTACACCGCCGAAGAAGCCATACGCACCGCCCGCCTGGCCCGCGAAGTCGGTCTCTCCTCATGGATCAAGATAGAAGTCATCGGCGACCAACGGACGCTCTATCCCGATGTACAGGCCACGATTGAAGCCACACGCACCCTGGTCAGGGAGGGCTTTACCATTTTGCCCTATACCTCTGATGATATTGTGGTTGCGCAGCGCCTGGTGGATGCCGGGGCCAGCGCCATCATGCCCCTGGGCGCGCCCATTGGTAGCGGCATGGGCATCCAAAACACTGCCAATATACAGATTCTGCGTGAGCTGATTACCAGCGTCCCGCTCATCATCGACGCCGGAGTGGGCACCGCCTCTGACGCCGCCATTGCCATGGAACTGGGAGCGGACGCCGTGCTCATGAACACCGGCATCGCCGGCGCCAATGACCCTATCCTGATGGCCGATGCCATGCGCCACGCCGTCATCGGTGGCCGCCTGGCCTACCTCGCCGGACGAATGCCGAAACGGCTCTACGCTACCGCTAGCTCTCCCCTGGAAGGTGTCGTGAAGTAGTCGTTACCTGCGGCTCGTGCGGTTCGCGTCTTCCGGCGGCGACGGCAGCGTATAAACCATCTCGCCCGGACGCACATACTTCAGTTGTTCGCGGGCCTCACGCTCAATCGCCTGCGGATCGCTCTTGAGCGACTTGATCCGCTGCGAGAGGTGTTCGTTCTGGCGGGTGAAGCTCTCCACCTGGTCCCGTAGCTGGCGGGACTCACTGCGCTTCTGCTCATACACCACCAGCCCGTTGGCCCCGAAGAGCACATGAAATGCCACCACGCACGCCAGCAGGCCCACACTCCATGTAGCCAGCCTGCGGCGCGATGCATGCAGCCATTCCCGCGCGCGAATGCTAAAGATGAGTAAATCGTGCAGAGAGCTTCCCTCGCCTGCTTTGAAAATTCCAGACGCAAGCGTGGCAAGACGCTTGTCCCCTGGTCAAAAACTATATAGTAGTCTTTCTAGTTGAACGCCGGTTTGTGCCGCAGTCAAGCGCGAACTTCGCTTCTTTGGCGGGCAGGAACCTACATAGTCAAGCGAAAGGAAGGCCATAAATGCTCCAGGCACGCATCGTACTGACCACGGCCTCTTCCCCGGAAGAAGCACGGAAAATTGCTCACGCCCTGGTGGACCGCCGCCTGGCCGCCTGTGTAAACATCCTTCCTCAGTCCGAATCGGTCTACCGCTGGCATGAAAAGATCGAGACCGCCGCCGAATGGCTGCTGCTCATCAAGACACAAGCCGAGGCCTTCGACCGCGTCCGCGACGCGATCCAAGAGTTGCACTCCTACGAACTGCCGGAATGCGTCATGCTCGAAATCAACGGAGGCAGCCATGCCTATCTGCAATGGCTTGGAGAGAATGTGGTGTGACCACGGTCTGCCTTTATACAGAAAAATGCCAGAACAACCGTCCAAGAGGACGGCTTCAGCCGTCCGTAGAGAAGCGTGAGAAAGTGTGGCTTCAGCCACAGTTTAACTCCCCAATCCGTCGAGGAGTTCTGAGCTTCCTCCGTATAAATGCAACTGCTTCCTTCGCAGCGCATGCAAGACTGCCGTGCGCTAAACCGCGGCTAAAGCCGGATTCTTCATGCCGCATTTACGGGCGGCTACAGCTGAAGCCACCCTCTTTGACAGTTGTTCCAGCATTCTTCCACAGGCTCTGAAGCCGTCATCTTCGACGGCTACAGCCGACTTCATTGCGGCTGCTCTTCCCGGCGGTCGTGGTACTAGCTGCTTAGAGATTCGAAGGTCAAAGGCTAATGGCTAAGAACTGATCTTCAACGGCCTCTTCCCCTGCAAATTCAACCTCCAATAATCCAACGTAAACGGAGGCGAATCCTTGCCGGCCTGCTCAACCAGCGGACCGACAAAGGCATCCTGCAAATCTTCCGGCAGCCGTTTCAGGAAGGGTTGCAGATTCACATGCGTAATGAACTGTTGGAAGGCTTCCGGGCCGTCCAGGACCGTGGGCGCCTCTTCGAGACTGGTCTGTATCCCGATAAACCCAGCACGCTCCAGCCGCCCGGCGGTGACTTCGGCGTTGGCGAATTCCCAGTAGCGCTCCCAGTTCTCAAAATGCTTCGCGAACTGTGGCAACCGTGTCTGGGTCATGGCCCGTGTGCGTAGCCGCAACAGGTTATCGCCGCCGCCGCACTGGGCCAGCAGCAGTCCTCCGGGCTTCAGTGCCCGAAACAAGACTGCAAACAGCCGGTCATGGTCTTTGATCCAATGGAAGACCGCCGTGCTGAAGATAACGTCGTACTCATGTTCTTCCGTCAGATTCAGCAGGTCCTGCTGCCGCAAGGTCACTCGGCTTTGAAATGGCGCCAGGCCGGCACGCGCCTCGGCCAACATATTCTCCGAGGCATCGACACCCGTGACCGCGCTCCGGGGATAAGCTCCCAGCAGGTCGGCAGTCACCCGCCCCGTGCCGCAGCCTGCGTCCAGAATATGGATATCGCTACCCAGCGGAAACGTCTGCAACCGGCGCAAGACCTTCACTCCCCATCCATACTGCGGATCAGAGACCCGGTGATACACCTGCGAGTTCCATTCACGTGTCATGAGTTTGGTCTGGTGTTCCACACTTGGTGTTCGGTACTTGGTGCTTGGTGCTTGGTGCTTGGTGCTTGGTATTCATTGTTGATTGACGCAGTAACCAATTCCACAAAGTCCGCAATCACCCGCAATTGCCAAATACCAATTACCAACTACCTGCTTTTGATCTTCCTTCGCGTCCTTTGCGGTGGATTGTTTTTACGTTCCGCACTCCTTATTTCGCGGGCGCAGTGAAATACCCCGCACGGTGGCGCACCTTAAACTGGCCGGCCTCCGGTTCTTTCTTGTCAATTTCCACCTGTATCTTCCGGAAAGGCGAAGCCGAGATCCGGCGGTTGGGATAATAGGCAATCAGATACTGTGTGCGCAGCTCTTCGCTGATCTGGCTGAAGGCTTGGTCGAGCTGCTCGATGCTCTCGGCGTAATAGTACTTGCCGCCGGTGTCCTTCGATATCTGGATGAGCGCATGTTCGCCACCCAGATTTCTGCCCGCATCCGCTGCCACCGGCACTACGATGATGCTGTAAACGATGGCTTCGGCTTCCTGGGCGCGGCGCAATGCATTGTTGTAGGTCGTTTTGCTGGTGGTGTCGCCTCCGTCGGTGATCAGCACCAGCACTTTTCTTCCCTGCCGGTCGATGAGCGCGTCCGCCGCCAGATAGATGGCGTCATAGAGTGAGGTGCCGGCGCCGTGGTCCAGGCGGTCAATGGCCCGGTCAATCGCGCGCAAATCGGCGGTGAAGCGCGTAAGCTGGTCGATGTTCTCGCTCACCTGGAAAATCGCCAGCCGGTCCTGCGGACGCACGATGGAATGTGAAAATTTCTTTGCCGAAGCCACTTCCAGCTTAAGGTCGCGGCGCGTGCTCTCGCTGGTGTCAATGGCCATCACGATGCTCAACGGCATCTCCGATTCCTTATCGAACAGGCGGATCGTCTGCGGCACCCCGTCTTCCAGGATGCGGAAGTCCTGCTGCCGCAAGCCCGCCACCGGCGCGCCCCGCCCATCGGTGACCGTGGTAAACACGTTCACCAGGCGCACGTTCACGCGAATCGTGCCGCCCTGATCGTCATTGTTCTGGACAGCCGGGGCCTGCGGATCTCTGCCGGCCGCGCCGCTCTGGCTGCGCATCGCGACCGGAACCAGGCAGACCAGCACGATCAGGCTGGCCAGCCGCTGTAGACAAGGAAACGTGGAAGTGGTTGGCATGTTGGTGGGCTGGGTCTCAGTCTCTTTTAGATGCAGAAGATGGCTGGCCCATGGCGGCGGAGGCGCGAATATCTTCCGGAAATGGCTCACCATCGGCCCAGACCGCCCCATCTTCGAAATATTCCTTCTTCCAGATGGGCACCGTCTTCTTGAGCGTGTCGATGACCCAGCGGCAGGCATCAAAGGCCGCTCCCCTATGGGCCGATGAAACCGCAATCAGCACACTGGTTTCTCCAATTTCCAGCCGCCCCAGGCGGTGGATCACCCTGACATCCCGTACCTTGAATTGTTCAAGTGCTTGTTGAGATAATTTCTCCATCTCACTGATTGCCATAGCATCGTAGCACTCGTAATCCAGGTACAGTGTGCGCCTTCCCCGTGTATTGTCGCGGACAATGCCTTCGAAGAACAGGGTGGCGCCGTCTTCCGGGGCCTTCAACGCGTCAGCCACCGGCTGTGCGGCAATCGGCGTCTTGACGATCTGGCAGTGGGCGGAACTCCGCACCACGCCTGCGTCCGCCGTAGATTGCGGAGTAGGCCCGTCGCCCCGTCCGCCGCTCACCGGCGGAAGCAACCCGACTTCATCCCCATCGCGTAGCACCGTGGAAACCGGGGCGTATTCCTGATTGACGGAGCAGGCCAGGGATCCGGCCAATGCGCGGAATCGAGGAAACTGCTTGGAATAGAGGTCGCGCAGATCGCCAAGGGTCGAGCCTGGGGCGAGGTCAACGGGCTCTTCCGAACGCCCGGCAATGTCCTTGAGTTGTCCGAAAAACAGCACTCGAATGCGCATGAGATCAGGAAGGCCGGGCCTCATAAAAGCAAGAGATTCCAGGCCCTCCGATGATAACAAGTTTTCTGGGAGACCAGCGCAGTTCCGTCGCGGCCAGGCGGCCAATGTTTTTGCTGAAAATTCATGATTTGTGCGCGACAACGTTTACAGAACTGTGTTCTGATTAAGCAAAAGGGGAGATTGATCGAGCAGTCTTAAATCTTCCCTAAAGGGGGAGGAGTGGCCGGTAGTGGATGCCACTCCTTTTATTGTCTGCCCTTCCATCGCCGCCGGAATCTCTAAAGCACTGAAAACATTACAGTTATTCCCGCTTCTGGGATTCCCTCGATGTTTCTCGGCGCCCATTGCGTTTTGTTTCCTCGCTCGCCTCAGAAAAAAATCTTAAAAGATTTCATTTTTATGGTCCCTCACGCGGACTTCTTGCGCCTTATTCAGCAGACAAACTCGGCTAGACCTGGCATTGGTTTACTCTAGGGCAGCCACCGTAAGGTGACAGCCAGGGGGGAGGTGAACCAAGGCCAGGTTATTTTTTATGGCACGAATCTTGCTTCACCTGCCGATCCCTCATCGGTTATTCGCACACTTCAGCGCGGGTGGCGCCGTACCATTACGCAACGTTTCAAAAAGGTCTTCCGCTCTGAACGGTTTTCCCAGATAGCCGTCCATTCCAGCAGCCAGAAAACGCTCTCGATCGCCGGCCATGGCGCTGGCTGAAACCGCCACAATGAACGTCCGCTTTCTCTGGCTCGCGGCTTCGCGCTCACGAATCTGACGGACGGCTTCCATGCCGCTCATCTCCGGCATCTGGTTATCCATCAGGATGACGTCAAACTCTTCCGCTTCCCACGCCTCGATCGCCGCCACTCCCGTGGATACAACTCTTACCTGATGGCCGCGTCTGACCAGCATAGCGGCCGCCAGTTGTTGGCTGACGAGGCTATCTTCCGCGAGCATGATACGCATGGGCGGTTCCGCCTCTTCCGGGGCCGGCCCGGGCGTGAGACCGGCCAACGGCTCCGCAGCCGCCCGGTCCAGGCCAATCGTAAACTGAAATGTGCTGCCGGCATTGGGTGTGCTCTCCACGGAAAGCTGGCCACCCATCAGCAATACCAGTTGCGAAGATATAGACAATCCCAGGCCGGTGCCCCCGAACTTCCTGGTGACGCTGTTGTCGGCTTGCGCAAAGGCCTTGAAGATCAGATTCTGTTGTTCTTCGGGAATGCCGATACCCGTATCGGAAACCTGGAAGGTCAACTGGCTCCTGTTCTCTTCCTGTCCGGAACTCTGGTGTTTGACCGCGAGCGCCACGGTCCCGGACTCGGTGAACTTTACCGCATTGCCGATCAGGTTGACCAACACCTGGCGAAGGCGCGCCGGATCGCCGGCCAGCCATTCCGGAACGTCCTCAGCCACCAGACAGGTCAACTTTAAGCCTTTGGCATCTGCCTGCGGAGCGATGATCTGCCGGGCCTGCTCGATCACCTGCCGAAGTAAAAATGGGACACTTTCCAGCGTGACCTTACCCGCTTCGATCTTGGAAGAATCCAAAATGTCATTGAGCACCAGCAACAACCCTTCGGCCGTATTGCGCAGCATGCTGATGTATTCGTGGGACTCCCTCGTCTTCTCTGAATTCATGGCGAGCTGCGCCATCCCCAGGATGCCATGCATGGGCGTGCGGATCTCGTGACTCATGTTGGCCAGAAACCGGCTCTTGGCCAAGTTGGCCGCCTCGGCCGCCGTTTTGGCAGCTTCCAATTCGCGCGACCGCGCACTCTCGAGCGCGCTGTCCCACAACTGTTTCCAATAGGCTTTGTGGATTCCATGGGCTTGCAGCAGCAGATACGCTATCAAGATGACAATCAGGAAAACAAATACATAGCCGTGCCTTCCGCCAATCGCCATGCCCGTGGCCAGCGCCGGCACCCATAACAGCAATGTGTGGAATTGAAGAAGCCTGAAGTTTGGCGCAAATGCGACCGCGGCGCCCGATACCACACCGACCGTCCACATCAGCATGAGCGCAAATACCCAGCCCTCGAAACCATAAAACCAGAGAGCGCTCGCGTAGGAAAGGCCGGTAGCGCCCGAACCCAGAAAAACCGAAACCGCCGCCAGCAAGAGCAAGAGCCCCGGGCGAAGCTTGTAGATTCGTTCGCGCAAGGCCGCTAGGGCCAGCCGCATGATCATCGCAACCATGATGGCCACGGCGACGCCCCAATACAGTCTCGGGTGATCGGCCCGATAAGTTGTGGTCAGCTCAAGAAGGACCAGAATGATGGGAAAGATAAAGGCCCCATTGACCAGTCGCACGGCCTGGTCTAGCTCCGCCTCGCGGGCAAGCTGCGTTCTCAGCGCACCATCATGCTCGCTCAAAGACTTCAGCACGAAGCTCTCTCGGGTAGCCGTCATAGTATCGTCCTTGGATCTATCGGCAAATCGATGATGACACTTAAGGATTCGGGGGCCGGTTCAGGGTCACGCAAAGAGTTTAACCCGATGTCATTCCGAACGCCACGGAGTGGCGGAGGAACCAGCTCCGCCGCATTCTAAGGTCCACCATGCTGCCGAAGGCGCCCTGTGTCCCCCACAAGAATCACGGCCAGAAGCGTTGCTCCCCCCAGCGTTACAGAGGCAGCCTGCGCGTCACACACGGCCTCATGCTCTTTCTTGTAACGTTTCCCTCCTATCCGTCACTATTCAACAGAAATCGTTGCACTCTTTACAATAGAATCGGAATTTACCCAATGCCGCCCTGAGACATCTATGCTTCCGGGGCCAAGGAGCTTGTGGACCATGAGCGCAAAACCAGAGGCCCTGCCTACACCTGGGTCAATCGCCAAATATGTAAAGCAGAATATGCAGAAAGCGCGGAAATCGACGCCCACCATGGGCATGATGCATCATGCGGGCGGCCAGGAGATCGTCCGCGAGGACGACTATCAAGGCCACCATATCGAGGTCCGCACTACGTACCACATTGCCGTTGATGGTCAGGAAGTGACCGGGCACATCATGCTCACCAACACAGGCCAAGTTCAATATCATGGCCTTCCCAATCACAGCTTCGACTCCACGATCGGCTTAGTACGGGCCTTGATTGATAACTTTCCCGAGGATTTTGACAAAACGAAAAAGCCGGCCCGTCCTCATGGCGGCAAGCGTTCCACCGGCGGAAAGCGTGGTCCCATGGGTGGAATGAAGATGCCAGGCATGGGCGCCGCCCGGCCGGCCAAAGCAGCATTGAAGAAGCAGCAGAAGAAAAAGTCTGCCCCCAAATCCAAGGGCCGGACAACCAAGAGTAAATCCAAATAGAGGCTGGAGAATCCCATGAGCGTGACTCGTCCGAATATTCTTAAAGATTCAACCACTCTCAAAAAATATTGCGATGGCGTCAATCGGTTGAAAAACGAATTTACCGGCCCGGCCACGCAAGACCTGGGCATCGATGGACCGGCCCAGCCGGTCAGCACCTACGATCTGTTCGTGGTGTGGCACGTGAACGCCATGATGACGCCGACGCCGGCGCACGGCAATCCCGAAGGCCGGAATGCAGCCCATCGCGGGCCGGTCTTCGCACCCTGGCACCGATTCATGCTGCGCCAGCTCGAGCTCAATCTACAACGCGTACTCGGCGACCAGAATTTTGGGCTGCCGTATTGGGACTGGGCCGCCGACGGAGAAGGGTCGCCGCAGGACCAACTCAACTCTCCTCTATGGACTCCGGATGGCATAGGCGGATCCGGCGCGCCCATCACCACCGGCCCGTTTGTTTTTGATCCCGGCGATGATGCGTCCTTTCGCGTACGCATCGACACCGATTCCAATGGAAACTTCGAACAGGTCAATCGCGGCCTGGAGCGCACTCTGGGCCAGGATATTGATACGCTTCCCAGGAAGGCAGACACCGCCACTGCGCTCCAGTTGACGCCGTATGACGGCCCACCGTGGACGGTCAGCTCCTCGGGTTTTCGCAACCAGTTGGAAGGGTGGACCGGCTCGGATGGTCCCGGTATGCATAACCGGGTACACGTCTGGATAGGCGGCGACATGGGCCCCGCCTCGTCGCCGAATGATCCTGTCTTCTTCCTCAATCACTGTAATGTCGACCGCATCTGGGAAGCATGGATGCAACAGAACGGCCGCACCTACGTTCCGGATCAAAATGCGCCGGCAAGCCTCCAGGGACACCGCATCGACGACCAGCTATATTCGCTGATTTCTCCTCCGGTAACGCCCGCAGACGTTCTCGATGTGACCGCCCAGTATGTATACGATTCACTGAATGTGTGAAGCGCTGGATGTGTGCATGACCGGATGTGTGCATGACGGAAACATGGGTCCGCAACACCCTTCGACCCATGGCGAGCACCACCGCCGTAGAGACGGTGCTCCGCACCGTCTCTGGCTGTGCGCGCCAAGCGCACAGCCAAATGGCTTTAGCCTAAGCGTAAAGTGTTAAGTCTTAGACGTTAAGCCTCAGGCCTTCTAGTCGTTAAGGGTTACACAAAAAAACCAAACCGATGTCATTCCGAACGCCACGCAGTGGCGGAGGAACCAGCTCCGCCGCATACTAAGGTCCGCCATGCTGCTGAATGCGCCATGTGTCCCCTGCAAGAATCAAGGCCAGTAGCGTTACGCCCCCCAACACTGCCAAGGCAGCCAGCATCACAGCCCGACAGCGCAGCGCAGCCGCTCCCTCAGGTCCTACGGACCTATCGGGATGACATCAAATTCAAAAGTATGAGTGAAGCTTTAAAAGTGTGGGTAAACCAGAGAGTCTTCCACGACGCAGGCCAACAGCATTGAGGCGGCGCCGAAGCGCCGCCTCTATGCCACGAACGTCCGGCTTAATGCACTGCGCTCAGCACCGGCATGGGTTTTTCCTTGGGCTCTTCTATCACCGCATGCATCGCAATCTCCAACGCTTCCTCAATGGTCGAGACATAGTGGACGGTGCAGCCATCGAGTTGTTCGGCGGTCAGGTCTTCTTCTACGTTCATGCGGTTTTCCGAGGGCATGATCACGTTCCTGACTCCGGCGCGAATAGCGGCCAGCACTTTTTCTTTAATGCCGCCCACCGGCAGCACGTTGCCGCTGAGCGTGATTTCTCCGGTCATGGCGGTCAGCGGGCGCACCGATTTTTCCGTCAGCAGTGACACCAGGGCCGTGGCCATGGTCACGCCCGCCGATGGCCCGTCCTTGGGTATCGCCCCCGCCGGTACGTGGATGTGTATGTCGTTGTCTTTGAAGAACTCTTCATCCACACCCAGGCTCTTGGCGTTGGAGCGCACCCATGTGAGCGCGGCCTGCATGGATTCCTGCATCACCTGGCCGAGCTGTCCGGTCATGGTGAAGCCGCCTTTGCCTTTCATCTTGGTGGCCTCGACAAACAGAATGTCGCCGCCCGCCGGAGTCCAGGCCAAGCCTACGGCCACGCCTGCGCGGCGGGTACGTTCGGCAATTTCGGTATCGAGGCGCACCTTGATGCCGCCCAGGAATTCTTGCACCACTTCGCGGGTAATGACCAGCTTGTCGGTCTTGCCTTCGGCCAGACGCCGTGCCTGCTTGCGGCACATGGTGCCGATGTTGCGCTCCAGGCTGCGCACACCCGCTTCCCGTGTGTAATGCCGGGTGATGAAGCGCACGGCGTCAACCGGAATCTCAATCTGCTCCGGCTTCAGTCCGTTTTCTTCGATCTGCCGGGGTACCAGGTAACGCTCAGCGATGTGCGCCTTGTCGTCTTCGGTGTAGCCCTGCAGGTCGATGATCTCCATGCGATCGCGCAGCGGTTCGGGAATGGTATCGAGCACGTTGGCGGTGCAGATGAACAGCACCCTGGAAAGATCGAAAGGCACATCCAGATAGTTGTCGCGGAAGCTGAAGTTCTGCTCCGGGTCCAGCGTTTCCAGCAGCGCCGAAGACGGGTCGCCGCGGAAGTCGCGCCCTAACTTATCCACTTCATCGAGCACGAATACCGGATCGTTGGTTTCCGCCCGGCGAATGCCCTGTATGATCTGCCCCGGCAACGCCCCAATGTAGGTGCGCCGGTGGCCACGGATCTCGGCTTCGTCATGCACACCGCCCAGCGAAAGCCGCACAAACTTGCGGTCCAGCGCGCGCGCGATGCTGCGCCCCAGCGAGGTCTTCCCGACTCCCGGCGGTCCGACAAAACACAGGATCGGGCCTTTCATCCCCGGCTTCAAGCGGCGCACCGAGAGGTAATCGAGAATGCGGTCTTTCACTTTCTTCAGGTCGTAGTGGTCGGTATCGAGCACCTGCTGCGCCTTGCTGATGTCTACTTCCACGCCGCTCGATTTCGACCACGGCAGCACCGCCAGCCACTCGATGTAATTGCGTGTGACCGAATAATCGGCGGCCATGGGCGACATGCGCTGCAGGCGGGTGAGTTCCTTGAGCGCATCTTTCTTTACTTCATCGGGCATGCCTGCGCCTTCGATCTTCTGGCGCAATTCGTCGGCGTCGCGCGAGGCTTCGTCCTGCTCGCCCAATTCTTTCTGTATGGCCTTCATCTGCTCGCGCAGATAATATTCGCGCTGCGACTGTTGTACTTGGTCCTGCACCTCGGTCTGTATCTTGGTGCGTAACTGCTGCACCTCCAGTTCCTTGGCCAGGTGCCGGTTGATGGAAAGCAGACGGCGATGCACGTCCTGTGTCTCGAGGATTTCCTGCTTGTCACGCGTGGCCAGGAATGGCAGCGAGGAAGCGACGAAATCCACCAGGCGTCCCGGTTCGTCGATGTTGATGGCCACCGTCTGTAATTCATCGGAAAGCGTGGGCGAGCCAGCCACGATCTGCTGGAACAGCGTCAGCACGTTGCGCTGTAGGGCCTCGATTTCCGGCGAAGTCTCCGGCTCCAAATCGGGCAGGATTTCGACTTTGGCCCGCAGAAAGGGCGTGAGCTGGCTGAATTCCTGCAGACGAGCGCGCTGTACGCCTTCGGTAAACACAAACAGGCTCTGGTTGGGCATCTTTACGACCTTGTGAACGGTCGCCAGCGTGCCTATGCTGAAAAGGTCGGTGGGCTGAGGTGAATCGACCCGCGCTTCCCGCTGGGCCACTACCAGTATGGTCTTTTCCTCTCCCAGCGAATTGATCAGGTTGATCGAGCTTTCCCGGCCTACAGTCAATGGCAAAACTGCGTGGGGAAACAGAACGGTATCGCGTACCGGCAGCACTGGAATGCTGTGTTGCGATAAATCGAGTACCTCGCCTTCGGCTACCAGCCGCGATGCCGGTGTGTCGTTACGGGTGTCGGATGCCATATATTTAGATTATCAACTTTTCTGACAATAGAATACTCAAGTTTTGATGCCCGTCCCAGTAAAAAGATTCACCCTCGCAATCATTAATCCCTATCCGTTCCTTCACCGCGCCCGCGGATAAGCGCCTATAACCTTAACAAAATCAGCAACTTCCGCCAAGTGCCGCAGAGCACGGTCAAGCACTTTCTCTTCGGCACTCAGTATATCGGCATAAAACATATATTCCCACGGCTTGCCCCGTACCGGACGGGATTCAATCTTACTCAAATCGAGGTCCCGCAATGAAAAAACGCTAAGGGCCTTGAACAGAGCCCCGGGGACATTGGTCAGCGAAAAGACAATCGAGGTTTTATCGGCCGAGGAAAGAACTCTCTTCTCCCGGACAAACCGGAAAAACCGTGTGAAGTTCTCCTTCATATCTTCCAACCCGGCCTGCAGCACGCGGCCGCCGTATTCATCCGCTGCCTGTTTTCCGGCGATGGCTGCGGTATCGGTCAGCTTGCCGGCCATGACGTGCTTCACGCCTCCGGCGGTATCGTAGAAAACCGCCGCCTCGATTCCCGGATGCTTCTGAAAAAACTTGCGGCACTGGTCCAGCGCCACCGGATGCGATAGCACACGTTTCAGGTCTTTTATCTTCACACCCGGAGCGGCAATGAGGTTATGTCCAATGCGCAGGCGGTGTTCCTGCTGCACAAAGACATTGCGCTCCATCAACAAATCGAGATGTTCACCCACGCTTCCGGCCAGCGTGTTTTCCACCGGGAGCACGGCGCAGCCCACCGCCCCCGACTCTACGGCGTCGAACACTTCTACCGCCCGGCTGCAAGCTAGAATTTCCGCCTTGGGAATAAGTTCCAATGCTGCTTGATGACTATAACTACCGCGTTCACCCTGGATTGCTACCTTCATGCCGTACCACTATACGCTTCTTTATGCCTACCGCAGCTTCTCCGTAGGTATGTGGTCTTTAGACTCCCGGGACCCCCGCCCCGGTTTACGATTTCAGGAACCGCAACGAACAACGCACCGCGGCGAGCAACGCGGTCTTCATGAATAATCCTCCACGATAAACAACGCGTGGCGGTCGATAATCCTCCACGATGAACAACGCGTAGTCACGTAACTTGTTACGTCTCTGCCGGCGGTCTTAAAATTATTATCAGGGACGCCGAAGGGTTTGATTCAACGTTGTATGCCCTTCCCGTTCCCGCATGGGTATTCAAATCCGCCGGCCTTGAGACTCTACGTCCAGTTTTTTGGTGGCGCCCGGTTTCTTGTGGCATCCGGATTTTTTATGGCATCCCGTGTTTCGATGGCATCCGGTTTTTCGATGGCCTCGCGATGGCCATCATCCTTGACACTCCCAACAATTCCCCAGAAAATAATTGCCTATGACCGCATCCTATAGCAGCCGGCTGGCCACCATCACCCTGCCCGACTCTGATGGAAAACCGCAAACTCTCGGCTCGTTCTGGTCTGACGGCCCGGCGGTCGTCGTGTTCCTCCGCCACTACGGATGAATCTTCTGCCGTGAGCACGTCGCGCAGTTGCGCGGCCACGAAGAACACTTCCGCAAACAAGGCGCAACCCTGGTCGCTATCGGCCTCGGCGGACGTGAATACGCCCAAGCCTTCCGCAAGGAAACGGGAATCAAGTTTCCTCTGCTGGTTGATGCCGACCGCCAGGCCCATCGCGCCCTCGAATTGAAGAAAGCCTCTCTGCTGCACCTGTTCCGCAAAGACAACTTTCGGGCCCGTAAGCGGGCCCAAAGGGGCGGACATCGCCAGCACAAACTGGGCAAAGATCCAATGCAACTAGGCGGAAGCTTCGTCTTTGGCCCTGGCAACCTGGATATCTTTGTGCATGTCAGCGAAACGTTTGGAGACAACGCAGCGCCGGAAGCCATACTGAAGGCGCTGCAGCCATCAGCAGTCAGCACTTATTAATAGCAGTCAGCATTCAGCCATGAAACAGATTGGTAATTGCCAAAACTGGCAATCGGATAATCTTGGCAACTATAATAGCGGGTCTTCGCAGACCCACGCGCAGCGCTCCAACCAATGCGAAATGCTATCTGCCAATTGCGAATAGCCCAATTACCCACTTACCCGATTTTGGCAATGACCAATCTGTTTCATGGCTGAATGCTGACGGCTCTACTGCTTTTTCACCAACGGAATCACCTGCACCGTAGCCTCACGCACCTCGTCGAGAAAGCGGTTCAGCACCGAGCCGTGCAGCAGTATCTCCCAGCGGGTGCGCACCGACTGTCCAAAGATTACGTGGGTGATGCCTTCGCGCTGGGCGAAATCGATGAGTGCGTCGGCGACCCGGTTGCTCTTCAGGCAAACCACGCGCGCGCCCAGGTCTTCGGCGAGTTTCAGCATCTCGGTGAGGCGGCCATGGTCCTCAGGCGCGATGCGCCCCGGTTGGTAGCCGGTAGATTCGACAAAGACCGCATAGAAGTCTGACGCCAGGCGTCCGGAAATGCGTGCCCCGGTGCGCAGCAGCCGCTCCGTTCCTGGCCGCGGCGATACGCACACCATCACCCGCTCCGGAATCGGAGACTTCTCCAGCCCTTCGTGTTCGCGGTACCGGGCGGCCTTGCTGCCCACTTCCTCGGCCACGGTGCGCAGCGCCAGTTCACGCAGCGTGGAAAGATTGCCTTTGCGGAAAAAATGGGCCAGCGCCTGTTCGATCTTTTCCGGCGGATAAATCCGGCCCTGGCGTAGCCGCGTGCGCAGCTCTTCCACTGAGACATCCACATTGATTACTTCGTCGGCACGCTTGAGAAAGCTGTCGGGAACAGTTTCCCGGACTTTCGTCCCTGCCGAACGCGAGACCGCGTCATTCAGCGTTTCCATGTGCTGGATGTTGATCGCCGTCAGCACGTGGATGCCGGCATCCAGCAGGTCGAGCACATCCTGGTAGCGGCGGTGGTTTTTCGATCCGGGAACGTTGGTGTGCGCCAGCTCATCTACCAGGCACACTTGTGGCTTGCGCCGGATGACCGCATCCAGGTCCATTTCTTCCAGCACCACGTTGCGATACGCCAACTGGCGGCGCGGCACCGCTTCCAGATCGAGCACCTGGGCTTCGGTATCTGTGCGGCCGTAGGTCTCCACAAATCCGATCGCCACGTCCACACCCTGATCGCGCAGCAGATGGCCGTCACGTAGCATCTGGTATGTCTTGCCCACGCCGGGGGCCGCGCCGATATAGACGCGCAGCCATGCGTGTTCGCTCTGTTCAAACTGGGCCCGCATGGAGCTTCCCGGCATCAGCCCTCCTCCACCAGATGGCGATTCTGCGGGGCGGGCGCCAGCGGTAGCGTGAAGCTGAAGATCGACCCTTCACCCACCTTGCTTTCGGCGGAAACCTGGCCGCCTTGGGCCTCCACCAGCCGCCGCACCAGCGCCAGCCCCAGTCCTGTGCCTTTGCCATCGGAACGGTCCGTGGCAAAGCGGCTGAAAATCCGCGGCAGCCGTTCCGGAGCAATGCCCACACCTGTGTCCCGCACTTGAAACACCAGGAAGTTGTCTTTCTCGTGCGCCGCTACGGTCACCGCGCCCGCCTCCGGAGTGAACTCCAGGGCGTTGGCGATCAGGTTATCGAGAATGCTGCGCATGGCGCGCCGGTCGGCGGTCACCGCGGCGATATCGGGATACACTTTCATTTCCAGCTTGATGCGTTTGCAATCGGCCGCCGCAACATGGCGGGCCACGGCATCGCGCGCCAGGATTACCGGGCGTATCGGTTCCAGATTCAGTTGCCGCGCCCCGGAATCGACTTCCGCCATCTCCAGCAGGTCGGTAATCAAGCTGTCGAGTTGATCGGCATATTCTTCCGCGTCATACACCATCTTCGCTTGCAGCGGCTGTAATGCTTCGGTATGCCCGTGGGTCAGCGAGTAGAGAGCCAGCCGCAGCGTCTTGAGCGGGTCCTGCAGTTTGCGCGTGGCGATCTGGATGAAGTTGTTCTTGAAGCGGTCAACCTCACGCAGTGCCGTAACGTCCTCCAGCACGGTGACCGCCCCGGTCATCCGCCCGGCTTCATCGCGTAGCGCTGAAGTGCGCAGCCGGTAACTGCGCTCCGCATCGCCCACACGCAGAGGCAGGGTCGCCCTTTCACCTTCGTCGGAGAGCTGGTGCTGCATCTCCACCGCCTGCTTCACGGCGCCCAGCAGCCGCTCGCCCAATGGCGTGCCTGCGAAACTCGCGCCCGCCTCTTCGCCCAAGGCCAGCTTCGCGGCGCGGTTCAGCTTGATCAAGTTGCCGTTGGAATCGGTCACCACCACCGGCTCGAACAGGCCCTCCAGCACCGCGTCGGACTTGCGCCGCTCGATCAGGATCTGTCCCACATCCGACTTGCGTAATTCCCGCAGCCGGACGCTCATGCGGTTAAACTCCGCGGCCAGCAATCCCACTTCGTCATGCGACCGGTATTCAATGCGCTGATCGAGTTCCCCTTCGGCGATGTGATGGGCGCTGCGCGCCAGCAGGCGGATGGGCGCGACTACCAGCCGCGTGAATTGCCAGGAGAAAACCAGCCCCATGATCAACGCGACCGCCGACGCCGCGATGCTGTAGTTGCGGGCCCGGCGGGCCTGTACCCGCGCCCGCTCGCTGGCCGCCAACATGCCCTGGCGGCTCAACTGCAGCAGGTCGTCGATGTGCTTCTTCACCCGGTTGAATTCCGGGGCCAGCAGGTCGAAGTAGGTGCGGGTCAAAACGCCCGGCGGGCCGGGCCGCCGCACGAAGTTCTGTACGTCCTGCTCATACTTCTCATAGTCCGCGCGCAGCTCTTCGGTCATTTGTTTCTTGCCGTTTCCGTTGATGCCGCTGGCCGATAGGTTCATCTGCTGCCGGAAGAATACGGCCGTGCCTTCCAACTGGCTGCGCGCCCGCCCACATTCACCGGACATGCAAACGGCCGCCGCCGCATCCATGCGCTGCAGCGCGTCCTTCATGTTCTCGCCCGCCACCATGCCCGTATAGCTGTCGGCCAGAATCACATCCACTACCCTGCCCAAGCGGACGAAATTGTAGATGCTCAACGCGCTCACCACAAAGGTAAGCAGAATGAGGATCGCAAAACTCAAAATCAGTTTTTGCCGCAGAGTAAGCAAATCAACTCCCCGTCAATACTTTAAGCGATGAAGCGCTCTGCCGTCTAAGTTTCCGGGACCACAATAAAACCTTTGAAACACAGCGCAACGAGTTGCAACGAAAACCTTTGAAACACAGAGGAACAGAGGAAGCAGAGGATATCCGGGTTGTGAGGCGGAAACCTAGATCGTCGTTGACGCCGAAAATCGTGATCATTGGCAAAAGTGGACATTGAGAATTGTGGCCCTCGAGCAAAAAGAGGAAATGCAAATAGGCCTCCATTGGTGTCCTCGCGAGGTTCGCGACGCTCTTGGTCCCGCCTCCCAATCCCAAAATCCTCTGCTTCCTCTGTTCCTCTGTGTTTCAAAGGTTTTCGCTGCAACCCGTTGCGCTGTGTTTCAAAGGTTTAGTTGTACCTACGTCACACTGTATTTCAAGGGTGTCCGTTGCAACCACGTAGCGTCTTACTTCTTCGCCGGGGACCTCTCATCCAACCCCAGATTCAATTCCAGCACATTCACCCTCGGCTCACCCAGAATCCCAAACTGCCTTCCCTCCGTGCGCTCGCGGACCAGTTTCAGCACCTCGGCTTCGCTGACGCCGCGCGCCCGCGCCACCCGTGCAGCCTGGAATTCAGCGCCCTCGGGCGAGATATGCGGGTCGAGCCCTGAGCCGGAAGTTGTCACCAGGTCCACCGGCACAGGCTTCCCTGGATTCTCCGCCTGCAACGCGGCGGTATCGGTCTTCACGCGATCGATGAGCTTCTGATTGGTGGGGCCTAGATTGCTTCCACCGGAGTTGGTGGGATCATATCCATTGCCCGCCGCCGACGGACGCGGATGAAAATATCCGGCCCCGGTAAACGGCTGGGCAATGATACGCGACCCTACAACAACGCCGTTCCGCGTGATCAGTTGTCCCTGGGATTGGTCTGGCCAGAGGCGGGCCAATCCGGTAATCACCAATGGGTACACGATTCCCAGAAGCACGGTAGTAACCAGCGTCATAAGACATGCGGTGATAATGTTTCGCTTCATAATTCCCTTCCCTGGAAAATCTGGTGATCGGGTGATCGGAACGGCGCATCGTTTACTAAGCTCGCAGTTCCGATCACCCGATCACCCGATCCGCGATGGTTCCCAAATCTCCCTTCACCCAACTACCCCAGCCCCCCGGCCCGGATAATCAGATCGATGGCCTTGATTCCCAGAAACGGGGCTACCAGGCCTCCGGCGCCATAGATCAGCAGGTTGCGCCGCAGCAGCGCTTGCGCGCTTAACGCGCGGTACTTCACGCCCCGCAAGGCCAGCGGAATCAGGGCGACGATAATCAGCGCGTTAAAAATCACCGCCGCCAATATCGCTGACTGCGGCGTGGCCAGGTGCATGATGTTCAGCGTATTCAGTACGGGGAACGTCCCCGCGAACATGGCGGGGATGATGGCGAAATACTTGGCTACGTCATTGGCGATGGAAAACGTAGTGAGCGATCCGCGCGTCATGAGCAACTGCTTGCCGATCTCCACAATTTCCAGCAACTTGGTGGGATTGGAATCCAGGTCCACCATGTTCCCGGCTTCCTTGGCTGCCTGCGTGCCCGAATTCATGGCCACACCCACATCCGACTGCGCCAGCGCCGGAGCGTCGTTGGTTCCATCGCCGGTCATGGCCACCAGCTTGCCCTGTGCCTGCTCTTTCTTGATCAGGTCCATCTTGTCTTTAGGAGTGGCCTGGGCCAGAAAGTCATCCACACCCGCTTCGCGCGCGATGGCCGCGGCCGTCAAAGGATTGTCGCCGGTAATCATAACTGTACGAATGCCCATGGAGCGAAGCTGGCTGAAGCGCTCGCGGATGCCGCCCTTGACCACGTCCTTGAGGTGAATCACGCCCAGCGCGCAGTTACCTTCCGCCACCACCAAAGGCGTGCCGCCGGAACGCGCAATGGTTTCCACCACCACTTCAATCTCCTTCGGGACCTTGCCTCCCTTATCTCGCAGGTAGCTAGCCACCGAGTCGGCGGCCCCCTTGCGGACGATGCGTCCATCGAAATTCACGCCCGACATGCGGGTGTGCGCGCTGAACGGCACAAACTCCGCCTGGTTGGCGGTGAGCTGGCGTTCCCGCAGGCCGTATTTCTCTTTGGCCAGCACCACGATAGAGCGGCCTTCCGGCGTTTCATCGGGCAGCGAAGAAAGCTGGGCTGCTTCGGCAAGTTGTGCCGCGGTCACCCCCGGCGCGGCAATGAACTCCGTGGCCTGGCGGTTGCCGAATGTGATGGTGCCCGTCTTATCGAGCAGCAGCGTGCTTACATCTCCGGCGGCTTCCACCGCCCGGCCCGACATGGCCAGCACGTTATGCTGCACCAGCCGGTCCATGCCGGCAATGCCGATAGCGGATAGCAGCCCGCCGATGGTCGTGGGAATCAGGCACACCAGCAACGAAACCAGAACGAACACCGATTGCGCAGCGCCGGAATAAATTGCCAACGGCTGCAAGGTCACAACCGCCAGCAGAAAAATTGCGGTCAGTCCCGCCAGCAGGATGTTCAACGCGATCTCGTTGGGCGTCTTCTGCCGTTCCGCGCCTTCCACCAGGGCGATCATGCGGTCAAGAAACGTCTCGCCGGGGTTGGAGCTGATTCTGATCGTGATCTGGTCGGAGAGTACGCGCGTACCCCCGGTGACCGCCGAACGATCGCCGCCCGATTCGCGGATCACCGGCGCGGACTCACCCGTAATCGCCGATTCATCCACGGAGGCCACGCCCTCAATGATCTCGCCGTCGCCCGGAATCAACTCTCCCGCCGAGACCAGCACCCGGTCGCCGACCCGCAACTGAGAGCCGGGGATTTTTTCGGTGCGTCCATCGGGCAGCAGGCGGTTGGCTACCGTTTCCGATTTAGCTTTGCGCAGCGTCTCCGCCTGGGCCTTGCCCCGGCCCTCAGCCATGGCTTCGGCAAAATTGGCGAACAGCACGGTAAACCACAACCACAGGGTAATCTGCAGGTTGAAGCGAAACCCAGGATGATGGCCCGGAAACCCTCGCACCAGCAACACGGATGTAACCACGCTGCCCACCTCGACCACGAACATCACCGGATTGCGCATCATCTTGCGAGGATCGAGCTTGACCAGCGAATCGACCAGCGCCTGGCGCACGATCTTCGCATCCCATATCGATTTGCTACTCGTCATTTTAAATCCATACCTCACAACCCACTTTCCTTCTGCTGTCCTCTGTTCCCCCTCACAATCTTTCGCGGCGATTCTTGCCCCGCCTCACCACCCCAAAAACCTTTGTCTCGCCCCTCTGTATTGCTATCCATCGGAATCGTCGCGGCTCGCGGCGATTTCGGGGCCGCCTCACAAACCCCAAGGTCCTCTGCTTCCTCTGTTCCTCTGTGTTTCAAAGGTTTTCGTTGCAACTCGTCACGCTGTGTTTCAAAGGTTTGGTTGTGGCTACCTCACGCTTTGCCCTCCGCGGTTCAATCTTTTGATCTTCCTTTGCGTCCTTGCGCACTTTGCGGTGGGTCCTTTTTGGTTGTGGCTATCAAGAAATCAAAACCTCTTCCCCGCATGCATCAGCAAATGTTCCAGCACCGGCCCCAAACTCAGCGCCGGGAAAAACGTCAGCGCTCCCACAATCACGATCACGCTTACCAGCAACACCGTAAACAGCGGCGTGGTGACCGGGAACGTGCCCGGTGAAGGCGGTATGGCTTTCTTGCGCGCCAGGTTGCCGGCCACCGCCAGCATGGGCACAATCATCAGGAACCGCCCAATCAATGTGGCGGACCCGATGGAAAAGTTGTACCAGCGGTTCGGTCCCAGCCCGGCGAATGCCGACCCGTTGTTGCCGGTCGCCGACGTAAAGGCATAAAGTATCTCGGACAATCCATGAGGGCCGCGATTGGTGAGCGTGGCCAGTCCGAACGATGGCGACAATGCGGAAACGGCGCTGAACACCAAAATCGAAAGTGGAAACACCAGCACGTAGAGCATGGCCATCTTCACGTCATAGGCTTCAATCTTCTTGCCCAGATATTCGGGCGTGCGGCCCACCATGAGGCCGGCAATGAATACCGAGAGCACTACAAAGATCAGTACTCCGTAGAGGCCTGCGCCCACGCCGCCAAACACGATCTCGCCCAGCATGATGTTGGTCAGCGGCACCAGCCCGCCGAGCGGCGTGAGCGAGTCATGTGCAGCGTTGACCGCACCACAACTGGCGTCCGTGGTCACGGTAGCGAAGAGCGCCGAATTGGCAATGCCAAAGCGGACCTCTTTGCCTTCCATGTTGCCGCCCGGGTTTCCGCCTTGCGGCGCGATCGCCGCGCCCTGTTGAGCGCCCTGCAATAAAGGATTGCCCCGCGCTTCCGCCCAATACGATACAACCACGCCGGCAAAGAACAGCACCGACATGGCCCAGAAGACCGCCCAGCCATGCCGTTGCGAGCCGGTCATGCGCCCCAGCGTGTAGGTGAGTCCTGCAGGTATTAGAAAGATAGAAACCATCTGCAGGAAATTGGTGAATGGCGTGGGATTCTCAAAGGGATGTGCGCTATTAGCGCCAAAAAAACCGCCGCCGTTCGTGCCCAGCATCTTGATGGCTTCCTGGGAAGCAACCGGGCCCTGGGCGATGGTTTGCTCCGTGACCGTATCCATCGCGGGCTTGCCATCCTGACCTACTACGGGCGTACCGTCAGCGCCAACTCTCGGAGCTTGCTGCGGCTCCACCAGCTTGACCGCATCGTAGCGCCGGAAGTTCTGGACTACGCCCTGCTCCACCAGCACCAGCGCAAACAGTGTGCAGACCGGGAGCAACACCCACAGCGTCGCGCGGGTCATATCCACCCAGAAGTTGCCCAGAGTCTCCTTCTCCTGGCGCGCAATGCCCCGTAGGAACGCCACCGCCAGCGCCATGCCCACGGCTGCCGAAGCAAAGTTGTGATACGCAAGGCCCGCCATCTGCGTGAGATAGCTCATGGTGTTCTCGCCGCTGTAGAACTGCCAGTTGGTGTTGGTGGTAAACGAAGCGGCGGTGTTGAAGGCCAGGTCAGGGGGCACGTTGGCGAATCCCTGGGGATTCAACGGCAGACCATGCTGGAGACGTTGCAGCAGATACAACGCCACCATGGAAACCGCGCTGAACAGCAGCATGGCAATGGAATACTCCGTCCAGCGCATCTCCCGCTCTTCGTCCACGCCCGTCAGCCGGTAGAGCAACTTTTCCACCGGCCTCATCACCGGATCAAGCCATGTGCGTTCCCGGGAGAAGACCTTCGCCATGAAAGCGCCCATCGGCTTGGTCAGCGCCAGGACCACGGCAAAGAACAGCAGTATCTGCAACCATCCATTCAAGGTCATCAGAATTTCTCCGGACGCAACAGCGCGTAGACGAGATAGACCATCAGCAGCAGGCTAATGATGACCATCGAAGTGTTTTCAATATTCATAGCCGCCTACTTCAACTTGTCGCAGGCCACGGTATACGCGCCAGCGGCGATAAAGAAACCGACCGTTGCGAGAATGAGCAAAAAGTCCATGGACTCTCCTTTGCCGGCAAAACCAAAAAGCTCACCACGGAGAAGAGCAAAAGCAGATATTTGGTAATTGGCAATTGGTGTTGCTTGCTGGTTGACTGACAGACTCTAGCAATTCCGCGAAACTGCTGATCAGCAGCAACTACCAAATACCAACTACCAAATACCGGTTCTTGCTTTTGCCCTTCTCCGTGCCTCCGTGGTGAAAAGCCTTGCCTTAGAACTTCACCAGGATCGCCATATTCAACCGGTTCTCCCGCTTGCGCAGATCAGGTGTGAAACCCGGCACGAACGAACCTAACGCGCCGGTATTTCCACCGGGAGGCGTTACGCCGCCCTGTCCGGAGAAATACGGCACGTTGGCTGCCCGGTGGTTGTATTCCCAGCGGAAGGTGATGTACTGACTGGGCAGGTAATCGAAAGTGGCTGAAGCGTCCCAGGCTTTGTACGGGTCTCCCGGATTTTCCGTGAAGTACGGAGTTCCCGAGAAAGCAGTGGCGCCATTGATCGGCGGCAGCAGCACCAGATAGCGTCCCGGATTGTTGATGGCCCCGCCGCCCAAGGTCACCGCATAGAGGTCCTTATGGAACCAGAGCCGGTCATACACCATGGCCCCGATAAAGCTCTGTTTGGGGCCGGCCGCGCTATTGCCAAAGCAGCTTACGCCGCTGCCGCTCTCACATCCGATATCGGCGGTAAATGAAAACGCCATCTTGTCGAGCAGATTCTGTGGCCGGTCATAGTATTTGATCTGTATGCTGTCGTCGCTATGCCAGCGTGTGCGATGCGGCGCGCCCACGGTGTCGCGGCCCACTCCATAGCTGTTGGAAATGATGGAAATGTTCCCATTGGGACGCCAGTTCACCTGCGCTCCAAGACCAGGCCGCCCATTCGCCGTGCCATAGGATTGCCACCCATTGATCAGCCAGCCTTCCACTTTCAGCTTGTCCGTGGGGAATATCTGGATGCGGGCGCCGTTGAAAAACCACGGAGTATTGGAAGAGACATACGAGGGCTGGTAGGCCCAGTTGTCGAAGTTATAAAAACTGAACAGGCCGATGTAAGAGAGAAAGATTCCGGCATCGACGTTGATCCCGTGCAGCTTGTCGATGTGATATCCACCGTAGGCCTCCGAGACATAGCGGTAAGCGCCGCCCAGATCGAATTGCCCCCGGCCCGGCGTCGCATCATTCCGCGGCTGGGTGCTCGAATAGGTGCCTATCTGGGACATCACCCTGCCGTGGACGTTGTCCAAATGGAAGTCGCCGCCGATGCCTAAATGCTGCACCTGGAATTCATTGGTGCGGCCGCCTTCGCTGGTGCCCACCAGGGTGTGGTCGCTGGGATGGTTATAGTGATAGATGTAGTGCGTGTCCCAGCGGAATTCCCCGGTAAAGAATTTTGTGTCCAGCGGCGTGTCCTTGGTGCGCGGATTGCCGTTCAGCCAGGTGAAGTCCGCGAAAGCAAAAGGCTCGGCGGGCTTGCTGCTGGCTGGCGCAGCGGCCTTCTCCTGCGCCACCGCGGAAGATGAAGATAACGGACTGCTGATGCTCTCTGTCAGCTTCGCCGGTTCAAGTCTCGCTGCGGGCGTGGCGGATTGCCCCTTGAGTTGCGCCTCCAGTTCCTGAATGCGAGCGCGCATGCGCCCCAATTCCGTAAGAATCTCGGCATTGGAAGCGCTGCTGGTAGCAATCTCTGGGCTGGTACTCACGCCTGGGCGCTCCGAAGGGCCGGCAGCAGCTCTTTGTTCCGGCGCACCCAGTTCCGGCGCACCCATCTGCGCAACGGCTTGCGTCTGGGCCCCGCTGATCCAAACGGCAGCCAGCGTGATGGTGGCGCAAAATCTGATGGCGAATAACTGTTTTCGTGTTTTCATAATCTAGAAGACGGTCCTTGTCCGGCGAAATTTGCTCCATAGCTCAAGCCCCTGGCCTGAGAAATCGGGCTGCTGCCAGCTTAAAGCGCCCATCCGAGTGGCGCCATTACTATTGGAAATGATTGGCCGTAAATAGGGGCTAAAGAAGAGATAAGGAAATCATAAAATTCTAACCTTCGGTCATAGCGAATTGAGACCACCATCACAGCCCGTAGACGGTGCTACGCACCGTCTCTGGCTTCGCGCGCCCAAGCGCGAAGCCAAAGCTTTTGCCGGACGCTCCAAGGATGCTTGTGTGGTCCGCCAAAAAAGGCATTCAGCGTTTTCGCTCACTCCGGCAAAGGCTGGGGATGCTTCGCATCCCGAGACGGTGCGGAGCACCGTCTCTACAACCACGATTTTGGCGCAGCTATTCGGCTGCTCATCAATCCAGCCTCGACAGCCGAGGTCTGGGTGAGAGAGAATTGCTCGACGTTCGCCAGGAGGATTCGATCAATCCTGACCAATGAGCTAAAGAAGAAGCCATGAAGCCTCTCACAATCTTTGGACTGTTTGCCGTCACGGCGATGATGGTGTGCTGGTTTCTGGAAGAACGCAGCCCCTGGTTCATCCTGGCATTCGCCGCCGCCTGCGGGTTGGCCTCCATCTACGGCTTCCTGCAAGGCGCATGGCCCTTCGGCCTAGTGGAGGTCATATGGTCGATAATCGCCATACACCATTGGTGGAAGACCATCCAACCCCCAAAATCCCCACAGTAAATCGCCGCCGTCATCACCACTACAGTCAGTTACAGGCCGGAGAGCGTATGCCTGAAGAGGACTTTCACCCCTCCGGTCATGCTCGCTTTCAGGCGCACTAGAGACGGTGTGGAGCACCGTCTACGGCGCGATTGCCGGTGGTTCTTCGTCAAGCCCATCTGCGTAATCGGCGGCTGATTCTTTCCGTGCCCCTTCCCATTTATAATCAAGAATCTCATTCGCCCGGAGCACACATGCGCGAGCCGTTAGAGCTCAAGAAGACACTCAATCTTCCGAAGACCGATTTCTCGATGAAGGCCAACCTGCCTTTGAACGAGCCCAAATGGCTTGAACTGTGGGAGAAGACCGGGCTCTACGGGAAGATTCGCGAGTCGCGCCGGGGACGCCCAACGTATATCCTGCACGACGGCCCGCCGTATGCCAATGGGCCGATCCATGAGGGACACGCATTAAATAAATGCTTGAAAGATTTCGTCGTAAAGTCTAAGACCATGGCCGGTTACGACTCACCCTATGTCCCCGGATGGGACTGCCACGGCCTGCCCATCGAGATCAAGGTGGATGAATCCTTGGGCCGCAAGAAGCTGGAAATGCCTGCCATCTCCGTGCGCCGGGCCTGCCGCCAGTATGCGGAAAAGTACCTTGACCTACAGCGCAGCCAGTTCAAGCGCCTGGGCATCTTCGGCCAATGGGAGCAGCCGTACTCGACCATGACGCCCCAGTACGAATCGGTGATCGTGCGCACCCTCTTCGACTTCATGGAAAACGGTGCGGTCTACAAGGGACTGCGTCCGGTCTACTGGTGCATCCACGACAAGACGGCGCTGGCCGAAGCTGAGGTCGAGTATGCCATGCACACCAGCCCCAGCGTGTGGGTGAAGTACCGCGTGACCAGCGATCCGGCAAAAATCGATGCCAGGCTGGCAGGCAAACGAGTCAACACCATTATCTGGACCACCACGCCCTGGACCCTGCCGGCATCGATGGCGGTGGCGTTTCATCCGGAGCTGGAATATGTAGCCCTGGAACACAATGGCGAGTGCTACATCGTGGCCGACGCCCTGGCCAAAGCCACCATCGAGAAATGCGGCTTGCTAGGCGCCACCGGCGCCGTGCGCTTCCCTGGCAGCCGGCTGGAACATGCGACCTTCGCGCATCCGTTTCTTGAGCGTTCAGTGCTGGGAGTGCTGGCCAACTACGTCACCACCGAGCAAGGCACAGGCGCGGTGCATACGGCGCCATCGCACGGCGCCGATGATTTTTATACCGGCGCGAAATACAAGCTCGACCAGACATGCAACGTCGATGAGGCCGGCATCCTGCGCCACGGCCTTCCCGAATACGAGGGCCTGGCGGTCTTCGAAGCCAACGCTCACATCATCGACCTGCTCAAAAGCCGTGGCGTGCTCATGGGTGAAGCCCGCATCGAGCATTCGTATCCGCACTGCTGGCGCTGCCACCGTCCGGTGATCTTCCGCGCCACCGAGCAGTGGTTCATCTCCATGGAATCGGCGGTCGAAAACTCGACCCTGCGCCAGCGCTCGCTCGATGAAATCAAGAAGGTGAAATGGATTCCGGTCTGGGGGGAAGAGCGCATCAGTAACATGATCGCCACCCGTCCGGACTGGTGCATCTCCCGCCAGCGCGTCTGGGGCGTGCCCATCGCGGTGTTCTTTTGCGCCGGTTGCGGCAAGCTGCTGGAAAGCAAGGAATCTCACCAGGCAGTGGTCGATCTGTTTGCCCGCGAAGGCGCGGACTCCTGGTATATCAAAGAATCCGCCGACATTCTGCCTTCCGGCGCCAAGTGCCTGGGCTGCGGCGGCGCGAACTTCCGCAAAGAGATGGATATCATCGACGTGTGGTTTGAATCCGGATCAAGCCAGGCCGCCGTCCTGGGACGCGAAGACCATCTTCCATGGCCAGCGGACATCTACCTTGAAGGCGGCGACCAGTATCGCGGATGGTTCCACTCTTCCCTGCTGTGCGCCGTTGGCACGCGCGGCCGCGCGCCCTATCGCGCCGTGGCCACCAACGGATGGACGCTCGATCCCACGGGGCGCGCCACTTCCAAATCTCTGGGCAACGGTGTTGACCCAACCGAGATCGCGAAGAAGCTGGGCGGAGAGATCATCCGCCTGTGGGTGGCCTCCATCGATTTTCAGGAAGACGTGACCGTCTCCGAAGAGCTCATGCAGCGTGTGGCGGAAAACTATCGCAAGATCCGCAACACCTTCCGCTACATCTTGGGGAACCTCGACGGCTTCTCACCCGATGAACATGCGCTGCCATTCAGCCAATTGCAGGTGCTCGACCAGTACATGCTGCTGCGCACCGCCGAGCTCGCGGCCCAGGTGCGCAAGTGGTATGAGAATCTTGAGTTCCACCGCATCTATCACCAGCTCAATGAGTTCTGCACGGTTGATCTGAGCAACGTCTATTTCGACGTGTTGAAAGACCGGCTGTATACTTCCGCCCCGGCTTCGCCTGCGCGGCGCTCGGCCCAGACGGCCATCTGGCGCATCGGCGAGGCCCTGGTGCGGCTGGTGGCGCCCATCATGAGCTTTACCGCGGAAGAAATCTGGTCGTTTCTGCCTAAAGTGGTCGGGCGTCCGTCGAGCGTCCACGTCGCCTATTTTCCAGAAGTGGAAGAAATCACCGGCCAGGCCGTGGAGGAATCGCAGGCCCAGGCCCTGCGTGCTGACTTCGAGAGCTTGATCTCCGTACGCGATGCAACGCTGAAGCTGCTAGAAGCCGCGCGCCAGGAAAAACGGATCGGCGTCGCCCTGGAGGCGGTAGTCACCATCCATGCCCCGGCGGACCTGGCCCTGGTTCTCGACCGCCATCGGAATGATCTGCGGTTCCTGTTGCTGGTTTCAGGAGTTGAGGTAAAATCTGCTGCCACAGGGAACGGAGCGGGCCCGTTGCACGTAGTCGTAGATAAGGCGCCAGGTACGAAATGCGAACGCTGCTGGAATTACTCCGTGCATGTGGGGGCCGGTGAGAGGTATCCTACGGTATGTGAACGATGCCTGCAGGCCCTCGACGAGATTGAACGGGCCTTGCCGGCCTGAATTGGGGGGGCGGGCCGTTTTTTTGCCTGGTCCGTTCCATGGTACTGTTGCATCTAAATTGAGATCAACTTATGCGTAAGTACCACATTCTGATTGCGGCCCTGATCGTGCTGTTCGACCGCTTGACCAAGTTCATGGTCTCTGACCGCATCTCGCTGCATGACAGCGTGGATGTCGTCCCCGGCCTGTTCCGGCTCACCCACGTCCAGAACCGGGGTGCGGCCTTCGGACTGTTCGCCGAGTCGCCTTCGGAATGGAAAGTCGCTATTCTCATTTTATTTTCGGTGGCCGCTCTGGCCGTGGTTTCAGCCTTGCTGTGGAAGAACGGTAACGCCATGAACCCCACGGCCATCGCCCTCAGCCTGGTTTTCGGAGGCGCACTCGGCAACCTATGGGACCGCGTCGTGGACCGCCACGTCATCGACTTCCTTGACTTCTACTACGGCGCCCACCACTGGCCGGCTTTCAACATAGCCGACAGCGCCATCGTAGTCGGCGCCGTGCTGCTACTGGCCGAAATCTTCATGGCGCCCCAGGAAGAAAAAGTGGAAGAAGCCGGGTGAATAGGATTTGGTAAGTGGGTAATCTTGTGATTGGGTAAGTTGGTAAGTGGGTAATTTTGATAAGGCGTTACGTGACTCGGCATCCCTGCGCATGATGAGAAATCAGGGCTGCGCACCCGCATTCACAAAAATTGCCAAATTGCAAAATTACCCACTTACCAAATTCCTAATCCCTCATTTGCTTTATCCTTACCAAGTCGCTCATGCGTAAATACCAGGTCCTGATCTCAGTGCTGGTGGTGTCTCTGGATGCGCTCACCAAAGGCATGGTGCGCAGCCGCATTGGTTTTGATCAAAGCGTTACTGTCTTCCCCGGATTCTTCGATCTCACCCACCTGCAGAATACCGGCGCGGCCTTCAGCATGTTCGCCGACGGCGGCCGCCTGACGTCCATCGCGCTGATTGTGTTTTCCTGCGTCGCCATTGCGGTGATCGTATATCTCCTATGGAAGAACGGCAGCGATCTGAATTCGACCACCGTGGCCCTGGCCCTGATCGCCGGCGGCGCCCTGGGCAATCTATGGGAACGAGCCCTGCGCGGCAGCGTCACCGATTTCCTGGATCTCTACATCGGTCAACAACACTGGCCGCCTTTTAACTTGGCCGATAGCGCCATCTGCGTGGGCGCGGCGCTGCTGCTGATGGCGATTGTGTCTGGGAAACATCCACAAGACCATGGCGAGACGTAACTTGTTACGTCTAAAGGTGTCGGCCTTACATGCATTCAGAGGGCTGCGGCAGGCTTGGTATGTTGGAATTCACGTTTCCGGTTTGGCGTTTCCTGAGGTTTCGGGCGCCCGCGGGTGTGTTTAAGCTCGCCGGCTTTTAGACGTAACAAGTTACGTGACTCTACGCATTGGTTCGTCGTCGGCCTATTGCTGTTGGCTTGGATACAACAGCTTGTACAGCATCGCATTGCGCATGATCGCCTGTACATACTCGCGCGTCTCGGTGAAGGGGATCGATTCGACGAACTCGGGCATTTCCTGGAAGTTGCCGGCGCTGCGCCATTCTTCCACCCGTTCTTCGCCGGCATTGTAGGCGGCGAGAGC
>DATMNZ010000176.1:0-14545 GCA_035568495.1 Saccharimonadales bacterium (SeqCode) | reverse complement strand
AGCGCCAGCAAGGTGAACCGTCCCTCGCTATTGGTCTTGGCCGTGCGGCCGCTGTTGGTCTCGGCGTTGGTGGCGGTCACGGTAACGCCGGCCACCACCGCGCCTGTCTGCTCGACGACCGTACCGGTGATGACGCCGGTGGTGATTTGCGATTGCCCGAAAAGCATTTGGGACGGCAGGAAGAAAGCCACGGAGAAGATGATGGCGGTGAGCGCAATGACACGAAGTGAAATGGAATGCATACGGCCCTCCAGGTAAAGAAATTTGGGGATGACAGATGCGGCCCCAATTATTAAAACTCTCCAATGGTTAGGACGAAAACAAAAACAGTGCCGCCTTTATAACATGCGGCTAATTCATTGCGGGGGAATATTTTTCCTCGAAGTGGCAATGATGGCAAGAATAAATCCGCGTTCATCCGCATAAATCCGCGGTAAGGTTTGTTTTATTCCCATCAGTGTGGATCAGTGCTTCTATCAGTGTTTATCAGTGGTAAGCTTGTTCTCTACCGCGCCTTAAACCACTCAACGTGATTTGCGACACCCGTAATCGGCCCGCCATCTGCGCCGATTTCCACCGAGTGCAGGCCTCCTTTGTCCGGGACCGCCACGTATCCCAAGATCTTGCCGGACCTGCGGTCGAGCTTCACCAGCCATCCGGGAGAACCCGTCGGCTCGTTCAGCGGCTGCATTCCGGCCCACAGAGCCCCGCCGCTCAGCTTCAATGAATAGGTGCGGCCCAGGTTCGCAAACTCGCCCAGATATTTTCCATTGAGATCGAAACGCTGGATGCGTCCATTCTCGCGATCGGCAACATAGATGGTTCCGGCTTCATCAACCACAATCGAATGTGGCAGATGGAATTGTCCCGGCCCGCTGCCGGCGCTGCCCCATTCGCGGACGCGTTTGCCCTCCGCCGTGTACTCAAGAATGCGCGGGTTGCCGTAACCGTCAGCAATAAAAAGCTGCCCGTTGGGGCCGAAGGCGATGTCCGTCGTTCCCTTGAAGGCGCTCGATGAGTTCTCCGGCTGCCCGCCGACGTCGATTTCCATCAGCTTCTCGCCTTGCGCGGAATACTTCAAGACCACGGAGCTTGATGCATCGACGGTCCAGATATTGCCTTGCGGATCAATGCGAATGCTGTGTGGGATCTTGTACAGGCCTTTGCCCCAGGAACGCAGCACGTGTCCTTGGCGATCCACGGCCAGGACCGGATCGGCCTTCTCTCCCCGTTGCAGAAGATACAGAGTCCCTTTCCCATCGCGTGCGATCCACGAGATCATGCCGGTAGCCCAGTCAGCGTTGGGCGGCTGAATCACAAACTCCGTTGCGCTAAAAGGCAGCTTGGGCGCGGCCTCAATCAGTGTACGCAGGCGTGTAGCCGCCTGCGCCGCAGCCTCTTGAGTCGGACTTGCAGAGTTTTGCGCGACCAACGGGAGACTCGGGAGACACAGCAACAGTAGGTAAAGACGAATGGACATGCGCCGCATTGTATCAATGCCGCGGAGTCAGTGGCGCAACGTTAACCTATAACCCTCCCCTAACCCGTGTCATTCCGAAGCCACGAAGTGGCGAGGAACCGGCTCCGCCGCGGTCGGAGGAGAGCGAAGCTGTACAGGGCTTGAGGCCGGCTCCACACCGCGTAGGTCGCACCGGCATGGCCTGCCCCGAAGAGCTGCCGCTGATGCACGATTGATTACCTCAACATTTTCGGGCTTCACGACCAGAGCCGCTAAGCTCTACAATTACCACACCATGGCGATTATTGCGCGCTTGGCTGGTGAAGGAATCGGGCCATTCAAGAGCTTCGACTTCGATTTTTCGGATGCGGAGGGGAATCCGCATCCGGGGCCGCATATTTTAGCGGGCGTTAATGGTTCCGGAAAGTCGACAGTGTTACGCACCCTGGCGTGGATGTTCGAGTCGGATCCCGCTCAGGGTTTTCCGTGGCAAGAATGGCAGCATCTTATCGAAGGCCACGATTCGGCGCGCGCGATGGTGGTTGTGTGCTTGCCCGGCATCGAACCATTCGCATGGGCGCAAACAATGGACACGAGTGAAGGCTGGGATGAGCGCCTTCGATCTTGGATGACCCGATTGCTGCTCGGCTCGAAGGCACTGTCGTGTCGAAGCGAGCAACCAGTTACCTTCCAACAAGTCTGGCCTAATGTTATTCCGATTGAAGCGGCCTCTAACCGGCCCACAGATCTAACCAACAGACAATCCGCTGGCTACATGCGGCTCGGAGGACCTGAAAAACTTGGGTGGCGGCAGAGAGTACTGGCAGCGGCTTATCACCCTTCTCGTTTACTTAAGTATTTGGCATTGGTGGATTTTTCCATTCAGCTCAAGAACTCCAAAGAAAACTCCTTGTCCTTTGGGTCCACCGTCCGAAATGAAGTTGTTCAAAATTGGCTGGTAGCATTATTGAGCAGACAGGCATTGGCCAAACTGAGAGGGCGCAGCGCGGAGAAATATATAGCCGCCATCGGTCGATTGGAGACTGCGATTGAGCGCATCTGCGAACGCGATATCGAGTTTACAGTCGAAATCGAACCCTCCCTCCATCCTAAGATGCGCATGTATAAGAAATGGTTGGATTTTTCCCAACTACCTGATGGAGTACGGGCCATTTTAGGGTGGCTGGGAGATTTTATGATGCGAATTGATATGCATGATCGGCCTTCCCGTACGGAAAATAACATAGGAGCGTCGGCACTGCTTCTTGATGAAGTTGATGCGCATCTGCATCCCAAATGGCAGCGATCCATTCTGCCCGCCATTCAGCAGTCTCTGCCTGATGTCCAAGTGTTTGCGACATCGCATTCACCGTTTGTCATCGCCTCGTGCCCGGGTGCTCGGATTCATGTTCTGGAACTTGATGACGAAGGCCACGCGACCAATCGTCCGCCCGAAGACGCGCCCATCGGCGAAAGCATCCTGGCCACCATGAAGGACATTTTTGGAGTCGACAGCCGCTTTGATGTTGACACGGAAAAATTGCTGGAAGAATGGAACCAGTTGCGCCGCAGCCAGGCAGTAGAAAAGCTCTCGGCCAAGGATAAGGAAAGGATTGCGGATCTGTCGAAGGAATTGGGTTCTCGAAGCCAGGAGTTGCGGCAAATTGTCTCGCCGGTGGTTCATTTGAGTGATTCACTCCTATCCTCGCTTCAGCCACAGGCTAAACCGGCAGGGCGAGTTCCGGCCAAGGCCAAGGCAAGAAAGTAAACAAGGAAGCCAACTCTTGATCCAGTTAGAGCGCCCTCCAGAGCCAGAATCACTCACACGTAACCGCAGTAAATGGACAATCCGCTGGGTTAATATCCTGCAGGACGGGAAAGAACTTGACTGGGCCACCCGAGCCGCCAAAAATGCGCTGAAACCCGCTTTGACCGAATTCTCCTATGGAAAATGTGCTTTTTGTGAAGGGACTCTCGGTGTGACCGCGTATCTACAGATTGAACATTACTATGCCAAGACGGCAGAGCCTCATCGGGTCTTTGAGTGGGAGAATCTGTTTCCTTCCTGCGGTATCTGCAATCCAAGCAAGGGGAATCTTGATCACAAGGGCCGTTTGTTGAAGCCAGACGCGGAGAATCCGGAGCCACTTCTATGGCTCGATCCGGGCACCGGCGAACTTCAGCCCCATCCCAATCTTGATGACGAGCAAAAGCAAAGAGTGTTGGAGACCATCACAGCTTACGGTTTGCAACGCGGAAAGCTGTGCGCGGCGCGGATCGAGATGATGGATCGAGTCAATCGCTGGCTCGCGCGAATTGACGGTGAGTCTAAGATGTCTCCCGAATGCCGTCAAGAATGGGACGAAATGATAAATCCATCAACACCCTGGAAGTTCGTGATTCGGCATGTGCTGACCCTGAAGGGCCAACCAGCGCTGGCAGAAATCGACCGCCAGACGTTCTTGCGCCGCGCCTGATATCTCGGCGCAGTTCGGCCCACCGAAATTATTCCGCCTTTTCTTCGCTTTTTCTCTTGCATTATTTCCAGACAATGGTTATAACAAGACTGCACAAATCGGACATACCCGGTGTTGAAGCACCGGATATGCCCTGACCAAATCTGCCTCGCGAAAGGCAAAGATGGCTACCATTGAAGTTATACGCTCGCTCCCCTGGACGCAACCTCCGCAGGTTCGCGCTCGCGCCGTAACCCCAACCCACCGCTGTCTGCTCCCGGTGGCCACCCATATCCCGGATGGTTCTGTGCAGAAAGCAGGCCGTCTATGACAACTCTCACCGGAAACAAAGCCCCCACGAAGAGAAAAGGGAAGAAGAGACACCTGGCCGCCGGACGGCGGCTGATGGAATTTCCCCAGGTCAAGGGCAAAATGCTGGAAGATGTAGAACTCTCCACCAGTGCCGAGGACCACTCCGTTATCCTCCGCTTCCAGGACAAGACCGAGCTCACGTTTGGTATCGAGCCTGGGTTCACCATGTTTACCACCTATGCCGACTTCAAGACAGGCAACTACCGTCCGATCAAGCGCTGGCCGCCCGTCCGCAGCGAGTTGTTCCGCGGGTAAGATCACGACCGTAGAGACGGTGCTCAGCACCGTCTCTGCTGGGCCTGAAGTCTCTACGTTTGTATCGATCACGAAAAAATCAGGCAGGGTGGGACGGGGTGCGATACGAACAAAAGTTGAATAGATAAGGTGCAGAGTTTCCTCTGTAAATCACAATTCCTCTTCTCGCGGCACACGGGATACGCATGCTTCAGTCGTCCCTAAAAAGGGACCGCGGCAGTCTCGCCAGCCTACCCAGCACGAGTTCAGCACCATCGAGTTTCGAAACCCCAAAACGCGTTTCTGTGCTGAACTCGTGCTGGGCTATTGTCATGCGTCCCTTGCGGGACTCCCCTCACTGGCTGACGTCTCCGAAAATGTAGAGGTTCGAGTCTCTGGATTCCGAGCATGAGGACCACTTCTAATCCGGGACTCCCCTCACTGGCTGACGCTTTCAAAAATGCATAGGTTCGAGCTCTCTGGCGTCCGAGCATGCGGAAATTTCTAACGAAGTTGGCACCTGGAATCCGAGTATGGGGACATTTCTAACGAGCTTTGACACACCTGGAATCCGAACATCGACTCTACCCTTCAGAATCGTGTACATTCTCCCTCTATGCGCCTGAATCTGTCTTTATTCCTGTTGTTGATGGCTTCGAATGGCATGGCCGCGTCTCCGGAAGGCATCCCGCGCGAACTGGCCCGTGAGCGCGCCGGTCTGGTTTCGGACCTCCACTATCATCTGCGCTTCACCCTCACGCCGCATACGCCGTCGGCTTCCGGACACGAAGATCTGAGCTTCAAGCTGAAAGCGGCTGTCGCGCTGCTGCTCGACTTTCGTGAAGGTACAGCATCCAACCTGGTAATCAACGGCAAGCCCGCGCCTGCCGTGATTGACCACGGACACATCGAGCTTGCGCAAGCTCTACTCAAAACCGGTGAGAACAGGCTCAGCCTCGATTTTACCGCTCCGGTGGCTCCTGCGGGAAAAGCTATCACCCGCTTTGAAGATAAGGATGACGGCAGCGAATACCTCTACACGCTGTTCGTGCCCATGGATGCCGACATGGCCTTCCCGTGTTTCGATCAGCCCGACCTCAAGGGACGCTTTCAGCTCGAACTGAGCGCGCCCGCCGACTGGACGGCGATTGCCAACGGCCCGGTGGAATCGTCGAACGTTCAGGAAGACCGGCGGCTGACCAGCTTTGCCGAGACCCGGCCCATCAGCACATATTTGTTTGCTTTCGCCGCCGGTCCGTTTCGCAAGGTGCATGAGACCGCGGGATTGCCTGGGCTTTACGTCCGCCAGTCGAAGCTGAAGCGCGCGGAAGAAGAAGCGCCCACGGTGCAGCAGGTCACTGCCGATGCTATCCAGTATCTTTCCGGTTTCTTTGCCCAGCCGTTCCCGTTCCCGAAATACGACATGGTAATGATTCCGGGCTTTGCCTACGGAGGCATGGAGCACGCGGGCGCGACGTTTCTGCGCGAGGAAGCGGTCCTGTTCCGCACCGTGCCCACGCACAGCGACCGGCTGAATCGAGACATCCTGCTGCTGCACGAGCTGACGCATCAATGGTTCGGCGATCTCACCACCATGCGTTGGTTTGACGATCTGTGGCTCAAAGAGGGCTTTGCCCAGTACATGGCATATCGGGCGCTGGCGGAACTCAAGCCGAAAGAAGATATATGGAAGCGCTTCTATCAGGCCATCAAGCCCGGCGCTTACGGCATCGACTCCACCAAGGGCACAACGCCCATCTATCAGGAAATCCCCAACCTTAAAGACGCCAAGTCCGCCTACGGAGCGATTGTTTATTCCAAAGCGCCCGGAGTGATCAAGCAACTGGCCTTCGTGCTGGGGGAAACAAAATTTCGTGACGGGCTGCGGCTCTACCTGAAAGAGCACGCCTACGCCAACGCCGAGTGGAGCGATCTGGTGGGCGCGTTTGAACGCGTCTCCGGGAAGTCTCTGCAGGCGTGGGCTGCAGAGTGGATCCGCCGCCGGGGCATGCCCCAGGTGGATGTTGACTGGGCTTGTGATGCCCAGGGATTCATCAACCATTTCGAACTTTCACAGCACGATGTCTTGGGCGAAGGCGGCGTGTGGCCGATTGCCATGCAGGTACTGCTGGCCTACGACCATGGCAACCCGGTGCAACTGCGCGCACAACTGAACACCGCGAAGGCGGAACTCAAGGAAGTCATCGGACGGCCCTGTCCGCAATATGTATTTGCCAACGACCAGGACCATGCCTACGGACGCTTTCTGCTGGATGCCGCCAGCCGGGCCGCGGTGTTGCAGCAACTAGGCAGCGTCTCCGGCGCCTTTCAGCGCATGTTGTTATGGGGATCGCTGTGGAATTCTGTCCGCGAGGCGGAGATGGCCCCGCGCGAGTTCCTGGATGTAGCGGTCCGCCTGCTGCCTTCCGAAAAAGATGCGTCTCTGCTACAGAACCAACTCGGACGTGTGAGTGCCGCGCTCTTCTACTATGTGAATCCTGGGGTGCGCGCTGAACTGCTGCCCCGCGTGGAGTCGATAGCTTCCGATCGCATGCTGCATGCGCCCGATCAGGATTTCCGCATCATCTGGTATCGGGCCTTGCGTGGGGTTGCGCCTAAGACAGCTCCGGGCAGGGAAAAGATCAAAGACCTGCTGCACGGCAAGCTGGTGGTCCCCGGGGTCGAGGTCCGTCCTCTCGATCGTTGGAGCATGGTGGGTGCGCTGCTGGCCGTGCGTGATCCGGACGCAGAAACATTGCTGGCGGAACAACGGAAGCTCGATCCTTCCGGCGAAGGTCTCAGGTATGCGTACGAGGTAGAGGCGGGACGTCCGGATGCCGCCACCAAGAAGAAGTATTTTGATGAGTATCTGCACGAAGCCGCGCGGCCCGAAGACTGGATCGAAGGGAGCCTCGGCTGGTTCAATGATTGGAACCAGCAGGAGCTGACGCTGCCTTACCTGAAGCCGGCCCTCGACGCGCTTCCCCAGGTGAAGCGCGAACGCAAGATCTTCTTTGTGCTGGCCTGGCTAAATGCCTTTATCGGGGGACAGGGTTCGGTAGAGGCCCAGCGACAGGTGCATGACTTTCTGGCCTCGGGCGCGCTCGATAAAGACCTTGAACGCAAGGTGCTGGAAGTATCAGATGAACTGGATAGAACGGTGAGAATCCGCCGGAAATACAAGTGAAAGTGCATCCTTAAGCAACAGGCGGGGGGCGCACAGCGTCCGGCGAAATTATGCCCGCAGAATTTGCAGGCTTGAGCTGCGCTGAGTCAAGAATCACAGCTCCTTATCTTCCTGGCTATCATCTTCCAGTCGATCATTTTCCGGGAGAACCTGGGCTCGGCCCAATTCGTGGTGGCTGATCTTAAGAACGAAACTATGGATTTTCTTGCAGGGAATTTCGGCCGGGCGGCATGGCCAAAGGCTTGACTCTCGTTATTGGTTGGAGCACACTGAAGAGTGAAAGCGAGGATTTATGGCAAAGTGCCCTAAATGCGGCTACGACGTAGTAACTCCTAGTCAGCTTTCTGTTTTAGCGTGGCGGTCGCTTGCCTGTCCAAATTGCAAGGTTAGGCTGGCTTTAGTTCGGCGTACGCCGAAGTTTCTGATTCCTCTTATTCTCATGCTGATGTTCTTTTCGTCCTTCCAACATGCCCGAATTGTTAGGCCAAACGCCTTCTTGGAAGGAGCGATTCTTGGTGGTTATATTGTGACGTTGCTTGCTGTGTCGAAACTTTGGTTCTGGGAAGACTGGCATCCCGAACTGAAGATCAGACAGCGGCCTAAGCCAGAGATCACACTGGGCCTCGGATTGCCGGACCCCAAAAACATCAAGAAGTAGCTATAAAAATCAACGCCAGCATCCGCGCGGCGGGTGCGGCGAATTGACCTTGCAGCGAGAAGCGGTCGAGTGTGCGTTACCGGCATGAATGGGGCGCTTTCAATCATCTTAAGAGTCTGATTAGAGTCTGATTTCCTGAAATGGCACATAACGGATGCGTACCTAAAAAGCACAGAGGAATCACCCAGTTCTGGGTCATAAAAGTTGTATAATCGGCAAAGTATGGCCAAGTACTCCATCGTCGTTCCATTTCATAATGAGCAGGAGAGCGTAACCGCGCTCTATGACCGCCTGAAGGCCGTGATGGAGTCCACGGGAGAGCCATTCGAGCTGGTATTCGTGGACGACGGCAGCATCGACCGCACCTACAAGCTGTTACGCGAGATTGTCACCATTGACAGCCGCGTGGTGGTGGTGCGCCTGCGCCGCAACTTTGGGCAGACGTCGGCCCTGGCCGCCGGATTTGCCAACGCCCAGGGCGAGTACATCATCGCCATGGATGGCGACCTGCAGCACGACCCCGATGATATCCCCACGTTTCTCGAAAAGCTGGAGCAGGGCTACGACCTTGTGAGCGGATGGCGCAAGGAACGGGTCGATAACTTCGTGATGCGGCGCCTGCCTTCGCGCATCGCCAACTGGCTGATGGCCAAGCTGAGCGGCGTCAACATTCATGACTTCGGGACCACATTTAAGGCCTATCGCCGCGAAATCATCCAGCAGATGCCGCTTTATGGCGAGTTGCACCGCTTCATTCCCGCCCTGGCCTCGTGGTACGGCGCCTCGATCTGCGAGGTCCCCATCAAGAATATCGTGCGCCCCAAAGGCGCCTCGCACTATGGCATTTCGCGGACATTCCGCGTCTTCTTCGATCTCATCACCATCCGCTTCCTGCTTAAGTACATGTATCGTCCCTCGCACCTTTTTGGCACCGCCGGTCTGTTGAGTGTGATCACCGGTATGGGTGTTTCAACGTGGCTGATGATCGCCAAGGTGCTGTGGCACGAGAATGTAATGGGTGAGCATGGTCCGTTGCTGATCTTCGCAGCGGTGCTGATCGTCTCCGGCGTACAACTGCTGGCGCTCGGACTGCTGGGCGACCTGCAAGTCCGAAACTTCCAGGAGCCTGCCCGGCGCGTTCCTTATACCATCGCCCAAGTCCTGCGTTCCCAGAGCCAGGAACAAGCTGTTAACGAGTAATTTTTAAAAATATGAATCCCATAGCGATCACCCCTGTCGAACTGCGCCTTGCCCGCCGTATGGGCCGTCTAAGCGGCGAAACCGCCTTTGAAGTCCTGCACCGGGCCCGCGAGCTTGAAGCCCAGGGCCGGGATATCGTCCACCTGGAAATTGGCGAGCCGGATTTCGATACCCCCGCTAATATCACCGAGGTGGGCATTCAGGCCATCCGCGATGGGCATACGCACTACACGCCTTCAGCGGGCATCCTCGAACTGCGGGAAGCCGCCGCTGAAGACATTCGCAAGACCCGCGGTATCCCCTGCTCGTCCGACGAGGTGGTGGTGGTCCCTGGGGCGAAGCCTACTGTGTTCTTCACTTTCATGGCGCTGGTGGAAGAAGGGGATGAAGTCATCTATCCCGGCCCCGGTTTCCCGGCCTATGAGTCGCTGACCAACTTTATGGGCGCCCGTGGGGTGCCGATCCCTTTGCGCGAGGAAAACGATTTCCGGCTCGACCCCAACGAGCTGGCCGGCCTGATCACCGACCGCACCCGTCTGCTGATCCTGAACTCTCCGCATAACCCCACCGGAGGCGTACTTAGCCAGCAGGATTTGCGCGACATTGCCGAGGCCATCGGCGACCGCAATATCATGGTGCTCTCGGATGAAATCTACAGCCGCCTGGTCTATGAAGGCGAGCACCACTCCATCGCTTCGCTGCCCGGCTGGAAAGACCGCACCATCATTCTCGACGGATTCTCGAAGACCTATGCCATGACCGGCTGGCGCCTGGGCTATGGCGTGATGCGCGCCGATCTGGCCAAGCATTTCAGCCGGCTGATGACCAACGCCAACTCCTGCACGGCGACCTTTACACAGATGGCGGGTGTGGAAGGCCTGCGCGGCGACCAGACGGCCGTCAATACGATGTGTGCAGAGTTCCGCCGCCGCCGCGACCATTTCGTCAAGCGCCTGAACCAGATCGATGGATTCAAATGCCGCGTGCCCGCCGGGGCTTTCTATACCTTCCCTAACATCCGCCAAACCGGGCGCAGCTCCAAACAGCTTGCCGAATTGCTGCTCGAACAGGCGGGCGTGGCCTGTCTGGCAGGCTCGGCCTTCGGCGCCCACGGGGAAGGCTACCTGCGCTTCAGCACCGCCAACTCTTTCGAAAACCTGGACAAAGCCGCCGACCGGATCACGGAGTGGATAAGCAAGAACAAGATATAAGTCCTGCCGCCAATCGTGGCTGTAGAGACGGTGCTCCGCACCGTCTCGGGATGCGGGTTTATCGCATCCCAAGGGTTTGATGGCGTGGGCGGCAATGCCGTGGGGATGATGAATCGTGAATCGTGGGTTAGGGACCTCACGGATCAGCGATTAGGAATACCGCACATTTGGGTTGTACGCGGCGTTCTTTTGTAGGGATGGCGGTAGGTCGAGGGCTTCGTTCTGACCGGCAAAGGCTTGAAGCGTTGCTGCCGCAACGCTTCGAGACGGTGCGGAGCACCGTCTCTGCGGCCGCGTTCATCGCAGAAACATCGTTCATCGTGGCGATGAAACCCATCCATGCTATCCTACCGGCGCGGTTTCCAGCGGATGCGGGCCTTCGTACAGTTCGTCGATCTGCTCTTTATATTTCGTCTCGATGATGCGGCGTTTGAGCTTGAGCGTGGGTGTGATTTCGCCGGTGGCCACCGTAAATTCATCCGGCACGATCAGTATCTTCTTGATGGTTTCAAACTGCGCCAGCCGCTTGTTGGTATCTTCGATGATGCCGCGATAGAGTTCGCGGACCTTGGCGTTGCCGACCAGTTCCGAGTGTGATCTGAATGACACGCCGTTGGCATGGGCCCAGTCCTCCAGCAGCGGGAAGTGGGGCGAGATGATCACCGAGGCGTATTTGCGGCGGTCGCCGATCAGGGCGGCCTGCGCCACCAGCACGTTGGCCTTGAGTGAATTCTCGATCGGCTGCGGGGCGATGAATTTTCCGCCGGAAGTCTTGATCAGGTCTTTCTTACGGTCGGTGATGTACAGAAAGCCTTCGCTGTCGATCTGGCCAATGTCCCCGGTCTTGAACCAGCCATCGCTGGTGAAGGCAGCCTGGGATTCCTCCGGCAGGTTCCAGTAGCCGCCGAAGATCGATGGGCCTTTGGCCAGGATCTCGCCATCGTCAGCGATTTTTACTTCAACGTTGTCGATGACCTTGCCCACCGATCCGATCTTAAAACCGCCGGTGCGGTTGACCGAGAGCACAGGCGAAGTTTCAGTCAATCCATAGCCTTCGAGGATGGGCATCCCCATCCGGCAAAACCATTCAGCCATGTCGTGACCGAGGGGGGCGCCGCCGGAATAGTAAGCGCGGCTGCGTCCGCCAAAGGGCGCCCGGACCTTGCTGTACACGAGCCGTTCGGCCAACTTCCACGAGAGGCTGGAAGGCGTGACGCCCTGGCTGACTTCATTCTGGTGGCGTGCGCCGACTCTTTCCGCCCATTTGAGAATCCGGCGCTTGAAGCCAAAAGCGGCCCGCCGTTCGATTTCCTGTCTGGTTTTTTCGTAGACGCGCGGCACAGCCACGATGATGGTCGGCTGGGCCTCACGAAACATCTGCGGAAGCTGGTCGAAGTTTGGGCAGTAGGAAATGGTGACGCCGTGAAAAAAACAAACGTAATCCAGATGCCGGGCGGTGACGTGGGCCAGCGGTAGAAATGAGAGATAGAGGTCGCCTTTGATAAAGCCGGTGTGCTCGACATCCACTACCGTGTTCGAAGTGAGGTTGCCGTGGCTGAGCATGACGCCCTTGGAGACGCCCGTGGTGCCGGAAGTGTAGATCAGCGTGGCCAGGTCGCCAGGCTGAATCCGGTGGGCGCGGTCATTGAAAGCCTGGTCAGGCTCGGTCGAGGCGCCATTCAGAATCGACCACAATGGAATCAGGTTGACCTCGGCAACCTGGTCCATGACCACGATCTTCTCGACCGCGGTCTTCGCCTGGATGCTCTGCACTTTTTTCGCCTGAGCAAGAGTGGAGACCACGGCCACCCGCGCGCCCGAATTCTGGAGCAGGTAGCAGGTCTGCTCGGCGGTGAGGGTGGCATAGACGGGCACATCGGCCAGCCCGCTGCACACGCAGGCAAAATCGGCGATCATCCATTCGGGACGGTTTTCGCTGATGATAGCGACGCGATCGCCCCGCTGCAGGCCCCATTGTTCCAGGGCGCGGGCCAAGGCAACCACGTACCCGTAATACTGGCGAGAGGATATGATTTGCCAGCCTTCGGGGCGTTTGAAGGTCACATGGTGGTCAAGATTAAAGCCCACACTGGTGAAGAAGATGTCGGCCAACGTTCTAGTTTCCATGGTTGGTCTCAGTTTCCATCCCTTTCAGCAGAATATCGACCAGGATGTCGGCCACGCTGGAAATCGGCGTTTCGCGGTCTTTGTCAGTAAGCACCCAGGCTGTGACCATTTCATCCACGGCGCCAAAGAAGCAGTTTACAGCGATTTTGATCGAAAGCTCCGACCGAAAGACCCCGGACTCCTGGCCTTCGCGCAGTACCCCCTTGATCAGGTCGAAATACTCGACCAGCAACTTATGGGAAAACTGGGCCAGGAATTTGGCGCTGTGACGCAACTCCGTCTGGAACACGATGGCCATGCTGCGGTTCGAACCCAGGGCGTCGAGGTGCAGAAAGGCCATGCGCCGCAGCTTCTCCCGTGGATCGCTGATCCGTTGGAGTTCGGTGCGGGCCCGTCCGATGAAACTATGGAAGGCCGAGTCGATGGCGGCCATGAGCAGTTCGTCTTTATTCTTAAAATAAAGGTAGATAGTGCCATCCGCCACCCCGGCCCGCTCGGCAATGGCCGAGACCCGTGAATGGAAAAAGCCTTTTTCAGCAATCACCTCAATGGCGGCATCAAGGATGCGCTGGTGTTTGTCGGAAGCGGGAACCGATGGCCGGGTTCTGGTTTTGGATATTGGTTTCACAGGCGAGTAGTTGAATTTACTTGTATTGAGAGAGTAAAACAATGAAAAAATTCAGGGGCAGGCCGGAATCCCGGCTGGAATCCGGCCAGAATCCCGACCGTAGAGACGGTGCTCCGCACCGTCTCTGGCGCAATAAAAGTGTTGACGTCAAGGACGATTCCGTTGACGATGTAAAATGTTTGATTCACAGAAGATTTGTCCGTAAGGGGATTCGAAATGGCAACGATACCACTCAGATCGCAGCACGGCCGTCAGGATTGCGTACGGCAGGGACTTACGATGCCGGAAGCCGCCAGTCTCCTCTCCCGCGAAGAGCGTTTTATGGGCACAGTGGCGGCCATGAATACTCTGCTGATCGAAAAGCGGATATACACCCAGGAAGAATTCGACGCCATTTTTTGCGATTGGGCGGCGGCCCAGACTGCCAAGCCCAAAGTGCAGCGCACCGGTTCTCGCGCTAAGGTACGGTCTTTTTCCGGCCGAGCGAAGTCCAGGTAGGATGCTCGCATTGGCACCGCTCCTTATTCCGGCAGTGCTCGTGGGCCCCAAGGTCACACATATCGCACAGATATAAGCACTTGGGGGACCGGGTCGCCTTCTCCTTGATGGGCCTCATGCATCGTTCTCATCTCTTATAGTTGATTCGCGTTAACCATACCAGAATCCCGACCGTAGAGACGGTGCCTGGGTTCGTGGACGACCGGGAACTCCAAATATTTCTTGACGTTGCTTTGCCTCAACAACCTGCAAGATTGCCGTGCTCGAGCGTTCTTCAGATGCGGGAGACGGATGAAGAGGGCTCCCGCCGGTAGTTTGCTTCCTCAGCGCCGTTCCCGAACCAGCCATTCCAGCGCCTTCTGGAAGGCGGCCCCCCGGTGGCTGTAGCGGGCTTTTTCCTGGGGTGTCAGCTCGGCGAAGGTCTTGCCCAGGGCGGGGAAGTAGAAGAGCGGGTCGTAGCCGAATCCGTGGTTGCCGCGCGGGGTGGTGATCAGTTCTCCGGGGGCTTCGCCACG
>DATMNZ010000175.1:0-13680 GCA_035568495.1 Saccharimonadales bacterium (SeqCode) | reverse complement strand
GGAAAGACCGAGGCCGAAACAATCAGGGACGTCTCCGGCTCGAAGTTGATCTCGTAAGCGCTGCGCTCACGCAGTAAACGGAGCACCAGCTCCATCGCCGGCTGTGTGCGCGAATCGGCATAGGCGTGTTTGCTGTCGGGCAACTGCTCGTCAGAACCGGCATAGGCCCCAATGAAGGTGGGCGCCAGCGGCACCGAGCGCAGCGGAAACATCAGGCAGAACCCCACCGCATCGAGAAAGCTCTTGGCATCCTCGAGGATGCGGACGGGGTAGCCATCCAGCCGCCAGATTTTGGCCCGCCGTTGTTGGAGTTCTGCTTCGGTCATTCGTTCATCATATCCTCTTGAACGCCCTCTGAATCTCTTTCACCGAATACCTGAGAACCACCGGCCTTCCATGCGGACACGTCATCGGGCACTCGGTTTTGGCCAGCTCCGCGAGCAGCCATTCCATCTTGTTCTGGTCCAGGGGCATGTTGATCTTGATGGCCGCGTGGCAGGCGATGCTGGCAGCAATCTTGGCCCGCACTTTTTCAAGATTCAGCACCTGTGTTTCTTTTTCGAACTGGTCGAGCAGTTCGATCAGCATCTTCTCCACATCGTTGGGCTGTACCCCGGCCGGGGCGGTCTTGATGGCGATGGTGCGCACACCGAAGAGTTCAGCCTCAAAGCCGTTGCGGCGCAGCTCTTCGGCGATCTCGGCAAACACCGCCTGTTGTCCGGGGGAAAGCTCGATGATCAGCGGCATCAGCAATCGCTGGCCTTCCACCGGCTTCTCGCCCCGCGCGCGCAGCACCTTCTCAAATAGCACGCGCTCGTGGGCCACATGCTGGTCGATGATCCACAGCCCCTCGGCGTTCACCGCCAGAATAAACGACTCGCGGATCTGCCCCAGGGGCTTCAGGCCGTCGAGGGCCACGCTCACTTCTGTCTGCGGCCCGTCTTCTTCCGCAGGCAGCAGGTTGCCGCAGGGATCGTCGGCGGCCACTACGCCGGATAACATTGGTCCGCCTGCAGGACCGAAACCACTCACGGACGTATTGGCCTCTACCGGAATCGGCGTGCCCGCGAACTGCAGGCGTTCGCTGCGTGGCGTCTGCGGTTGCGGCTGCAGCAGAAACTCGTCGCGCACCCCTGGTTGCAGAAACGGGTCTTCAGCATCTGTGCCGGGCGTACGAGGCCGCGAGCCGGGCGAGAAGCCGGGCGCGGCATTCGGCTGGGCGGTGATCTCGCGTGTAAACTGCGGCACCGGACGCGCCTTCATCAGCGCCGAGCGCACCGAGTCGCGCACGAAGTCATGCACGACACCCTGCTGGCGGAACCGCACTTCGGTCTTGGCCGGATGCACGTTGGCATCCACCTCTTCATTGGGCAGGTCGATGAACAGCAGCACCACCGGATACACCGTAGGCGGCAGAATGTTGCGATAGGCTTCCGTCAGCGCATGTTGAATCGTTTTGTCGCGCACCAGCCTTCCATTGACGAAGACGAAGATCGAATTGCGGTTCAGCTTCTGTATCTCGGGCTTGGAAACGAAACCCTTCACCCGCATCTCGCCCGGTTCAGGCTTCTGATACTGCTCATCACGGCGCCAGGGTGGAGGCTCGGGAATCCCGGCGCGCTCCAGCTTCATACTGGCAGTGACCGCAATCAACTGGTCGAGAGTTTCCTTGCCCAGAATCTGGTAGATGCGGTCGGAATGCGACTGCACCGGGGCGGCAATCAGCAAGGCGTTGGCCGAGGAATGCAACTCAAAATGCTTTTCCGGATGGGCCAGCGCATAATGCGTCACCAGAGAAGCTATGTGCGAAAGCTCCGTAGACTCTGCCTTGAGGAATTTCTTGCGCGCCGGTGTATTGAAGAACAGATCGCGCACCGCCATCGACGTTCCCGCAGGCAGTCCCTGCTCTTCCACCTTCAAGATCTTGCCGCCGGCGATCTCGACAATCGTGCCGCTTTCTTCTTCCGCCGCCCGGGTTTCCAGTGAGACCCGGCTGACGGCTGCGATGGAAGGCAGCGCTTCCCCGCGAAAGCCCAGAGTATCGATATTCAAAAGGTCTTCAGCATCCTTGATCTTGGATGTCGCATGGCGTTCAAAGGCGAGCAGGGCATCATCGCGCATCATGCCGCAGCCGTTGTCCGTCACCTGGATCAGCTTGCGCCCGCCGCCCTCGACCTGCACTTTTACCCGCGTGGCCCCGGCATCGAGAGAGTTTTCCAGCAGCTCTTTCAGCACCGACGCCGGACGCTCCACCACCTCGCCAGCCGCGATCTTGTTGGCCACGTGCTCTGAAAGTACATGGATTTTTCCCATGGGAAGACCTAATTGTAAAGGAAAAACCTGGTTCACCACGGAAGGACAGAGTAACGGAGCGTCAACGAAAACCTTTGAAACACAGCGTGACGAGTTGCAACGAAAACCTTTGAAACACAGAGGAACAGAGGAAGCAGAGGTTCTTGGGGTTGTGAGGCAGCGGCAGGCAGGGATTTTTGAATCGTAGATTCTAGAATCAAAATGCTCTTATTCAAGAGCTCTGTAAAATATTTTCAGGATCAGGCACACCCCGACCCACGGGAATGAATGGCAACTCCTCACAACCCCAAAAATCCTCTGCTTCCTCTGTTCCTCTGTGTTTCAAAGGTTTTCGTTGCAACTCGTTGCGCTGTGTTTCAACGATTTTGTTTGGGCTGTACCGCGCTCAATTTTAATCAGCGGCATCGAGGTCCGCAGGCAATGCAGGCATTAGAATGATTAGAATCCATATATGGTCCAACTCAAAGACATTCGGGCGGCGCAGGCTCTGTTGCGCGGGGTCACGGTACGTACTCCGCTGGTGCGCTGCCAACTGCCGGACGGCCGGCACATCTCCGTGAAGCCGGAAAACCTGCAGCCCATTGGTTCGTTCAAACTGCGCGGCGCCTACAACAAGATTTCATCCCTCACGCCGGAGGAGCGCAAGCGCGGCGTTGTGGCGCATTCCAGCGGCAATCATGCGCAGGGTGTGGCCTGGGCTGCGCGCGCGCTCAATGTACGCGCCACGATCGTCATGCCCCGCACCGCGCCCCCGGTGAAGCTGGAAGCCACGCGTTCTATGGGCGCGGAAGTGGTCCTGGTAGGGCCCGCCAGCGAGGAGCGCATCCAGAAGGCGGAAGAGCTGGAACGCGAGCGCAACCTTGTACCGGTACCGCCCTACAATGACGAAAAAATTATCGCCGGCCAGGGCACCATCGGACTCGAGATATTCGAAGACCTTCCTGATGCCGCACTGGTGCTGGTGCCCATCGGTGGCGGAGGGGTGATCAGTGGCATCGCGACCGCCCTGAAAGAGTCCAACCCGGGAATCAAGATCGTAGGCGTGGAGCCGGAATTTGCCGCCGACGCCCAGGCCAGTCTGCGCACCGGCACGATCCAATCCGTCTCAGGAGAGAGTACGGCGCGCACCAGCGCTGACGGCCTGCGTTCGCAGAGCATCGGGCCGATCAACTTCGAGCACATCCGCAGATATGTGGATGACATCATTACTGTCACCGAGCAGGAGATACGGCGGGCGCTGAAGCATCTGCTGTTCTCGGCGCGGATTCTGGCCGAGCCTAGCGGCGCCGTCACGACCGCGGCTGCCCTGTTCCATGCTAGCCAGCTCCCCGCGGCCGGGCCGGTGGTGGCCGTGGTCACCGGCGGCAACGTTGATCCTGGGGTCTTTTCCGATATCCTGATGGAAGCATCGTGAGGTTACCATGCGCCTGAAACTTCAGCTTTCGCTTGCCTTCGGCCTGTTGGCAGTATCCGGCGCACTGGCGGCTGAGAAGGAACACGCCACCCTGGTGCGTTCCGCCACGCTCTACGTCTTGCCCGGAGGCAACTCGGAAAAGCTGGTCAAGGTCGAACGCGGACGTGACCTGGTGGTCCTTGAGAAGACCAACGTGGACAATCAGGCGTGGCTGAAGGTCTATGCAACCCTGATCGAGATCGAGAGCCAGCGGGAAATCTCCGGATGGCTGCCGGCCAAGGGCGTGATCGCCACCTCCATGCCCAACGCCGACCAGATCATCTTCGGAGAAGCGGTCGATTCCGAACAGCAGGCGGAACAGCGCGGCGGACGCAAAGGCGCGGCCCAGGATGCCATGCGCCTCTACTACCGCATGCAGGAATTCTTCCCAGCATCACCGCTGGCGGGCGAAGCCCTGTGGCGGGCCGCGGACATCCGCTGGCAACTGGAGAAGGCGGACATCTTTCGCCGTCCGTCGTCTCACACGGCGGACCCGGACGCCCGTGAGCCGGTGGATGACCGCCTGATGAAAGAGGTCGGCAAGAAATTCCCGCACACCAAATGGTCAGATCTCGCGGCCTATGACTTGATCGATAACAAGCTGTGCGGCGAATGGCAGGGACTCGCTAAGTGTCCTGAGAAAGAATCTGAGATCTACGAAAAATATGTTCACGAGCACCCGCAGTCGCCCAAGGCCGCCGAAGCGCTCTACAACGCAGCCTGGCGGCAGGCAGCACTCGTGGATATCTACCGCATCAATCAGGAACGCGACAAAGGCGCCAAAGCCCGCAGCAAAGCCATTGCCCTGGCGCAGGAGGTGGTGGCGCATTACCCCGAAGGCGACTGGAAGCCCCGTGCTTCCTCTCTGCTCTATAAGCTGGAACAGGCCGTGGTAACGTATGGAACACAGGACGAATGAAGAATTTGGTAATTGGGTGATTTGGTAAGTGGGTAATTGAATTAGTAGAAGGGCACGGCTTCAGAGGCTGCGGAAAAATGCCCGCACAACTGTCAAAGAGGGCGGCTTCAGCCGTGCGTTAAGAGATCGAAAACCTTCAGGGCTTCAGCCCCGGTTTATCCAAAATATACGAGGACCGCTTGAACGAATATTTATTATCTGTGCTGCTGGGTATCGTGGAAGGCCTTACAGAATTTCTTCCGGTAAGCTCCACTGCGCATCTGCGCATCTGTGAATCGCTGGCCGGTATCGACCTTTCCAACGGATACTGGAAGATGTATTCCATCGTGATCCAGTTGGGCGCGATCCTTTGCCTGCCGATTTATTTCCGGGCGCGCATTGCCGGTTTTCTAAAGACCTTTCCCCGGGGCGAGCGCGGGGACCGCACCATGCTCACGCATCCGCTCACGCTGGTCATGATCGCCTTTGTCTGCACCGCCGGTCCGGCCTTCCTGCTTACCAAAGTGATCGGCAAGCACCTGGAAAGCATGATCATCATCGGCTGTTCCCTGCTCATCGGCGGAATCGTCATGTGGATCGTGGACACCCTCTACGGCGGGCCGCCTGATAGCCAGCGGTTCCGCACCGAACATATCGAAGACATGTCCATGTTGCAGGCCATCTGGATCGGGCTGTGCCAGATTTTCTCGGCTGTCTTTCCTGGAACTTCGCGCTCCATGTCAACCATTGCCGCCGGACAAATCGCCGGCATGTCGCGCACCTCGGCCCTGGAATTCTCTTTCTTCCTCTCGATGCCCACCATGGTGTCCGCGATCGGCTACGACCTGCTCAGAACACTACGCGCAAAGCACGGTGAACCCCTGGGCAGGATGCCCGCGAACTCCCAGGAATGGATCGTGCTGGCCATCGGATTTACCGTCTCCTTTTTTGTGGCCTGGGCAGTCGTAGCCTGGTTCATGAACTGGGTGCGCAGCCGCGGCTTTGCGCCCTTCGCGATCTACCGCATCATCGTGGGAACCGCGGTGTTGGCGTGGGTCGTGCTCGGCCACCGGTAGGACGGTGACTGGGAGGCTGAGGCATTGTCACGGATCGGATGATCTGGTGAGCGTGTGATCTGGTGATCGGAAATGCGGGCCCGCATCTTCGCCAACATTACCGATGTCCCGATTACCCGATGTGCCGATGTCCCGATCTACAGGAATGGCTTTTCTCCTGGTCACGCACTACCTATCCTCTGCCGCCACCGCTTACCGTGAGGACTTCGCCGCTGACGTAATCGGAAAGCGGGGAACAGAAAAACAAGACTGCGCCCGCTGCCTCTTCCGGTGTGCCCAGGCGTCCGAGCGCGCAGGTGCTTTTCAGCAGGTCCCGGAACTCCGGCTGGATTCCGATGCGGATCTGTTTGCCTTTACGCTCGATCACCGATTCCGCGGCGTGCATGGACTGGAGCATCCGTGTATCAATGGAGCCGAACGCCACCGAATTCACCGTCACGTTGTACCGGCCCCACTCTTTGGCCAGGGTCTTGGTGATTCCGTTGATGCCGGCCTTGCCGGCGGCATAGCCGCTCTGCCCGGCATTTCCATTGGTGCCCGACACCGAGCTGACGTTGACCACCTTGCGCATCACTGGACGCCCCTCAGCGTTCTCGCGTTTCGCCGCCTCGCGAATCCATCCCGAGGCTGCGCGCAGAACTCGAAAGGGAGCGACCAGGTGAATATCGAGCATGGCTTGAAACTGTTCGTCGGTCATCTTTTGAATGACGCTGTCCCAGGAGTATCCGGCGTTGTTGACGACGATGTCGATGGAGCCGAAGGCGGCCACCGTCGCATCCGCCAGCTTTTGCGGAAACTCCGGCGCCGTAAGATCGCCGGGCAGCGCCTTGGCAGCGCCTCCGGCGGCCTCAATGAGAGAAATCGTTTCCTTGAGCGGCCCGGGATCAATATCATTCAACATGACCGAAGCGCCGGCCCCAGCAAGTTTTTGTGCGATAGCGCGCCCGATTCCACGTCCGGAACCGGTAACCAATGCAGCTTTTCCACGAAGAGAGAATGGCATAAGCTGGGGATTTTAACATAGGGAGACGCCTTCGAAAGCGCAGGATGTGCTCATCTGCGGACCACGACAAAACACTGCGTACATGTGTATGATTTTTTTACTTCCCCCAGATCGGAGAACACAATCATGCCAAGACCGGCCCCACCAAGAACACTGAGCTTCATCGCAATACTTCTTCTCATCGCGGCAACATGCGCCGCACAGGTAGCCGGTCCGCCAGCCCGGACGGCCACCGCGTATCACGCATCGATACGCCTGCATGATCTTGACCTCGCGCAGGACGATTCCCCAATCGTTCCGCCGGAGAGTCTCCCGCCGGTTGAATCCGACGCCTCTTCGCTCGCGGACCTTTGGAAAGCCTACAACGCCTCCGTGGAGCACGCGAGTGTCTGGAGAAATGAAGACTTGCGGCTGCTCAAGCCCCTGACCGTCGATCCGGACGGGACCGTGGAGGTCGTGACGGCTACGAAATATGAAGTCACCAGCCCGCTCTATGGCGACACATGGGTGACGATTGTCCCTGAGATGCAGACGATTTGCCGCCACTTCACCGGCGATGTCACCATGCAATTGCGTGAGTTGCTCGGGCTGCCTCCCGATCATCAGATCCCGAACATATACACCATGAGGGTCAAGGCCGCGGACGTTTTTAGGCCAACACCAGATCCAACGCCCTGGACGCTCTGCCCCTGCGGCAATCCTTCGCAAGGAGCGTGCAAATTCCCGGCAACCATTCAATGCGGCAACAGCTTTCCCAAGGACGTAGCGATGTCTCATCAGCAATGGATTGCCAACAACACGCTCAGCGCTCGCCAACTGCCCGGCGGATTTCCATGGACCCATCTCGGCTACACCTACAACTGGAAGCCGGGCGCCGATCCCTATGGAGCGTCTGAGTACATTGTCCGCAAGGGATCGCAGGTGACGGTTGGACCTAGGGTTTCGCCTGAAGAGTACTGCAAGCCTTAGCGCAAATGAGGGCTGCCGTTCTTCTGGCAGCCCTCGATGAAGGATGTATCGGTTTTCTTAAAACTTGCAGCCGACACCGTGAACGCTTTCGGAGCCCTGGATTGCAGTTCCGCTGGAGGTTTGTCCTGTCAGGAACAAAGCGGTATCTGTGCATTGAACGCCGATCGCAGACGTAGGGAACTGAAAGACCAAGTCGGGAATGCCATCGTTGTTCACATCTTCAAAGTGACCACTGCCCTTTTGCGGCGCAGCATTTCCCGGCCCAAATTTGACCGACGCCTGGTTTACTGTGCTTACGTCAAAACTGGCAGATCCAAGAATGGCCACGGGCGTCACGCCTTCGCTTCTGGGGTTCATGGGCACGGGTGGCGCACTCGGGGGTTTGATTTCAATCGTCACAGGAATAAAGTTCACCGGCCCAAGAGTTGTGCCAACGACCGCTAGATCCAAGGGTTTACCGGTGCTCTGTGGGCATTGTTCAAGAAGAGTCTCGGCGCCTTCTTCGTCGTCCTGAGGCGGAACATCAACAAAACCCGTGACAAAATATTTCACCGGACCCGGCGGCTTCGGGCTCTGAAACGAAAATCCAGCCAGGGATTGGGCGGGTTTGATTTGGGCCAGGCCAGCAGGAACTCTGCTGTCGTCGGTTGCCCCTGGGGGAAGCGGGGCAGGGACCGTAGCCGACCAGCCTAAAGTCGAACGACGCCTGAATATTCCGTGGGCCCAACCTGGGGGATTATTTAGATTGGAGACAGGTGGCGCAAAGTCCAGGTTAAAGCTGTCGATCTCTTGGGCACTGTTAGGGCCATTGGCGACAGTGTAGGTATAGGTAAAGAGTTGGGTCGTCTGATCAAAGTTCACTTGGGGAGCAACTGTAACAGTCAACTGATTTGGCGCAGGCGGGCATGTCACCGTCACCTGCGCAGCGGCGTGAACGCATATTGCGCAAGACAGCACAAGTGTTATGAGAAGAGCGTCGGCCTTTACGAACATTAATTTCATATATTTTCCCTCCCCTAGTTCAGTCGAATGTGCCAATGCGTGGCATTCGCATCCTGCGGGCGCTCGCCAGGAACCGGGAACGTGAAGCCGTCGTTGGTGCAGGCCCGCGCCAATGCAGCCCGCTGGGCCCGCGTCAGGTTGCGGATCGCTATATCGCCGTCGTTCCCAAAACGGTGGCTCACATGAGGCGGGCGCCACTCATTTTGAAAATCAAACAGTCCACCCACCGGCAATGACAGCGCGGTAAATTCGACGGCGGGCGCCGTACCGCCATTGGACTGAGCCAGCAGGTCTGCAAAGTCTCCGGGTAAATTCTGTATAGCACTGATCATGTCGGAACTCGCAAAACCGTTGTTGTTGCCATGCATTTGGGAAGCGGTGTCCACAATGAGGTTGGTGCCGTTGGCCAACTGCAAGCCATCAAATTCTACGCCAATAGTAAACAGGCCAGGAGTTATGGGCACTCCGTTCAAAAAGCCAAACAGCAGCACATTCGTAATCCCCGACGCCTCAGGAGAGGTATAAGCAACCGGCAGGAAGCCGCTCGCACCGGTGTTGCCCGAGCTAGGATTGAACATTCCCCGCGGACGGTTGGTGTTATGTACATGACCACCCGACCCGTTGGCAGCCGTGGCCTGGAGGTTGATATCGCAATTGGGAAGAATTGCCCCGGTGAACGGATTGAAACAAAAAGCGAGAAGGTTTAATACTTGCGGTCCGGCCCCATAGGGAGACAATCTGGAGGTGGTGACGCTGGGGAACATTGTGAAATCGGTATTTAAAGTTGACGCCAATCGCGCGGGACCCGCTGGCCCAAAGGGTGGAGAAACATCAGCAAGACGGACGCCTACGGCAGATGTTTGCGCAAGCAGACCCGATGGCATCACGAATAGCAACAGTAAGAACAGCACAGATTTTTTATCTACCACAGACCATAGTCTCATTGATATCTATACTCCTCTCAGGCAGAGTTGTCTCAGATTGCATCATTATCAGATTGCATCGTTAGAAAATTAATGGGGGGAATTGAATTACGGAGACAGACAATTTACGTCTACAGGCTAGTTGCCTTCCATTTTGGAAGTCAAGAGAATTCATTTAGACCAGTCCTGGATTCGATTGCCGCATCCGCAATATTCATTGGAGTAATCTCACGAGCTGTCCAGTCTGTGGCCTGCCGAAGCAGGCACACCTTACTATCGATTAGAGAATAATAAGGATCGCCCGGTGGTATCGAGACTATCGATTGCGTGGGGTGTCGGCCTGCCACCCGGCCATCAACTCGCCGCCATGTCTTCATCGCCGCACCTTGATCTCCTCTACAGACAAGGGCGGTGGTAGGACCGGAAATTTTGTCTTCCCGGTTTCCAAGTGGGTACACGCGAACGGGTGGACGCCCACGGACCTGGTCTTCCCGTTCTTCTTATTTATCGCCGGAGTCTCGATGGTGCTGTCATTCGGAGCGAGACAGGCGCGTGGTGACTCGCGGCGCGAACTGTTGAAGCACGCGGCCCAGCGCAGCGGGTTGATTCTGTTGATCGGCTGGTTCATCCACCTTCAGCCATATTTCAGTTTTTCGCGGATGCGCTATCCCGGAGTCCTCCCGCGGATCGCAGTCGTGTATCTGTGCGCCTCGGCCATCACGCTGTGGACGGCGCGACGCGGACGCATTGCGTGGGTCGCAGGCTTGCTCTCCAGCTACTATCTGGCGATGCGATTTATTCCCGTGCCGGGATGCGATCACGCGGCGTGGATGACACAGCACTGCAGCCTGGCGGGATGGGTGGATCGGCAGTTGATGCCCGGTCATCTGTACCGGCCGGATTTTGACCCTGAAGGATTACTCAGCACATTACCGGCGATAGCAACCGCGCTGCTAGGGACGCTGACTGGAGAATTCCTGCGTGGCGCCGCAAGCCTCCCACACAAAGTTCGCGGCCTTGTCATTTCCGGACTCGCATGTGTGGCCGCCGGTTATGTGTGGCATCCCTGGTTTCCTATCAACAAGCCGCTGTGGAGCAGTTCGTACGTCCTGTTCACCGCCGGGGCTGCGTGCCTGCTTCTGGCGCTCTGTTGGTGGCTGATCGAGATGCGCGGCTGGCACGTGTGGGCGAGGCCGTTCCTCTGGCTGGGATCGAATGCAATTCTGATATATGCGCTCTCGACTTTCTTCTCGAAAGAGGGTTTCATCTTCACGATAACGGAAGATACCCGGGAGATCGGGGTACAAGCGTGGATCTATCGCAACTGCTTCGCGCCATTCGGGCAGCCGAAAAACACCTCTGGACGGCGGTAGCGTGGTGGTTCTACAGAAAAAGAATCTCCGTTAAGGTCTAGCTAGGCATGGCTTGAACGCTTTGATCGCTTGATCAAACGACCGGCCGGGGCGAGGATGTCTTTTCAGGAGCCACAACACACACGAGCTGCTTGGTGTTTCTAAATCTTGCATGGTCAGGTTTGGGTGACCCGAGGCGAGCTGCTGTCGCATGTTTTGTGATTACTTTATATGCCTAAGTGTTGCCCAAAACTACGACGGTAGTCGGGACAATTGAGTGGACAAGAATAAATATTTGATGAGTCTGAGTGAACGCCTCTGCGACGCAATCGTGAGACTCGCCTCGGCAATTGACTATTCTCAGCGGGCGAGGATAAGACATCCTTCTGCCGCCTATGGGGACGAAAGCGCCGATATCATCGTCTGGTGTGAATCTCTCTGGCCACCTCACTCTTCCGATGGTTCGATCAAAACTCGGAGAAGCAAGCACCCTACGTAGGGTGCATGTAAAGCCATGAACGGATTTGAATTCGGGCGGATCCAGCACCAAGACCATGCAAACCCGATGGTTCGTCGACACATATCTTCTGATGGTGGAATAAATGGATGCGCCATATTTCTTGCTGAGTTTCAACGGTGTCTTTAAAGATAACGGGTGATCGGCCGCTTCATTCGTGAAAGTATCAAGCTGGAACAACACTTCGGAGGCGAATGCGTTGGCTTCCTGATCAAAACGTTCGCTGATCTCCGGTGAAATAGTCTTTTCGCAATCTTCAACCACAGCATAAAGCCCGCGTTGCCAAGGCAGACATGCGTGCCCGATTTCGTGCAGCTTGAGAAATGTCTGTCTCACTATTATAACGGCTCGATCCACGTAGACCAGGCGAGCCTTGATATCGATAACACCTAAGACCTTTGAAAGCGCTCTTTTGAGAGCGTCGCCAGCCTTGTGCCGCAGCCGCAGTAAGAAGTTCTCATTCAGTGCATCATCCGGAGCCAATGACAGTTTGGCGGCCGCCATGACATCAGCAACCCGTGTTGGAATTCGGCCTAATGCCCCCGCATCCTCTAATGCTCGGAGGGCATGAACGCGAACGGAAGCCAACTCGTCATTTGAGATGCTATCAATGGGCTTCAGGGTTTAGAGCCTCCGCTTGATCTCAGAAACGCCAGATATTTGAGCAAATCCTCCTCCTCTTCAGTAGTGAGGTTTTCATTTGCGAAAGTCGCGACTCGTCCGTGCTTCTCCCCCACATCTCGCTTCGAAGTTTCTATTATGTAACCGGCTTTTTCCATCAGGCGCTCGTAAGGAACCGCGTAAACCGATGCAAGGCTGTAAAGGATATTTGGCGAAGGTTTGGCAATACGGCCATGCTCCAATTGACTTAAATATGCGTTTGATACTTCCCTGTTTGTTGCCTCCTCGACCTGGCGCAAAGTCAGGCGTTTTGTTGTTCGAACATGCAAGAGAAACTCCCCGAGCGTTTGGGGTTGGCGGGCGTCTTCCCTCTTTTCAGCCATAGTCAATTTATATTTTAGCTTCCCTGCAAAAAAAAGCTAGCAAATTAAGTATTTGCGTTGTATACTTAGCAAGCTAACAAATTCAAGCGGAGGGCCTTATGAGCGACCACAGTATTGAGTCTCAGGTACAAGTGGAAGAGGTTGAAATTGAAGTGTTTGCGAAGCGCGGCGAGAAGCCGCCTCCGGCAAAGCGGTTCATCATTCGGGTTGACAAGGAAAAATTCGTCGTCAAAACAGAGACGATTACCGGGGTTCAAATCCTCGCTTTGGCGGGCAAGACTCCTGAAAAATTCAAACTCTATGAGTTGAAGCGAGGTCACCAGCCTATTCTCATCGAGCCGAACACGGTTGTGGATCTGCGAGAAGAAGGAGTTGAGCGCTTTACGACCATGGCGAAGGATACGACGGAGGGAGCGATTGCCACTAACAGCTGCCAATACGACTTTAAACTTCCTCTTGCTGACGAAGATTACCTCTGTGGACTCGGGCTTCCCTGGGAGACTGTGCGAAATGATGGGACGATGTGGCTCCTCGTGCATCGCTGGAAGCTGCCGCCAGGATACAACGTCGAGTTCGCATCCGTCGGGCTTCTAATCCCGCCAGGCTATGCGGATTCGCAGATTGACATGGTCTATTTTCAACCGCAGCTAAATCGCGCCGACGGGCGAGTGATCGGTGCGCTTTCCACACAGATGATCGCTGGCAACATGTGGCAGCGTTGGTCGCGTCATCGCACTCAGCAAAATCCTTGGCGCCCCGGAATTGACGATATTGCTGCGCATTTAAGCCTCGTCGACGAATGGCTGCGTCGCGAATTCCTTGGGGGACGCAATTGAGATACAAACTTCGCATGAACGACGTGCAGCACACCATGCTTCGTTGGCACCTATTCCCCGGCGATAACATGGAAGCGGTTGCTCTGCTTATTTGCGGCAGACGTAATGGGACGCACCATCATATCTTTACGGTCAGAAAGGTCATACCTGTCCCGTATGACCTTTGCCGTCGCTCTCGAGATCAGGTCACTTGGTCTACACAAATTCTCGACTCAATCATGGCAGAGATTTACCAGAAGGGTTGCGCCATTGTGAAGGTGCATAGTCACGTTGACGGGCTGCGCGCCTTTTCGGCCACCGATGATCGTTCAGATCAAGATATCCTTGCTTCTGT
>DATMNZ010000174.1:0-3068 GCA_035568495.1 Saccharimonadales bacterium (SeqCode) | reverse complement strand
TAATCGTAGTAGATGAGGGTGGCAGCCGTATCTCCCAGGAATCTTAGCGGCCCCGTGACACTGAGGTAGCGTGCATTGAGGCCGCTGCCCGCGCGGATGCTGGGATCATTGAAAAATAAGTCGCTCCAACCGTTGCGGGGCGGAGCCAGCGGTGTAGTCAATTCGTCGGTGCTGCTGCGGCCTCCCAGCAGGGCGTAGCCCACTTTGAATTCCGAGCCACGCCAGCCGGCACCCAATTCACCGAGATAGTAATTCGCATCGACGCGATTGGGATTCGTGCCATAGTTTTGCTGCTTAGCGAATTCCGCTGTATAGACCACACTCCATTCGCTATTGAACTCATAAGGACCGCTGGCTCGCAGGCCGTACGTCTGGGTCGAAAGAGAAAATTGCGCGGGGGAGCGATAATCGAGCAGCAGGCTATAGAGCGAGACCCGAAGTTGGTCAGGCTTTTTCCATACAAGATCGATCATATGCGTATGCATGGCGGGCTGGCCGTCAGTCGCGTCATAACCGACCTCGCGATTGAAGCGATTGATGAAAGCATAGGTGAAAGACCAATAGCGGGGCAGGTCGGCGTCAAATCTCACCGAGTCAAAGCTTCCGTGCACCTGCCGCCAGAGGGACATGCTTACAAACCGGCCGTCATTAAGGGTAAGTTCCTGGCGGCCGACTCTTAACTGCAAGTTCTTGTGATCGATGCTGTGGGTCCAGGTCACGTATCCCTGACTTAGCTCGAGGCTTTTGGGGTCCAGGATGGATGGGCGATCCGGGCGATTTTGCCGAGGAAGCGTGGGATCGTTATAGTCGGCGGGACCGGTGATTTCGACCGTTTCAAGTTGGGCGAAACTGCTGATACCGTGAATCGACGGCGTTTCGTAGCCTAACGCTAGCCGAAGTGTGGGGGCGTAGGCAGGAGCAGTAAATGGCGCTCCATCGCGTTCAAAGGTCTCGAAGCGGTACCGGATGTTCGCGTATGGGTGCCCTCGTTTGAGCCAATCCCACGCCGCATGGGGGGCCGATTCCGGCTCGTGTTGATCCTGTGCCGTGAGCGTAGCTGGGACGCTCATCAATAAGGCGGCGCCAACGCATAAGGCAACGTTCGAGCTCCAATTCGATCTCATAGATTTCTCTGCCTAAGGCAGGCATTTCCCCTGATCTTTAAGTGATTCTTCCTATTTGGCTCAATTTACAACGAGTATAATCAGGCCATGATCACACGTCGAGATACGCTCGCTGCGGCTATTGCTTTGCTATGTGAGTTGGGCGCTGCAAATGCCCAGACCCGCAACGAAACAACGGCTCAACAGACCCCACGAGCCACCGGCCCTGTCTTCAAACACGACCTGCCGAACATCACAATGGAAGGCTGGGAGGTAACAGTCAGCTATGTGGATTACCCGCCGGGAAGAGTCGGCCAGGCGCATCACCATGCAGGCTTTGTCCTCGCTTATGTGCTGGAAGGGGCGATTGTCACAAAGGTCTCCGGGCAGGAAGAGAGAACTTATCGAACAGGAGAAATGTTTTTTGAGCCGCCGGGCAGCACACATGAGGTTTCCAACAATGCCAGCGCCGCCGAGCCGGCAAAACTCCTCGCCATGATTTTTGCGAAAAAAGGGGTTCAGTTGACTATGCCTGGGCCGGCTTAGCGTTTTGGCCCCGTGGCCGCATAGATTTTTGTATCCGGATGGAATTCCGACCAGGCAAACCAATATTCCGGCTCTAGTATCAGTGATGTGAGTTGCGACCCCTTGAATGCGCCGGAAATGCAGTCCCCGTAAGGATTCCACCGCGATTTCGTTTGCTCATCGATTAGTTCGGTGGCATCTCCATTCGCAGCGCGGAATTTCAGCCGCGTGTCTTTTACACTCGCGATAAAAGCGGTAGTAGTGTCTGATGATGGCTGATGCACGACTAGAACTGGCTGGCCGCCGATCTCTTGGTTGATCACCCGCTCCTGCCGGAGGACGGAGAGCGGAAAAGCCTCATCGGATCCGCCCACGGCGAGACCCAAAACCATCGTTTTAGGCTTTAGTCGATTATCGACGTGGAGCACACCTGGAGGCGCTGAACCCTCGCCCGATAGACCTTGGCGAATCATTTCATTTTTTTCCGGGATGCGATCCGCATAACCCGGCAGAGGTTTCAGCACGACCGTATCGGGATGCAGGCGGCGCCACTCACCCCAATCCGTGAGCAGAAAAGGATAGAGCTCGAGATGCGCGCCTTTTAGAGGTCCCGAAATCGCTTCCAGGCTGGACTGTTGCCAGCGGCTGTCTGTCTCGCGGTCTTTGAAGACTTCGTTGCCACCAATGACGCCTGCATTTTCGAACTGAAGCTGGTGCCCTTTTGCTGCGGCCCTGAACACGAGGGCCGTGTTGCAGAAGCTTCACCAGGTGATGGCGATGGGTCCGGAAGGTGACTGATCCTCGACAAGGCCATGCTGTGAAAGGATGGCGGCCGGATAGGCTTTAGCCACTTGTCCGCTAACCACTCCAATGACACGATCGGGATCATGTAAAAAGGTTGCGGACGAAGCGGGAATAAATTGCGGATCGTGGACCGCGGCATATGGCAAGCGCTTTTCCGGTTGCTTCTGTCCCGCCCAGCTTGCCCCCAGGGCCATCAAGAGAATCGCAAGGACGGGCAAGCTTTTCATGATGCGCTCCTTTTCCTTCGAGATCGCAACTACACTTTGAAGCCATTTTCCGCTATCCCACGCGGCGCTGCAACGGCCACGATAAAGATCTCGACTACCATCCACATCCGCGATTGCCTTTCTGTGACCCACATTGAAATGTGTTCCTTTTTGGACGGAAGCGCTTTGTCCCATTGTCTAAGATATTTGGACCACCCGCTGCTGATTCGAAGTTAGGAGAAACGAAAGGGCGACTGCGAAAGCCATATAAATGTGCATGCAGACCCCGTTTGTTCGTGCGTGACAGCCTCGGACCAGTACTGCAAGGGCAAAACGTCTTAAACCAGCCAATCAAGATTAAAAGAGAGGTGAAACACCATGGCACAACCACAACAGAAGAAAGAGTTACAGATAAGCCTCGTGGGACACG
>DATMNZ010000173.1:0-2361 GCA_035568495.1 Saccharimonadales bacterium (SeqCode) | reverse complement strand
CTTCGCGATGGCCGCCATGTGGATCGGCAGCTTCTACATTTACGGCATCGGCACCTCGCTCCTCGGCTCTACAGGCGCCATCCTTGCCTGGCCCCTCTTCATCTGCACCTCCATCCTCGTCGGCAATTTCTGGGGCATCCGCGCCGGCGAATGGACCTCCAGCACACCCGCCGCCCGCCGCACATTGCGCGCAGGCATGGCCATCCTTCTTCTCTCCGTAATCGTAATCGCGCTCGTAAATCTGGGGTAGGGAACTGCTGAGGTCAAATCCTTGGCAGGTAGGGAAAAAATGGCGCCGCCAGCCCGAATCGTGCCATTCGCTGCGCTCAATTGTCACTCCCGGTGACAACAGGACACACGTCGCGAGGAGCGAATTAAATTAATTCGTCGTTGCCGTGCGGGATGCGTTGGGATGGGGGCTAAAGGACCAGCGAAAGAATCGGCAATCGCATTTCTCGCACCGGAATGGCCTGATGAAAACCATCATCAGGATTCTCTTTTCCAGCAATCCCTTGCGCCTGGATTGGTGGATTCGACAACTGCTGCACGACGGGCAACTTATCATTACAAATCTCCAGACTCCGGAAACAAACCCCCACTTGCCATCCAATTTTCGGCCGTAAGCGCTACTCTGTCTGTCTACTTTTGGACACACCCACGGGGCTTGCTCAATCGTCGCCTTCACTGTACCAACTTGCGTCTTCATAGGACGTATTTGAAACGATACATGTTCAAAAGGGGACAGACGGTCCTTTCTTGTGTCCCTAAGCTGGGATTAGGAAATTCCTATTTTGGCCGTCCACCGACGTATTGATTGACGGCCGTAGGGAACCTTCACATGGTTTCCAAGTTACAGCTGCTCCCGAACGAGGCCCAGATTGGTCGGGAAAATGGGCGTTTGGAAACCCCGTCTTCCCACAGGCGCCGCGCCCTCCAAGTCCTTTTCATCCATCGTGATGCAGACGCCATCGATTGCTGTCTGCAAGAGCTCGAGAAGGGGCAGTTCACGGTTAGATCCGATCTCGTTTTGAATCTGGCACAGTGCGCGGAACAGCTGCGTTCTCAGTCCTATGATGTCATCGTGGTCGAATACCCAAGTCCGAGCTGCAAGGGGTCGCAATCGCTGCATCTCTTTCGGCAAAGTGTGCTGGAAACCCCTGTCATCTGCTTGACCTCTATCACCCGCCGAAAAGCCCTCTCGGAACTATCCACCCAAGATGCGTTCGAGTATGTGGAACAGGAAAACATCGCGCAATTGCCCATGGCCGTCAGGCGGGCGCTGAATGAGAAAAACCTCCGCGAGGAATTGGAAGAGGCCCGCAAAGCCCTAAAGCATTCGCAATCGCTCTACCGCGCCCTGGTGGACAATCCCGACTATGGAGTCTTCCGGAGTAATACCGAAGGAAAAGTGTTGGAGGTTAATCAGGCGCTGGTAACGATGCTTGGCTATGCAACCATGGCACAGCTCCTTCAGGCGAATCAGGAGTCTGAGGTCATTGCCAATCTGCATCTTGGCGCATCTTTCGCGGCGCGTTCCGCTGCGGCAAAACAGATCGATCCCGTCGAAATCGAATGGAAGCGCAAGGACGGGTCGGCTTTGAAAGTCCGGCTAAGCGGCCGCGGTATCTATGACGATCATGGAAACTTTGCCGGCCACGAAATCATCGCCGTTGATGTCACCGGACAGCGCTCCCTCGAAGACCAATTGCGCCACCAGGCTTCCAGTGATTCGTTGACCGGCTTGGCCAATCATCGCCGCCTGTTCGAGGTGTTGCACGCGGAAATCAGCCGCTCCAAGCGCACAGGCCGTGAATTCTCTCTGCTCTTGCTGGACCTGGATGGGCTGAAGGCGATCAACGATCGTTTCGGGCATGCGGCGGGAAACCAGGCTCTCTGCAGGCTATCGAAGATCATGACGGATTGCTGCCGTTCCGTGGACACCGCGGCGCGGCACGGCGGGGACGAGTTTGCCCTGGTTCTGCCAGAGACGGGCTGGGCCGCCGCCACTTTGGTCGCACGCCGCATTTGTCAACTTCTTGGGGAAGATGCAGAGGAGCCCGCGCTTTCCGTAAGCGTTGGAGTCGCCAGTTTTCCAAAAGATGCCGCCACCATCGGAACCCTGCTGTACGCAGCGGACAGGGCTCTCTACGCAATGAAGGCCGCTCAGCCAAAAGTCGCCCGGGTCAGTTACGCCGCTGGCAACTCTTGCGACCTTTGAGCGCTTGAGTCTTTCCTGACTGGCAGTGAACTCGAGCAGCAATACCCAGTGTCCCTTAACCGTCAATACCTCGTCGAGAGGCACCGCGAGTACCACCCATTCATCGAAATCAAAGTGAAGGAACAGCGTGCCTGCTGGAATTG
>DATMNZ010000172.1:0-139152 GCA_035568495.1 Saccharimonadales bacterium (SeqCode) | reverse complement strand
GCTGGGAATCCATATGCTGCGCGCTCCCGTGGGCGACAAGTATGTACTCGAAGAGATGAAGCGCACCGGGGCCGTACTGGGCGGAGAACAATCCGGCCACATCATTCTCTCGCAGGTCGCCACTACCGGCGATGGACTGCTGACCGCCCTGATGGTGTTGCAAGCCATCGCCCGCTCCGGCCGCCCGGTGACCGAACTGGTTGCGGGCCTCAAAGTCTTTCCCCAGATCATCAAGAATGTGCGCGTCCGGGAAAAACAGCCTCTGGCCCAGGTCCCCGGCGTGCCGGAATCCATTGCCGCCGCCGAGCATGACCTGAAAGGTTCCGGCCGGGTGGTCGTTCGCTATTCCGGCACGGAAGCGCTGGCCCGAGTGATGATTGAAGCCGAATCGAAAGAAAAAATGGAAAAACACTCCAATGCAATAGCGCAGGCCATTCAGGAAGCGATCGGGGTCTAAAAGCAAATTAGCCGCGAATGAACGCGAATCAACGCGAATAAAGAAAAGAGAGAAAAACAAAACCAAAGGACTCCAGTGGCGGACTTTGACTGTTGTTTTCTTGTTTGGGTCTTGGGTTTGATTCGCGTTGATTCGCGTTCATTCGCGGCTAGTTTGTCTTTGCTTTTCTTCACGGTGAACTATTTAGCATCTCTCCAGTTCGGTCCCGTCCCCACTTCCACCAGCAGCGGCACTTTCAGCGGATGTACGTTTTCCATCTTCTCGCGCACCAGTTCGCGCATGGTCTCCAGTTCCGCGTGGGGGACTTCGAACAGCAGCTCGTCATGCACTTGCAGAAGCATCTTGGATTGCAAATTGCGCTCGCGCATTTCCTCATCCAGATGGATCATGGCCAGCTTGATCAGGTCGGCGGCCGTGCCTTGCAGCGGCGTGTTCACCGCGGTGCGCTCGGCGAATCCGCGCATGTTGGCGTTCTTGCTGTTGATATCGGGTATCGGACGTACGCGGCCAAACAAGGTCCGCACTTTCTGCTCCTGGCGCGTCTCTTCGTGTATGCGGTCGATAAACCGGCGGACGCCTTTGTATTTCTCAAAATAGGCATCGATGAACCTCTTCGCCTCTCGTTGTTCTATGCCCAATTGCTGCGCCAGTCCGAAGGCCGAGAGACCGTAGACAATGCCGAAGTTCACGGCCTTGGCCCGGCGGCGATGCTCGGCATCGATCATCATAGGGGGCACACCGAATACTTCTGAAGCGGTGAGCGAGTGAATATCGTCGCCCCGCCGGAAGGCCTCGACCAGCAGCAGGTCTTCGGAAAAGTGGGCCAGCAGGCGCAATTCAATCTGCGAGTAATCGGCGGAGAGCAGCACATGTCCGTCGGCGGGAATGAAAGCGGCGCGAATTTCGCGTCCCTGCTCGGTGCGGATAGGAATGTTCTGCAGGTTGGGATTGATGGAAGAAAGCCTTCCGGTGGCGGTGCCGGCAAGGTTGAAGGTCGTATGCAGACGTCCGAGGGCATCGACCTGCTGCGGCAGAGCGTCGACATAGGTACTCTTCAGCTTCGAAAGCTGGCGGTATTCAAGCACCAGCCGTGGGACTTCATGGGAAGAAGAAAGCTCTTCCAGAACGTCCACGGCCGTGGAGATAATTTTGCCTTTGCCATGCTTGACCGGCCTGGGTAGATTGAGCTTCTCGAACAGCACCTTGCCTAGCTGCTTGGGCGAGTTGATGTTGAATGTCTCGCCGGCTTTCTCATGGATCTCACGGGCCTTGTTGTCGCATTCCCGGCCGAGCCGCGCGGAAAGCTCTTGCAGCAGGGAAAGGTCAATCTTCACACCCGCCTCTTCCATACGCGCCAGCACCGGGACCAGCGGCAGGTCCATGGTGTCGTACAGTCGCATCAATCCAGCGGCTTCGACTTCACGGCGCAGGGCCGGGGCCAAGCGTCCGGTGACGTCGGCGGCTTCGGCCAGCGAACCGGAGAGCTTGAGATTGAATCCCCGCAGGGCGATTTCTGCCAGCGAATGGTTGGTCGAGGTCGGATTGATGAGATAGGAATAGAGCAAAGGCTCGTCGCGCACACCTGCCAGTGTGACGCCTCGCGCTTCCAGTTCGCGCAGGGCCGCCTTGTAGTCATGAACGGCCTTGGGAATTTTCGGGTCTTCGAGCAACTGCTTGAGCGCATCGGTGAACTCTCCACCATCCACCGGCATGACGAAAGCCTTTCCAGATTCGGCAGAAAGCGCAATCCGGATGGTCGTGGAAGCAGTTGGTTCCGGCCGCAGATCTTCCTCGGGTGCGCCCAGCGGAAGCATCGGCGCATCGCCGGAATCATCCTCTTCAGTTTCTTCTTCTTCGTTTTCCGCATTTTCTGCAGCGACCGCGGCCGCAGTTTCGACCGCAATTGATAGCAGCGGCGCTTTTGCCAGCTCTTTGAGTTCCGCCTCAGCACCGATTTCCCGGTACTCGGTATGGAGCAGCTCAAGAGTCGGAACCAACTCCTTCAGCAGGGTAGTGAATTCAAGCTCGGTAAACAGCACACGCAGCGCTTCGCTATCCGGCTCGCCGGCCACCATCTGCTCCAGATCAAGTTCGATCTCGACATTCTGGTCGATGGTGACCAGTTGCTTGCTCCACAGGATCATCTCTTGGTTGGTCTGCAGAGATTCGCGGTACGATTTGCGCTCAACTTCCGCGGCGCGCTCCAGGGCCGCATCCAGGGTGCCGAACTTCTTGATGATATCGACCGAGCCTTTGTCGCCGATGCCGGGCGCGCCGGGAATGTTATCGACCGTATCGCCACGCAGGGCCATCACGTCGATGACCTGTTCGGGTTTCACGCCCAGCACTTCTTCCACTTTGGCAGCGTCGTAAATCAGGTTGTCTTTGGTGGGGTTGAGCACGTGGACCTTCTCATCCACCAGTTGCAGCATGTCTTTGTCGCTAGAAACCACCAGCACCGGATACGACCGCGCCGCAGCCTTGCGCGCCAGGGTGCCGATCACGTCGTCGGCCTCGAAGCGTGCCTGCTCCAGGATGGGAATGCGATAGGCCTCCAAGGCCCGGCGGATGAAAGGAAGCTGCTGGACAAGGTCGGGAGGCATCTCGGCGCGATGGGCCTTGTAGCCGTGATAGGCCGTATCCTGAAACGTCTGAGTCTTCAGGTCGAACTTCTTGACCGTAGTCACAGCCGCCGCCTGTTCATCGCGGAAGGTCGGCCCGGCCACGTCAAAGACCGCCGCCAGATATTCAGGATCAAAATCAGCACGCAGCTTGCGCACCATGTTCACAAAGACATAGGTGGCCGCCGTAGGAATGCCGATCTTGGTCGACATGGGCCTCTGCCGCGCCATGGCATGATAGGCGCGAAAGATGAACGACATCGTGTCCAGGAGGAAGACACGGCCCTTGGAGTCGGATTTTGGATTTGTGGGCAACGGGGGAAGTTTAACAGCTTGGGATGCAGAATCGCTGGGCATGGGTATGCCTGGCGAGAACAATCGTATTTACTCTCAGGTACATGTCAAAAAGTGCCTTTATCCGCTACAGCGCTACAAGCCGCATCAATCGCGGCGATTTCTACATTTGAATCCGCTACGGCAGGAAATCTGTAGCGCTACAGGCGTTTGGAGTTCCAGCGGTGCGCTACCGATGGGTGACTCTGGCGATCTGTTTGGGTTGCGATTCATCTGTTTCTCGGGACTCGCCCGCGGCCGGGGTTTTCCGGTCAGGGAGTGCGTCCTGGAACCAGAATATCGCAAGGTGGGGATTTGTAAAGGTAGTGCTGTCAGAGTGCTATCAGTTTGACACTTGACACCGTTGAAGCCGCGCCGTTTCCCGGATCTGGTTCGGGAAGATGCTGCACGCGGACCATCGATCAGTCTCCAGTCGGTCTCCCTCCCAGACCGGTGCCGGCTCTAGTAAATCGCGCGCGATGCGCACGCATGTGGTCGGGAGTCAGCCTCGATCAGTCGTGTGCAAAGCGCCGACTTTGATCAAGTCGCAAGCCGGGCCGTCCTTTGACAAATCAATCTGCCGATCTGCTGAAGGTCAATCCGCCCTAAAAAACACGGAACGCCATTCGGGTTCGCGCGCGAAGAATGGAATGAAGCGACTCAAAAACCGCCTTCGGGGCTGGTGCTGAACTGCTTTGTTCGGCAAATTCCTACCATGTCACATGAACGGCAAGCTTTGCACCAGCTCTTATGCTTGGGGAGGTTCATTTCTCGTATCTTCCTCCCAGCGTCAACTACTCGACTCAGTGTTTCCTGAATCATCGAATCCTGTACTTCCTCCCGATGAATGTGTCCCATTTCCAGATTGTGGATCTCAAGCAGATCTGCTTCCTTCCCAGTGGCCTTCTGGTAGCCGGCAGCATAAACCTGCAACTGGAGCTGAGTCATCTCCTTAGGTTGCGTATCATCACCCGATTTGAAATCAACAATCGCCGTTTCATCTATGTCCGTGCGCCTTATCAGATCAATGCGACCGCTAACGACGATGCCATCAGCTAACTTCAACTCGACTGTCTTTTCTGCATGTTCCAAACTCTTTAGGTGATCCCCGTGATTCTTCAAATACAGGCAGAGCGCATCCTCGGCCGCACGCACTGAATTCTCCCTAACCTGGGAATTCGCGAAAGGAAGATGCAGGTGATCGCTGACAAGCTTCGGAACGTCAGCGACCGTCGGGACTCGCCCCTGTATGGATTCGGAATGGATTTCGCAAAGTGCATCATGCAATGATTTGCCATATCCCAATGCGCGATTGACAGGTGAATCGAATCCATATAAGAATCGCAGTTTAAATTGATATGGGCATTCGAAAAAGTAGCGTAGCTCACTAAATGTGAGCCTGAGCGCCGTGTCCTCTGCTCGAGGCTTAGACTTCATTCTCGGAGACGTCTTCATTGGGTCTTTACCCAGAACCACGTCCGTGCCTGTGAGATCCGTGAAGAAGTCTGATACTCGCCGCTGTTGTTGATTTGCAAGAACCGGTCCCCAAGAACAGAATAAATACTTCTCTGCGCGCGTTAAGGCGACATAGAACAGCCGTCGCTCATCTTCTCGCGTTCCCTTGTAGCGCTCTGCATCCGGCACAGCTTTCTCATGAATAACACTCCAAACGCTCCGGCCACCATGGCGTCGTGACGGAAAACGGTTGGCTCGTAAACAAGGCACAAAAACCGCGGGCCATTGCATCCCTTTGGCTTGGTGTACCGTCATCACCTTCACCGCATCAGGTTTTGCGTGCGCTGTCTCTTCGGTCTCTTCTGGGTAGTAGCCTGCAGCTTGGTATTCAAGAAAGCCGGCGAAAGTTTTGTAAAGCTCTTGCGGTTGGCTATGAAAGTTGATTTGCTCGAAGTCGGAGATCAATTGGCTAAATTTACCCAGATTAAAGAATATGACCTCGCCCGTTCTTGCGTCAGTGCCAATCTGATCCTCCCGAACGCTCATCGCTTCCAAAAGGTCAAGGAACACGCGCTGTAGAAAGAGTTGATTATCGCTGCCCCGTGGGATGCGCTTCTGGATGGCACGTAGGTATTGGATGCCTGCCTTGATATTTTGATTTCCTAAGCCAGTGAATCCGGTCGCAAGAGACTGTCGTAGCGCTGCCTCCGAGACTTGGGATCCATCCCCCAAAGTATGCCCCGCCAGAAAATAAAAAACCTTACGAATGGAGTCTATCTCCGGCGTATCAAACAGCGAGTTCATGCCGCCGCCGAGATAACGGACACCCTCCTTCTTCAACGCTTCGACGATTGGCGCGGCGTCCTTCCATGCACGAACAAGAATTGCGATGTCGGAAAGACATAGGCCACGAGCTGGCTTGTCAGCTCGGTCGCGGTAGCTAATGCCAACGATCCATTTGACCTTCTTAGCAATCCAGGCGGCTTCCTCCTCATCGCTTCCAAACTGCAAAGCGAGAATGTCGCCTCGTTCGTAAGGCTGCGCTTCTGTGCTTTCCATTTTCTTATCGAGGCGGTCAGGGTTTTTTTCGATAACCCGGCGAGCGGTCAGAACAATGCCTTCGCTGCTCCGAAAGTTCTCGTTCAATCTGACCGGTCGAACGTTTGGATAGCGCTGCGCAAATGTGATAATGTTGCGTACATCGCTGCCGCGCCACTGATATACGGTCTGGTCGTCATCTCCTACAACACAAAGGTTAGCGCCAAGGCTAGCTATCTGCTTGATGAGCTGCTCCTGCAGTGGGTTGACGTCTTGATATTCGTCAACGACTAAAAAGCGCACGGTTTCACTTATTACTTTGCGGAGTTTTGAATTTGACTGTAGCTCTTTGACTGCCTGCTTCAGCATTCCAGAATAATCGAGATATTTTTTCTCCACCAACAGCGTTGAGTATTTTTTTGCCGCTTCTCGAACCTCTTTCGGGACTGCGTTGGGTCTGATACCGCCTTCTTGGAGGATGCTTAAAAGAGATTGGTATAAACGTGAGTCCGTCCACCGTTGAAGATTTCCACCCTTTAATAAGGGGACTTCAGTTAATCCACTCTTTTTGCTATTTCTGTCAATTAGCAGCCGTTGCCGTACTTCGGTCAACACAGAATATTTCAAGAAGTGGTATACAGGCGGTTGTTGGAGAAGATTCAGGCAATATGCATGGATTGTGCCAACAAACATTTCGGCGAGTCCCTCATCCGTTCCCAAAAACTCGATCGCGAGGCTTTGAATGCGATCTTTAAGCTCCCCCGCCGCTTTCTCGGTAAAAGTGAAAGCGACGATATTTGCCGGTTTGATCCCTGAATCTCGCTTAGATCGCAGAATTTCGATGATCCGCTGTGAGATTACTTGCGTCTTGCCGGAGCCGGCGCAAGCAATAATTTGCAAGTTGCGGTCGATTGTCTGGAAAGCCTGACGCTGCGATTTAGTATAGTCCACCAGTATCTCTCCGTGAAGCCGCGCTGGAAGCGGACGTCTAACTCTTGAAGTGACATCTAACAAGTGCTAAGGACAATATACTCCGACCTGCGTTGTGCACAGATCTTTTTCTGTAGACTGGCTATTGTCGCCTCAGAAAGAAGGGGTGTATAGGCAAGTTGCGCTAAACGCACTGCAACTCAGTTTTGGGTATTCGAGCACCCAGAGATTCTGGACAGCCTAGCGTTTTCGCCCGGACCTGACGGCGTCCAAAGCACGACGTCGGCGGTTCGAGAGCGGCGCAGGAGGATATCTTCGCATTCGAGAAAAGGGGTAATCGGCCAGGATCTCGTTGAAGGAAGTCCCAGCGTCGAGCAGCGGACTAGGCCGCACTCCAAGACCAAGCTACGTTGCCTTTTGTTCAAATGACAACGTCAATTTGGAAGCCCGTTGTCCATATTAGTAAGTCGGTGTTGAGCAGTCATTCCCGTTAATCAGGCAGCAACCCTTGACCGTCATAGCCCTTTCAGGAGCGCCGACATGGTCGTGCCCAGCTCCGACGCTATAGCCTGCAGTGCCAAAAGGCCCACCTCCGCCTTGCCGTGCTCGACGGATGACAAATGCTGACGGCTGATGCCGCTGTGTGCGGCGATTTCAGTGATGCTCAACCCCTTACCATTACGCAGTTTCCTGATTCGCTGGCCGAGCTTGACTAAGAAAATGTTGTTAGGCACATAGTCATCATCGGCCTTGCCCTCAAATCATGCGTCAAGTATACTTGACGGTCTAAAGACGTTGTAAACGGAGCGCACCCGGTGGATAAGACCAGGCGCGCCCCTAACCAAAGCACCTGCAATGGAGGCACCTTGGCTGATTCCAAAGTTACCAGAAAATTCTCTGTTTACCGCCATCTCTACCGCGTTAACCGGGCATTCGTCCACCTTGACCGCAACCTCGAGATGCTGCTGGCCAGCGAGATTCTTGAGCACGATGGCACCGACGTTTGGCAAAGCCGGCTGGGAGAGCTCCAAGCCGAAATCAACATGAAACTGACTGGACGCCTACACCAGCAGGAATCCGGCGAAATCCGGCGTCTCGGCCCGATGGTTGAGGAATGGGAAGAAAAGGAGATCGCCGAAGCGACGGCCAGAGCCCGGGGGAAGAAATCTGCCCGCAAAAAGCGTTAACCGCACCAGGCGGGAACGACCGCGCAAATTGTTCCCGCTTTCTGCGCTTTCATAACCTAAGCGCTTAGGAATTGTGTTAAAACTAGTCAGGGCATGGGAGGAGATTCATGGCGATACCTGAGGATTTCAAGTTGGCGAAACTCCGGGCCAAGGAGCTACAAGCATCCGTACCCAGAGCTGTCTCCGCGCATTACGATCATAAGAGCAGGCGTATCGTGATTCATCTCAGCTCAAAGCTGATTCTGAGTTTCTCGCCTCAGGACGTACAGGACTTGCAGAATGCCAGACCATCACAACTCGACGCCATCGAGATCAGTCCATCGGGTTTCGGGATCCATTTTCCGAAGCTGGACGCAGACATCTACGTACCCGGCCTGCTGGAAGGCCTCCTCGGCTCGAAAAAGTGGATGGCGGCCCGGCTCGGTCAAATCGGGGGGCAATCCAGAAGCAGTGTGAAAAGAGCAGCTTCCAAAGCAAATGGAAGGCTCGGTGGACGGCCTAAGAAAGCAACGAGAGCTTAGGTGGACCGGAATTAATTCGGTGGATACGGGAGCTACGCGGAGAATGACACTGTGATCCATACCAGCCTAAAGAAAAGGCCCTCCGCCACAACAGGACACTGGTTTTCAGGTTTTCCCGCGAGGAATATGGAATCATGATGTCAGAAGGTCGAGCCCCATATGACTCCCGAAGAAATAATCGACTGGTCACAATGCCCCTTGGTGGAAACCAATCCACGAATCCTGAGCGGCGCTCCTGTTATGCGCGGAACTCGTATGCCAGTTGACGCCATTGTCGATAATTTCGACTACGGCCTGACTGTGGTCGAGATTTCCCAGCAGTTCGAGCTCCCGCCACCTCAAGTTGAGGCGATTGTGTCTTACGCCCAGGGCCATCGCGTTGCGCGTCCTGTTTGATAAGAACGTCCCGCTTGGCGTGCGCCACTTTCTTCGACCAACCTCGAAGCAGGAAATCATGGGTCAATCCTTCAAGCTTCTTTTTGAGGTCCTTTTACGCGTGCCATCCGCGGGAATTTCATCGCCCTGCCGCAGTGGTTCCTTGCCTGCGCGCTTTAGAATCGAACGTGCTCTGGCCACGTCCGCGCCCGCAGCCCGTACACGGAAGAATTCTTCCGTCCGCAGTATCGAAATCTTTTCTGCGATCGCCATATTCCAGCACAGAGCCACTGATAGCAACAAGGTAAATCGACCCGCAAGAGCGCTGTCGACCAATTGCCAGGACGCCGCTATCCAGTACCAAGCGCAACTTATTTTCATGATATCGCGGGTGACATCACGGTTCAAGCTCGAGCGTAGCTAGAGCAGCCATAGTTCCGTTAGGGACGCCGACAGATGCTTCCTCCACAATGGAGGGATTTCTGCCACCGCAAGCTAAAGGCATCTTTCAAGGGCGCTCCGCCCGCTGTGCGGGCTGCGCGCGAGCCCTGCAGGCGGCAAGGAAGGGACATATCCCGCTTCTTACCCAGCGCTTAGCCGCTTCGTCCCGCTAAGAACGCGGGGACGAAGCGGCACGCACTGGGCTAAATTATTTCGCGCCGCTGGCGCTGGTGCATCGTCTGGTCGTGCGGCCCCGACTCGCTTAAGTGAACTGTATTGGGGGCTACTCTCATTACCTCTCATTCATCCCTGCGGGATTTCGTGCCCTTCATCACGGCAATTGCGCAACAACTGCTCGCTGCTCACATGAACACGGCAGGGAGCAGTGCGAGAGGGCGCACGGCGTGGCTCTGGATATCTAATTCAGCGAGGCAATACTCCATGGAACGGAGTCCATCTCGAGATAAGCCGGCGATCACATGCAAGAGGTCACCACGCCCAGCGAAAGCCACCAGTTGAGAGATCCAGCCGTCCGTCACGCCATCGGGAAAGCGAATCGTTTGCTCACCTATGAAACTTACCTCTCCGTGCGTCTGCAAATCAAAAATTCGAACAGCATCCCAGTTTCCGAAATGGCGCTCGTCTCCCTCAGCATCAAGTTCGAAACCGTGCAGCATGGTGTTATAAGCGAGCAGCGGACGGGCCGCCGCGAGCACAGGGTACTCTTGCGACATCAGATAAGGACATCCAATCGCAATGTAGCGCTCATCGGTGACCGTCCGAAAGTAAAGGCGTTCGGGACGCCAACTGGACACCGATTGGGTCTGCACAACCAATGCATTTGCTGTCTGGCAATACAAAAGTTGCTTAAAGCCATACCCTGGCGGAATCCCAGGCCCTCGAATGATTTAGGCAGCATCGCCACATTCTAGCGAAACGCAAGGTGCCTCGGGGCACTTAAACCAGTGTTGGGGAGATGAGTCGCACGGCAAGTGACTGTGGCATTTTGTGCATAGCGCCTAAGCGTCTCTTTTCCGCGCGAAAATTCTGAACCTCGATTTCCGTATAAGCCCAAAACACGCGCTGCCGCACGCTTGGGCCTTCGCTGCTGCGAAGACCCAGAGACGGTGCCGAGCACCGTCTCTACGTCCGGGGTTGTTTACCCCTTCCCAAAACACGTAAAGAATCATTAAGAACCCACTTCGCTCCCGGCCTCAAACCGAAAAATCAGATAGCATATTCATTCCAGCCCCTTACGCAACCCCAGCGACGGGCGTTCTTGATTTTGTTGGCTGTCATCTACAATCTATATATTGAGACCAAGTTGAAGCATTACCAGTGAAAAACACAAAGAAAATTTGGATTGCCCTCGCGGTCGTCGCGCTGGCTGCCGCCTTGATCGCGGCCCGCATGTTGACCAGCCGTGATACCACGCTGTACTTCACGGAGAAAATTGACCGTGGAGAAATCCGCGATGTGGTGGAGGCCACCGGCACCATCAACGCGGTCATTACCGTGCAAGTGGGCTCGCAGGTTTCCGGCACCATTGACCAACTCAATGCCGACTTCAATTCCCACGTGAAGAAGAACCAGGTGATTGCCCGCATCGATCCGTCGCTCTTTGATGGGGCCCTGCTGCAGGCTAAAGCCGATCTGGAAACAGCGCGCGCCAACGTGGCCGCCGCGCGGGCCGGCGTGGAAAAGGCGAGGGCCGCCGAAGTACAGGCGCGGGCCGATTACGAGCGCACCAAACCCCTGGCGGCCCAGGGCGTGCTCAGCCAGCAGCAGCTTGATGTCTCCAAGGCGAATGAGGATTCGGCGGTGGCGGCCATCTCCGCGGCCGATGCCGGGCTGCTGCAGGCACAGGCACAGGCCAGCCAGAAGGCGGCGGCGGTCAGCGTGGCCCAGACCAACCTCGATCACACGATCATCCGGGCGCCGATCGATGGCGTGGTTGTCAGCCGCAACGTGGATATCGGCCAGACGGTGGCCGCGTCGTTGCAGGCGCCGACGCTGTTCACCATCGCCCAGGACCTCACAAAAATGCAGGTCTACACCAAGACGGATGAATCCGACGTGGGACAGATCAAGCCTGACCTGCCGGTCACCTTCAAGGTAGACGCTTTCCCCAACGACCAGTTTCGGGGACACGTCTCGCAGATTCGCATGAACGCCACCACAGTCCAGAACGTGGTGACCTATGACACAATCATTGACTTTGAAAATCCTGAACTGCGGCTCTTTCCGGGGATGACTGCCTACGTCACCATTCCGGTGGCCATCGCCCGCGATGCCGTGAAAGTACCCAACGCCGCCCTGCGCTATAAACCGGATCTCAAGCCGGAAGAGATGAAGACCCTGTATACCAAGGCCGGCATCACGATGAATATGGGCGCGGCCGGTAGCAGCGCGAAGCGCACTGGGCCTCCCGAGGGCGCACCGCGGCCGCCGGGCGCCGGCGGAGAGCAGAAGAAAGAAACCCGCACCACCAACGATGTCACAGTGGTCTGGAAGATGCTTGCGGAAAACAAGATGGAGCCGGTGCAGATTCGCACCGGCATCACCGACCACACCACGACCCAACTGCTGCAAGTACTGAAAGGCGATTTAAAGGAAGGCGATGTGCTGCTCACCGGGTCTAACAAGGGAACGGCCAACCGTATGGGGTCGAGTCCTCTAGGTGGGCCGCCGCGCGGTCGATAACCCAAAGGCAGTTAGCCGCGAATTAACGCGAATGGGGATTTGGCCACGAATTGACACGAATGGGAATTGGGTTTTGTTGTTCGCGAATCGTCTCAGACCGCGAGATTTTTTGGGATATCGATTCACAATAATATGGTGAACATGGTTGCCAGCGTGGTTACGCCGGCGGAGAAAGGTGGCGAGGCCGGCACTCTGATCCGCGTGGAGGATGTCCACAAGTATTATCAGTTGGGCGATAACCGCGTCCATGCGCTGCGGGGCGTGAGCTTGCAGATCGTGCGCGGAGAATTTGTTGCGGTGATGGGCGCGAGCGGCAGCGGCAAATCGACGTTCATGAATATTCTGGGCTGCCTTGACCAGCCGTCGAGCGGCCGCTACTTCCTCGAAGACACCGATGTTTCGACGCTGGAAAAGAAACAATTGGCTTCCATCCGCAACCAGAAGATCGGTTTCGTCTTTCAGGGATTCAACCTGCTCGCCCGCACCACCGCCCTGGAAAATGCCGAGCTACCCGCCTTCTATGCGCGGGTGCCGCAGGCAGAACGGGTGCGGCGGGCCACTGCCGCCCTGGAGATGGTTGGCCTGGGCAACCGCCTGGACCACTTCCCTTCCCAGCTTTCCGGCGGCCAACAGCAGCGCGTGGCCATCGCCCGGGCGCTGGTCAACGAGCCGGCCATTCTGCTGGCCGATGAGCCTACGGGCAACCTTGACAGCCGCACTTCCGTCGAAGTCATGGAGATCCTGCAGAGACTCAACCAGGAGCGCGGCCTGACCATCGTGCTGGTCACACATGAGCATGATATTTCCGATTTCTGCAAGCGCTCCGTGATATTCCGTGACGGCAAGCTGAAGAAAGACGAACTCATCGTGAATCGCGCCATCGCCAAAGAAGTGCTCAAGACACTGCCCTCCGTGGAGGAAGAAGCGTGAACGAGATTGCCGCCACAGTCCGTCTGGCGCTGCGCGCCCTGGCCCGCAACAAACTGCGTTCCGGCCTCACGATGCTGGGCATCATCATCGGCGTGGGCGCGGTGATCGCCATGGTGGCCCTGGGCCAGGGGGCGCGCGACAAAGTACAACAGCAGATCGCGGCCATGGGTTCCAATATGCTTTTTGTCGGCTCGGGCACCATGAACCGGGGCGGAATCCACATGGGCATGGGCAATACCAAGACGCTGTTGATCGAAGACGTGCGCGCGATCGCGCGCGAATGTCCATCGGTGGCCCTGGCCGCGCCCGGCACCGGGGCCGGCGTGCAGATGGTGTTCGGCAACGATAATTGGGGAACGCGGGCCACGGGCACGGAGCCGCAGTTCTTTGATATCCGCGAGTGGCCCACGCGCGAAGGCACGATTTTCAGCGATGAAGATGTGCTCACCGCCGCCAACGTGGTGGTGATAGGCGAAACCGTGCGCAAGAACCTGTTTGGCGCCACGGACCCGCTGGGTGAGACTGTGCGCATCGCTAACCTGCCGTTCAAGGTCATCGGAGTGCTGACCGCCAAGGGCCAGGGGGCAGCTATGGGTGACGACCAGGATGACGCCGTCTTCATGCCAATCACCACCCTGCAGAAGAAGATCACGGGGCAGACATGGCTCCGGTTTATCTCTGTTTCCGCCCGCTCGAAGGAGCAGACTTTTTCAGCCCAGCAACAGATGGAAGCGCTGCTGCGCGACCGTCACAAAACGAAGGCCGATCAGGATGACGACTTCTTTGTCCGCAATCTGGCTGACCTGGCGGCCGCCGCCGATGAAGCCGGACGCATCATGACACTGCTGTTGGCCCTGGTGGCCAGCGTATCGCTGCTGGTGGGCGGCATCGGCATCATGAATATCATGATGGTTTCGGTAACCGAACGTACACGGGAAATCGGCCTGCGCATGGCCATCGGGGCCACCGAAGGCGACGTGCAGCGCCAGTTCCTGATCGAGGCCATCACGCTGAGCACCATCGGGGGCGCCCTGGGCATTGTCATCGGCGGCACGGTTTCTCTGCTGTTGCCCTACATCCTGAGCTGGGAGACTACGGTCTCGATGGCTTCGCTGGTCATCGCCGTCGCCTTTTCCATGGGGGTGGGCGTGTTCTTTGGCTACTTCCCGGCCCGGAAGGCAGCGCGTTTGAATCCCATTGAGGCGTTGCGTTACGAATAGTATGTAAGTATGACGTCTCCGGCCAGCCCAACCCGCCCTTCGTGGAAACCCCTGCTTCAGGGAAGCGCCGCAGCTCCCGCACTGTCTTCTATAAGTGAGATCGCAGATACGTTGCAGGCGGAAATGGAAAACATCCGGCAGCAGTCTGCGACGCCCGGCGCTTCCGGCCTCTTCTCTTCCGCATTTCAATTGGGAGAAGGCGCGGCCGGCATCGCAGTATTTTTCGCATACCTGCACCACACCGGCATGAGGAGCGGGGCCCGTGAGACGGCCTTCCAATTTCTTGAGATTGCTACCGACGCGCTGGCAAACCAACCCATGGAGCCTGCTTTGTTCAGCGGATTCACCGGCGTTGGCTGGGCCGCTCGGCACGTGAACGAACTGCTGGGAAACTCCGCTAACGATCTGACGGAAGAGCTCGACCTGGCGCTGGAAAAATATGTCAGCCAGGGCCCATGGAAACAAGACTTTGACCTGATCAGCGGGCTGGCCGGGTTTGGGGTCTACTGCCTGGAGCAATCTGGTTCGGTGGCCGCCCACCGGGCGCTGACGCTGATTGTCGAGCGGCTCGATGAAATAGCGGAGCACACGGGTTCCGAAACCACATGGTTTACGCCACCCGAGCTGCTGATAGAAGCACAACGCAAAGACTATCCCGAGGGCTACTACAATCTCGGCGTGGCCCATGGAGTACCGGGCATCATCGCTCTGCTGGGCCGGACTTATCATGCAGGGGTCGCCCCCAAGAAATCTATGGAGCTTCTGGAGCGCGCCGTGACCTGGCTCTTGCGTCAACGCTTGCCTGCCGACAAGCACTCTAGTTTTCCGACCTTCCTGCTTCGCAATCTTCCGCCCCAGGATTCCCGGCTCGGGTGGTGCTACGGAGACGGAGGCGTATCGGCGGCCTTGATGCTGGCGGCGCGCTGCGCGGGGCGTGAATCGTGGGAGACGGAAGCGCTAAACGTTGCCCGCAAGGCCGCCCGGCGCGATCCGGAAACCGGCTACATTCGCGATGTATGCTTCTGCCATGGATCGGCGGGGCTGGGACACATCTTCAACCGTTTCTATCAGGCAACCGGCGAAGAAGTATTTTCGGATACGGCCCGCTACTGGTTCGAGCGGACGTTGCAGTTTCGAGACCCGGGTACCGGCGCCGCCGGATATTCCGTGTGGACGGCCAACGATCAACTCGATATTGTCTTCATGGGCCGCATGGGGGTCATCGAAGGTATCGCGGGCGTAGGGCTGGCCCTGCTGGCAGCCACCACCGGCGTCGAGCCTTCCTGGGACAGGATGTTTCAGGTCGATATTCCAATGCGGTGAAGTCCACGACCATCATGAAAGAATTCATACCCTCGGGTTTCTTCGTACTGCGCACGCCTCTGTTTCCTTTGCAGGAATTTCTCGATTTCTCGAAGGGGCTGGCCTGCGCCGAAGTGCTGGCCAAGGGCGGCGATCTGGCGGAAGCATCCGCGAGTGATCGCCGTATACTCCGCGCGCGCCTGCAGGAGATCGCCCGCCGCCCTGAAATTCAGGAAGCCCTGTGGGTGGCTTCGCCCGAATTCTTTGACTCGCTTTCCGCATGGCTTGAAAACGACGACGACCCCGAGGGTGAAAAAGGACAGAGGATCGAGCAGACGTTCTACCGTTATCTGGCGCGCATGTGCAGCCGCCCGACTCCCTTTGGATTGTTTGCCGGATGTTCCGTAGGCATAGTGGGTTCCGAAACGCACCTCGAAATCGGCCCGCGCAGCCAGTATTCGCGGCGCAGCCGTCTCGACATGGAATACCTGTGTAACCTGGCTGACAAGATTACGCTTGACCCCGCCCTGCGCCGGCACATTCTCTTCCGCGCCAACAGCAGCCTATACATGGCAGCCGGCAGATACCACCATACACAGGGCTACATACAAGAGAAAGCGCGCAATTACCGGCTGGTGGCCACCGTACACACGCCCTATCTGGAAGCCACGCTAACGCGGGCAGCCATGGGCGCGACTCCCGTAACATTGGCGTCGGCCTTAGTGCAGGACGATCCGGAAATTTCTTTGGAAGAGGCCGAAGGCTTCATCGGACAGTTGATTGAATCCCAGGTCCTGGCGGCGGAAATTGTTCCACCCATCACCGGACCCGAGCCTATCGACGACATGATCGCGCAGCTCAACCGCCCGGAAACCCTGTCGCTGGGCACGGCCCTCTCCGGCATCTCGGTACGCCTCGAAAAACTTGATGCCGGCCGGCTGAGCAATGACCTCGGCGAGTATCGGGCGATGGTGAGCGCCATCCGCGAGCTGCCGGCGGAATTCCAGGCTGAGCACCTGGTGCAGGTCGATATGATGAAGCCCGCTCCCGAGGCCTGTATCGATCAGCGCCTGATCGCGGAGCTGCAACGCGGCATTGAGCTGCTGCACTCCATACAAGCCCAGCCGAACGATCCCTTCCAGCACTTCAAGAGTGCATTCCAGGAGCGCTACCAGGACCAGCAAGTCCCTTTAGTGCAAGCCCTGGACGAAGAGGTCGGCATCGGCTTTGAAATGAAGGGCGGCCAGGGAAGCGTTGCCGAGCCGCTGATCGACGACCTCAATCTCGCTGGCTCTGAAGATGAGGGAGAAAAAGAAAGCAGCTTCGGCCAACGGGACGCCTTGCTATTGCGGAAGGTCGAAGAGTTGATGCGGGGCCGGGGTACGGTGCATGAGATACCGGTGTTCGAGTTAAACGCCAAGCTCGTGCAGGCCCTAAAAGTCAAAGACCCTGCGCCGCTGCCCGATGCTGTGTCGGTCATGGCAGTGCTGGGCGCGCAGCTTTCCGAAGGCGCAAACGCCCGGCAGTCTATATACCTGCAGAGCGTCAGCGGCCCCTCGGGCGCGGTGCTGCTAGGCCGGTTCTGCCATGCCGATCCCCAGCTCACGGAATACGTGCGCGGCCATCTGCGCACGGAAGAGGCACTGTGCGCGAACAAGGACGCAGTGTTTGCCGAGGTCGTCCATCTGCCGGAAGGGCGCGTCGGCAACGTGCTGTTCCGTCCCATTCTCCGGAAGTATGAAATTCCCTTTCTCGCGAGCTCCCGAGCGCCCGAGGAAGACCAGATTCCAGTGACCGATCTAATGGTTTCCGTGCGCGCGGACCGCGTGGTGCTGCACTCCCGCCGGCTCAGACGTGAGATCATCCCCCGGCTCACTTCCGCCCACGGCTTCATCTATAGCCGCAATCTCAAGACCTACAAGTTCCTATGCCTGCTGCAGATGCAGGGCCTCTCGGCAGGGCTCTTGTGGAGCTGGGGCGCGCTCGAACATCTTGCCTTCCTGCCGCGCGTCGCCTGCGGCAATCTGGTATTCGCGCTGGCCCGCTGGCGGGTGGAAAAGGAAACCCTCGAACAACTGGCCAAACTACAAGGCCACCAGCGTCTGCTTGCCGTCTACAAGTGGCGTACGGCGGCCGGCATTCCGCGCCTGGTTCTGTTGTCGGAATCCGATAACCAGCTTCTGATCGATTTTGAAAATGCTCTGAGCGTCGATACGCTCATTGAGTATGTAAAGAAGCGGCCCTACATTCGTCTGGTAGAGATGTTTCCCGAAGCCGGCGGGCTGCCGGTGCGCGGCCCTGAGGGCCGGTTCACGCACGAAATCGTCGTCCCGTTTGTTCGCGAGGTGCGCGTGGCAGGGCCCGTGAAGGGTGAGACGTCCGCCCAGCCCTCCTCAGTTTTGCCGGCTGTGACTGCGCCGGTGGACGCGGCCCAGCGGAATTTTCTGCCGGGCTCCGAATGGCTCTTCGCCAAAATCTATGGCAGCCCGACGCATCTCGACCACCTGCTGTTGTCATCGGTGAAGCCCCTGGTGGAATCGGTGCTGGCCACCGGAGACGCCGATAGCTGGTTCTTCATCCGCTACGGAGACCCGCAATGGCACTTGCGATTGCGCATACACGGAGACCCACGAAAGCTAAGCGCCTCAGTGCTGCCTCAGTTGTGGCAATCCCTGCGCGAGCACGCCGGCCAAGGACGCATCTGGCGCATGCAACTCGACACCTACGAACGTGAGATCGAGCGCTACGGCGGCCCCCACGGCATAGAGATCGCCGAGCGGCTGTTTCAGATCGACAGCGAACTGGCGCTGGATTTGCTGAGCGCCATCCCTGATCTGCTGGGATCAAAAATCCGCTGGCAACTGGCCTTCACCAGCGTCAATCAACTGCTCGCCGGATTGGGCTTTGAAATCGCTACTCGCAGGTTGATCGTGAACAATATGGGCAAGTCCCAGGAAAAGAGCCTTGCCGTCAGCCAGCAATACAGAAAACAGATCTCCGACCGCTTCCGCAGCGAACGGACAGTTCTGGAGAAGTTGCTGGATGATCCCGCTGCCGGCGGATTTCCTGAGGAAGCTCTCACTGCACTGCAACGGTACAGCGCACGCCTGGCGGGTATCCGCGAAGAGATGGAGCGGAAACACGCTGCTGGCGCACTGACAGCCACGGTACAAGAGCTGGCCGGCAGTTTCGTACACATGCACCTGAACCGCCTGTTTCGCTCCTCACCCAACGCGCAGGAAATGGTCATCTATGACTATCTCGCCCGCTGCTATGATTCGCGGCTGGCGCGCGCGAAGCGCGAACCTTGACATGAAATCGGCTTGAGGCAGGACTCAATACAGTTCAGGGTCGAAAACCAGGCGTCTCCTAGTATTTTCATGAGCTTTCGCGGGCCAACGGCCCTGAGGGACACTTAAGGACGAATAGGCTGCTAACATATCGATGCTCCAGCCCCGCTCTGCGGGGCGAAATAAGTTAGCCCAGGCCGCAAGGCCTGGGTGAGCATAGCGGAAGATTTACTCCTTACTGCCGTAGGCGGGCGCGCATGCCGCAAAGCGGCAGGAGCGCCCTTAACAAATGCTCTTTGCCTGCCGCAAGGATACACACTCTCCATGGATACATTGGTAATGTCAAGAAACCGAAGAAAACGGAAAGGCCGCGGCTGAACAAATATGTCAAAAGGGAAGGTAGCCATGAACAAAAAGGGACACGAAACTGGAAGCGGAAATGTGTTCAAGGATATTGGCGTGCCGAATGCGGACGAGCATATTGTCAAGGCGCAGCTTGTTTTCAAGATCGACACCATCCTGAAAAAGCGCCGGCTGAAACAGGTCGAAGCCGCCGCTCTATTCGGCATCCGCCAGCCCGATGCCTCCATGATGCTTCGCGGCGAATTTCGGCAGTTTTCCGTTGAACGCCTTCTTCGTTTCCTCGTGGCGCTCGATCAGGATGTTAAGATCGTGGTAAAACCACATCGTGGCCGGAGCGACGCGGCGGCGTTGCATGTCTCCTAAAATTGGTTCATTGAATGCAAACGCCGCTCGCCTACAATCGTGACTATGGGCTCAATGCAAACAGCCTGAACTGCGTGATTATTTCTCACCCATTCAGAACAATGCGAACCGGCCGCAAATACCGGTCGCCTTTTTCGCGGCATGCGGTGCTTCTGCTCGCTTCAAAACAAATCGCGCAGATCAGGATGACCCCTCTGTTCTGTCTAGCTTCCGCCCTGAAGATTCTTAAGTGAACGGTATTGCGCGGTCCCCCAGTACGCGCGGGTTCTACTCTTCCTCGTGATGGAGTGGGAGCATGGTTCGGTGCTGAACAGCGCCGAACCCAATGTTGGGTATGCCTTCCAACAAAGACTTGTTTTCCGCCACAGGACGGAGCGATTGAAGAACCCTATTTACCTCTGCTTGTGTGATCGTGGTGTGTTTTTCTTTGGCAGCTCCGATCCAAAACTCAAAGTGCCGGTCTTGATCATCAAACACGTCAATGTGAATCGCAGCGCGTAAGGGATCGCCCATTTGAAAGCCGCGCAGCCGTTGTGTCTGGATGGAGAAGAGACCTGTCTCCGCTTGCTGCATCATCACTCCTTTTAAATTGAGAAATACATAGTATTGGACAACTTGTTTCGGGGGAGTCCAAAATGAGATCTGGCTTGGGGTCACGGTTAATCGCGATCTTAGCCACGCATAATTTGATGCAATGGCCTCCGGGCTGAAGGTGTCTTCAAGGTGTTCTCCTCTTTGGGCTGCGTCATCCTTCATGACTTTGATCGCATTCACTTCATGCGCAGGATCCATAAAGGCAATAACCCGTCCGGACAAGAATGCGACCCTGAACAATCCGCCCGGTAGATCGATCTTTTCAACATCGTCCCAGGGGGCGTCGAATTGATAGCCGAAGTGCGAGAGGGTTACCCCGGTATCTTGCGATACGCTTACATCGTTCAGCGGCCGAGGCAGCACCGCCACCAGCGGTTGTTCACGTTGCACCTTCCAGGCCAAAAAACGAAAACGGATCTGTGTCTTGTGAGAAACCGCAAACACCAACAAGCCAATCATGGCTCCGCACAAAGTTGCATTTAGGATTGCTCTCCTCTTGTTTATGGGCATGACTTTCAAGTCCTCGCCGGCTAACCAACGAGCGTTTCCTTTCGGCTTCGAAAAACTGAAAGGATTGTACACTGAGGCTCAAACCTGCACGGACATTGGCCTTCGTGTTATCAGCAGGTCTTCGCTACAGCTCAGTTGAAGTAAATAGCAGATGCGGGCATTTCAAATGAGCCAGCCCGGCAGGGCGAAACAGAATCTGGGTGCGACACAGGGAATCCTGGGACAAAAGATCAAAAGAAAAGGGGCCTGATCAGGCCCACTGAAGCCCTCCACACGAAACCACAAAAGCTTCACAGCAGAGGACGCAGAGGGGCACAGAGAAACCGGGAGCGGGGTATGTTTCAACACTTGGCAGCAACTGCTGGCGACAATCTGCGACGAGCGCTTCAATTTTTGAAAAAAAACGGAAAAGCCTGCCGGAAATAGAACGCGAATGGTTGCCTTGACATTTATATAGTGATATCACTATATTCAAAGTACCGATGACCGATGAGCTGTCTTTGAAGCCGGTTACCTGGATCGGGTCGAGCCGCAAAGATTTGTGTGCCTTTCCCGGGCCAGTACAAGATCACATGGGCTACGCCCTGTATGTCGCGCAACGGGGCGGCAAACATCGCAGCACAAAAACGATGAGCGGATTTGGCGGGGCTGGCGTGGTGGAAGTGGTCAAGGATTTTCGCGGTGATACGTTCCGCGCCGTGTATACCTTGCGCTACGCCGGCACGGTGTACGTCCTTCACGCCTTCCAGAAGAAATCTAAGACCGGGGACGAGACTCCGCGCCGGGATATCGAGCTTGTAAGGCAACGGCTGCGCGAGGCTGAACAAATGTCAAAAGGAAGGAAACCATGAACAAAAAGGGACACGAAACTGGAAGCGGGAATGTATTCAAGGATATTGGCGTGCCGAATGCGGACGAGCATATGGTCAAGGCGCAGCTTGTTTTCAAGATCGACACCATCCTGAAAAAGCGCCGGCTGAAACAGGTCGAAGCCGCCGCTCTATTCGGCATCCGCCAGCCCGATGTCTCCATGATGCTTCGCGGCGAATTTCGGCAGTTTTCCGTTGAACGCCTTCTTCGTTTCCTCGTGGCGCTCGATCAGGATGTTGAGATCGTGGTAAAACCACATCGTGGCCGGAGCGAAGCGGCGTTGCATGTCGCCTAGGATTGGCTCATTGAATGTATACGCCGCTCGCCTACAATCGTAACTATTCGCTCAATGCAAAGAAAGCTGGACATCTCTGAGAGCCTGTCGCAAAGAAAACTCTTTGCACGAAGAATCAACCACCTTTGATTCACGACGCCTTATTTTTATCAGCGGTCACGGTACCAGCAGGCCCGGCCAACTCCTGCTGCAACTGTCGCGTGAGCCTGCGCAGGCAGCTTTCGACGCCTTTTTGTGAAAGCTGCATTTCGGGAATCTCTGCGATCGCCCGGGTGGTCATGCCATGCCGGTAATGGAGCACAAAGATCCGTCTGTCTCTCGGCGTCTCTGCAATCCGGCGGGCGCGCTCACCGATCTCTTCCGCTAGAATCCGCTCGTCCAGGGCCCCGTCTTTTGAGGCCCTTCGCAGTACTAGGTCAAAGTCGGCTCCGCTATGCATGCTCAAGCCGCGCTTGCCAGCGTGCTGGTATTTGAAGTGGTCGAGAGTAACGGTGCGGGCAACGGTCTTGATGAACGCACAGACCGCCCCTTCGCGGTAGCCCTGGAATTCGCGCAGCCGTCTCCAGTCCCCGGTACAAAGGCGTAGGTAGGTTTCCTGCACCAGATCGTCAACTACGAGGGTATTGAGCTGATTGTAACGGCGAGCAGTACGCGCGACTACCCCGGCTATCAATGGCCCAAAACGGTGAATAAATTCCTTCCATGCTTCTGGCTTTCCCTCGCGAGTGCATTCTGCGACTAGGTCTTCGGAGGCCAACTTTGAGTAGTCCATTGATCTTCCCACTTGCTAACCTACAAATTCCCGATTTGGGAATCCATTGCAGATGAACCTGAAATTACATCGGCTAGGCGGCGATTCGTGCCCTATTACGGCTGGCAGTATAAACAATTCTTAACAATTTGCGAAGGAAAAATCACTTGCTTGTCGTTCATGTACGTCTAGTTGAAATGCAACTTACAACACGATCTATCTTGCGGTTATCGGGCGCTAGAGACTTCCCGTTTGCTTACATAGACATAGGCAGGATTCGTGGAGTAGAAGGGATCTCGCCCGCGCTAGCGGCAAACGATAACTCTCTCGTACATGTACCGATGGATATTATGGATATTCAAAGATAGATTAAGAACCATTTACCAGACCAAGCCGTGAAGCGTTTTCAGTAGTAAAGAAACCAAAGACTTTCAGGAGGTCAAATGTCTCAATTAGCCAAGAAAATCGTTTCTAGCTGCGTGCTCGCTGCAGCGATGCTTCTCATCGCCACAGCACTTCAGGCGCAGACAGACCCAGGACCCCGCCCGGTGGGTACCCTTCCCGCAGTAGGCAGGACTTTCTGTCCTGACACCGTTTTCCGCGCCAAGTTTCCAGGACAGCCTGCTTGCGTTGACACTGTTCAGCCGCCAAACGGCACTTCGCCAGGGGCCGGCGACATCATCGCTGGGGGCGGCAACCTGGCAGGCTTTTGGTTCCGGGGCCTCGCAGTTTTTGAGGCAGAAGCGGCCGTGCCCGGCTCGCCCCAAACCGGCGGCGCCAACCTGCCGGGTCTGGGGCCGTCTTTTAACGAGGTGAGCTGCTTTGAGTGCCACTCCCAGCCAGCCGTGGGGGGTACGAGTCCGAATAAGCTTACCCCCAATTTCGGCGGCACTTTCTTCCCTGGAAATCCACAAATTGACGATGCGCCGACTGCTGCCCAGTTGACCGGCGTCAGCGACTTCATCCGCGTGGATGGTCCGGTCCGCGAGGCCCGTTTCGTGAGCGCCGTGCCGCCCGCCACGCCCAATACGGCGGCAGTAGGGGCCGGTTCGGTTGCCGAACTCTTCGTCATCCAGGGCCGCACAGACGCGCCCACAGGCTGTGTGATTGATCAGGAGCCGTTCCACGACCAGTTTACTAAGGGCAACGTGATTTTCCGCATCCCCACTCCTACTTTCGGGCTGGGATTCGTAGAAGCGGTGCCGGAGGAAAATCTGGTAGCCAACCTGAATAGCGAAGATGCTGTTGCCAACAACATCAATTTGTTCAATCCAACTCTGGGCATTGCCGGCAGATTTAACCATAACGGGAACGACGGCACCATTACCCGTTTCGGTTGGAAAGCGCAAAACAAATCCTTGCTGCTCTTTGCCGGTGAGGCGGCCAACGTGGAATTGGGCGTAACCAATGAAATCTTCCAGAATGAGCGTACCGTTGGAAATGGCCAGTGTACGCCCAACAAGCTGCCGGAAGACCAAGCCGTAGTTCCCCCGACGTCCGACGATGTGCGCACGATCACCGACATTCTGACGCCCTTAGGGCCCAATGGCGTGGCCTCAGACATGAACAGCAGTATCGAAAACTTTGCGGTATTCATGCGCCTGAACGCAGCGCCCAACATCTGCAACTACAACAGCGGCACGGACGCTCCCAACGGCACCGGGCATGCTCTATGCAATACCCTCGACGCTTCGGCTCTGCATGGCAAGCAGCTTTTTGGGACGGTCGATCCCTCCGCTGCGCCGGCGGCCACCACGGGCACAAGATCCATAGGCTGCGTTTTTTGCCATACCGACGTCCTCAGCACCGGGCCCTCACAAACTCCCGGTCTGAGCCATCAGACTTTCCATCCCTTCTCTGATTTTGCCATTCACCACATGGGCGGACTCGCCGACGGAGTCATCCAGGGTGATGCCGACATAGACGAATTCCGCACCGCACCCCTCTGGGGCCTCGGCCAGCGTCTCTTCTTCCTGCATGACGGACGACACCCCGATCCTACGGACACGACGGACCCTTTGGTCCAAACCATTCTTGACCATTGCCTGCCGCCGCCCCCTGGAGTCTTGTTTAACTCTGAGGCGTGCGGAACAGTCAACCGCTTCAGCGCTCTCTCCATTAGCGATAAGCAGGACATCCTTAACTTCCTGCGCTCGCTGTAGGCCCTACCTGAAACCCTGGAGTCCGGGCTGCGATTTTCGGCCCGGACTCCAACTCGCGCGGGAAGGCGGCTTGCGGTAGGTTTTTTGAACGCAGATGCGGCATAATACGCAGATGCGCCTTTGCTCTCGTTTGACTCTCCTCGTCGCGGCCGCACTATCGCTCGCCACATCTGTTCTTGCCGAGTTTGTCTTTACCGAGTTAAACCAGCCGCCTGCGGAATTGGCGTTTCTTCCCAGCGTGTTGAAGGTCAGAGACGACTGGGTGGCGGAGCACTACGTCTGGGACGAATTGCAGTTCCCGGCCATGAATGGCGAACAACATCCCGTGAAGCGGGGCCGGTTTTGGCGGGTCTGGGGCGACGTCGAGAAGGCCAAGAATGGCATCGAGACCTGGAACTATCTCAAGCCCGCTTTTCTGGCAAACGGTTGGACGGTGGTAAAAGAGCCGGAGCCAGGCCGGTCCGCGGGCATCGCGCGGTACACGCGCAATGGCGCAGACGCTTGGGCGCTGATTGACTTTTTCAACAACCGCCTGCAACTGAAGATGGTTGAGGTGGCGTCCCCGCCTTTCACCCTGACGCTGACGCCTCCGGCGGCGGCGCCTGAAAGGATGGCCTCACCCGACAAGGGCGACTTTCCCTACCTTGCGCCCCTGGCCGGATCGAAATTCCGCGGCGGCGGCCGGGACCCGGGTCCATTTTGGGTGACACCCAAGGGCGGCCAGCCGGAAATGGTGGCCCAAGGCTCGCTCCATCGCGGCTATGCGCTCGGGGGGTTGTCGTATGCGCTGTTCCTCACCGAGTATCGGGATGCGCTCACCCAGGCCGGATGGGAAATCGTCGACGAATCCAGCAGTGGAGACGCCGCGATGCACGCCCATTTCACGAAATACGGACGGAATGTTTGGGCGTTTCTCCACATCAACGGCGACGGATACGACATTGCCGTCGCGGACGCGGCGGGCGCGACCGACTTGGCCACCAGTCTCAAGAAGACCTGCCACGTCGCGCTTTACGGCGTACTGTTCGATTTCAACAAATCCACGCTGCAACCGGCTTCGGACGCGATACTGCAACAGGTAACCGACCTTCTTGCGAAAGACAAGACCCTGAAGGTCGAGGTGCAAGGCCACACTGACAATGTTGGCAGCGATGCCTACAACCAGACACTGTCGGAAGCGCGGGCGCGGGCCGTGGCGGATTGGCTTACCAAGCACGGAGTGGCGGCCGCGCGGCTGAGCGCCCACGGATACGGCAAGACCAAACCAGTCGCGGACAACGGTAACGACGAAGGCCGGGCCAAGAATCGACGCGTGGAGATTGCCGATCCCGCGTGCGCGCCCGCCCCGTAATCCTATCGATCCGATACTCGAAGCCTACAGAGGCACGCGATGCCCGCAGCGAACTTTCGCAGGATTGCACTGAGCAAACAAGAAACGCGGGAGGCGGCCACTATGAAAGCAACAAGAGCGCGGACTATTCATGACAATAAGAGGGACTTGTCACCAGAACAAGGTGAACAACTACCCAGAATATTGAAAGCCCGTTTCGAGAAAAACATGGACCGCCATCAGGGCCTTGCATGGGCCAAGGTACAGGCAAGGCTGGAAGCCAATCCTGAACGGCTGTGGTCACTCAATGAAATGGAAAGGACCGGCGGCGAACCGGACGTTGTTGGTCATGATAAAGAGACGGACGAATATATTTTTTACGATTGTTCAGCGGAAAGCCCTAAAGGCCGCAGAAGTTTTTGCTACGACCGCGAAGCGCTGGAGTCGAGGAAAGAACATAAACCGAAGAACAACGCCATGGATGCGGCAACAGCTATGGGCATTGAGCTTTTGACGGAAGAACAATACCGAGAGTTGCAGCAACTTGGAAAGTTCGATGCGAAGACGTCGAGCTGGGTGAAAACGCCATCCGCTATCAGAAAGCTCGGCGGCGCCCTGTTTTGCGATCGCCGCTTCGACACTGTTTTCGTGTATCACAACGGCGCGGAATCTTATTATGCCGGCCGGGCGTTTCGCGGCTCGCTCAGGGTCTAAATTAAAAGTGGAAACCCATATCTTCTCGAAGTGTCAGGCCAATAAACCGCGGCTGAAGCCGCTCCTCATCCTTCGCTCAACGGACGGCTGAAGCTGTCCTCTGCTACGGTTGCACCGGCTTCATCGCAGTGACTCTTCCTCGCGTGCAACAGAAGGTTCGAGCAGAGCCAGCCTATGGATTGACAGAGAGTGTGAAAGCCCATACGCCCCCACCTGGGCCGGGATTTACCACCGAGACCGAAAGATTCCCGGCGGAAGTAACGTCGCTGGCGGGAATGGCCGCCGTCAGTCGCGTGGTGCTGGCGAAGGTTGTGGTGCGGCTAGAGCCGTTTACCTGCACCACAGATCCCGGGATGAAGTTGGCGCCATTGAGGGTTAACGTAAATGCTCCACTGCCGGCTGTGACGCTGGACGGTGAAAGGCCCGAGATCGTCGGCTGTGGATTATTGACAGCGAAGGTGAGCGACCATACTCCCCCGCCCGGGCCGGGGTTTACCACCGAGATCGAAGGAAACGAGGCCGAGGCAACGTCGGAGGCGGGAATGGCGGACGTGAGCTGTGTGCCGCTGACGAAGGTTGTGGTGCGATTGGCGCCGTTCACCTGCACCACCGATGCGGGGATGAAGTTGCTCCCGTTGAGGGTCAGCGTAAACGCACCGCTTCCGGCGATGACACTATCCGGTGCAAGCCCCGAGAGCGTCGGCAGAGGGTTATTGACCGCGAAGGTGAGCGAGTATACTCCGCCGCCCGGGCCGGGATTTACGACTGAGATCGAAGGAAACGAGGCCGAGGCAACGTCAGAGGCGGGAATGGCGGCGGTGAGTTGTGTGGCGCTGACGAAGCTGGTCGTTCGATTGGCGCCGTTCACCTGCGCCACCGATCCCGGGATGAAGTTGACGCCGTTGAGGGTCAACGTAAATGCGCCGCTGCCGGCAATGACATTATCCGGTGAAAGACCTGAGAGGGTCGGCTGTGGATTATTTACGGCGAAGGTGAGCGACCATACGCCCCCGCCAGGGGCTGGGTTCACCACCGAGATAGAAGGAAACGAGGCGGAGGCAACGTCGGCGGCCGGAATGGCTGCGGTGAGCTGCGAACTGCTGACGTAGGTTGTGGGTCGATTGGAACCGTTCACCTGCACCAAAGATGCCGGGACAAAGTTGCTTCCGTGGAGAATCAACGTGAAGGCGCCGCTGCCGGCGATGACACTGTCTGGCGAAAGGCCCGAAAGAGTTGGCAGCGGATTGGGGCCCGCGTTATTGACGGCCAGGGCAAGCGCTGCCGATGTACCGCCGCCCGGCGCGGGATTGACCACCGCGACCGAAACAGAGCCGACCGAGGCTATATCGCTGGCGGGAATAGCGGCGGTGAGTTGAGTACCGCTGACGAAAGTTGTGGTTCGGTTGGAACCCTGAACCTGCACCGTTGATCCTGGGATGAAGTTGCCGCCGTTAACTGTCAGCGTAAATCCAGCACTACCGGCGATAGCTCCGCTGGGCGAGATGCTCGACAAGGATGGAACTGGATTGCTCACCGTGAAAGTCGCGGCGGAGCTGGCGCCACCGCCCGGCGAGGGCGTGTTTACGGTTATGGGAAGAGAGCCGGCAACGGCTAGGTCCGCTGCCGTGAGGGTGGCTGTCAACTGTGTACTGCTTACAAAGACCGTGCTGCGGTTTCCGCCATTGACCTGAACCGACGATGCACTGACAAAGTTGGCTCCTGTTGCCGTAATGGTGACCGGGCCGCTCCCGGCCGTGGCTGAGGCTGGCGAGATTCCAGTCAGGGCAGGGGCAATGGCAGCGACAGTGAGACTCAGGGCGTTCGAGATCCAGCCACCGCCTTCAGAGTTTGCCACGCTCAACGCCTGTTGTCCCGCCTGGGAGAGATCACTGTCGGCGAGTTGGAAAGACATCTGGGTTGCGCTGATCAAGGTGGTAGGGCGGGCGTTTCCATTGAATCGAATTTGTGAATCGCTGAAGAAGTTTGTTCCCGTCAAGGTTATCCTCTGTCCCGAAGCTCCCCCTTGCACGCTCGAGGGCGAGATGCTCCTCAAGATCGGCATATTGGACGAACTCTGTAGCAAGGGATTGAGGATAGCTTGCAGGTCGGCGGCAGTGGCCTTCTTCTCGATATACGACTCTCCCACGTTGGGCGTGGGAAACCAGTTATCCTGCCCGGGCCTGACCTCCGAGAAGCTCTGAACCATGGTCTGACCATTCAATCCGGGGACAACGAAATTTGCGCCCAGGCCGCGGGCGGCAAACAGCAACGGCACTTGGCCAAAACCAGGCACGGGGTTTGACCCATTGAAGATGTTCCAAGCGGCTTTGACCGGATCTGTTGCCGGGCTGGCCGTTGCGGAAGGCCCCGTGAACACATCTTGACTCACCTCAACTCCGACGGAGACCAGCTCAACCGGCCAGTTCGCAAACACAAAGCTGGCTGCATCGGCATCCACTCGCAAGTTATGCTCATTGCCCGAGGGAAAAAAACCGGCCCCGAGCACCAGCCGTTTTACCTTTTGTGAAACCAACTGGATGCCGGTGAGCGGGCTGATGGAATCGGCCAGGCTCTGCAACAAGCCTTGCAGCGGCTGATAGTAGCCGTTGGCCACGATGGATACGCTGTGATCAGGCGCGCTCGCCAGAGCTTGCCGGTAAACCGTCACCGCGTCTGGATAGTTTGCACGGGTATCTCCCGGCGTCCCGAACTGATTGACGATCAGTTGCGCGTAGTTGCTGGTCGCGGAATTTTCCAGACTAGGAGTGCTGCCCTGATGCGCGCCAATGGGAATCCCCGGGTGGCCATAGTAGTTTGCGATGGCGCGCATGGCGGGAGCGCTGAAATCATTGGCCGAGGAGCACACCAGAGCAAGCACGTTGATCTCGCCCCGGTTCGCGAGCGCCCAGAGCACCGCGTGATCGCCGACGTCGTCTACAGAGATGGCCATGTCGGAGTCGATAATAATGTTGACCGGAGGAACCGGTTGTTGCAGTTGTGAAACCAGTGGATGCACAGACAACAACCAAAGGCAGACGAGGGTGGCAGGCTTCAAAAGCGTTTTCATGGAAGTATCGATCACCGCCTCCGAGCGATACTTTCGTGCATGGGGCAGTTGGCAACGAGTACCGATTTCCGATACCGCAACCTCCGCGACGAAAGCGGAAACACTATCCAGCCTCTTGTGGTTCTGAGCAATCCAGTGGATGCAGTAATTTACTTTCGGGAGAGTTACGTACGAAGACCGTGAGGAAACAGCTGAGGCAGTACTAGCGTAGCGGGCGGAAGAATTCCCGCAGGTCTTGCGCGAGCAGGCCGGGTTGCTCCATGGCGGCAAAGTGGCCACCCCGGGGCATCGCCGTCCAGCGGGCAATGTTGTAGCCGCGCTCGGCCAGCGCGCGCGGTGGCATCGCAATTTCCCCGGGAAAGAGGGCCACCGCCACGGGAGGCTTGACGCGATTAGCGGGTGATAGCTGAAGCGGATGCTCGCGCGTCTCGTAATACAGTCGAGTGGAAGAGGTTGCGGTCTGCGTCACCCAGTAGATCATCACATTGGTCAGGAGTTCGTCCCGGGTGAAGACCTGCTCGGGATTACCTGCACAATCGCTCCACGTCCGGAACTTTTCGATGATCCATGCCGCCAGCCCGACCGGGGAATCGTTGAGGCCGTAGCCTAGCGTTTGCGGTTTGGTGCTTTGCAGATGGCTGTAGCCGCCTTCGATATCCCACCAACTGCGGAGTTCCGCGAGGTAAGACCGGGCAACGTCATCTCCCTGAGACTGGTTCAGTGTCCCGCCGAGCAGGAAACGTCCGGCAATGTAGTTGAGATGAATGCCGACGATGCGCTCGGCATGGTCGAGGCCAAGAGCAGTCGAGATGGCTGAGCCCCAATCGCCGCCCTGGGCCGCAAAGCGCTCATAGCCGAGCTCCGTCATCAGGCGAGCCCAGAGAGCTGCCACCCTGGTTGGGCCCATCCCGCGCTCCGTGGGGCGGTCAGAGAATCCATAGCCGGGCAACGAGGGGATGACGACATCGAAGGCGTCTTCCGCCCGGCCACCGTGGGCCGCAGGGTCGGTCAAAAGCGGAATCAGCTTCACCATTTCCGCAAAGCTTCCCGGCCAGCCGTGCGTGATGATCAGGGGCAGCGGTTTCGGCCCTTTGCCGCGGACATGCGCAAAGTGGACACGAAATCCATCGAGCGCGGCCCGGTATTGAGGGAGCTGGTTCAGTGCGGCTTCCTGCCGCCTCCAGTTGTAGCCGTTCCGCCAATAGCCGGCCAGCGATTTCATGTAGCTGAGACTTGAACCGTAGTCCCAGCCATCGTTCTCGAGCGAATCCGGCCAGCGGGTGGCATCGAGCCGGCGGTTGAGATCGGCCAGTACGGCATCCGGCACGTTGATGGTGAACTTTTCGATAGCCATTATGACTCCCACAGCCCTTGAGATTCGGCTTACGGCCACTCTATCGATGCGGTTGCATCCGATCGCGTCGCTTTAAATTGACAGCGCGAGTTTGTGCTTGACTCAGTCTCCCGGCACCCGGCAAAATGACAGTCATTTTGAACAAGACCCGTCTTGAGTTTTTCGTAATCATTCGTCTAGGAAAAGCATGATGCCTGATTGGAAGAAATTGGCAGGTCCCGCCGCAGCCGTCACCTCCGGTGTGACTGTTCTCGCGTTCGTGATTGAGATTCTGAAAAAAGGCATCACTTCGGTGGGAGCCATCGACTGGCTCCTGCGACAGGGAGTGCATGCGGACGCGAAGGGTGAGATTCACGCGGCTATGTGGCTGGAACTGATAATTGCCGCCAACTTTTGCCTGATGATCATCGCCTGCGCAGTCTGGTCCACGTCGACCCGGAAGCCGTCCTCGACAAGAGCCGTGCTGAAAACACTCGAAGGGATGATATCTTCTGTTTATCAAATTCACAAGCAGGCTATGCCCCTCGATGGCCAGCATTTCAATGAGTTCAAGTCAATAAAGTCACGCTATCTCATCGGTAAGGATTTCACGGCGACGGTAACCAGGGTATACCAGATCAGCGCCTTGGAGCGCGGCATCCATTTCTGGGAGGTCAATATTTTCGCCGAGCCGGAAGCTCCGGCGATGGATTATCTTTCCGACATTGACTTCAACGTCAAGGACATAAGCGAACATGCCAAATTTGAAGTAGCTTTCCTTCCATTTGTCAACCAGCCCCGGCAAAAGAAAGTCATGATCTATTTTCTTCCGATTCTTGATCCAAAAGAAGCCCAGCCGCGAACGATCTCCATTAGCTACAGATGGCGCGGGTATTTCCGATGCCTGGAAAGAAAGCTAGAAGAAATTCAATCCTTTGGCATGCAGGCAAGGCATGACATTGGGTTGATGGAATTTGAAGTGTATTTGGAGCCTGGTACGGGTAAAAATCTTATTTGTAGCCGAGCGGGGTCTCTGGACGGTATTCAAACCCCTCCGGCTCACGCAGAGTACCAGCCGGAGGATAAATCTCCAAAATGGCCGGGATGGAGATATGAGATTAAAAATGGACCTCCAGCAGATTATGCCCTGAAACTGAACTTGCATGAGTCGTAAACTGTTGAAGGAAGTAAAGCCTAATACCCGTTAACCTACCTGTCCAGTGCTTTCAGCGCCCATATTTATGGATCCTCATGTGCAATGGTCGCATAAGGCACAATCCCAAATCAAGAAAATAATCTCACGCCTCTCACGCCACGATATCAGGCACTTTATGTACGTTGGGTGCCAGTTGAGTGATCAAGGACTCAAATCCAGGCATCGACTGAGCTCATAATGCTTTGATAAATAAAGGCTTATACCCACGTCAAGCATCGAGGTTCGCCTGGGACTCGGGGTTGCTTTCCTACTTCAGCGGATTCGCCGGAGGCATCGTCGCTCCTGCAGGGACGCCCCACACCTCAACCGTCCTCACCGGCTGGGTGCTCGTTCGGGTGGTGATGCGCTTGTTGTCGATGCCCTTTGATTTGGTGAGATAAGTCATGGCATTTTGAGCGCGTTGAGAAGCCAGTTGGGAGGGCTCACCGGCTTCCGATGCGCCGGTCAGCAGCAGAGAGCTGCTGGGTTCCTGCTGCATCTTCAGCGCCACGTCATCAAGCACGGCCTTGGCGCGGTTATCGACGTAAGAGCTCTTCGGCTTGAAATCCAGTTCATTCAGTTTCTTGGGAACGGGCGGGCCCAGCGCCAGCGGAGGCTCAACGTTCACGGTCGTATTGGCGCTGGATGAGAGGTTGCGGTCATCCATGGCCACCGCGCGCACACTGATGGGGCCGGAGCCGGTGCCGGCGGTATCGAGCGTCGCCCGGTTATTGGCGTAGGTAATCTTGCCTCCATTGGCCGTGAAACGGACTGTGAGCGGGCGATTGTCAGGGCTGCCGGTGTCGCAGGTAATGATTGAGCTTTCGCCCACGCGTACCGTGGCCGGGGAGGGTACACAGGTGATGGAGGGCGGACTCGGCAACACATTCGCAGCCTCCGGTTCCGGAATCGCCACCGAAGCAGGCGCCGTCACTACAGGGGCGTCGCTGACATCCATGAGTTCCACACTGTCACCCAACTGGATTTCCTGCAGTGCTGTGACGATCATCACGGTTGCGCTGCGGGGATGGACATGCAGCACTACCATGTCCCCCAGAGTATGCCGGGGCGCGTCGCGGAACGAAGCCCGTGAAATCTTGGGCGTCCGATGCTGGGTGTCGTCGTAGAGTGCGGCCCGTGCGGCCATGCCGAGATCCGGGTGTCCGTATTTGTAATCGTAGGTGCGGGTGGCGCGCAGATAATCGCCCACCTTCAGGCCCTTGTTTGAGCCGATATTCAAATACACTTTGGCCTTGGAGCCAACCACGGTTTCAAACTCGTTGCCCAGGACAATGCGTCCAGTGACCTTGCCGTTGGGCGCCGCAAAAGGATCAAGAGTGACTTTGCGGAAGAGCGGGATTTCCCGTTTTTCAAACGGAATCGCCAGATCGCCGGGCTTCATTTCCGCGCAGCTCAACTCGGGTGCGGCAATGGCCACGCCCTTCTGCACATCCAGAATCTTGACCGTGCCCATTTCAAAATAAGGCTGGCCGGTTTGCCGGACGAGCAACTTCTGGCCGGGATAAGGCGGCTGGAGGTTGATGTTGTGGACCGGACGGACAATCTCGAACTTATCACCCACGTTCATGCCGGCGCCGTGAATAAAAATGCGGTCGGAACGGCTGGCAAAATGGGTCTGGTAAAAGCTGTCGAGGCCGCCCACGATGTAGCGGGCGTCTGAAACCTTGGCGGTGGTGATGTACCCGGAGCAGTACATGTCAAAATCGGTGGGCGTATAGTTGGCGCCCTGGGTGTGCTTGACGATCTGCGCCTGAATTGTTTGCGCACCGGTCTGCTGCTTGGCGGGGGGCTGAGTTCCCTGCCCAAAAGTCAGCGTTGAAAGCGCCAGCAGCGCCCATCCCAGATGTTTCATAGTTGCCTCCCAGTTTTCAATGCTTTCCTCGGCCGCAAAACACCTCTCCGGGCGGCCTTCTCCCAAGCATTTTAAGCCCTGCCCCCGGAAGGCCATTAGTTACTTAAAAGATACTCTTATGGCACAGAAGTACATCTCCTCTTGCATTCCTCGCTTGCATAGGCCAATTTTGGTACGTATGATGCAGACCTTTGCTCCATGAGTAGTCCATCAGCCACCTACACGCCCCGCTTCCTGCCGGCCCGGTTGCCGCGCATCTGTGTCGCTATTGTGGCTTCGACGCCTGCGGAAATGGTCGAAAAAGCCGATGGAATCGTGCGGGAGAACCCTTTTATCGAGTTCCGGCTTGATTACCAGCCCAATCCGGCCATGGCCATGGCCAAGATCAAGGCGTTCGTGGAATACCACCCCGAAGCCCTGATTGTCGCCACCTGCCGGCGGGCCGCCAGCGGGGGCAAGTTCCGGGGATCGGTGGCCTCAGAAGTTGACATTCTAGTAAAGGCCGCCAATCAGGGATGTCATCTGGTCGACCTGGAGCTGGAATCGGCCGCCCAGTTGAAACCCGCCGACTTTGCCCGCCTGCGCCGGTCGGCCAGCTTGATTCTTTCCTACCATGACTACCGGGCGACGCGGAAGCTGGAAGAGACTTTTGCCCGGATGAAACAGTATCCGGCTGATTTCTACAAGTTGGTCAGCACCGCCAATTCGCTCTATGACAACGTGGTCATGATGAAATTCCTGGAACGGCACAGCCATACGCATTCCTTAATCGGCGTGTGCATGGGTGAACAGGGTGTCATCAGCCGCGTGCTGGCGGTGAGGGCCGGCAGCCAGTTCACCTTCGCCTCCGTCACCACCGGCGAAGAGACGGCCCCAGGGCAAATTGCCGCCCGCACCCTGCGGGAGACCTACCGCATCGAGCAGGTGGATGCAGCCACCCGCGTCTACGGTGTGGTCGGCGACCCGGTCTCACATTCGCTTTCGCCGGTCATGCTCAATACGGCCTTTCGCCGGGAAAACGTGAACGCCGTCTATCTCGCCCTGCACGCCAAGTCGCTTGACGATCTTCTGGTCTGTGTCCGTGACATTCCCATTCACGGGCTCAGCGTGACCATGCCCTACAAGGAAGAGATGGCCAAGCATCTCGATAAGAGCGACCCGCATACGGCCAAAACCGGCGCCTGCAACACAGTCGTTCGCTCGCAGGAAGGCAAGCTCTATGGATTCAATACGGACGTCAGCGGTCTGGTGCGCCCGCTGGAACAGCGCCTGCCGCTGGCCGGCGCCAAGATTCTGGTGCTGGGCGCCGGGGGCGCGGCCCGGGCCGCGGTCTTCGGGCTGAAAGAACGCGGGGCGGATGTCTACATCCTGAACCGTACGCCCGGTCCGGCCGCCACGCTGGCCAAGCAGGCCCGCGCCAAGGCCATCAATCGCACCCAGCTCAAGAAGTTGGAATTGGACGTCATCATCAACGCCACCCCCTTCGGCATGGATGGCAACAAAGAGCAGGCTCCGCTCTCGGACCAGGAATTCAATGCCAAATATTTCTTTGAGATGGTCTACACGCCGGCTGAAACTAAGCTAGTGAAGCTGGCCCGGAGCAAGAACATGCATGTGATTCTGGGAGCGGAAATGTTCGTCCAGCAGGGCGCACGCCAGTTCGAGATCTGGAGCGGCAAGCCGGCGCCGGTCAACGAAATGCAACGCATCGTGGAGTATGCGCTCGCTCAGGCCGCAGAGGAGAAGCTGGCGGCCAAGGCGGAGAAGAAGAAAGCGAAGAAATAGCACTCGTTGCTTCTTTCCAAACCCACACTGTCGCCGGCGATCCCATGCCGGGCGCAATCGCGCCACTTCGCAGCCTGGAAAAAATCAGCCGCCCTTCTTATGCAGCAAGGGGTTTTGACCCATGAATTTAACCGCCGCCACTACCCGGTCGATGATTTCCTTTTTCTTCTCGACACTCAACCGCTCCTGATCGAACGGAGGCTGCCATGCCCGGCTGGAGGGACCATCGGGGAACAGGATGAAATCGTATTCCGGCACCCCGCTAACTTCGAGTCCGAACCGGAGAACACGGTCGCCTTCCTGATAGCTCAGCGTATATACACTCTCACGCCGAACCGTAAAGCCCAGATCGCTGGCGACCGTCTTCTTATCCATTCTTAGAAACACTGCCAATCAGCCCTCCTCCCGCCTGCGTCTATCAGAACTGATGCAGAATGATCTGGACAACGCCAGCCGCTTCTTTGGCCTGCAGAATCGGCAATTCAACCGTATTGAAGGTCCCGGCCGGATTGAAGTTGTCGACCTTGACGAATACGTTGACTTCACCTTCAGCTCCCTGCGCAAACAGAGAGCTCAGGCCGTCCCACAATTCTCTTTCGGTAACACCTTCAAGCTCAAAGGCCGCGCCCCCCGGAGTCTTGGCAATGGTGTAACCGCCAATCTCTTTAGCGAAGGCCTCAGCAGCGAGCCTGGCTTCTTCTCCACCGCTCCAGAAGACCGCTTTGCCCGGTGGCGTGCTGACACCGGCAAACTGCGCCGGAGTCGTGGGAGTCGAGGGTTTTTCGGCGAAGGCCGAGAAGAACGCACCGCCGATCGCTGTGACGGCATAGAAGATAGCAAGGCCGTATTTCTTCTGCTTCCATGCTCCCAGAGCGCTGTACCCACTCAGGCCGAACGACGCAATGGAGAGCGCGATGCGGCCGATCTTGTAGGCGCTGGCCGCGCCTGCGAGGGGTCCGAGCAGAGCGCCGACCAACGCGCCCTTGAGCGCGCCCTTGACCGGGTCGCCGTCATCCAGTTGACCCTGGATCGCGCCAAACACTGCGCCAAACAGAGCGCCCTGAGCGATATTGACCAACACCGACTGGACGCCCAAGCTGATGCTGATCGAGCCCAGATCGAAGTCTTTGCCGGTCGGATCGGAGCAATTCGGAGTGTTCCCCGAGCAGTAAAGATAACGATGGAGCGAGGCGGGGTCGTTGCTGCGGCCCTCGAACGGATCCATCGTCCAGAACCGGCCGGTGTTGGTGTCCATATACCGGGCGCGGAGGTAGTAAACGCCGAGGTCCGGATCGAACTGCTCTCCCCGGTAGAGATAGTTATTGGCGGTCGAGCCGGTGTGATGGATCAGGTTGCCGAATGCGTCGTAGTCGTACGTATCGGTAACCGCGCCAGAGATATCCGTAAGATAGCGGACGTTTTCTTCGCCATCAAAGCCGTAGAAATGCAACGAACCAGAGCTGATGTCAGTCTGGCTGACCAGCCGCAATCCGTAGAGGTAGGTCTTCTGAACAGCGCCACCGCTGATCTCTTCGACTACCTGCGGCAAGCTTGTGGGATTGACGTCATCGACCAGGTAGCTGGTGGTGACGCCGCCCACGGTCTTGCTGACGCGGTTTCCGTCTCCGTCGTAAACAATCGAAAGAGACCCGCGGCTGGCCAGGCGGTCTTCAAAGTCATAGCTGTTCGCCTGGCCATTGAAGGTGAGGTTGCCGTTGGCATCATAGACATCGGTGGAAATTCGATCATTGGCATCATACGAGAACACTCCTGAGGGGACGGCAGGGGTGCTCGAAGTCAGCGTCAACCGGTTTCCAACCGGATCATAGGTATAGGTCAGAGAGCCGTTATTACCGGCCGCGTCGCCGCTTATGTCTTCGCGCGCCAGCCGGTAGAGACCGTCGTAAGCGTAGCTGACTCCACGCCCGCTGAGCTCCGCGACGGTCAGATGATTTCCACCCGGACTCAGCGTATAGACGTACGAGGCGATGGCAGCAGGGCCTTTTTGCGCCCGTGTGTTGACCAGGCGGTTGAGGCTGTCATAGGCAAATGTGTTCTGGATCCCGTTGGCATAGTTGTAGCCAGCCAGGTTTCCTGCATCGTCATAGGAATACGACGTTACATGCCCCCCACCGTCGGTGACGGAAGCCAGGCGATTCAGGGCGTCATAAGAGTAGCCGGCAGAGAGGCCGTTGAGATTTCCCGACGCGGAAGAGGTTAGATTACCGGCCGCATCATAGGTGTGGGTCAGACGGCCCTGCGGCGTCGCCTTGGCAAGCAGGCGATCACGCAGGTCGTAGGTATAGGTGGTCGTACCGCTTGCATCCACCATCGTGGCCCGCTTGCCCGTGGCGGTGTAGGTGAACGTGACGGGCGCAGATGCAAACGCCGGGTCCGGAGTCTTCGAAACCAGACGATTCACGCTGTCGTAAGCATAGGACGTAACATGACCGTTGAAATCGGTCCTGGACTGCAGATTGCCCGCTGGATCGTACGCATAGGTTTCAGACATACCGAGCGGCAAGGTACGCCGGACTCTGCGCCCGCGGGAGTCGTATTGATACTGCGTTACATGGCCGTTGGCGTCGGTCTGAGACAGAACATTGCCCGCTTCGTCAAAGGTAAATCGCGTTGTCTTGCCCAGCGCATCGATTACGCTGGTCAGGTGACCCGCTGTGTCGTATGAATACTGCGTGACTTTGCCAGTCTGGTCGGTCTTTGACGTCACTCTACCTGCGGCATCAAATGATGTCTTGCCGGTGGTGCCATCGGGATGGACCAATGCTGTCCGATGCCCGTTGGCGTCGTAGCTGAATTGAGTTACATTGCCTCGGGCGTCGGTAAAGCTAGCGAGGTTCCCTTTGGCGTCGTAAGCCAGCCGCGTAATCTTGCCCGCGGCATCCGTCATCTGGGTGCGGCGTCCGGCATCGTCATACGCGAAGCTGGTAACGTTGTTCCGGGCATCGGTAGCTGATGCGACATTGCCGATCGCGTCATAGGCGGTTGCCGTCACCGCGCCATCCGGGAACGTCGTCCTGATCAGACGCCCGATCGGATCGTAGACAAATGATGTGGTCCGGCCGGCGCGATCTGTGGTGCTCAGCTTGTGACCTTCGGCATCGTAGACGGTAGACTCGCTGGTTCCATCCGGATACGAAGTCTTTGTTTTTCTTCCCTGATCGTCGTAGGTGTAGGTGGTCGTCTTTCCGCGCGGATCGGTGGCGCTTGCAAGATTGCCTGCGGCGTCAAACGTCTGCTGCTGCACCGAACCATCCGGTGACGTGATCTTCAGCAGCCGGCTTTGCCCGTCGTAGACATAACTGGTGGTCTCGATAACGGGGCCGGAAGCCGTATTGCGCGTGATAGCGCGGTTCAACTGGTTTCCGTTGGCGTCGTAGGTAAACGTTGTGGTCCTGCCGATGGAATCGGTGACTTTCGTGGTGTTTCCGTTGGCATCGTGATCGAAAGCCGTGGTGCCGGTAGCGGGACTGGCAACAGAATTGGTCACGCCATTGGGGCCGTAAGTGAAGGTAATCAGATTGCCTGAGAAGTCCGTCAGCGACGTGAGGTTCCCGTTAGCGTCATAGGCGCTGGTGGCGACTTTGCCCGAAGGATCGGTCAGCGTCAGCACCTGACGGCGGCTGTTGTAGGTATACCGGGTCGCGTGACCCAGAGGATCGGTTTCGGTCAGGCGGTTGCCCTGAGCGTCGTAGGTGTAAAAGCTGGTCTTGCCCAGAGCATCGGTCTCGCTGAGCTTGTTGTCGTTGGCATCATAGGTCGACGAGGTCACATTCCCCAGAGCGTCGATCGCACGGGTGACATTGCCGTCGTCGTCGTACTCGAAAGTAGTGGCGTTCCCGAGGCGGTCAGCCACGGTTTCGCGGTGTGCCGCCACGTCGTGCGTGTAATTGACGGTGTGGCCGTTGGCGTCGGTGCTTGAGAGCAGGCGTCCGCTGTCATCGAAGGTGTTCCTGACCGCCTGAATGCCGAGCGGATTGATCACGTCGAGCAGGAAGTGGGCGCCGTCATAGGTGAATCTCGTGGTCTGGCCGGCGCGATCGGTGACCGCCGCCAGATCGCCGGCAGAGTTGTACTGGTATTGAATCGCCGCGCCGTTCGGATCGGCGATCTGCGTGATCCTTCCCTGCGGATCGCGCGAAAACGCCACGCTCTTGCCGCTTGAATGGACCACTCCGCTGGCGTTGATGGTGAGCGTGTTTCCGTTTGGATCGGTAACGCTGGTGGCGCCCCGGGTGAGATCCAGAATGTATTTGAAACCTTCCGCCGTGACCATCTGGAATTGCGTGAAGTCCGCGGGGTTCAGGTCCAGATCGAGGATGTTGACCGGGCCAGGAACGCCGTTATCGACGATGAAGGCGGCATCCCCGATGGGACTGAGGGTTGCGCCGGCAGTCGCCGAACCGGTCGGTATCTGGGTGAATCCGAACTGCGGGTTCGTGATCGGCACGATCTGCTGGCATTGCGGCGAGCTGACCGCCTGGAACTTGTAGACCTTTCCGTCAGGGAAGGTAACGCTGACGATGTGGTTCTTCAGCGACTGGAGGCAATAGGTCGGGAAGAACCCGCTCCACTGCTGGTCTTCCTGCCAAGCCAGCCCAATCGGCCCGCCGCTCTTCTGTACGCGCACGTTGGCGATGCCCAGGGTCCATCCGACGCCAAAATCCCCGACGCGCTTGTCGCGTGAGTCGTAGGTCCTGCTGACGGTAATCGGCAGCCCGGGCAACGTCACGCTGAGATCGCTGAACGAGAGAGTGAAGTTGCCGACTTTGGTGTTGCGGCTGATGTTCACCGTCGAAATCGTCGAAGCGATCTGGCCGGCCACATCGGTGGAGCTAAACCTGATTTGATACTGCCCATTGAGCAGCACCGTGGGATCGAACGTCCCCAGGGTCGCATTGTTCACCGGAGCGGCTCCCGAGGCAAAGGTAGTGAAGGTGGTCGGGTTCCCGGCTCCATCGAGCAGCGAGTATTCGAGCTTCCACGTGCCGGTGCTGACGGAGCCGGCAATGGGTGTCGGCGAGGTGATTTCCGCTCCATTCGCCAGAGACGTAATGCTTACCACCGGCGGCGGAGGAGGCGGCGCCGGCGCGGTGTTGACCGTGATGGTTACCTGCGAAGTGGCCTGCAGCAGGCTGTCACTGGCGGTCAGTTGCAGCACATAGACGCCGGCTGCGCCGAAGGTGGCCTGGGTCACCAGGGAATTCGGGTTCGTGAAGGTCACCGGCGTTGGCCCGCTGACCTCGCTCCACGAAACCGTGAGGGTGCTGCCCAAAGGCAGGCCGTCGTCACGGGCATCACCTCGCAGCGACACGCTGTTCTGCGGCCACTGGATGGTCTGGTTCGCCCCAGCCGTAACCGTGGGAGGCTGATTTCCACCCGCGGTGGTCACGTTGATTGAGATCGTGGCGCTCGATGAAAGCTGGCCGTCGCTGGCCGTAAGCTTGAATACGTAGACGCCCACCGCATTGAAGGTCACGGTCACCGTGGTGGGATTCAACTGTGTAATTACCGCAGCCGGCCCGCTGACCTGTGACCACTGCGTGGTGATCGTGCCGCTTGGCAGCCCGTCATCGCTGACCACGCCGGTCAGCGTGGCGGTGTTGGTGGGCAGCGTGAGCGCTGTACGATCGGCTGTAATGGAAACTACGGGCGCCTGATTGGTGCCCACGGGATTCACAGTAATCGTGGCGGTTCCCGCGCCCGTCAACTGCGAATCAGAAGCTGCCAATTGGACCACGTAAATGCCGGGCGCTGAGAACGCCGCCAGCGTGCTTCCGCCCGTGGGATTGCTGAATGTGACCGGAGCCGGGCCGCTCAGCAGCGACCATTGCAGCGTGATCGCTCCGCCAACCGGCAGTCCGTCGTCGGTAACTCTTCCGGTGAGGCCGACGGAATTGTTCGGCAGGGTAATCGCGGCGGCGCTAGCGATCACGCTGACGATCGGCGCCTGGTTGGCCGCGGGCGGGTTGACTGTAATCGGAATCGTGACGGACGTATCGAGCTGCGAGTCGGAAGCCGTCAGTTTCAGGACGTAGGAGCCGGCCGTGGTAAACACCGCTTTGGTGCTGGCGCTGGTTGGAGCTGTAAACGTAACCGGAGCCGGGCCGCTGGCCAGCGACCACTGGGCCGTGATCGTCGATCCTACCGGCAGGCCGTCGTCGGTGATCGTTCCCGTTAGGGTGACGGTGTTCGCGGGCAGCGTGATGTTCACGTTGTCGACATTTACGGTGATCGATGGGGCCTGGTTGGGCGTGGGCGCAGGAAGCACCGTAACGGTCATCGCCGCGGAGGTTGAGAGCAGGGAATCCGTGGCCGCCAGTTGCAACGTGTAGTTGCCGGCAGTGCTGAATGTGGCCTGGGTCACCGCCTGGGTGGGCGCAGTGAAGATCACCGTGCCGGGGCCGCTCAGCTTGGTCCACTGCTGGGTAACGGTGCTGCCCAAGGGAAGCCCATCATCGGTGACCTTGCCGTTCAGGGTGGCGGAGCTGACCGGCAACTGGAGGGTCAGGTTCGGGCCGGGATCGACGACCGGCGCTTTGTTGGTAGGCGCGATCACCGTGATGGTCACATCACGGTTCACCGTGGATTGAGCATTGCCTGCGGTCAGACGCAGAATATAGCTGCCTGCCGCGCTGAAGGTGGCGGTGGTTGCCGGCGACGCAGGGTTGCCGAATGTAACCGCACCCGGTCCGGTCACCACGCTCCAGGCGATCGAAAGCTGGCCGCCATTGGGGTCGGTGGCGGCGCCGTTCAGCGTGACCTGAGTGACAGGCAGAATAATGGTCTGATCAACTCCGGCGCTCACGACCGGAGGTTGGGGCCCGTTGGGTTTGCACTGTCCGGAAGTTCCGGCGCTGTAAATCGCCTGCAATTCCGCGGGCGTAAGGGCGCGATTGAAGACTTCCACTTCGTCCATCTGTCCGAGGAAGTGGTTGGAGTTCGGCCGCGCGCCGATGTAGAGCGGCAGGTTGGTGCGGGGCGTGAATGTCCCAAGATTGACCGTGGTAAGAGCGGCGCCGTTCACATACAGGCGAGCAATGCCGGTGGCTCGGTCATAGGTCAGGGCGACGTGGTTCCACTGCCGGATGCCCAGAGCTCCGCCGCCGGTACTTAAAATGTGGAAGGAGCCGTTACTGTCAATAATATTGGCGTAGAGCGCGCCATTGGTGGTGGTGACATTGGCGTTCAGGTTCATCCACAAATGCGGCCCGATGACGCCGTTGGTCGCGGAATACTCCAGGATCGGGCGTTGGGAGGCCAAATCGAGCGGGAAGATCCACGCATCGAAGGTGAAGCTGCCGACATTGAGCGGGGCAGCGGCCGGAACCACGACATCGGCCGCGGTGCCGTTGAAGCTGAACGCCTGGCCCACCATGCCCGGCACAAAGGCGACGCCGTCTTCGATCACTCCGGTGTTGGCGGAAGCCAGATCGCGGGTATCGCCGTCGCCCGGCCACCATCCAACCAGACCGCTGGGCGGGGTCACGCAGGGCGCGATGGACTGGATATGGACATCGTTGAAGCTGAATGCCTCCCCGTCAAATGCGGCCAGACGCGCAATGTAGGCGCCCGGCTGGCTCACCGAAGCGACCGTAGTCGCGGCGCCCGCCTGGGTAATGGTCACCGTCAGGCCGGTGCTATCGGAATTGAAGTTGCCGTTGCCGAAGCCGACGCTGAAGTCGAGCTTGTCGCCGGCGCTCAGGGTCTTCACGAACGTGAATGGAACGCCTGCGTTCCTCGCAGCGATGTTGCCGCTCAACAGAGTGGTCGATGAGTTGAGCAGCACGGCCACGTCGGTAGTGGTGTTATCGAGGCCGTAGAAGCGGCCCTGGACGAGGAAAGTCCCGGCGGCTGGAGCAACCCAGCGCAGAACGCTGTTCTCGCCGCTCGGGCCCGGATGCAGCAGGAATGTGTCGGGCGGCACGGAAATGCCCGAGAACCCCAGGGGCGCTCCCGAGTCATTGAAAGACAGCAGCGGGAAGGTCGTGCCCCCTGCGGGAGATGTCCGGAACCATGTGGGCATTCCGGAAAGCTGGCCGGTGAAAGCGTAGGGAGTAAACACTCCTCCGCGCGTGGGCGTTGACCCATAGGTCCAGTTGCCGCTGGGGTTGGCCGTAGACGAGAAATCTTCACTGGCGTTGAAGCTCGGGGTCGTAAAGGTAATCCGGCCGGGGCCGCTCACCTTCGACCAGAATGAGCTCAACGTGTTATTCGGCAGCCCGTCGTCGGTCACCACACCGTTCAGGTTGACAGATGCCGGGAAGGTGGCCTGCTGTTCGTTGCCAGCGTTCACAACCGGGGGCTGGTTGGCGGCAATGGTGATGGTGACGTCGGAGGTCGACGTGAGTTCCGAGTCGGAAGCCGACAGGCGTAGAACGTACACGCCGGGCAGGCTGAAACTAACGGTCGTGACTGGAGTCGTGAGGCTGGTGAAGCTTGCGAGTCCCGGACCACTCACCTTCGACCACACGGAGGTCAGTTGGCCACCGACGGGCAGGCCATCATCGCTCACTGTGCCGTTCAGATTTACGCTGGCCGTGGTGGCCGCAATCTGCGCGATACCGGCGGGCGCAGTGGTGGCGCCTTCCCACTGCGGCACCTGGGCGATGCGAGTGGTTTCAAAACGTGAACCATTCCAGTGGATCTGCCAAAGGTTGCCGGGGCTCTCTTCCCCGACGAGAATGTCGCCCACCATGCCGGAAAGTTCCGCGGCGGGGATTCCCCTGAGCGTGGCGCTGGCGAAATCCACGCCGAAGAAGTTATCGCCCTGATTGATCAGTTTGATGTTCTCGGGGGCGATTCCCAGGTCAAAGAACGTCACTACGCCCTGCGGATCGACGGCAAAGATACGCTGCTGGTTCTCACTTCCGGCAATGATCTTACCGGCCCAGGGCCCGTACTTCTGAGGATCGGGCGGCACCGTCAGCAGTCCTTCGATCAGGATGTTGAGGCTGGCGAGCTTGGTCGGGACGCCCGCCGAAGTCACTCGCCAGATGTTGCCGACAGTGGTCGCTACGATCAGGTCGCCGCCGAAAATTCCGGTGCGATCGATGTAGAGCTGGCCCCGAAGCAGGCCGGGCTCGCCGGGCAACCTCACCCACGGGTTCTGGACGCTGGCGCCATCGGGCGAAATGCGCACGATAACGCCGGCCACGCCTGAGCCGGTGAACAGTTCGCCTGCGCGGAAACCGCCGATGCTCAAGCCGTTGCCTTCGTCGCGCGCTGCGGCGATATAAACCTCGTCGGTGAGTCCGCTGATGTTGGAGAACGTCGTTCGAGAACCGTTAGCCGCCACCAGCTCAAAATTGTGCGGCGTCCCACCGAAATAGTTCACCGACATTACGACTTTGTTCGTAGGTTGGTGATAGTCAACGGCGATCGGGTTGTTGAAGCCCGTGCTGATGGCGACCAGGGTCGGAATCAGCGGCAGGCTCGCGGCGTTCGACGGCAGAGTGATCGTCTGGTTCGGTCCGGCATTCACCACCGGAGGCAGGTTGGCGGGCCGCACATTGATGGTCACGTCTGAACTGGCGCTCAGTTGAGAGTCGCTGGCCGTGAGCCGCAGAACATAGACGCCGAGGACGGGGAAGGTCGCGGAGGTCGCCGGTGAGTTTGAATTTCCGAAAATCACCAGACCAGGGCCGCTGACCACCGACCACAGAGATGTGAGCTGGCCACCTGCAGGCAGACCGTCATCTGTGACGGTTCCCTGCAAGGCCGCCGTGGTCACAGGCAGAATGATGGTCTGGTTCGGCCCCGCATTCACCACAGGCGGATTGTTATGCAGGAGCACATTCACCCGCACCGTTGCGCTTCCGGAAAGCTGAGAGTCGCTCACCGTCAGGCGCAGAAGATACGTGCCCGCCGAACTGAAGGTGGCGCTGGTGTTGGGTGCGCCGGCGCTGCCGAAGCTGACGTTTCCCGTGCCTGCCACCACCGACCACGCGTAGGTCAGAGAACTGCCCACCGGCAGGCCGTCGTCGGTGGCGCTGCCTGCGAGGCTGACCGAATTCACGGGTAGCTCGATGGTCTGGCCCGGCCCCACGGTGACAACCGGAGCCATGTTGCCCCGGATGGTGGTGATCGTGACCTGCGCGCTGGTCTGAAGCTGAGAGTCGTCGCCGGTCAGCTTGAGTACATACGCGCCTTCGGCGTTCAATGCGACGGTGCTGGTGGGGGAATGAGGATCGGCAAAGACTGCCGGAGCAGGTCCGCTGATCTGCGTCCAGGTAGAGGTCAGCGTTCCACCCACCGGCTTGCCGTCGTCGGTCACGCTGCCTTGCAGCGGGAAGTTATTGGGGAAGGGCACGGTCTGGTTGGTTCCGGCGCTGACCACGGGCGGCAGGTTCGGCTGGGTGACCACGGTAGAAGCTGAGGCACTGACCGGACCATAAGTATTGGGCACGGCATCGTTCCATGTCAGCGAGGCGCCGGCCGTGATCGTGCCGTTTGGCTGGGTCGCAGGGATCGCATACGTCTGCTTGAAGGACGCGCTCGCTCCGGGCGCCAGACTGGTCCCGGCTGCGATCGGATGCTGCACCGAGCCATCGGGTAACGTCAACGAAAGGTTGACGGCTGCCGCTGGCACAGAACCACTGTTCGTCAGCGTGACCGTGTAGGCGATGGTATCGCCGGAGTTGGCGGTCGCCGGCGCGGAGAGCGCCATGTTCACGACCGGCAACTGCGTGGCGATGGAGAACGGATTATCGGTCGGGCCGTAGTGGTTCGCGGCAGAATCGGTCCAGATCAGAATCGCATCCAGCGGCCGGATCGCTCCATTCGCCGCCAGCAGGCGCGCCAGATAATCGCTGTCGCTCTCGGCGGCGCCTTTGGGCGCGATCGCCGGTGCGGTGAAATTCGCACTCAGCGTGGCGCTCTGCCCGCCCGGCAGGCTGAAGCTCGGAAGCGCTAGCAGGCTGCCATCCGGCTTCTTCAACGACAACGTGATCTGCACCGCATTCCCGGTGCCGATGTTGCTGGTGGGGAAGCTGAACTGGGTCTTCTGGCCCGGCAGCAGCGACTGCGTTCCCGGCGTCACCAGCGAAACAATCGGCACGCGCTGCGTCAGGCTGGCGAAAGGTTGCTCCACCGGACCGTAGGCGTTCGTCTGATGGTCCTGCCAGGTTGCGCTGGCCATGGCCGCCGGCAACACGACCGCATCGAACGACTGCAAGCGCGCAAGGTAGTCCTGAGTGCTTTCGTTGGCGCCTTTGGCGGCTATGACCGGCGATTGCCAGTTCACCGTACCGGCGAAGCTCATTCCGGCCGGCAGGTCCGGCGTCACTAGGGGCTTCACGGTATTATCCGGCAGCGAAACGCTGGCGGCGATCTTTTCCGCCGTGGCGCTGCCTAGGTTCTCGATCCGCGTCTGATAGGGCACAGTGGTTCCCGGCGCAATGCAGGTCGGCCCTGAGAGGCCGATCTCCAGACGGGGCAGATTCAACTGGCTGAAGGAAGATATCTCCACGGGCGCATAGAGTTGGCTAAAGGGATCGGTGAAGGTGATCTCACCTTCCGAGGTAAACAGCCTTCCGTCAGAGGCCGCCAGACGCGATTGGTAATCGACGCTGCTTTCCGGGCTCTGGCGCGCAGCGATTCCCGGAATCGTCACGGGGAAGTTGCCGCTGGTGTTGCCACCGGCAATGATCGTTCCCAGTGCGGCCGAGCCCGTGGCCGGAGTAAGCTGGTCGAAGTTCTCGTTCAGCACGACGCCGGTCGCGTCCGTTGCGCCTTGGTTGGCGATGCTGTAATCCACCGTGAGCTGCTGAGACGGCAGCACTGGCGTAGGCTGCTGCTGCGAGGCCACCAGCTTGGCCGGAAGTGGAAACACACCGGCGCAATCGCCATTCACGGCGACGATGTCGCCGAAGCCCGGTTGGCCGGGTACATCTCCATAGGGCGGCGTATGATCGACCCGCACGATCGCTCCGCAGGCGATGTTGCCGAAGATATCAGGGCCGGATTTCACGATGGCCGTAGAGACGATCACCTCAATCAGGCTGGGCAGTGTGGCCGGCGGGAAGCTGTTGCCCGGCTTGGTGGTCCAGCAGGAATTTGCGAGCGTGCCGGTGGTTGCATTCGGCTGGCATTGCTGGATTCCTGCCGTCTGCACCGCCGCGGCAAAACCTTTGAATGACTCATTGGCGTCAAACTGCCCGCCCGTTACCTGGCTCGCCCACTGCGCACCCCAGAAATTTACGCGCTGGCCGACCTTCAATCCTCCGCTGTTACCGCCCCAGATCACGAACTGCTTCACCGCATAGACCTGTACCGGAACGGTGCGCGTGCTGGCCTGGTAATTCGTGTCGCCGGCAAAGCTGATCTGCAACTGCGCCGGTCCGCTCGATTGCTCGGTGGTAAAGTTCAGCGCCGCCGTGGCCACGCCATTCACATCGATGACACCCGTCGCTGTGACGCCGTTGAGCGAGAAGCTGATGGTGCGTCCGGCTACCGCCGTTCGTCCCTGAGCATCGGTCAACACCGCAGAAACTCCCTGTGTACCCAGGGAGCTAACCAAGTTCGCGCCCGTATACCGCAGCAGGGTCGCGGCCCGGGTCACGCTTACGCTGGTGCTCAGTTGCACCGGCTGAAAGCCAGGGCTCCCGCCAAAACTGATCGTGACCGGCGTTTGACCCACATTCAACGAAGCTAGCCCGGTGGCAACCCCGTTGTTGTCGGTGGCCGCCGCCAGCGTCTGTGTGCCGAAAACGAAGGCCAGGTTGCGGTTGGCCAGAGGCGTTCCAGTCCCATCCGTGAGCAAGGCTGCCAGCCGCAATGGGTTACCGAACGTCGTTGCCGTCTGCCCCACGTAGATCATGCGCGTGGCTGCGGCGTCCGGCGTGGCCGGGGCCGAGCAGGCGTCCGCTGAAGTCCATAAGGCTGATACCTGTTGCGATGCCAGGCCGGTTCCGCTTAGATTCGGAACGACTGCCTGGAGAAGATCGGTGCCCTGCGCGACACTCGAATATTGCACTGCGGCGTTTCCGCTCGCATCGGTTACCCCAGCGAAGTTTTTCCCGCTATTCGGCCCGTTGACCACCTGCAGGCTGACCGGAACATTGGCCAGCCCCTGGCCGGCAGCATCGTTCACCTGAACGTTCACTACGTCCTGGGTGCTGACCGCATGCGGCGCATGGTCGGTGACCAACTGCACGGCAGCGGACGGCGATTCCATGCCCACCGTGCCGACCGGACGCCAGCCCAGAGACTGATTGCCCCGGCAGCTCGAATCGAAACCGCCGGTATCGAGGACATGGGCCGTATCCATATAGGCGGTCGAAGCCCCGCCGGTGGTCACCGTAATTTTTGGGATCCGCGCTTCACCCGCCGCCAGCGCAACGCCGCAACCCACAATCGGCGAGCCGCTGGTGTTGAAGTTTCCATCCTGCGTCTGGGTGAGAATCGCAGCGCCGAACGCGGGAACGGTCACGCTGTTCCACAACTGAAACACCGGGCCGGGACGCCCAAGGTCTACCGTTACGCTATCGACGATGACGTCCGCTCCGGTCGGATTATCCAGACGAATCGCGCCCGCGCGGTACATCGAACCGGCGCCGGCAAAACGCACCAGGGGATTGCTTTCATTCCACGGTTCAGGAAAGCTGGCCGAGGGCGAACTGCTGTCGGCAAAACCCACCGATATCTGCAGCGGCGTATTTCCCGACTGCGAAGGCGATACAGGCGTAGCGGGGACCACGGCCACAGCCGGTAACGACCGGCCAGAGAACGCCGGCGAACCAGCGGCCGCCATCAGCGTCAAGGGCCTGGCCGCCACAAAGGCCGGCTTCTGCGGCAGTTCCACACCTGCCGGCAAAGGCGTCTGGGCAGATGGCGACTCCACAGGGGGCTGCAATCCGAACGGCCCCAGTCCGGTGACCCACTGTGCGGACCTCTGGTCGGACGCATAGACGGGCATGCAAGTCATCACCATGGCCCATACGAGGACCAGGCTCACGGCTTGTTTGAAAAAGTTCTCGGATGTATGGAGCGGGACCGTGGAGTACCGTCTTGCCGGAAGGAAAACGCGCATGGAAATCCCCTTAGAGATATACACTGCTGAAAATATGGCTTGCTTGGAACGTGCGGGGGAAGAACGGGCAACTTAGGATCTAGCAATGACGTAGACCAACGCCAGACCCATCGTTCAAAACAGCGGCATCATAGCACTGCAAGGTGAGGGAAATCTACTGGTTTAAAACGCCTGGTTTAAAAGGCTTGGCAGCCTCGGCTGTTTTCCTGTCGATCAGCTCTCCGCCCACATAACGGTGCAGAAGACTCCCGATCAACGTCTGGTAGGGGATGCCCATCCGACCACTGGCTATGGCTTGCAGCAGTCATTCTGGATACAATCGTTTCCGAATGCAAGCACGGAGAGCCGTCTGTAATGGAACTGGTTCCTTATGTCGCGCTGAAGCTGGCCGCCTACATTGTGTGGTGCGGGATTGGTGTTGGACTCTTCCGGCCTGATAGCCCGGCGAAGCTGCGGCAGGCGTTTGGCTTCGGCTTGACTACCGTAATTGTGGGAGCGGCGATGGGCATTGGGCTTTCATACCTGGTGACATCGGGATCGCTCAATGCGGAAATTTCCGGCCTCAGCCACCGTGAAATCTACTTCCGGATCTACCTCCCGGTGCGCTGGCTCGAATGGGCGATCATCGGCTACCTGATGCAGCAATCGGCCATGTCGTTTCTTCTGGGACCGAGCTTGCTGTATTCAACCGGGCCGGCGTCTTTCTTTCGCACCCCCAGTTCGAGATTTCCGGGCATGCTTTGGAAGCTGGGCGGCGTTGCCATCTCATTTGCGGCTGATCTGCAGTGGATCCTGGGCGCTGGGGGAATTGAGAACATGCCGGCGGTGGGAAAGTTTCTCTGCTAGCTTCCGGGAAAAACAAATTTCACCACGGAGAGGCACGGAGTCACGGAGAAAAGCAAAAGCGGGTAGTTGGTATTCGGTACTTGGTATTTGTCTGATTCCAAGAATCGGGGAAAGACAGCGCCTTCCCGAGGAATCAAACACCAGGAAACACATACCAAGTACCGAATACCAACTACCTGCTTTTGCTTTTCTCCGTGGTGAAGCCCTTGGTTTTAGCTCTTCTGATACTGGTTCTTCCTCTTCTCCCCATGCCTCTCCACGCCCAACTCGATCAGCCGGCCAATCAGCTCCTGGTACTCCAGCCCCGAGGCCACCCACAACTTTGGATACATGCTAATCGCGGTAAAGCCCGGCATGGTGTTAATTTCATTCAAATAGATCTTGCCGTTCTTCGGGTCCATCAGGAAGTCCACCCGCGCCAGACCTGCGCAATCTACTGCATGGAACGCCCGGACAGCCATTTCTTGCAGCTCTTTCATCTGTTTTCTTGTGATCTTGGCCGGAATCACAAGCTTTGAGTTTTCATCGCTATACTTCGCGGCATAGTCATAGAACTCGGCGGACGGCACGATCTCCCCGGCAATGGAAGAACGAGGATGGTCATTCCCCAGCACCGCGCATTCCAGTTCGCGCGCCTTACGCTTCTTCCCTCCTACGCTTTCTTCGATGACCAGCTTGCGGTCGTATCGGGCGGCCGTTTCGATGGCTGGCCCCAGCTCCTTGCGATCATGCGCTTTCGAGATGCCTACGGAAGAACCGAGGTTGGCGGGCTTCACGAATAGCGGATACTTCAGGCGGTCCTCAATTTCGCGGACGACCTTCTTCGGCGCCTTCTCCCACTCGGCGCGGAGGACCGCGACATGCTTCACGATGGGCAGGCCGCAGGCGGCGAAGAGCCGTTTCATGATGTCCTTGTCCATGCCGGCCGCCGAACCCAGCACACCCGCGCCTACATAAGGAATGTCCGCAAGCTCCAGCAGACCTTGAATCGTCCCGTCTTCACCAAACGTGCCGTGCAGCACCGGGAAGATTACGTCGATTTGAATCGCCTGGTTTCCCGCCGGTGCGGCGGTTTCGAAAGGTGTGAGCGAGCTGGCCGCAGGCATCGGTGGCGCTATCACCGACTCGCCTTTGGCCAGGGCCGCGGCCGGGTCCGCATCGGTGTGACCATCCGGATGGCGGCCGGTTTCTTGCGGCAGCGTCTCGCCGCGCAGCAACAATCCTGAATGCGCTGGGCTCAGCCACCGGCCTTCTTTAGTGATGCCGATGGGAACGACATCGTACTTTTCCCGGTTGATCGCCTTGAGGACGGTGGCCGCAGAGAGCAGTGAGATTTCGTGCTCGCCGCTCCGGCCCCCGAAAAGAACGCCAACTCTGATTTTTTTCATTGCTGATACTGTACCGCAAACCCCGCACGGCGGCCGGGAAGGCCGCCCGTATTGTCACTGTGAGCATTCCTGGCCCGCAGTCTTCACAAAGGCTTCGAGCTTGCCGCTCTGCTGCTTCGCCAGTAGATTGTCCAGGTCTTCCGAGTTGGCCCCCGGTTTGCTTTTCAGGATCGATTTGTAGGCGCTCAGCGCTGCTTCAACTCCGGCGAGATACTGAGGGGTTTCATCTTCTGATTTCTTTGGATGTTCAATCGCATACACACCCATGGCCAACACATAAATACTGAATATCCGCGCAGCGTGCTTATAGTCGGAGGGAACCATGTCGCCCAGGGGTAAGGGGCAGGGGTTAACGTTGACGTCGGGGACGTCCGATAGCCACTGTAGCGCCCACTTGGCCTCGTCTTTCAGGCTTTCGTCCAGAGGCGACTTGATGAGCTTGCCGGTCAGGTCAACGAAGCGCTTGCGTTCGTCCGGCGTGGAAGGCCCGCGTTTCTCTTTTTCCTGGGCGCCGGCCAATAGAGTGAGGAAAATGGCGGTCAAAAGTATCGTAAGTGTTTTTCGCATGGTCCTTCCCTGTGTGCGATATTCATTGTAGCGAGTTTATCGGCGCTGATCTGCGTAAATCAGCGGCGGATTCAATCTTTTGGTCCTCTCTCTTCTGTTACGATTACGGTTCCTGTGAGGTACCGATGAAGAACCGTTTGGCCATCTTAATGTTCGCAGCAACCGTGCTGGCGCAAGGCCAGACACAGAGTGCGCCCGTCACGCGTGTGGTGCGTTGCGGCGCGTTGATTCAGCCCGCGACCGGAGACGCGCGGCGCAATGTGCTGGTGATCGTCGAAGGCGACCGCGTCAAAGAAGTCCGCGAGGGAGGCGCCGCCCCGGCGGGCGCACAGGTCATTGATCTTTCCGACCGCACATGCCTGCCCGGCCTGGTTGATACCCACACCCACGTTCTGCTGCAAGGGGACATCACCGCCGAAGATTATGACCAGCAGTTGCTCAAACAATCGACCGCCTACCGCGCCATTCTTGGAACAAGATCGGTGAAGCGGGCCCTTGAGTATGGGTTTACCACCATCCGCGACCTGGAAACCGAGGGCGCAGGGTACGCCGATGTCGATCTGAAGCGGGCGATTGAGCGGGGCGTAGTGCCGGGGCCGAGAATGCGCGTTGCCAGCCGCGCCATGGACGTGACCGGCGCCTATCCGCTACTGGACTATTCTCCGGAAGTTTCGGTGCCCCACGGTGTACAGGTGGTCGATGGTGCCGATGACGGACGCCGGGCCGTGCGCGAGCAACTGAGCTTCGGCGCCGACTGGATCAAAGTCTATTCCGACCGCAGCTACTTCGTAAGGCCGGATGGCGTGCTCGATGACATACCGACCTTTACTCTCGACGAGCTGCGCGCCATCGTCGATGAGACCCACCGCCAGCGGCATAAGATCGCTTCTCACGCCATGGCGCTCAATGGCGTCCACAACTCGGTGGAAGCCGGCGTGGATTCCATCGAACACGGCAACTACATCGCCGACGCCGATCTGAAGACCATGGTGCAAAAAGGCATCTTCTACGTTCCGACGATCTACGTGGGTGAATATGTCGCGGAAGGCCGCGCGGCCGCCGGCGCCAAAGTCTGGATGGAGATGACCAAGATCCACGCCGATACCTTCAAGCGCGCTTTGAATGCCGGGGTAAAGATTGCCTTCGGCACCGATGCCGGCGGATTCGACTGGGGTATCAATCCGGCCGTTGAGTTCCCCTTCATGGTGAGGTATGGCATGACGCCCGCACAGGCCCTTCGCTCGGCAACCACCTCCGCCGCTGAGTTGTTGGGAATGGAAAAAGAAATCGGCTCGATCGCCCCAGGAAAGTATGCCGATCTGGTGGCCGTGAAAGGCGATCCCCTGGCCGATATCAGCCTGCTGCAGAAAATAGATTTCGTAATGAAAGGCGGCGAAGTCTACAAGTCACCCGCGCGCTGACCCATCCAAACCGTCTTTAAGGTTCGGAAGCTTTGGGCGTGGCTGCGGCACACTGTGGGTCGCGATGCTTTGCTTTTGCTTTTTTGTCCCCGGTTTTGCCTGCTATAATGAACCGTTATGAAACCTTCACCCCTCTATCGTTTGCTGAGTTTTCTTCTGATTTTCGCTTTTGCAATCCCGCAGAGCTGGGCCACCTGTGGTGGCGGCGGCGGCGGTGGTGTCGGCGGTGCAGGCGGTGGCGGCTCCGTCGGATCGCAACAAGAGACTTACCAGGTGCCCTGGAAGCTACTCAAGCCGGAAGAGAAGGTCAAAGAAGGCTTGGTGGTTTACTGGTTCCCTTCCTCTGCGGAAGAAGTGATCAAGTCGAGTCTGCGGAATTCGCGCATCCTTTCTCTTTATGCCTCCCAGTGCGTGACCATGGGGCTGGTGGACGCTCGCACCCCCATCGGCCAGAAGCTGGCGGCAGGCGAGAAACTGCCGGTTGCCGTGCTGGCCACACCGGAAGGCACGGTAGTCAGCAAGATCGTCCCTAATAAAGAGGGAAAGCTGAAGGTCGACGATCTCGAAAAATTGGTGGAGAGTGAAATGAAACGCCGCGAAGGCGCGGTGGAAGAGAAGATGAAGTCCGCCAAAGGCAAAGCCAAGTCCGGGGAGAACCAGGTGGCCATTGAGCTCTACCGAGCGGTGCTGGAGCAGAAATGCCTGTTCCCCAAGAAGGCCAAAGACGCCGCCAAGGAACTCAAGAAGCTGGGCGTAAGTGAAGCTGCCGATCTGATCGACGCGCCCATCTTTGCTCCTGTCTTCGACCGGGCCGCCAGCGCCCGCATTGAGAGCGCTATGAGACGTGGTCTGGCCGCTGAAATGAAAGACAACTATCCGGAAGCGGCGCGGCTGTATTCCGCCGCCCATCGTATGGACCCAGCCGATCCAGTCCCGCTGCGTTACCTCGGGGAAGCTTATCGCCACCACCTCGGCGACTGGGAGAAAGCTCGCGAGACCTTTGACACGATCCTGAAGATGCCCGCTGATCCTCTCTCGCGCGCTGTTGCGCTGCATGGACTGGGTAAGATCACCATCCATGAGGGTGATTTCAAGAAGGGCCTGGGACTGATGGAGAGTTCAGTGCAGGTGTATCCCATCGCCCTGGCCTACCGCAATCTGGCAGTGTATTGGAATTCGGAAGGCGACCAGCACAAAGCCGGAGAGTATACCAAGCTGGCTCTCGCTCTCGATCCTAAGGACCCCTTCAATCTGGTCTTCGCCGCGGCCTTCATGGCCGGCACTGGACACGGTGACGAGGCCCTGAAGATTGCCCGCGAAAACGAAAACCTCATGCCCGCTTCCTACAACCTGGCTGCCGTTTACGCGCAGCTCGGCCAGAAGGAAAAGGCCGTGGCCCTGCTCAAGCGGCATTTCTTCCAGTACGAGCGCTATCAGGCAGTCCGGGCCAAGGAAATGATGGAAGCCCGTGTGGATATAGTATTTGCCTCCATCAACCACGATCCTTCATTCGTGGCGCTCACCAGCGGCGCGGATGGCCGCCTGCCCCTTCCCAACTATCAGGGAATGAAGCCCGCAGGAACAAACTAGCACGTTCATCCAGCATTGAAATCGAAAGGGCCGGCCCGAGCGTCGGCCCTTTCGATTTTCTGCGCGCTCTTGTCTACAAAAGCATTGTCATTCCGAACCGCAATGCGGGAAGAACCTTGCAGCTTTTTGTCTACGGGCGAAAAGCTTATCCTCTAAAAAAAGCGCTGTCATTCCGAACCGCGAAGCGGGAGGAACCGGCTGCGCTACTTCCAGAGGGCCAACTCTTCTACCCTCGCCGATCTTTCGGATTCGGCCGAAACTCATACCCCAATCCGCGGACCGTAATCAAATAGCATGGTTTAGAAGGCTGGGGCTCAATATAGCGCCGCAGACGGACGATAAAGTTGTCGATGGCCCGTGTATCAGTGTCTTCGTGCAGGCTCCAGACATCTTCGAGGATGGCCCTGCGCGATACCGGGTGCCCCTGGTGGCGGATCAGATAACGCAACAGCTCACACTCCATGAGCGTCAACTGAAACACCTGCTCCCCATTACGCAGCTCAAACTTCTGGAAGTCAACCACCCGTCCGTCAAACTCGAAGATGTCGGCGGGCGGCGGCGCGGGGGCGGCAGCGGCGCCCCGTGCCCACATCTTCCTGCGCAGCAAGCTGGCAATGCGGGCGATCAGAATTTCGAGATTGAAGGGTTTGGGCAGGTAGTCATCCGCGCCCGACTCGAATCCCTTGAGCACGTCCTCCGGACGGCCGCGCGCCGTCAGCATCAGCAGCGGTGTATAGTCGCCCGCCGCGCGCAATTCATGGGTCACAATGAATCCGTCTTTGCCCGGCAGCATGACATCGAGCACGATCACGTCGAAAGGCTCACGCTTCGCTAGAATGCGTTCCAGTGCCTCCTCGCCCGTTTCGGTCACTGTGACCACATGGCCTTCTGCTTCCAGGTTGAAGCGCAGTCCCTGGGCGATGTGCGATTCATCCTCTACCACCAGCAGGCGGCTCATACGTGATAGACCCTGGGCAGGCGGATCCTGAACGTGCTGCCCTTGCCTTCGCCATAACTCTCCGCGGAGATGTCTCCGCCGTGGCGGCGTACGATCGATCGCACAATGAACAGGCCCAGACCGGTGCCTTTGACGTTGTCGGTGGCCCGGCTGCGCACCCGGTAGAATCGGTTGAAGATGCGCTTGAGTTCCGAACGGGGAATGCCGATGCCGTTGTCGCGAATACTGAGAGACACTTTATCGAGGTCCAGGGCCGCTACATCCACCACAATCCTGCGGTCGCTGCCGGAGTATTTGAGCGCATTTTCCAGCAGGTTGGCAGCCACAGTCCGCAATTCCACCGCATCGCCCAGCACCGTGATTCCCCTGGGAGGCTCAGCGCCGAAACTCAGGGCTTCCTCGGGTAAAGCGTGGCGGATGCGCGCCAGCTCCACCGCCTCTTGCACCATGGCGGAAAAATCGAGTTCCTGCCAGCTCTTCGGCCCTCGTCCGTGGCGTACCTCGCCGGCCTTCAATACCTGTTCAACGGTGCCCAGCAGCCGGTCGGTATCCTGAAGCATGACGCGGTAGAAATCGTGGCGCTGTTTCTCCTCCACTGGACGCTTCTCCAAGGTCTCCAGGTAGAGCCGGATGGAGGTGATAGGCGTCTTCAATTCATGGGTCACGGCGTTGAGAAAGCTGTCCTGCTGTTCATTGCGGCGTATCTCGCGGATAAGAAAGATGGTGTTCAGCGCCACCCCGGCGATGATTACGCCGAAGAAGATGATTCCCAGCACCCGCAACACCACCGCGCGCCAGTTCAGTATCCAGCCGACATTGAGCACCACTGAAATCCCCACCAGGCAGACGCCCAGGATGATCACGAAGGCCACGGTCTTGGTCCGGCTGGTAACGCGCATGGCAATTGGTCCGGCCTCGCCCCTAGGGAAACAGCGAAGGCCACGGACAGATTGTATTGGATCATACCCTGGAAGAGAGAGCTTGCGGAAAAACACACCCCAACGTAGTCACGTAACTTGTTACGTCTCCGACGGCGGACGTGAACGCGCTTTCAGGAACACCAAAGACGATGCCGGGGAATGTCGGTCGTGAACACATTATCAGGAACCTTAAAGATGATGCCGGGGGAATGGGCGTTCCCGCATGGGTATTCAAATCCGCCGGCCAGACGTAACAAGTTACGTCTCTACGTATTGATTCCGGCACGGGTACTAGTCGTCACCGGCTACGGCGGTCGCCATGTGTTCCAGCGCTTCTACCGGCGCCCCTGCCCCTGCATCGTGATTGAATTTAGCGAGTTTAATGTCCCAAGCCAGGCCCAGCATTCGCAGGCATAAAATTCCATACCAGTTCAGGTCAATCTCGTGCCACACCAGGCCATGGCGGGCTGCCTGTGGATGCGCGTGATGATTGTTGTGCCAGCCTTCACCAAAGGTCAGCATGGCCACCCATAAACTGTTCTTCGATGTGTCACTGGTCAGAAAACGCCGGCTTCCCCACATGTGCGTAGCTGAATTGACCAGCCATGTGGAATGCAGGCCCACAACGGTACGCAGGAAGATGCCCCACATCAGGCAAGACCATCCGCCCACGACCAGCAGGACCAGGCCCAGGACGGTGATTGGCACCCAGTGCCAGCGGCTGATGAGGGTGTGGAATTTGTCTTTGCGCAGATCAGGAACGTAGGGTAAGAGCGCAGTGGAATGATTGTGCAGTGTGCGGCCGGTCATGATCCAGCCCATGTGGGCCCACAAACCGCCGTCGCGGGGTGAATGCGGGTCGCCCTCTTTATCGGTGTTCTGGTGATGGACTCGATGCGTGGCCACCCAGAAAAATGGACCGCCTTCCAACGTCAACGTGGCGCACACCGTGAGAAAATACTCCACCCATTTATAGGTCTTGAATCCCCGGTGTGTCAGCAACCGGTGGTAGCCCACGCCGATGCCCAGACCGCCGGCCACCCACCACAACACGATCGAGACCGCCAGCGCCTTCCAACTAAACATAAACAGCGCGGCCAGCGCGCCAAGATGGAATGCCACCATGATGAACACGGTCGTCTTGGCGATCGGTTCCTGAAATGTCCGGTCATTTTTCAAACTCATCTTGTCTCCCTGATTGCTTGCATCCTGCTGTACTTCTAACCTACCAGCAGCGAGGGAAACCGTTTGTAATACTTGTGTAATTGATGAGGGATACGGGGGAAAGAATAATCCGGCGGTACATGTCCGGCTGGGTCGGGAAAATACGCCAAAAGCAAAACGGAATTGGCCACGAATGAACACGAATTAAAACCCAAGACAAGAAAAAAACAAAACACCAAAAAATCTGTTTTAAAAATCCACCTCAGGAAAATTCTGCCTTAAAATCCTGATTTTCTTGTTTTGGTTTTTAATTCGTGTCATTCGTGTTCATTCGTGGCTGATCTTGTCTTGCTCTTCTCCGTGCCTCCGCGGTGAGCTCTTACTTTTGATCTTTATCGGTTCTCACCACTTGAGCACTGAGACTCCCGCGGGCCGCCCGCACTGCAATTGTTTCTCCCGGCGCTACCTGCGATACGTCCTTCAGCAGTTCCCCTCGTCCATCAAACACCAGCGCGTAGCCGCGTTCCAGTATCTTCACCGGCGAAAGCGCGTCAAGCTGGACTGCCAGTTGATCGAGACGCCCGTAACGCTTGGCCGTCAGGGCCCGCAAGGCCCGCAACAGCGCTTCGCCTGCGGCTTCCAGGCGGCTGCGGTTCTGCACCAGTGATTGGCGGAAATCAAAATGAAGAATGCGGGTGGAGGCCACATCCAGCCGCCGATGGCAGCTCGTGAGCTGTTCCCGGTAACTCGCGGCCAAACGGTAAACAAGGTCGTCAAGCCGTTGGGCGCGGCGCGAGATTACATCTTGAATGCGGGCAAACGCGCCGTGTTGCGACAACTCCGACAGTTGCTGCTTGGCGCTGAGCACATGGAAGCGCGCTGCCCGCGCCAGCCGCTGGTGCAGATGCGCTAGATGTTCGGCCAGTTGGTGCTTGGACTCAACCACCATCTCCGCAGCGGCCGAAGGTGTGGCCGCGCGCAGGTCGGCGACGAAGTCGGCGATGGTGAAGTCGGTCTCGTGGCCCACCGCCGAAATCACTGGAATCTCCGAGGCGGCAATGGCGCGCGCCAGGCCTTCGTCGTTGAAGGCCGCCAGATCTTCGATGGAGCCCCCGCCCCGGGCAATGATCACAACGTCAACATTGCCCGCCTTACTGGACTTTGCCTGACTAAACCAGTTCACACCGGCAGCCACCTCAGCGGCCGCGGCATCGCCTTGCACCTGTGCCGGATAAATAAGAATGCCAATGCTCTCATGCCGCCGGCCCAGGACGTTCAACATGTCTTGCAGGGCCGCGCCCCGGGTTGAAGTCACGATGCCGATTCTGCGCGGCAGTTGCGGAAGGGCCCGCTTGCGCGCGGCTTCGAACAGGCCTTCCTGCGCCAGGCGGTCCTTGAGTTGCTCAAACGCCAGTTGCAGCGCCCCGGCGCCCAGCGGTTCCAGGAATTCGGCCGACAGTTGCAGTTCGCCGCGCTGCTCGTAGATCGTGACCCGGCCCCGAGCGATCACCTGCATGCCGTCGCCGGGCTTGAAGCGCAGCAAGCGCGCCTGCATCCGGAACATGACCACCCGCAGCAGCGCGTTCCCGTCTTTCAGGACGAAATACATGTGGCCGGAATCGGCCACGCGCAAGTTCGAAATCTCGCCTTCGACCCAAATATCGGTATGGCCACGCTCCACGGTGGCGCGCACCGCGCTCACCAGATCACCCACCCGCCAGATACGGCGCGCCGCCGGCGCTTCAGTGAAGCCGAACCCGAGCTGGTCATCGAAGGACATGTGAAACAGATTTTAAATTTAGAAATTTCAAATTGAAAATTTAAAATCTTCTTTTCCTCCGTGACTCCGTATTACTATTCATCAAAATCTTCGGCGGTTCGTCGACGATTTCTGTGCCCGCACCACAACCCCCAAATCCTCTGCTTCCTCTGTTCCTCTGTGTTTCAAAGGTTTTGGTTGTGGCTACGTCACGCTGTGCCTCCGTGGTGTGGTTTTGACTTTTACCAGTACTGGTCCCGCAACTGTGTCTGCTTATTCACCAGCGGAATCTCTTCCCCGCCGATGAAGACGTGCTTCACGTCGGTCCTGACGTCCAGCGGATCGCCGTTGGCGACTACCACGTTGGCCTGTTTCCCTGCATCGAGCGAGCCAAGCTTGTCGGCCACACCCCAGATCTCAGCGGGATTCAAGGTAATGGCCTTCATCGCTTCGTCATGAGGCAAGCCGAAGGCCGTGGCGTAGCCAGCCGCATAAGGCAGGTTGCGCACATAGTGGGCATCATAGGAGGCGAAAGCGATCTTGACTCCGCGCTTGGCCAGCTCCGCCGGCAGCTTGAAGACCGCGTCGTATCGTTCGAATTCCTTCGGCTGCTCGTAGATGGGGCCCACGATCACCGGAAGTCCGGTGGCGGCGATCTTATCCACCAGGCTGCCTGCATGGGCCAGATGGTTCAGTACTATCTTGAGATGGAACTCATTGGCCAGGCTGAGCGCCGTGAGCAGATCGTTGGCCTCTTCGGCGGCCAGAACCACCGGCCTCTGGCCGCGCAGATATGGCAGCAGAGCTTCGAGCTTCAGGTCGCGCTTGGGCGGCATGGCGTTCTTGTCTTTCTCGTCACTGCTCGATTTTTTCTTTTCGTAGGCGGCCATTTTCCGCTCGTAATCCTGGGCATCGAGGAAAGCCTGGCGTAGCTGGGCGGCCATGCCCATGCGCGTGGAAGGGAACTTGCTGCCCTGGAAGCTCTCATTGCGGCGCTGCCTTCCGGTAAAGTTCAGCGGCAGGGCGATGTCGCGCACCAGCAGCATCTCTTCCGAAGATCGCCCAGCGAGCTGGATAAACGAATCCTGGCCGGGCAAAGTGTCGCCGATGGCCGGCGCCACAATAGCGTTGGTGATGCCGTTGATGCGGGCCACGGGGACCAAAGCCGTTTCCGCATGAAAAGCGTCATAGACGTGCATGTGCGGCATGATCTCGTCGCTCGCTTCCAGCAGGTCATTGGTGCTTTGATCGGCGGAGATTTCTGTCAGGCCCAGATGGGTTTCGGAGTCGATCAAACCCGGGTAAACCGTCATGCCGGTCACGTCGATCACCTTGGCATCACGCGGAACCGCAGTTGAAGGCCCGCCGACGGCGGTGATCTTGCCGTTCTGCATCACCAACACGCCGTTTTCAATCACGCCGTGCGTGATGGTCAGCAGCTTGCCGCCCCGCAGCGCAATCGAGCCGCCGGCCGGCGCGGCTGGTGTCGCTGCATCCTTTTTGGCTGGCTGCGCAAACCCCGGCAGTGCCGACGCCCCAACGACAAGGCCAAGGACGAGTATTAAGACGATTACAAGAATATGTCTCTTCATGATTACTGCGCCTCCTTGGAGTGAGTCAGTCCCAGCCCCGGCAACGAACGATCGAAAAACACTTCACCATCGATCAGCACCTGGTCGGCCAAGGCGTTCGACCCCAGCGGATAGTTGTTCCAGATACCGATATCGGCGTCTTTGCCGACATCGAGCGACCCCACCCGGTCGTCGACGCCGACGATCCATGCGGCATTCAATGTGATCATCTTGAGCGCGTCCTCTTCGCTCACGTTGCCGTAGTGCATCACCTTGCCCGCCTCGGTGTTGAGGCGGCGGGTGATGTCTTCGGAATCGCTCTTGATGGCCACGCGCACGCCTTTGCGTAGCGAGATGGCCGCGTTCCATGGAATGCCGTCCCATGCCTCCTGCTTGAAGCCCCACCAGTCGGGCCATGTGGCGACGGCTACGCCGTTGGCCGCAATCTTATCGGCGACTTTGTAGGCTTCGACGGCGTGATGGAAGGCGCGTATCTTGTAGCCAAACTCCTTGGCCAGCGCCATCTCGGTGAGGAACTCATCGGCGCGGTAGCAATGTATCTGCACCAGCAACTTGCCCCGCAGGATGTCGGCCAGGGCCTCGAGCTTCAGGTCCCTCTTGGGGGCCTTGGGGTCTTTGTCGCCCTTGGCCACCTTGGCGTTGTAGTCATCCCATTCGCGCATGTACTCGCGCGCCTCGACAAACGACTGGCGCATGATCTCGAAGTTACCCATGCGCGTGGAAGGCACCTGGTTCCGCCCGCCATAGACGCGCTTAGGGTTTTCGCCGCTGGCAAACTTGATGGATTGCGGCGCTCCTGGAAACAGCAGTTCGTCTTTGCCCAAGCCGTATTTGTGTTTGATCACAATCGCTTGTCCGCCGATCATGTTGGCCGAGCCGTGCAGCAGCAGCGAAGTCGTCACGCCCCCGGCCAGCGCCCGGTAGATGCCCTTGTCGTTGTAATCGAAGGCATCGCGCATCATCATGTGCGGCGTGATGGGGCTGGTGGCCTCGTTCACGTCCCCATCAAGGGCAATGTGAGAATGAGAGTCGATGATGCCCGGCATCACCCACCTGCCGGTAGCGTCGATCACGGTAGCGTTGGCGGGCGCCTGCACCGTTTTGCCGATGGCCGCGATCTTTCCGTTATGGATATAGACGCTGCCGTTCTCGATGCGCCCATGGGTAACAGTCAGCAGCGTGCCCCCGCGGATCACCACATCATTGTGGATCTCACCAAGTGCAGATGATGCAGCAGGTGCAGACGATGCAGCAGATCCGGGCAAAGCCGGCGGTTGCGCCCGCATCCGGACAGAACTCGCGAGCAGGCCCAGCAGCACCAGCGGCATCACCCGGAACAGAGTAGAGCGGCGCATCATGGAAGTCTCCTTGTTGGTGGAATTTGAACGCGATTATAGCAAGGGGGCGAATGGCAGTTGGCAATTAGCAGTTGGCAATTAGCAATTAGCAATTAGCAATTAGCAATTAGCAATTAGCATTCAGCCAAGAAGCCTTTCGTCGCCTCGCCCGCCATGGCCCTTTCGGAAATGTTTCAGGGCTGAATCCTGACTGCTGACTGCTAAAGGCTAATTGCCAATTGCTATTTGCCAATTGCTAGAATTGCCCCATGCGAGCCGTCGTCCAGCGCGTTAGACGTTGCTGTGTCCAGATTGATAGCAGAGTCGCCGGTGAAATCGGCCCTGGACTCCTCGTTCTGCTGGGCGTAGGCAAGGGAGACACTGAATCAGATGCCGATTATCTGGCAGAAAAGATTCTGGGCTTACGCATCTTCGAAGATGCCGCCGAAAAAATGAACCTGTCGGTGCAGGACCAACATGCCGAGGTCCTCGTAGTCTCGCAGTTCACACTCTATGGAGATGCACGCAAGGGACGGCGCCCATCATTTGACTCTGCCGCGCGTCCCGAAGAGGCCCGGCGCCTCTATGAATATTTCGTCGAGAAAATCCGGGCCGCCGGCCTGCGCTGCGAAACCGGCCAGTTTCAGGCGACGATGGAAGTGGAGTTGGTGAACTCCGGGCCGGTAACGATATTGCTGGATTCGGAGAAGCAGTTTTGACTGCCATAAAAAATGTCATCCCGGAGTGCCGCCAGGAGCGCGCGCTTTCTTCGGGTACCGGTTTCACGCCTGCTTTTGGCGCGCATGGATCCAATGACTGCCTTTGGATTCTCACTCTGAGACAGTTTCGGGTGGTGAATGCCTCCACGGGTGACTTTTCGGTAGCTTTTTGGATACGAAGGGGGGGTGGCCTGCCTGCCCCACCCCTCTGTCTGGACACATTTCTGCCGGCACCCCAAGGATAAAGGCCGCAAGTCATTTCGGAATGTCAAAGAACCGTTCCCACTTGACGCCTGAGCGCCTGCCTGGATTATTACCGACGGTGGCGCCGCCATGAAATAATGCTGTCCTAATGCTGCCGATGTGACTGCCGAGAAAGGGGTTTGCGTCTTTACAAAGGGCTTGATATTGGCGCACGTGTAAGGTTGATGTACGCTTTAAATCGGTACGCAATGCAGGAGGCTTCCATGCCGAGAATTGCCGTCGATGACAACCAGCGAATGCACCTGCGGGTGCGGCCGCAGCAGAAGGCGGCACTGATGAGAGCCGCAGCGCTGAAGAATATAGGCCTGACGGATTTCGTGATCCAGAGCGCCTTGCGCGAGGCCAAGGCGATCATCGAGGAGGCAGAACGGACCGTCTTAACCGAGCGAGACAGCCTTCTGGTGATGAACCTGCTCGAAAATCCGCCTGCGCCTAATGCCAAGCTGCGCGCCGCCATCGCGGCGATGCCGAAGCCGGCATAGGCATCAGTCCCGCTTCAGCGGGACGGCAGAAAGTAGCCCACCACGTGCCGCGATGCCACGCGCTCTTTGCGTGGCGTCGCGGCTAAGTGGTGGGTAGTGAGTGGAACATATGCTCCTTCCTTGGCGCCGCAGAGCCTGCCCTGAGGTTGAGCCGAAGGGCCGGCGCGCATGCCGCAAAGCGGCAGGATCGCCCTTAAAAAATGCCCTTTGCATTCCCCTGAAAGTAATCCAACTGGGACGCAGTTTTTGGAAGTAGAATGCGCATCTTTAATTCCTCCCAAGCAAGGTGAGCCAAAGCAAGTATCGAAACAGCGCAAGTAACTGGAGAGGGCGCAGAAGTTCGGGGTTGGCTGCGGAGCTGTCTAACAGACGAGGTGCCGCGCGTGTGGATTGGCGTAGCAGCGTGTCTTAGAAATAGGTGTTTGAGAGCTCAAATCTTTCCATTGACACCATTCCTTATGGATTCCTTGGGTCATCCTGCTCATTATCCAGGTGTGGATGGGGTCACTGGTCGGCAATTCCCGGCGGGTGTTTCCACGGCTGATTGAACATAATGCTGGAGATACTCTCGATGACTTCTCTGGTTTCATCGGCGCTCGCTAGGCGTATTCCTGAACCATCGATCTGGCAGATCACGGCAACTGGGTTTGACAGCTTGCTTCGTGGGCCAAGCTCGATTCGGAAAGCATATCCGTAAAGGCTAACAATTGCCGACTGGGGGTCATAATCTGGCGAAAAGACGACATGGTGGGGTTCATTTGAAGTCGTGGTTGTCAATGGCATCGGTCCTTCGCAAACCGGCTCGTCCGTGGAATCTAGTAAGCCCAAGATGTAGCGACGCAAGTACGCGTCATGATCACTCTCAAGTGCCCCATTCGTAACTGCCGCGAAAAGGCCGTAGGCCACTTTCGCCGCAACCCTCCGAACAGCCTGAGGGTCGAACTTCAAAGCCAATAGGTGAGGGGTTCCGCCATTGATCTCGCCTCCCTTTGTGCTCCACACCTCCGGAACCGCATAATCGCTGGTCGCCAGCCACATAAGCACATGAATAAAGCGCGTGATCTCTTCTGGATTTCGTCCACGGAGAAGCAAACGATCCCCGGGAAGTAACACGATGCGTGGCCAAAAATCTTTGTCGTCTGAAATCGACGGATCGAGAGCGCAGCTAACATTAATCTCAAATAGGAATCGACCTGGCACTGGCGTGTTCTTCAGTCCGCTGCGGAAGACATCGAGTAGCCGACGTGCTCCTTCGGTAGTTCCTCGAACGCGTCCTTCTAGCGGTTCGCCCGGCACCACTTTGAATTCGAAATATGGCAGCAACGATGCCCGGTCACAGGCGGAAAAGAGTGTCTCTCCGTAGCCTCCCTCAGGGTGCTTCACCATGAAGTATTCCGGTTTTAGATGTCCGCTAGTGGGCCGCTCCGGATGACGGGGGGCAACAGGTGCAGTCAATGCATGGATTGCAAGCATCGATTTGCGTGCAACTTCGTGTTCAGCCTTAGATAAGAGGTTCTGACAATATGCACAGGACTTTACGGTCCAGTCATCTGTTCCTCCCAGGGAGTAAGGAATGATGTGGTCATCTGTAAGGCTATTAGCCTCGGCATGGCACCAAAAACAGATCATGATTTCGAGATACTGAAACAATCCTATTCTAGAACGTGATTACGCGGACAAGCCAACGCCCGCAAAGGTGTGCCGCGCCTCCGGCGCTGCTGGATCATTTACGCACGCTTACCCAACGCTTGCGCGTTGGGCTAACCTCTCGACGCGCCTCCGGCGCTGGATGCCGGACGATCCGTCAGCTATAACGCGTCTTCTGTCTTCTTGAAGCCGCACCAAGCGATATGCTTGGCAAAAAGATCCTCTTTTTTGGGCCACGGGGCAGGGTACTGCTGTCCCTGCCCTCATGGTGTTACCCCTTTACGCACACCACCTGGCGCAGAGTGTGGACGATCTCAACCAGATCCTTCTGGGCCTCCATAACAGCATCAATGGATTTGTAGGCCATCGGGGTCTCGTCAATCACATCCTCATCCTTGCGGCACTCGACGCCGGCGGTGGCGGCGATGTGGTCGGCCACGGTGTAGCGGCGCTTGGCCTCGGCACGGGACATCGCGCGTCCGGCGCCGTGGCTGCAGCTACTGAAGCTTTCCGGGTTTCCTTTGCCGCGCACGATGTAGGAACGCGCTCCCATGCTGCCGGGGATGATTCCCATATCTCCTTCACGGGCACGCACCGCACCCTTGCGGGTGATGAGCACGTTCTCGCCGTAGTGGTGCTCCCATGTGACGTAATTGTGATGGCAGTTCACGGCTTCCACCGTGGCGTCGAATGGCGGCACCAGACCGCAACTGCTCACCGCAGCGATGATGTTCTGCATCATCAACTGGCGGTTCAACAGGGCATAGTCCTGCGCCCAGTGCACCGCTTCAACATAGTCGTCGAAGTGGTCGGTGCCCTGGGGCAGGTAGGCCAAGTCGGCATCCGGCAGGTTGATCATCCACTTGCGCATGTCTTGCTTGGCCAGCTCGATGAAGAACGTGCCGAAGCGATTGCCTACTCCACGCGAGCCGCTATGCAACATGAACCAGACGTTCTGGGCTTCATCCAGACACACTTCAATGAAGTGGTTGCCGGTGCCCAGCGTGCCCAGGTGATTGGTGCGCTGCGGGTGGTTCAGCTTGGGATACTTCTGCACGATACGCTCAAAGCGCTCGTGCAGCGTACTCCATGCGGTTGCGGTCGATGCCGGCGCATTCGCCCACGCGCCCCGGTCGTTCTTGCCGCCGTTATCGGTGCGTCCATGCGGGACGGCCTTTTCAATGGCCGCGCGAATGCCGAACAGATTGTCGGGCAGGTGCGAAGCCTTCAGGCTGGTCTTTACCGCCATCATGCCGCAGCCGATATCCACGCCGACGGCCGCCGGAATGATCGCGCCCTTGGTCGGAATCACGCTGCCCACGGTGGCGCCAACGCCCCAGTGGACGTCAGGCATGGCCGCTACCCACTTGTAGATGAACGGCATCTGCGCGACATTTATCAACTGCTGCTGTGCGGCGTCCTCAACCGGGACACCTTTGGTCCAGGCCTTGATGGGAACGCCCTTCTCCGGCGTCATTACGTTGTAGGTTGAATCAGTCATCGTATTTTCCTCAGTTGAGGCACCAGCCGCTATACCATGCTCGCTTTCTGAAAACTTGGCGGTCGCAACGGGAGTTGAACCCGTCCCTCCTGATAGACAGTCAGGTATCCTGCCGCCAGACCCTGCGACCACATGTAGATCCTTCCGAGGAGGGAACAATCAGTTACGGTATTTTCTTTAAATGAGAAGTAACCGTAGCCTTCACCACTCCCCGGCCAAAACTAAAAAGGCCCTCGATTTTGCATCGGAGGCCTCAAAACTACTCGCAAATGATTGCCCCCGCTACATGAACGTACCTTTCCCCGCACCTTGCCGCGTTTGCGCGGCCGGCGTCGGGAAACAATCGGTATAGGGCTTATGTATCATGGCTGAATCTCAACTATTACTTTGACATTGTTCTCTAACCCCGTCAATAGCAAAAAGTGGCATGTGAGAAGGGCAAGTTCCTTTCGCGGCAAGCAAAGGGCATTTTTCAAGGGCGCTCCTGCCGCTTTGCGGCATGCGCGCTTGCCTACGGCAGTGAGGAGTAAATCTTGCTGCGCCCACCCAGGCCTTGCGGCCTGGGCTAACCTATTTCGCGCCTCCGGCGCTGGAGCGTTGATGGGACCGAAGCGTCATCAAGCGTTAGACCACGCCAGGCACCTTCTGACGAAAGTATGGTGCGGGATGCAGGAATCGAACCTGCTTCGTCTCGCTTAAAAGGCGAGTGCATAGCCACATCTGCCAATCCCGCAAATTTGGCGGGTGACGCTGGAATCGAACCAGCCTGGTCTCGCTTAAGAGGCGAGTGCATCAGCTATCTCTGCCAGTCACCCTTGAATTTGGCTGGCCGGGCAGGATTCGAACCTGCGCATAGCGTGATTAACAATCACGTGCCTTCCCAGCTTGGCTACCGGCCAATAAACATCCGCAAAAAGCAAAAGGCCCCGACTTTTGCCGGAGCCTTCGAGAAACTTGAGTCTGAACTTGGTAGAGCTATGAACAGACCAATCCCGAAGGCCGAGCGCGATTGCCGCGCCGACTCATCACGGGTTTGATCTGTGTCGTCATTACGAAATAGAGTGTAGCACGGACTCCCGCTGAAATCTACTACCTAAAGTCCTGCGCTACCTAAGTCCTGCGCCAGGCTGCAATCGAGAGTCGTCGCGAACCGCTCGACTCTTCAGCATGGGGTAATCCTCGATTCCAGCATTCTGGCCACCGCCGAGCGCCAGGGCAACAACACGCGAGGAGCCAAGGGACAAGAGACTGCAAAATAACTGACGCTCAGCGCCGGAGGCGCGTCGAGAGGTTAGCCCAACGCGTCAGCGTTGGGTTGAGAAGAAGAATGATCTAGAGCGCCAGCGGCGCGACACCATCAGCGCCGGAGGCGCGGCACTCTCTCACCCGAAAACATATTTCCTGTCGAACTCCACGCCGTGTTTCTTCAACAAGGCGAGAAATTCATCGTCGAAACCCATTTTTCTGTGATGTGCTTTCTGGTCCTTGATGTACTTGACCACCGTGGGAATATTCGACGCGCTTACACTGAAGGCGGCATATCCCTGTTGCCATGAGAATTTGTCGCCCATCCAGCGGGAGGAATTGGCTTTTATGGTAGAAACAGCTTTCGACAGGGCAAGCGTCGGCGGTATCTGGAGAAGAAGATGGATGTGATCTTCCATGCCTCCAATCTCAAGGACGAACATTCCTTCATGCTGGCAGATACCGGCTACATAAGCCCACAAACGCGATTGCCTGGCTTCCGGAATGCTGCGCTGACGTTCTTTGGTGCTGAAGACGATGTGCAGTACGTTCTGCGTGTAGGTGTGGGACAAAGTGTAACGTCCTCCGGGGAAGACATTCTACCAAGAGAGTGCCGCGCCTCCGGCGCTAGTGGTGTCGCGCCGCTGGCGCTCTGATTGTTCTTCTCCCCTAACCCAACGCTGGCGCGTTGGGCTAACCTCTTGACGCGCCTCCGGCGCTGTTCATCGTGCTATTGGGGTGATTCGATCACCCTGAGTGATTGGCGCTGGATGTCGGGCGATTCATTATTCCGAACGGCTTTGAGCGTGTGGCCATGACGAGGGCCACACCTTCTTGTGCGTGCAATCCGCCGGGCCGCATACCCCAACTCGCCAAAAAGTTCCCGCGCCGGCAAAAATATATTCCTTAAAATCAACAGTTTCCAGCCATTCTGACGCGCAAGAAATCTTCTGCCACTCGTTCTCCTTGCAAGTGCGTAAGAGTCCTTTTCCCCCGGCGCACATTTCACGGAGATGCTCTGATGACTTTTCAAAAGAATTCGTTCAGGTCTTGGTTGTTTTCCCTGGCTGCCATCGCGGCGATCGCCATCGTGGCGTTGCTGATTGTGCAGCCCGATGCCACCGCCAGCGGGGACACCAGCGCTGCTACCTATGCGCATGGTGTGCTGCACGTGACCATTCCTTATCATGGCGCGCATTTCGGCACAGGCAAGCTGGTGATGGAAGTGCTTGATCCGGAAGACCACGTATTGGGGCGGGCCGAGCCGAATGTGGATGTGGCCCAGGGCCGGGGACGCTGGCAGCAGGAAATCAAACTGGACAAACCGCTGCCGCTCGAAGACCTGGTATGGCACCGCCTGCATTACCGGATGGAGTACAGCGACAACCGCGAAGGTGACGCCATCGAAGGCACGGATTCCATCTCGCAGATCCTGCGTACGCCGGTTGTCCATATTCTGGGCCAGCAGTCGTATCTGGCCGGCAGTCCGGCGGCGGTGCGGCTGATTGTGGCCGATTCAAAAAACGAGATCATCCCTGGGCGCGGCTCGGTGCGCATCGAATTGCTGACCGGGGAAAAGAAATCCACGGTGCTCTATACCGGCAGGCTCGACCGCCGGGGCAGCACCGAAGCGCAGTTCCGTTTTCCCGCCGACTTGGTGGGCAACTTTCAGTTGCGCTATGTGGCCGATACCCCGATAGGTTCAACGGAGTTCACACAGAGCGTGCGGCTGGAAGACAAAGTCTCCATCCTGCTGACCACGGAGAAGCCTCTGTATCAGCCGGGACAATCCATTCATGTGCGCGCGCTGGCGCTCGACCGGGCCAACCATGAAGCCGCCGCCGGACGCCGGCTGACCTTTGAGCTTGAAGACCCGCGCGGCAACAAGGTCTTCAAGAAGACCACACAGACCAGCAAGTTCGGCGTCGCATCCGCGGAATTCGAGCTGGCCGATGAAGTCAACCTGGGAACCTATCACCTGCGGGCGCTGATGAGTGGAGCCGAGGCCGATTCCGCGCCGTCGAACACCGCCGAGATCGCGCTCAACGTCGAGAAGTATGTTCTGCCGAAATTCAAGGTGGCGATCGATCTTAGCGGTAAAGATCTGGGCAATGGAGACAGCAAAGCCAAGCGTGGCTACCGTCCGGGCGACCACGTTACCGGCACGGTGCGCGCCAACTATTTCTTCGGCCAGCCGGTGGAAGGCGGCGAAATTACCGTGAAAGCCTCGGGCATGGATGTCGCGGTGTTTGAAGTGGCTTCGGCCCAGGGCAAGACCGATCACGATGGTAGCTATCACTTTGACTTGCGGCTGCCTAATTATTTTGCCGGGCGTCCGCTGGAGCACGGCTTGGCCCGTGTGCTGATCGAAGCGACCGTCAAAGATACAGCCGGGCACTCGGAGTCGCGGGGTGAACCAATTACCGTCAGCGAGTCGCCGTTGATTATCACCGCAGTCCCCGAAGGCGGCACGCTGGCTGCCAATCTCGAAAACCAGGTATTCATTCTTACTTCCTACGCCGATGGAACGCCGGTCAGCGCCGACTTGCAGGTGCGCACCAGCGGCACGGCGGAGCAGAGGGTTACCTCTGACGCCGGAGGCGTGGCCGTGGTCCGCGTGAATGCGGCTGGCAACGGAAGCCAGACGCTGGAGATCGATGCCACCGACAAAGAAGGCAACCATGCTTCCAGCAAACTACAGTTGCAATCCCGTGGCGGGCAAGACCAGATTCTTCTGCGCACCGAGCATGCCGTTTATCGCGCCGGCGATCGCATCCAGCTCAAAGTCTTTTCCACGAAGAAACGCGGCGCTGCCTACGTGGATATCGTGAAGGAAGGCCAGACCATTCTTACGCGCGACCTCGATCTAGAAAACGGCCAGGCAGAGCTTTCGCTTACGGCCACGCCGGAAATGGCCGGCACCGTGGATTTCAGCGCCTATCTGTTTGGCAGCGATGCGCGCCCGGTGGGCGATCACCGCCTGGTGTTCGTGCAGCCGGCCGACGACCTTAAGATCGAGGCGGTCGCCGATGCCCCCATATATAAACCGGGTGGGGAAGCCCGCATTCGTTTCCGGGTAACCAACTCGCGCGGCGAGGGTGTGCAGGCTGCCCTCGGCCTGCAAGTGGTGGATGAAGCCGTCTTTGCCCTGGCGGAAAAGCAGCCCGGTTTTGCCAAGGTCTTCTTTTATCTTGAGCAGGAAGTCCTGAAGCCGCGCTACGAGATCCACTCGATCGGCATGCCCGAGATCGTCGAGCCCGTGGAAAAGACGCAGGCCGACCAGCGCGACCAGGCGGCCCGCGCGCTGTTCTCGGCTACCGAGATAGTGAATAACAATAAATTTGAGACCGAGTTTGGCCGCACCGTGCCGACCGCCAAATTCAATGACTATGCGCAGCGCTACCATGAGCAGTTCCTGGGGCAGGCGCGCAAGCTGGCCGCCAGTCTCAGCCGCACAGACGCGATGCATGGCGGCCGGAAGAACGCCGATCTCTCGAAGGCCATGGCCCTGGTCGCGACGATGCGCGATGCCTGGGGCAACCCTCTGCAGCTTGAACCCATCCGCTGGGATTCGAGGTACTACATGGTACACAGCGCTGGGCCCGATAAACAGCTCAACACCGGCGACGATCTGGTGACCTACTTGGAAGTCCGTATACGGAAGGTCGTGGCGCAGCCTGGTACCGGAGCGACCACGATGACCGTCAATATCGAACATGACCGTGGTCCGTTCAACGGACGCGCGGCCATTACCGGCATTACCGCCGACCAGAGCGGCAAGGCCCTGGAAGGCGCGGTGGTCAGGGTCCGCAATGTTTCCACGGGAAACATCCGGATTGCGCGCAGCGGCGCTGACGGAAGATTCAGTCTGGCGGGACTCGAAGCTGGTGAATATGATGCCGCAGTCTCGAACGGCAATGAAACGGTCTCCAGGAAGATCAAGCTCGAGCCTCGCGACCGGGCGGTGCTCGCCGTTTCGGTGAAAGAGATGGAGGTTGACGACGTTGCCGTCAGCGATCTTCTTGAGAACCGCATGGTGGGGAGAGCCGGAATGGCAGGAGGCGCGCTCCGGGAAGAGCATGGCATTGCCTTGAACGGCGCTGGGGGAAATGACTTTGCGCTCAAAGACCGCCCAATGGCCGCGCCCGCCATGGTGATGAGCCAGATCGTGGCGGTCGAAGCGGCGGCCCAGCCCATCACCAACACCGCCACCAATGCCAAGAAGGAGTCCGGTTCCTCGACCCCGCGGGTGCGCTCCTATTTTCCTGAAGCGCTCTATATCAATCCTGAGATCATCACCGATGGGGAAGGCCGCGCCAGCATCACCATTCCCATGGCCGATTCCATCACCACATGGCGCATGGCGATGGTGGCTTCCACGACCCATGGAGCGCTGGGCAGCGGCACGTCGAGCCTCAAGGTCTTCCAGGATTTCTTTGTTGACCTTGACCTGCCGGTCACTCTGACTCAAGGTGACCGCGTGTCGATTCCGGTGGCCGTGTACAACTATTCCGGCAGCCAGGGCGACGTGAAGCTGCAACTGCAGCCCGACAACTGGTTTGCCCTGGTCGATGATACCGGAGAGAAGAGCGTAGTGTCGGAATCCGGCAAGGTAGGCGGGGCACAATTTACGCTCGAAGCCCGGCGCATCGGACGGTTCAAGCTGACGCTCTCCGCGGCCATGAAGGGCGGGGCAGGCCGCGCCGATGTCGTAGTTAGGGAAATCGAAGTCATTCCCAATGGGCGAGAACTGAATGTGGTGTTCAACGGCCGCCTGGAGACAGAAGTGCGGCATGAGGTGACCCTTCCGGCAGCAGCGATACCCGACGCCAGCAAGATTTTCGTCCGCCTATATCCTGGGCCGTTGAGCCAGGTGATCGAAGGCATGGATAGCATCCTGCGCATGCCGGGCGGCTGTTTCGAGCAGACCTCTTCGAGCACATATCCCAACGTACTGGCGCTCGATTACATGAAGCGGACGAAGAAGCTCACGCCGGAAGTCCACGCGAAGGCGGAAGGTTACATCGCCAACGGATACCAGCGGCTACTCACGTTTGAAGTTCCCGGCGGCGGCTTTTCATGGTTTGGAAATCCACCGGCCAACAAGATACTGACTTCGTACGGCCTGATGGAGTTCTACGACATGGCGAAGGTCTACGATGTGGACCCCAAGCTTATCGAGCGGACGCAGCAGTGGCTTGCCGGTCAGCAGCAATCCGAGGGAAGCTGGAAGCCGGATACTTCCTTCATTAACGAAGGCGCGACCAACCGTTACAACACCGACGTGCTGCGCATTACCGCCTACATCGCGTGGTCGCTCGAAAATACCGGCTACCACGGGCCGGCGGTGGAGAAAGCCAAACAATTCATTGAGAGCCACATGGGCGATAAATCGAAGCCCGATGCCTACACCCTGGCAGTGCTGGCCAACTTCGCGGTCGATTATCCCAAGGAGCGTGAGTTTGCGCGGCGGGCGGTGCAGATGCTGCTCGATGCGCGTACAGAGAAAGACGAGCAGGCGTGGTGGAGCGCCGATGAGACCAGCGTCTATGCCACCGGCACGAGCGCGAGCATCGAGACCACGGGTCTGGCAGTGCAGGCCCTGCTGAAATGGGGACAAGCCTCGGGCACGGCGCGCAAGGCCATGATCTACATCGCGTCGAAGAAGGACGCCTCCGGAACATGGGGAACCACGCAGGCGACCATCATGGCGCTGCGCGCCCTGCTGCTGGCCACAGAAAAGGGATCAGGCGATGTGCGGGGCACTGTGGAAGTGTTGATCAACGGCAAGACCATGGAGAAGCTCGTCCTCACGCCTGAGAACAACGACCTGCTGCATCAGTTCGTCTTCAGCGGCGTCGATTCCAAAGGCCCGAATACCGTGGAAGTCCGCTTTGACGGAAAAGGCGGACTGGCCTACCAGGTGGTGGGGCGTTACTTCGTTCCCTGGGACCAGAAGCCGGAAAACGAACCCCTGTCGATCGATGTTGCCTACGACCGCATACGGCTGGCGCAGGATGATGTGGTTACGGCCACCGCAACCCTCCGCAACAACCTGACTAAATCGGCAAACATGGTGATGGTGGACCTGGGTATTCCTCCGGGCTTCGATCTGTTGAGCGAAGACCTGCAAACCTACCAGGAAAAGAGCGCCGGCCTGAAGAGCGGACGCCTGGAGAAATTCAGCCAGACGGCCACCCAGGCGATCCTGTACTTCGATTCGTTCGCCGCGCACGATACGGTGAAACTGAGCTTCCGCTTGCGGGCCAAGTATCCCATCCGGGCGCGGACGTTCAAGTCGCGGGTCTATGAGTACTACGATCCCGAGGTGCAGTCGGTGGCGCGGCCGGTGCAGTTGGAAGTAAAAGGAAAGTGATGCTCCAGGTCCTGTTCGCGCAGAGAACGCGCGAACAGGGCATCGGATGATATTATCTCGGTTAGCGTATCCGCCGATGACCGAGAACCAGTGTGTCCTTCGCCGATTATCAAACGGCACAAGAAGAGGGGATGCAGGCAAACTTTTATGCATGACGGGTGTCAGGCATTAGATGGGGTAACCGGCAGAAGCGGGAAGTCTGCCTCGCCATCCACAATGCGGCCGCATGCACTCGCGATCAAAGGTTAGATTCTCCCTCTTGTCTGCCGGGGCGCTCCACACTACGCTAATACGCTAATCGGCAGATTGCATCTTGGACATATAAATTGGTAATTCTGCAATGGCATCGCCGGCAGCCCACCGCCATAGAATTTTGGGCTTGGGCCGAAAATAATGCTGTTCTCGTGCGGACGCTTGAGGAGGAATATGATATTCACCAGCAACCCATGCAACTTCCCGTCATAGAATGGCAGCCGGTGGCCCGCTGGCAGTTCATCGCCTGGATGGCCTTCTATGCCCTGCTGCTGCTCTATCTGGCCGCGCATTTTTCCGGACTCACGCTGCTCGACAACGTTCATCTGGTGACCCATGAAGCCGGGCACCTACTCTTCAGTTGGTTGGGAGAAACGCCTGAATTGTGGGGTGGCACTATCCTGCAATTGCTGGCGCCGGCCCTGCTGGCGGTGACGTTCACCGTGCGGCGTGAACTGCCTGGAACGGTCTTCTGCGCCGTGGCGTTCTTCCACAGCCTTACCGGAGTGGCGACCTACATGATTGATGCCTTGCGGCGTGAACTTCCGCTGGTGACCGTAGGCGCTCCCGCCGATGAAGCCCAGCACGACTGGGTACGCATCTTCAACAGCCTGGGAGTGCTGCCCCATGCAATTCAAATCGGCAATACAGTACGGATTATTTCGTGGTGTGGACTGGTGGCGACCCTGGTGTGGTTCTCGGTGCGGTATAATCGGCAGAACAGATAGCACTTAGCACTTAGCACTTAGCACTTAGCACTTAGCACTTAGCACTTAGCACTTAGCACTTAGCACTTAGCACTTAGCATTCAGCCCCGTAACATTTCGTTTCCCCTTGTGTTTCACCGTGGTTTCAGCGGCTTCGATCATTCGCTGAAGACGTTGTTTGGCTGATGTTGAATGCTGAGTGCTAAGTGCTGAGTGCTAAGCACTTGCGACCGTTTCCAGCAGCTCCAGCACATTTCTGCGCAGAGGTTTCATCAGGGGCAGGGCCGAGATGCGCAGCAGGTTTACCAGGAAGCCCAGGCTTTTTTCCATGAGTTGCTGGGTGCGTTCCTGGCGGGGTGAACGATCGTAGAGCCAGAAGAGAATCAACGCCAACTGGTACAGCCAGAGTAGGTGCGGCAGCCTGGGAGCAAGGTCGGCGGGGACCTTAATGTCTCCCCCTTCGGCGGCTACGCGCAGATGTTCGATGGAGCGGTCGCGGATCGTGCGAGTGGCTTCACTGAAGGGCGAAAGCGGGTCCTGGGCGTCCGGGGCGTGGCGGAAGAGCGCGTCACAGAACTTGCGGTTGGGCTCCAGCAGCTCAAAGCGTTTCTGTAGCACACAGCGCAGACGGTCCTTGAGCTTCTTGTGGCCTTGCAGGGCCTCGAGGATGGCTTCGTGGGTGCTCTCCTGCAGGTCTTCGTAGAAGGCGAGCACGATGGCTTCCTTGGAAGCGAAGTAATAGTACGCGCCACCCAGCGCGACACCGGTCTTCGAGGCAATGTCGCGCATGGTGGTCTGTTCGAAGCCCTTTTCGCGGAAAAGTTCCAAGGCCGATTCGTAGATGCGCCGCCGGGTATCTTCGGCGCGGGCAGTGTTGCGGGCCGGGGCGCTGCCGGTTACGGTGCTGCGAGTTATGGTGTTGCGAGTTATGGTGCTGCGGGTCTTGGTTGTGGCTGTCATCGTAAGTAGTCCGAAAGAGTTCCCTTTGGTATGGAGCACGGCTCAAGGGTCACGCGGCTGAGCCGATCGGCGATGCGCTGCGGGTCGCCTGCGAGCCATTGCGAAATCCCCTGGCGGTTCTTCGATAGAGTATCGAACGCCTGGCGGGCCAGCGGCAAGAGCAGCGGATGAGACAGACGCCGGGCCCAGTCGCGGTACTCGCGCAGAGCGTACAGGCACATGATCCAGGCATGGTTGTTCAGATAGACTTCGCCGTCATCGCCGATGACCACCAGGTCGTCTCCGGTGGCGATCTGTTGCAGTCCGGGGAATAACCGTTGTGCCGCTTCGGAGCCGGCCGGAAGTACTTTGAGCTCCAGCCATGCGTCTTGGCGGAGCACCCAGTTCTTCAGCCGGCGGCAAAGTTCGCAGCGTTCGTCGTAGAGAAGGTAGAGACGGTCCATGGCGGTCCTCACGAAACCTGTGGATAGGGCGGCGCGACCCGCAGTACCGCGTCCGGGGCAACCGGTGGCCGGTCGGGCGACATGCCGCGATGACGGATGCGCGAGAAGATCAACAGGTTGAAGAAATGCATCATTCCGAGAATCAGCAACACCCAGCCGAGCTTGTCGCTGAGCATCTCGATGGCGCCGCGGGCGGTATTGATGGCCGCGTCGCTTTTTAACGCCAGGGCCACAAAGCCGATGTTGATGAGATAAAAGCCCACGACCAGCAGATGGTTGACCGAGGCCGCCAGTTCGGCATTGCCCTGGAAGGCGTCCACGAGAAAGATGGCGCCGCGTTTGTGCAGGGTACGGGCCACCCAGATGGTGAGATTGATGCTGATCGCCAAATAGACCAGATAGCTGACAACAATGTGCATAAGGGCCTCCGGAATGATATGTTGAACACGTTCAACAAGAGAATAGCGCGCCCCCGTAAAGGATGTCAAGGAAATAATGAACGCGTTCAAGAAATGCGGGAGGGAAGGCTGCCAGACGGACTGCTTAGGCAATGGGCTGAACGCCTACTCGAGGAATTTCGCCAGCACCGAGAGCACAACGCCGGCGATGCAGACATGCACGGGGCCGGGGGCCTTGGTCAAGGCAGCCATGTCCCCGCCGGAACTCAGGATGTACGTTCCCCAAAAGATTCCGCCGACGATCAGCAGACCGCCCAAGGAGCGGAGTAGTCCGCTGACGGCGCCGCTCTTGGCTTTGACCCGGGGCTGATACAGAGGTTTTTCCTCGTAGGCTTCATGGGAACCGGTATCCCAATCATCGCGATATACCTTTTTGGGGGGCGCTGGCATGTATCTACTTTGTCTTATTTCCGCATGAAATTCAACCGGAAAAACCGCAGTGGCGACCCAAGGGTGCAACCGCAATCCAGACCCATAGCACAATGGCGCCCCGCGACCGAGGAACACGCACCGCGCCACGAAGGCATGGCGCGACGTAGACGCAGCCAAAAAACGATTTCACCGCAAAGTACGCGAAGGACGCAAAGGAAAATCAAAAGACTGAATGGCAGGGGGCGCAGAGAAGCCAAAACTGGCGGCATGTTTAAAAAAAGACGAAACCAGGAGAAAGTAATAATACGCAGAAAAACCAAAATCGTTGAGGCGAATGAACCAAGCCGGATGCTAAACCTCCGCGCCGGCCATTACAATGATTTTCTCTTATGGCCCATTTATTTGAACCTTTTCAACTGAGGGAGATCAGCTTCCGTAACCGCATCATGGTTTCTCCCATGTGCCAGTATTCATGCAAAGACGGACTGGCGAATGACTGGCATCTGGTGCATTTGGGCGGCCGGGCGGTGGGCGGGGCGGCGCTGGTCATGGTGGAAGCCACGGGGGTAACGCCCGATGGACGCATCAGCGCCGCCGACCATGGGTTGTGGAACGACGACCAGGTGGAACCGCTGCGCCGGATCTTCAATTTTTTGGAGCAGCAGGGCACAGTGACCGGCATACAGCTTGGCCACGCCGGACGCAAGGCAAGCACAGCCGAGCCCTGGAAAGGCGGACATCCGGTGGCGCCGGCCGATGGCGGCTGGACCCCGATCTATGCGCCCAGCGCGCTTCCATTTGCGCCGACATCACAGGTTCCCAAGGCATTGACGGCCGCGGAAATCGGAAGCATTCTTCAGGCATTCGCGGCGGCGGCCAAAAGGGCGCTGGAATGCAGGGCCAAAGTCATTGAGCTGCACGCCGCCCATGGATACCTGCTGCATTCATTTCTTTCACCGCTCAGCAACCGGAGAACGGATGAATACGGCGGCAGTTTCGACAATCGTACGCGGATGGTGCGCGAAACGGTGACCGCGGTGCGCCGGGTGTGGCCGGAAAGGCTGCCTCTGTTTGTGAGAATCTCCGCAACCGACTGGGCCGAAGGCGGCTGGACCCTTGAAGAGACCGTGGCCCTGGCCAGGATACTGAAACCGCTCGGAGTGGACGCCATCGATTGCTCTTCCGGCGGGGCCGTTCCCGGGGTGCGGATTCCGGTTGGTCCAGGCTTCCAGACGGGCTTTGCCCAGCAGGTGCGGGAGCAAGCACAGATTGCCACCGTAGCGGTCGGCATGATCACCAGCCCGGAACAGGCGGACCAAATCATTCGCAGCGGAAATGCGGATGCGGTGATGCTGGCGCGGGAGCTACTGCGTGATCCTTACTGGCCGTTGCGGGCGGCACGCGTCCTAGGCCATGACGTTCACTGGCCAGCGCAATATGAGCGGGCCAAGCTGAAGTGACCCTCTCGCGGCACACCCGTGCCGCGCGCCGCCAGACCCCACACTCCGGCAAAGATTACAGGCTGTGTGCGCGGTTATTTGTGGTTCGACACCAGAGCGACTGCCGGACGCATCTCTTCCAACTGGCGGATCTCGCGCTGGTCAACGGGCGAGGAGAGCACGATGGAAGTCGATGTGGTCCCGTAGGGGGTCAGCCGGTCGATGAGCGATTCCAGATGCTCCACCGAGTGGACGTGTACCTTCATGATGAACGAATCGGCGCCGGTGCCGCGGTGGCACTCCACCACTTCCGGCGAGTTGCCCACCACCGTGGTGATTTTGGCGAAGACATCGCCGACCACCGAGATGCGTATGAACGCCGTAATCGGAAGCCCGACTTTGGTGGGGTCGACATCGGCGTGGTAGCCGAGAATGATGCCGGCTTCTTCCATCCGTTTGACGCGTTCCACTACCGCCGGAGTAGTAAGGCCGACGCGGCGCCCAAGTTCTGCATACGAGAGACGGCCATTGACCTGGAGCTCGTGAAGCAGTCTCCAGCCGATGCGATCCATCAGTTTTTCAGTTTTGAGGGTTAACTCCATAAAACACCATCCGCATTTAAAAAATGAAGAAAAGCCTGGGACGGTTTCGCCGGGGTTCGCCACATATAGCACTGATCCGGAAGAATCATACCTGCCATATTTAAAGAGAATCGGCGAAAAAGTTATTCCCATTAAACCTGAAGTATCTTTGCAAAGCAAGCCCTCCATCTGATTTTTTTGGGGTGGATCAAGAAATTCGGACAACAAAACGTTGCTGTCAGGACAGATTTTGGCTTATTACACTCCAGAACTTCGACATCGAATGATGCTTTGCGCCGGAATGCTGGAAAACTCCCATCAATTATCAATCGTACCAATGCTAAAAGTCAGAATTAGCCCTTAATTAGGAGGTGCTTTATGCCTTGAGGCCAATTTCTCCATACAAAATTAGGATTGTCAAATCTTGCGACTGCGATTCAACATCCCACTCATGATTCGTTCTTACCTTAAGAACATGATCGAAGTTACCGAAGTTTCGGAAGCCGGAAACTTTGGACAAGCGATGTCACTCTGCAGCCGGGCTTCGCGTATATTGCGGGGCGAAGTATTGGAAGTTGGCGCGTGGAATTCAAATCATCTTTCGCTGTTGGCTTTGGCAACGACCTCGAAGCAAGCCGCAAGGTTGAAGGATTCTGCCGGCGATTTTTATGCGGATGATTATCTAAAGATATAGCGCACCTTGGCAGGGAGGCTTTCATCTCAAAGCAGGAATTATTTCCTGATTTGAAAAAAATTGCCATTCCCGGGTGGCTCAGACGCTAGAAATGTTTGGACACCTCAAGACCTTGTGCCTATAACAGATGTGAGAAAAATCAAAAATGTTTGAGGGTTAAACACATGGAAATGTCTTTTGGAAAGACCAGGCTCGCCCTGGGTCTACTGTTTGTCATCCTGGCCGTGAATTTCATGGTCGCGCAGAAACCACTTAACGCAGGGCAGCCGATGGAGCCCACCGGCTTCGACCATGGTGTTCGGCCTGCCGCTCCCGGCGGCAATGCAGTCGTTACCGGCAACGGAATCAATTACAACGGCGGCCCGGTGCTGAAAGGCAACCCAGTTCCCATCTATGTGATCTGGTACGGCAACTGGAATTCCACCGGATCTAACACCCAGACGACCGTCAATCTGATCGGCACCTACCTCAACAATCTGGGCAACTCACCCTACGAGCTGATCAACTCCACTTACGGAGACAACGCCGGCAACGTGAGCGGCAATCTGACTTTGGCTGGACAAATATTTGACACCGGCTCTCAGGGCACCAAACTGAGCAATAGCAGACTCTCTTCGATTGTGACCCGGTCGTTCAGCAATGGGCTGCCCACGGATGCCAACGGCGTGTATCTGGTGCTCACTTCGTCGGATGTCAGCGAGCAGGGATTCTGCACACAGTTCTGCGGTTTCCATACTCATCAAACTCTCAACGGCACCGACATCAAATGGTCCTTCGTCGGCAACTCAGATCGTTGCCCCTCGGGCTGCGAAATTCAGGCCACCGGCCCGAACAGCCCTGCCGTCAACGTAGGCGGCGCAGACGGCATGGCCAACGTGATCTCTCATGAAACCGAGGAAGCGATTTCCGACCCCGACCTGAACGCCTGGTTTGACTCAAGCGGCCAGGAAAATGGCGACAAGTGCAATTTCAACTTTGGCGCCACCACGACTTGCACTAGCGCCAACGGCTGCACTTCCGCGGGCGTGAGCGCCGGCGCGAAATTCAACCAGACCATCGGCGGCCACCCCTTCATGATCCAGCAGAATTGGGAAAACAAAAACGGCGGCGCTTGCGTTCAGCATCTGTAACCAGATCTTTATCCTGCAAGGGTTCGAAGGCCGCTTGCGTTTGCGGGCGGCCTTTTCCCCGTTCAAAAAAACCAATATCCGGCTCCCCACAAACAGAAGCTTATTTTTAAATCATTTTTTGTTTCATGCGGCTTTCTCTGTTCCTCTTTGGTAACAGGTGTGAGCAAAAATCACAAATGCTTGAGGTTTAACAATGGAAATATTTTTTGGGAAAACCAAGCTGGTCTTGGTTTTCCTGTTTGTCATCCTGGCTGTGAATTTCACGGTCGCGCAAAAACCACTTGCCGGAAATGGCGCACAAAACATGGAGCCCACCGGTGAAGGTCATAGTGTTCGACCTGCTGCCCCCGGCAGTTTCGCGGTAGTCACCGGCAACGGCATCAATTACAACGGCGGCCCGGTCATGAAGGGCAATCCGGTGCCGGTCTACGTCATCTGGTACGGCAACTGGAACGGCACAGGCTCCAACACGGCCGCCACCCGCACCGCCATCGAACATTTCTTTGCCACCATCGGCAACTCCGCGATTGAGAAGGTGAATTCCACCTACGGCGATACTACCGGCAACGTAAGCGGAAATGTGAGCTTTGGCGGGAGCACGATTGTCAGTTCCACAACCAACCTGACCGACACCAGCTTGCGCTCTACGGTCGGCAACGCGATCTCCAGCCGGGCCCTGCCCAACGATCCCAACGGCGTGTATTTCGTGCTCACTTCTTCGAACATTAACGAAACCTCGGGCTTCTGCACGCAGTATTGCGGGTTCCATACGCATGCTACGCTCAGCGGGTCCGACATCAAGTACTCGTTCGTGGGTAACGTGGACCGCTGCCCCAGTGGCTGCGAGATCCAGACGACCGGCCCCAACAGCGCGGCCACAGGCCAGGGCGGCATCGACGGCATGGCCAACGTGATCTCGCATGAGCTCGAAGAGACCATCTCCGATCCCGATTTGAACGCTTGGTTTGATTCCAACGGCCAAGAAAACGGCGACAAGTGCAACTTCAACTTCGGGGCCACAAGCACTTGTAACTCCAACGGTCTTTGCACCGCAGCCGGTACCTCGGCCAAGGCGAAGTTCAACCAGACCTTTGGTAACCACGACTATATGTTGCAACAGAACTGGCGCAATTCCGGCGGCGGCGCCTGCGCCCAGCACCTGTAGACCTGTACTTTGTCTTGCGAGGCCGTCTGCTCTTGCGGGCGGCCTTTTTCTGGTTAGAATCGAGATCGATTTCATACAGGAGAATACCTACTCTATGCATACCCAGTATGTTGCCCGCATGATTGCCGCTTTGGCGTTTCTCGGACCGCTGGCCCCGAGTCAAGAACCGGTCAAGCCGCCGCTCAACCCTCGCATCATTACTGCAACCAGACAGGTCGCACAATTCAGCGCCTTGGAGAAGCAACTGCTGCAGGCCATCCAGAAAAAGGACCAAGCAGCGTTAGAAGTGTTGGTTTCCGATGATTTCACGATCTCCATGCCCAACGCCGATCCGCTGGCCGGCGATGAATGGATGGAGCAGGTAATGGGGAAGGACTACAGCCTCAAATCTTTCGTGGTGCGCCAGTTCTGGGCCACGGACCTCGGAGACTCCGCCATGGTGGTATTCGACCGGTCACTGCAGGCCACCTACAAGGGAAAGCCGGACAGCGGAGAGTTTTTTGTGGTGGACCTGTGGAAGAAATCAGGTGACTCATGGAAGCTGGTCAACCGCTGTGTGACGAAAGTGAGTTCGCCGGCGGCATCCAAGCCCTTACACAGACCCACCGGTAAGCAGTGAATGGTGCGGTGACGGGGCGAAGAATAATTCTGGTAGATCGGGACATCGGAAATGCCAGCCTACTTTTTTGGGCGGCATTACCAATTCAATCGGTCACAGCACCGGTGAGCAACGATCCGTGGCGCCCGTGCTGCAACAAAACTGACGCAACTTGGGTGGCGCAGCGGTTCGCTATTCCGGCCGTCCGCTTTTGTTTCCATATAAGCCATTTTGAATCAATTACTTAGATATATTCAATTGGTTCCCCAGGGACATTGCCAGTCAAACTTAAGTTGCATTAGGACAATATAATTATTAGAAATAGTACAGTAATTAATTGATAATTATCGCCGCATTGGACATGTACCAGTGTAATATTTGGAGCTAACACCTCAGTTCTTTCCGAGAGAAGCCGAAATAGAAATAAAGGTTGACGTTCCCAAGAGAAGAGTGGACACCCCATCCTCGTTTTGGAACCTATCAAGTTGATCGGGTTGGAGCGGGTAAAGATGCGTCCCCAGGAGAAGTTTGGCAATGGAATCCGGATTCTTTCAAATTCATGGTTCTTTCTCCGCGAAATTTACGCCTTAATCATTAGGAACAGAAACAGGGGGCAGAAGGATGCCGAGACATGAAACCCACGATTGATTCCTCAACCGGGCCAGTTGTATCCAGCGGCGCCCGCGGGGCCGAGATGCCTCAAGGATATGTTGCAAAGCCGATGGAAAAGCTTTCGCCCAGCCGGCAGTTTAAGCTGGCGATTACCCGCGTTCTGGTGGTGCTGGCCACGGTCTTTACGGTGCGCTATTTCTGGTGGCGTGCTCTGCACACCATGAACCCAGCGGCGCGCGCCTTTTTCTGGTCCTTTCTGGCAGTGGAGGCCCTGAGCTTCATCGAAAGCGCTCTCTTCTATTTTGTGACCTGGAACCCAACGGTCTATGCGCGCCCCCGTCCTCTGGTGGAACGGACGGTCGATGTTCTGATTCCTACTTACAATGAGCCGGTAGAGCTTCTGCGGGAAACGGTCCTGTGTGCGGTGAATATACGTTATCCGCACCAGACGTTCTTGCTGGACGACGGAAACCGCCCCGCGGTGCGGCAACTGGCGGAGGAATTCGGTTGCGGTTACATCACGCGGGAGGAACGCGACCACGCCAAGGCCGGGAACCTGAACCACGCGCTGCAGCACACCAGCGGAGAGTTTCTGGTGACGCTCGATGCCGATCATGTGGCCTTGCCGGAGTTGATTGACGAAATGATCGGCTTCTTCGCCGATGAGCAGGTTGCCATCGTCCAGGGAGCACAGGATTTCTACAATCTCGATTCCTTCCAGCACGAAGTAGACTGGGCCAGCCGTATTGGATGGCAGCAGCAGGAATTGTTCTTCAGCATCATTCAGCCCGGAAAGGACCGCCACAACGCGGCCTTCTATTGCGGCAGCCCGGGCATGCTGCGCCGCAAGGCCCTGGAAGGTATCGGCGGCTTCCCGACCGAAAGCATCACCGAAGACATGCACACCAGCATGCGGCTGCAGAAGCAGGGCTGGCGGGTGCTCTATGTCAACCGCACGTTGGCGCGCGGGCTCGCGCCCCAGACATTCACGGGATTCGCCACGCAATGGCAGCGCTGGGGCCATGGCAACATGCAGGTGATGCGGACCGAGAACCCTCTGTTCAGCCGAGGACTGTCTGCTATGCAGAGGCTCTGCTACTTCAGCTCCCTCTATTTTTACTGGATGAGCTACCAAAAGCTGTTCATGGTGCTCACCCCCATCATCTCGCTTTTCTTTGGCGTGTTTGTCATGGTGACCGACCCGCTCTCGTATGCGAGCAACTTCCTGCCCTATTTCCTGCTGAACCTGGCGTGCTCGGTGATTCTGCAGGGCGGTCTCCGCAATTTCTGGCTGGGGGAGCGTTTCAATCTGCTGAAGATGCATGTGCTGATGAGGACCATCTCAGGTATCTTCCAGCGCAACAGCCCATTCTCGGTGACTCCGAAGGCCCGTGCATCCGCCGCCCGGGTTTCCGAAGTCCTGCTGCCCCTTGTTGTATTGGCGTCTCTGGCCATGTCGGTGGTTGCGGGCGCTATCCGCATCGGGCAAGTGCCGCTCTGGGGATACTTCTTCTGGGCACTGGCTGTGAATCTGGTGTGGGCGGTGGTGTTCATCGGTATGATCTCCACGGTCGTGGCGCGGTCGCTCACGCGCAAGGAGATGAGGCAAAGCTATCGCTTCCCGGCGCGCCTGGAAGTCCGCATGCGCGTTACCTATGCTGACCGCCAAGGCAACATAGTTACCCACGAGCAGTTTGCGCGTAACCTCAACCGCTCGGGCGTTTCCATGACCCTGGAAAGCGGAATTGAACCCGGAACTGTGGTGCAGATGGAGATGCAGCTTCCTGGGTGCCTGGTGCAGGCCGAGGGCATATCGGTGCGCAACCAAAAGTATGGTTCCAACGGCCATTCCAGGATCGCGACCGGATTTCAGTTCCAGCGCATCAACCCGCTCGATCAGGATGCGATTACCAAATATCTCTTCTGGCACATTGCACCCCAGGAAGGGCAGGTGCTCAAACTCACTCACTCCAGCCAGACGGAGGAGGTGGCCTCATGAAAAGCGTTGTGACAACTATTTTTCTCTGTCTTCTGACGACCGGCGCAACTGCCCAAACCGGGGCACCAGGCGTTCCTACGCTTGACCAGGCGGGCGCTGCGGCGGATGCAGGCCATAGCGCTGAGGCGATTGAGATGTACCGCGCCCTGCTGCAGCGTGAACCGGAGAATGCCGTTGCTCTGGGTTCGATTTCCGATCTATTGCAAGCCAAGGGCGAGTGGCGGGAAGCCACTCCATTTCTCGAACGGCTGGTGGTGGTGCAGCCCCACAATGCTCCGTCAATGTACCAGCTAGGGCGCATCCTGAGCTGGCAGGCGGGAAAGCGCGCACAGGCGCTGGACTTGCTGCATCGCGCCTGCGGCGAAAGCGGGCATAATCCGGAGTATTGCACGGCCTACGGCGATGTTCTGAGCTGGAAGCCCGCGGACCGCGATGAGGCCGTCCGTCAATTGCAAGCGGTGGTCGAGACGCATCCGGAGCAGGCTGTGGCCCGGGTCAAGCTGGCCCAGATGCTAAGCTGGGCGACTTCCACCCGCCCTCGGGCGCTGCAGTTGTTTGCCGAAGGGTTGCAGCGCGACCCCCAAAATAAAGAGCTGCTGATGGCCTCCGCGGAGGTGCTCTCCTGGAGCCGGGAGACACGTTCGGAGGCGCTGGCGCAATATGAGCGTGTCCTTGAACGGTACCCGGAAGAGCCTCGGGCGCTGACCGGCAAAGCACAGTTGCTGGCGTGGCAAGGCCGTTCGCAGGAATCTCTGGCCATCTACCAGCACGTGCTGGCCAAAGATCCGGGCAATACCGCCGCGCTACAGGGCGCCGCTGAGATTCTCAACTGGAAAGGCCGCTACAAGGAGGCGCGTGTATTGGCGCAGCAAGCGCGGGAGGCGGAACCTTCGAGCGCCGCAGTGGCCCTCACGCTGGCGCGCGCCGACATTGGACTGAAAAAGTACGCCGAGGCGCGTGGAGCCATCAGGTCCATTGACGGCACGCCGGGCCCGGAGTTCGATCAGGCGCGGCAGGAAATCCGCCGGGGCGCCGGGACCTATATTGAAACCGGGTTCTCGACGCGGGCGGAGCGCGGAGAACTGGATTTCTACCGCTTCGACACAGCGATTTCCACCCAGCTCGGGCCGGCCAATCGCGCGACTTTTGTCTACCAGCCCACGCTCTGGGACGCGCGGGAACGCCGCTTCAATTCCAGTTACTTCGGCACGAACCTGGATACGGAAATGAACGACAATCTGACCACGCACTTCCAGATCGGGGCCGAGGTCTTCAACAACGTGCCCGTCAACCTGGAAGGCGGCGCGGGAGTCCGCTACAAGCCCTCCTCATCCACTGCGGTCAAGCTGGCCTTCGACCGGGAGCCGGTCCAGGAGTCTCTGCTTTCGACCCGGGGCGATTCCGCCGGAGGAGTACTCTTTGGCCAGGTACGCTCCAACCTGGGCAGCGTGGGTTTCAGCTATGAGAATGCGGCCCACAAATATGATCTTTCGCTGGGCTACACCGATGGCGTCTATACCGGACGAGCGCTGGATTCGAACCGGCGCTACTCCCTGCAGGGCCAAGTGGGCAAGGCCTTGCGGAGTCAGGGTCCGTACCTACGCGTGGCGTATGGCGTGGATTACACCAGCTTTGACCATGACGCCGATCATCAGGCAGGCCAGACGTTGTCGAGTGTTACCGGCGGCTATTTCAGTCCGACACGGTTTCTGTTGAATCAGGCGATCATCAGCGCTGCCCACCGGTTTAGCGACAAGTTGCAATGGAACGCATCGGGGACAGCGGGCGTGCAGAACGTAGAAACCGGACCGAGCAATCGCAAATTCACCAGTACCCAGTTGGGCGCCAGCTTTCAGACCAATGTTTACTGGAGGGCGGCCGCCACCGAGGAATTGCGTTTTGGCTATGAGTACCTGAACGTTTACAACGCTTTTCAGCGCAATCTGTTTAGGTTCTCATGGCGTCATTATTTTTAAGCACTGATCCGGCTTCGACGCGGGTTCCCCGGCGCACCGGGTCCCGCCAGGCCGCTGCTCCGGCCCACCCGGGCCAGCGGGACCAGTTCCGGATGGAGCGGACTTTTGCATTGCTGTTTGTGCTGGTGGCTGCCGGATGGCTGCGCATGCTACAACCTCTCTACTCCACGGCCTACATGGATGAATCGATCTATGTCGCCTATGGCCGCATGTTTCTTGGGCGTCATTTTGAGGCGCCGCTCTCCTCGCCGCTGCAATGGAGCTTTGGCTGGTATCTGTGGCCGGCCATGGCGGCGGCTGCCGACTGGCTCGGCGGCCTGTTCATGCTGCGCGAGATGGCGGCCCTTCTGGGTGTGATTACCGTGGCCGCAACCTGGGGATTCGCCAGCCGTGTCTTCTCCAAGGCCATAGGGCTGGGGGCCGCCGCGGTCATGGCCATGATTGCCCCGGCGGTGCTGGTCTCAAGGATCGCGACCCGCGACTCAGGTTCCATCTGTTTTTTTGCCTTGGGGTTGTGGGCCTTCGCCGTCGCCTGGCGTGAGGACCGCAAGCGGGGCTGGGCCCTGGCCGCACTCTGCTTCTTTGCCGCCTTCCTGTGCAAATACCTGGTTGCGGTCTACTTCCCTTTACTGGTGATCGCGGCCTTGTGGAAAGGCCGGCGGCCGATGCTGTTTTTCAGCGCGCCCCTATTTGCAGCCTGCGCGGCTTACGGCGCTCTGCACTTTCATGATCTGCTCCACCTGCTGCAATACGGCGCAGCATACCGCTCACTGCAGGCCCCGGCGGGCGAGGCCTGGAACATCTACGTGCGTGGCCGTGTGGATTTCTACATCCTGGCCGTGGCTGCCCTTCCGGCCCTGGTGCTTCCCAAGTGGCGTGTGCCCGCTGCGATGATGCTGGCGGGTGTGGCCATCATGCTGCTGGTGCAATGGAAGACCCGCGCCGATTTCGATTACTGGAAACATGTGAATTACGAACTGCTGTTTCTGGCGCCGCTGGCCGTCGCCGGCTTGCTGCTGCTGGTGGAAAAGCTATGGAGCGCCAACTACACCGCCATGATGCTGGCCGGCATCAGTGGAGTGCTGGCCCTGGCGCTGGGAGCAGCCTGGGTGGGCAAGACCGCCCACATCAACCAGTTCGTATTCTGGCCCAACGTGGATCCGATTCTGGCGTACTTCGAGGGCCGCCTCAAACCCAACGACCGTGTGCTGGCCGATGATACGGTGTTCCGCTATTACTTCAATCCTCCTCTGCATCAGGGTGAGATCGTCGATCCGATGTATTTTGAGTATCGCGGCCTGCGCAGCGAGCATGCCTACATGTCAGCGGTAGCCGATGGCGCCTTTACCTATGTTGTCCTTGATGGCGGCATAGGAGAAGAGACCCGCCGCATGGATGCCGCGATTCGTCCTCTGCTAGGCGGCTACCAATTGGAGATGCTGGCCCTGGAACCGACGCTGGGCCAAAAGATTGAAATCTACGCCCGGCCGGCTGCTGCACCGGTGGTTGAGAACTCAGTGAGTATCAGGCTGCTTACACCGGCCAACAATGCGATCGTCGTTGCCAGGGGTGAGGAATCCACGGCGGAAGGCACAACCACCGGCGCTGCTTCCGGCTGGTTTGTGCAACTTGAGGTTTTCACCGACCGTTGGTACCAGCAGGGAGGCAATATTCCGGTGGCCACTGACGGCAGCTTCCGCCATACCATTACCCTGGGCGGCCAGGGACGGCAACAGTGTTATCACCTGCTGCGTGCGCGGCTCTTCGATGCCGTAGGCCAGTCGCGCGCGGTAGCCATCAATTCCGCAGTGGCGCGCGCGAACCCGGATGGCAGCCCGCCGGCCTGCCGGGTGGAGAGGACCATACCACCGATCCCGCGAGGCGGGACGGATGGAAGCGCTGATCAACACTGAATAACCCGATAAGACTTACCGCGGATTTACGCGGATGAACGCGGATTGAGGTCTGGAATTTTACGTAAGTGAAGAATTTCGGAATCGGATGTGTCGTTCGCGCCCCCCAGGATCCAAGCCGTGAATATACTTGTATGCAAGAAAGGGATACCGCAGCCCCGGTTAGGGAAGCAGGGGAGAAAGGTAGTTATGCTGGCCAATCCGGCTTCCGCAGTCCATCGAAAAACGCCTGGAGAAACTGGCCCGGCGCACGGGGCGTACCAAGACCTACTATGTCCGTGAAGCTATCCTCGAGCACATGGCCCCCGCAACGGCGATGTGAATATTGGGAAAACGCCCCGGCTGCCCCCGGTTTCGAAAAGCAATGCACCGTCAAGGACGCGAAGGTCGCAACGGGAAAACCGGAAGGTTGAATCCGCGGCGCCTTGTGGATACGTTTGGCGCATGCCTTTTCGTCTACAGCAGTGTGGGTGATCTTAAGGGTACAATTGGTCGGTGAGTTCGAAGCCTTAGTAGGGACCCCAATGATTCTGGAGACGATGGCGACGAGATGAAGGAAGATATTCTTGAGCAACTCGTTGATGATTATCTGAAATTCAATGGCTTTTTCACGATACATAACGTGAAATTCCGGCCATCCGACACACACCCTGACTACATCAAAACTGCGGACAGCGTTGCAAGCGACGTGGATGTTATCGGATTTCATCCGATACGTAATGCAGCTGACAAAGTTTGGGTTGTGAGTTGCAAAAGTTGGCAGATTGGCTTCGACCCCAAAGACAGGATTGAGGCAATCGAGAGGGAAAAGAAAAGGGAAGGACGCCCTGCTTGGCAAAGCTTTAGGGAGCTTGTGAAGCCGAAGTGGGCAAATGCACTCCTCGAAGAAGTCGAGAGGCTAACTGGTACAACCCAATTCACATACGTCACTGCTGTGACCAAACTCATCGGCTCGAAGGTGATCTGGGAACAAAACGAGGCGTTCAAGAAAAACTTGGGCAACAACCCCATCAGAATTCTCACGCTGCAAGAGATGTTGAGCGACCTTTACGGCAAGACGAAAACGACAATCGCATCCTCGGAAATCGGACGCCTGTTGCAGATCATTAAAGCCTCAGGATGGAAGCCGTAGTCAAGCCTATCTCTTGGGTTTAAGGCGGTATAATTCAACTCATGGAAAATCGGAGCGACGCAAATGCCGCTCTGTCCGTCTACGGATTTGCGGATGCAGCGACCGACTTTGACCGTCGACACCCACTGTGGCGGGAGCGGTTGCACCGGCTTGCCCACACCATAGATTTGGCATTCACCCGAACGCAGACGATGAACACTCCAATAGAGAAGTTTGCGTACTTCTACGGGACACTCATTGCTGAAGACTTCATGGAAATTGTCCTCGTCGCGGTGAATGGATACGGGGTGGCAGCGATGAAGCTGCTGCGTGCCATGTATGAGCACACGGTTACGCTGCGATATCTCCATGACCACCCTGATGAGACCGGCTCATTCATAGACTATGACGCCATCCAACAATTCAAGCTGATGCAACCAATCTTGGAGACGTTTGGCGAGGGCGCATTGCCATCGGAGGCAGTGGCCGATGTGAAGCGCAGACATGCCGAAGTAAAAGAGCAGTTCATGGTCAAGGCATGCGACTGCGGAGTGAAAAGAGTCAACCATACGTGGAACAAGCTACACTTCGCAGCGATGGCAAAGAAAACCGGGGCCATCGGTTCACTCATCATTCCCGGTTACTTTATCCCGCTTCGTCACGCGCACAGCACGTTCCGTGCGATTACTGAACGGCTTGAGAAAAAGGATGGGCGCTTGAGTTTTCAGCGAGAGTCGCAGCCAAAATTGGCTGACGATGCCCTCATGACGGCACACAACTGCATTCTCGTTGCTTTGGAGGTTCAGAGCGAGCGATTCACGATTGGAGGACTGGAAGCAGAGATGCAGACTTGCGTACGCGATTGGGCAGAGATTTGGGCCCCGGGCTCGCCATTCCTCAAGGAACCCTAACACTCTGTTAGCGCCGGCCAAATATCTGAATCTAAATGACAAGATGGAGTCTGGCCCTGATGTACCCTGATGTCGTCCCTTTGGGGGCGCACCCTGAGTGTAGGGCAGGGTGCCTTTGATTCGCAGCACAATTGTGAAACGTTTTCCGCCTTTCGAGTCACTAGACTAATATAGGGATACGGCACAGAGGAACTTGTGCGATCCAGCAGGCTTTTTTGCGCTGGACTTTTGAAACAGAGGGTTTTAAATGACCCAGCATGAAAGTACTGGCCAGCGCGTAGGAGGGTGGCGAATTGTAAATAACGCCCTTCTCACTGGCGTCATTGGTAGCCTCATCGCAACTGGGATATTAAGTCTGTTCTATTTTGCCGCGAAGCCGTCGCTTGCCTCTCCATTAAATATCGACCCAGAACACCCGGTACCGGGCCAGCAGGTCAGGATTTCTTGGGCATTTGCAGGTGCAGACCATGTGGAGTTCCAGGCCACTGGAGTATTGGCCCAACCCGTGCCCTCTCAATTCTCATTTCCCATAACTGTCCACGGGCAGACATTCGTCACACTCACGGCTAGTAAAGCGTGGCTGAAGTTCATTTCCACCGATGCTGGAACACTGGTTGTTACCAAGGAGATCAGTTTGCTTCCGCTGCCTACTGTGAGATTCTGGACTGATCGTTCACCAGTATTTGCGGGAGAAGACATCGCAATTCATTGGGAAACAACAAACGCTGACCGCGTTTTGCTAAGAGAAGGAGATGCGCCATCCATAAGCGTGGAGCCAAACGGCTCTCGTGTCGTGCATCTTGTTCAAACTGAGACATTTGCGATTGCCGCATATAATGCACGCGGGGTAGCACCAGCGCCACCTATAACAGTGATGGCCCAAATCCCCAACCCAACAGCCGAACTGTGGGCCACTCCTCCTAACGTTGAAATTGGTGGGTCCAGCACAATTACGTGGACAACCAAGAATGCTGATGCAGTGAACATATCTGGCATTGGAGAGGTTGAGCCAAACGGTTCTCGTCAAGTCAGGATCACACAAACGACCACTTATCAATTAGCGGCCTCCGGAAATGGCAAGACAGTTCCTAAGAGAGTTACTGTCTTTGTCCATCGGCCAAATATCGCGTTTATGCCAAACGGCAACAATCCTGAACTGGAAGCGATAATCCGCAGTAACACAGAGCGATTTTTCCGTGCGAAAGGATTTGAGATAGTCGCTTCTCAGCAACAAACCGCAGAAGGTGAGCCGCAGCCTGAGTATGTCATTGAGGGTTCAGGGACATTTATGGTTGAGCAGCCCAAGGGGCTGGTCACGCGGTGGGCTTCGGTGGCTCGTCAGACGGTTAGTGCAACGGTTTTCATTCGAGTGATCCGGACGCGGGACCGAAGTCAGATTGCGGAGGCCACGGGCATCGGAAAATCGGGAGCAACTTCGGTTGCAAGTGCGGGGCAAAGTTTTTCTGATCCCGAGCTGAATGCAAAAGTGTCGCAAGCCGTTTCCAAGGCGGCAACAGATGCTCTCAACAACCTGTCGTTGCCCGATTATTAACATTCGTTCGTCATAGCAACAAGGCGAACGTCACTGACTATTAGGGCATTTCGTTCAGTCATGAATATGGACGACTGCCGCCGCTTTATAAACTTGTAGACAGCAAGATGACTGTTGGGCTTACATTCAAAGTGAACCTTAACAAAAAGGCGATTCTGCAGTAGGCGCGAAATCGCAGATGTCGTTTGGGGAGTGTTCGGACTCTCTCGGCTTAAATTGAAAGGGCAATCAGATGACGAGGCCATTTCGGGCCGCCATATTCACCGTTTTAACACTCACGCTGTTCTTAGACGGGTGCCGGACTGGGCACCATCAGAGTTCCACGCCTAACGCACCTGCATTGCATCCGAGTTGCGATATTCAGAAAGGTGGCAGTCTGATTCCGCATGACCCGACCGTCACACTCTCGGCAAAAACGTCTGGATTCGCAAAACGGGTTAAATTAACCTACACTTGGCAGGCCGTGCCAGGCCCTGGGACAATAACCGGAACTGGCAAGAGGGTTGTATACGACTCCTCCGCGCTCAGAAATGTACGTAACGAAACAGACGTTGAGCTGCTCGTTGAAGGAAGTGATGGTACCCGAGCGGATTGTCGTACGACAGTGATGGCGCCACTTCGATAGATGTCCGGTTGGCTTCTTGGTCGCGAGGTCTTTGGAAAGTAGTGCCTTGAAAGCCCCGCAGTCGGTTTTTGAGCAGAAACTTGATATGTAGATGAAATCGTAGCTGCCAACCTCTCAGGAAGCCAAAACGATCAATTATTTTCAACAAGCATGGCGTAACTCATTGAAAATAATTGTCTTATAAATCAGCGATCTACGTGAAATGCTGGCGATGCCTTGGGCGCAGGAGACCGGAGGGTTCCGGGCATCAATCAGCCGCGGAGACACGATCTCAGGCCACCCGGCTCCGGTGTGGTTTGATCCTGCCTATTTTCTTAAGCAGCGATTTACGCGCCGCAGACAGCTCGTAGGCCGCTTGCAAGTTCATCCAGAATTCCGGCGAAGTCTCGAAGAACGTGGCTAGCCGGATGGCCATATCCGCTGAAATACCTGATTTTCCCAGTAAGGATATCACTGACCCTCTGAGCATTCACGCCGAAGGCCTTCGCGAGACGATAGCCACTCAGTTCCAGGGCGCAAGAAGCTCCTCTTTCAGGATCTCGCCGGATGAATTGACCAGGCTGCACTCTTTCTGCGTTCAAAAGACATACGAACCACCTCAGTGATAATCAGTTAATGCCTCAAGATGTCATGAATCACATCCACGATCCTCTGGGTACGGCGGTCGCGAATGAGCACATCGACGCCAATCGTCACACGTTGATATCCGTCGGGAAGGCGTGGCAGACGGCGTTCCAGATCTTCGGGAAAGGGCTGCACCTTTTTCTGCAATCCGGGCGGCAGTGTGCCATCCCGTTCCAGGTGCTTTTGCAACCCGGGCGGCAATTGTCCGTTGCGTTTGGCCAGTCCCGGGGGCAGATTGGAATTGGCGTTACGGTAGTAGTCACGGATGGTCTCGCGGTCATGCACTGTGAAAATTACTGTGATTCCGTGACCTTTGCCCTGCTCGGCTTCGGATTGGTCCTGGTTATGTCCGTGGCCCTTGCCTTTACCCTGGGCCACGCCCGGCTGGGCAGCGAGTGTAACTGCGATCATGAAAAAGACTGTTGTCAGGCTACGTCGAATCATGTTGGTCTTCCTGAAAGAGATTTCTTACCTAAGCATACTCCAAGCCGACCTTAGAGGGTGTGGCTTTTTCAATCTCGACTTGCACGCTTGCCGGTAGAACTCCCTGATGTAGCTTAGTGCGCTCAGCCTTTTCGGGGTCCTTCGACTCCGCGCCATTGAGTGACGTTATCGACAGCAGTAACGCCGCGCTCCGCTCAGGATGACGCCGTGTTGGGGAGCTAAAGAGTCACAACCTTCTCAGGATGGCTCCGCGTTGGGGGGGCTAAAACGTAACAACCTCTCAGGATGACGCCGCATTGGGGGGACTTAAAGAGTCACATTCTCGCAGCGTGGCACACTCTACCGAACACGCGAGTTCATAGCTGCTTGCCCTGTCCCGGCGTCGGATCGTGAGTATAATTCGCAAGTAGAGGCGGAAAAAAATATGCGATCTTTTATCTGTTTTCTGGTCCTTCTGATTGTCAGCCTGGGCGCGGCGCAAGCCCAGCAGCCGGCCCAGGCTGAACCGGCGCAGGATATTCCTTCGGTCAATGGCGAATCCGGGCCGTGCTCGGCTGAATTTACAGTGGTCGATGCCGACGGGAAGCCCGTGTTTTCTGCCCTGGTCAAGGTCCATATCGCTTACGGCTTTGCCGGAGCACACAAGCTCGATCTCTCTGTGTACACCAACGCGCAGGGCAAAACAAAATTCATTGGACTGCCCCTGCGCGTCCGCAAACCGCCGGTTGAATTCCGGGCGACTAAGGACCAGATGATGGGGGTGGCCACCATGAATCCCGAAACCGAATGCACTGCCAGGCGCGATATTGTGATCAAGAAGAGCGGCGGCTAGTGCCGACAGTATGGTCACTGAACGTGCGGCGCATCAGTGCGTTCCCCAAAGTGTAACGTAGTAATCTGTTGTTGTCCGGCGGATTGCATTAGACTCATAGGGCGATGGCGGTTTGTGAGACTGCTGCACTCCAGTGGCTGATTGAACGAGGTCAGGGTGTTCAGATTAAGAATTCATTTGCGGGCGCTGGCCCTGGCATTTCTTGCCGGGACGCTCTTCCTCTGCGCGCCGGCCCAGGGGCAAAATGTCGATACGCTGCTCGACCAGAGCTTTCATGCCATGTACAACCTGAAATTCGAGGATGCGTTGCGCACGGCGGAGCAGGCGAAGGCCCTGGATAAAGATGATCCCATGCCGTGGGTGGCGCAGGCTTCGGCGCTGCTGTTCCGGGAGTTCGACCGGCTGCACATCCTGCGCAGCGAAATGTTCTCTTCCGATGCGGCCTTCGATGCGCGCCCGGCATCGAGCTGGGTGGAGCCGAACCGCAAGCAATTTGAAGGCGCGCTCAACGGCGCGGAAAAGATCGCGCACACGCGCATGGAACGCAACAAGAACGACGTGCGGGCGCTGTTCGCGCTCACCCTGGCCGACGGGATGCGCGCCGATGACGCCGCCCTGATTTCCAAACATAATCTGGCAGCGCTTGGTTACACCAAGACCGCCACCGGACACGCGGAAAAGTTGCTGTCGCTGTCGCCCGAATACTATGACGCCTACATCGCGACCGGCATGGGCAAGTACATCATCGGAGGCAAACCGGCCCCGGTGCGCTGGATGCTGCGCCTCGGCGGCCTCAAGGGCAACCAGGATGAAGGCCTGAAAGAGTTAAAGGTCGTAGCGGAGCATGGAAGATATCTGGCCCCGTTTGCGCGCATCCTTCTGGCATTTGACGATCTGCGGCATAAGAACGCGGTTGAGGCGCGCCGGAAGTTTATCCTGCTGCACGACCAGTTTCCCGCCAACCCTCTGTTTCAGCAGGAAATCGCCAAGTGCGACCAGCCATCACCGGCTTCCGGACCCTGATCCTGAGTTCCAAGGCAGCGAAGCCGCGCCGGCGATGGGGCTTCTCGACGACGCCTGCACAAATACCACCACGCGCAGGTCATTGGGTTTCCAGTCTTTGGCGGGCGTAAGAGGCAGTTCGGCTTCAAAGAGTCCATTCTTCAATTGACCCAGCGAGCGGAATTCCCGCACCACCGCGGCATGGCGCAAAAAGTGTCCGCTATTCTCACCACGGCTGATGTTGCTGGAAAGATTGTCTTCGGTCACCGCAAGCATCACTTCACCGGCAGCCCCCGCGGTCAACCCTTTAATATGCACAGAGAGTTTACTGTCGGGCGACAAGGCAAGCTGCACCTCAGCCTCTTCGGGCTGGGAAGATGCGCGGGCAATCGCGTCCTGTGCCTGGCGGGAACTGCTGCCGTTAAACTCCTGACTGCCATCCACTACCATTTGCGGTGTGTACGGCCCGCTGAGGCGGAACCGGTTGGCGTAGGATTCCTGGCGGCTGCTGAAGGCGGAAGATGAAAACCGGTCGCGCCAGCCGAGATGATTCCAATAGTCCACGTGGAAGCCCAGGGGAACCACCTCAGCGCCGCCGGCGGCCACCGTTCGTATACGGCCCAACACGTCATCGGCCGCGGGGCAGCTCGAACACCCTTCTGATGTAAACAACTCGACCACCACGGCCTTGCGCTTGGCGGGCGGCACCGGGGTAGCCGGACTCAGGGCAAAAACAGAAATTACGAGCACCGCGACGGCCGCGGAAGTGAGGAGTAAAACAGAAGATTTTGTCATAAACCGATCCTGAAGATTGGATTCCCGCTCTCAAGAAAAGTTACAGGCTACTTCCTAGGCGCAAATTCACTGGCGCTGATATCGAAGTCAAGATCCAGCTCGTTTTTCACCTTGATCGTGCCGCCAGCCGAGCTTACCGGTTTGATGCCGTAGTCCGTTTGATTGATTTTCACATGGCCGGTATAGCGATCGGGGCCGCCAGTGGCTGCAAAAGCAATGGTGCGCGAGATGCCATGCAAATCGAGGGTTCCAGTTACCGTGTAATGCTGCGGCCCTTTGGCCTCGATGCGCGATGAATGGAAGCGGATTTCGGCGTACTTCCCTGAATCGAGGACGGCGGGCCCCAGCATCGTGGCCTGGATTTCAGCGCGGGTGGAATCGGACACTTCAGAGTCGACGACCTTCAAATCGCGCGCCCGCACCACAATTTGCACGCTCATGGCGCCGGCATCGACCACGGCGCTCGCGATGGGCGCCCGCACCGTGTGGTTATGCGCAAGTCCGGAAAAAAGCCCGGTCTTGTAAACGTGTACGGTGATGGCCGACTGCGGCGGGCTGGTTTGACTGCCGGCCCCCGGGCCCAGCGCCAGCAGAATACAGGCCAGCAACAGGCAGCGTCTCATAGCGGTTTGCATTGTCATACCAGTATTTTAGATGCACTCCGGCGCTTGGCCGCAACCAAAAAACAATCCACCGCGAAGTGCGCCAAGGACGCATTCGACATTCGTGTTCATTCGTCGCTGATTTTGTCTTGCTCTTCTCCGTGACCACCATGCTCCGTGGTGAAGTTCTTGCTTTCTCTCGACGCCAGAAACGATTGCAGAATCAAGGTCGCCGCCATGCGATCTACAGCTTGCGTACGTCTCTCAAGGCTGACTTCCGACTCGCGCAGCAGGCGGTTGGCTTCGGCGGAGGTCAGGCGCTCATCCCACAAGTGGACCGGTAGATGGAAATACTCGCGCAACTCTTCGGCAAAGGCCGCCACTTTTTGGGATTGCGTACCCTCTTCTCCGTTCATGCGCAACGGGTAACCGAGCACGATCTCGCGGACTTCATAGTCTTTGATCACGCGCTGCAGACGGCCAAAATCGGACCGCCTGTTTCTGCGTTGCAGGGTTTCGATGCCCTGGGCAGTGATGCCCAGCAGGTCGGAAACCGCCAAGCCCATGCGGCGGGAACCGTAGTCAATGGCCAGAATGCGCGCGTGGGATTCCATATAGGGCGATTAGGGCCTTTCCTTCAGCCGGGCTTCGGCCCCCAGGCGGCTGCGGTCGAGCGCTTCTTGCATTTCCTGGTACAGGTCCTCCATCTGAGCGTCTGTAGCATCGGCGGGAACGGGAATCGGTCTGCAAATATATCCTGTGACCCGCGAAAAAGGTTTGGGAACCATCATCCTGTCCCAGGAGTTCAGGACCCAGGCGCGTTCGGCGGCCGCGTAGAAGCAGGTGATGGGGCGTCCGGTCTTTTTCGCCAGCGCCACCGGCCCAGGTTTCGCGACGTAGATCGGCCCGCGCGGGCCGTCGATGGTGAAAGCCACCGGGTGGCCTTCTTCCAACTCCCGGCGCATGCCCAGGAGGGCGGCCATGCCGCCGCGGGAACTCGATCCGCGCACCGGGATGAAACCAAATTTTGTCACAATGCGGGCAATGTACTCGCCATCGAAACTGAGGCTGGTCATGATAGCGGCCTGGCGGCCGCGAAAAATCCAGGCGGCAGGAATGACTGCGCGGTGCCAGAAACAATAGATTTCCGGAGGCGCAGTTCCATGGACACTATATCCGCCGGGTTCGGTCACCCATGAAAAACGTAGCGTACACCCAATCAGGCGCACGAGCAGAGACCCGGCGGCCGCGATCCACCAGAGGGCAATCCGCTGCCGCAGCGAGAAACGGCCGGAAGTTTTTTCTGACTGGCCCACAACAGGATTCTATCTGCCCAGCGCTCCAGGTTTATGCGTATTTGATCCACTTAAGGATTTCCGGCAGAGTTGGCTTCTTCCCGTACATGAGAATTCCTATCCGGTAAACGCGCCCGCAGACCACCACCAGGCCATAGGTGGTGACCACCAGCAAGGCCAGAGAAAGGGCGATTTGCCAGGCCGGCGGGCCGGGAGTCTGCACGGCGATGCGCACAAACATGATCAGGGGGGCCGTGAACGGAACGAGAGAGGCCCATAGCGCAAGCTGAGAAGCCGGATTCTGGACCACGTTTAACATGATGATCACCGAAACCAGCAGCGGCGCAGCCACAAGAAACTGGAGCTGCTGGGCTTCCTGCTCGGAATTCACCATGGAGCCGACGGCGGCGCACAGCGTCGCATAGAGCGCGTAGCCCAAGAGGAAGAAGATGGTGAAAAACACCAGCACCTTTAGAGACATGAGGCCCTTGAGCGCATCGGCGCCGGCAATTAAGAAGCCGCTCGAAAGTACCCCGGATGCGCACACCCAAATAGCAACCTGCGTAAGCCCCACTGCTCCTACACCCACGATCTTGCCCGCCATCATTTCTTTGGCGCTGGCGGTAGAGAGCATGACTTCCATGACGCGCGACGATTTCTCGTCAAGCACCGCCCGCATCACATTCATTCCGTATAAAAATACCGCCATGTAGAGGACCATCACCATCGCAAAAATAGCCAGGAACAAGACCTCCGGGTTGGGCCCGCCGGCGCCCATCGGACTCTGGGCCTTGAGATCCACGGGCTTGAGGGCCGCCGTAATTTCCGCGTTGGTCATACCTTTACTCTTCAACAATTGCTGGCGCACCACCCGGCTCAGGCCCTCCTGGATGCCGAAGTTTTCGCCCAGATTCGTCAGATCCGTGGTGATGAATGTGACTTCCCGGGCCGTCAGCGCGCCGGAAGTGGCCCACAGTACGCCATTGATCTGCTTGCTTTTTAACCGGCCGGTAAGCGCGTCACGTTCGGCATCGCTCGTATTGGTGTCTACGTCGATGATGAAGCGCGGGGCGCCCATCTCGTTGCGTTTGGATGTCACATTTTTTTCCGGCTCCTGGCGGGTCGGCTGGCCGCGTCCGGCTTCCAGCTCGGCGCGGATGGCCTCGCCCATCGCCTCGCTGGACGCCACCACGACCAGATGCTTGGGGCCACCATCCATGCGGTTCGCGATCAGCGTAGGAACTACCGTGATCCCAAACATCAACGCGGGAATCAGCAGCGTCATGATCAGGAAGGACCGGGTGCGGACCCGCTCCAGGTATTCACGTTTGGCAATCAGCAAGAGTTTATGCATCGGGTTTTCCCACTACTTCCTTGAAAATCTCTTCGAGCGAAGGTTCCATCAACTCAAAACGGCTGACCCGCGCGCGCTCCATCACCTGGCGCATGAGCTGCTGCGGATCGGCCCCGGGAGCCAGTTGCAGCTCGACGTAGTTGCCATAGTCATTGAAGGACCGGACCAGCGGGTTGTTTTCCAGAAAAACACCGTCGCCTTCATATTGAATCTGGATGTTGTTCTTCCCAAACCGCGACTTCACTTCTTTCAGGCTGCCTTGCAGCACCGGCTTGCCGCCGTCGATCAGGCAGATGGCGTCACAGAGCTTTTCCACCTGGTCCATACGGTGGGTGGAGAACAGGATGGTCTTGCCATTCTTCTTGACGTCGAGCAAGACATCTTTGAGCAATCCGGCATTGACCGGATCGAGCCCGAAGAACGGCTCATCCATGATGACAAAATCCGGATCGTGCAGCAGTGCGGCGATGAACTGTATCTTCTGCTGCATGCCCTTGGAAAGCTCTTCGACCTTGCTCTGCAGCTTCTCGGAAATTTCCAGACGCCGGCACCAGGCGACGGACCTTTGCCGGGCGTCCGCGGCCGTCAAACCGTGCAACTGCCCGAGAAATTGGAGTTGGTCGAGCACCTTCATCTTTTTGTAAAGCCCGCGCTCTTCCGGAAGGTACCCAATGCGACCGAGGTTGTCGCGGGTGAAAGGCCGGCCAAAAAGACCGATGCTGCCGGAATCGGGCGCGGTGATGCCGATCATCATGCGGATGGTGCTGGTTTTTCCAGCGCCGTTCGGGCCCAGCAGCCCGAAGACGGAGCCTTGCTCAATACTGAAGGAAATATCGTTGACGGCCACGAACTCGCCGTAGGTCTTGCGAACCTTCTGAAGTTCGATGGTATACATGAAATGACCTGACGAAGGCGGCCCCCAACCCCTAGTGTAGTGTCTCAGAATTAACTAGGCAGCCAAACGCCTGATATCGTTGAAAACAATCGGCTGGCGCTGATTAGTTAATTAACGGACACTGCACTAGGTTACATAGTTTCCAGGAATTGGTCGATCCACTTCCTGACATCTGTGCGGGCATCGTCAGTGGGGTCAAAGCGCAACCCATAAAGGCGTTCGTTCACTCGCGACCAGCAGACCAGGGCGCGGACCGAGATTTGCTTGGAACCGCCGGGCAGCATAAAGCTAACGCGCACCGAACCATGGGAAGCCAGCGGGGTGTCACAGCGCAGCGACATACCGCCGCCGCTGACCTCAACGGCCATGGCCGCTATCTTCTTCTCTGCGCCCGCATCAATGGAGATCTCGGTGACCACCGGGATACGCACATACCGGCGCAGCTCATGCACCACCAGAAGATACGTGGCCCGGGCGACTTTGAGGACGCTTTGGCGTTCCAGCGGCTCGTCGAGGACGGCATTGATGCCATAGGCGGAATGCTGCAATGCTTCCTGCGTACTGCGGGCCACGCCGTAAATCACCATACGGCGGTTGGAACTGGACGAACGGGCCGCTTCCAGAACCTTGATTGCATCCGGGTCGTAGAGACGCAGGATGCAAGCTTCATATTTCTGCCGGCTGAAAAGGGCGACCGGGTCTCCCGTTACGGGGACCACCTGCACGCCAAACTGCTTGAAGCAGTCCACCAGCAGTGCATTGCCGACCGGATCCAAACCGACGCTAGCCACCTTGGCGATCACTCTGCCTGGAGCGCCGACTCCTGCATTGCTCATGAAAGGTCTAATTCTCCCTGGTCTTGCCCGATCGATTGTCCCTCGGCCGCGGCCACGACCTTGTTCCGGCCCCTGCGCTTGGCGCAAAACAGAGCGGCATCGGCAGCCACCATCACTTCATCGCGGGTGCCCCCCTGCGCCGGATAGTCCGCAACCCCGCAACTAATGGTAACCGCACGGGGCACTCCGGGGAAAGGGTGGACCGCGATCTGGCGGCGCAGTTTTTCAGCCACGGTCATGGCGTTCTCTCCGCTGGTTTCCGGCAGCACGATGGCAAATTCCTCGCCGCCATAGCGGCACACCATGTCCACCTTGCGAAGCTGCAGTTTAAGAATCGCGGCCACACCGCGTAGCACCTCGTCGCCGAGCAGGTGTCCAAATTCGTCATTTAACTTCTTGAAGTGGTCGATATCGATCATGATCACGGCCATGCGGCCCTGAAAACGGGCGGCGCGCTCCAGCTCTTCACCGATGCGCATTTCAAAAAAACGGCGGTTATGGATTCCGGTAAGGCCATCGATGTAGGCCAGTTGCTTGACCCGTTCAAAATAGCTGGCGTTCTGAATGGCCGCCGCGCAGATGTCGGCCACCGATTCCAGAGGCTGAATGTCATCGGCCTCAAACGCGTCTCTCTGAGCGCTGTCGAGCGCGATGACGCCCAGCTTTTCGCCCAGAAAAATCAAGGGGACGCACAGCTCCGACCGGGTCTCGACAAAACCGGGCACGTAAGTCTCTACCCGGCTGACATCGTTCTCAATGACGCTGCGGCCGGTGGCCAGGGCGCGTGCCGCCAGGCCGTCTCCCGGAGGCAGTTGCGCCCCCATCGTCAGGCTGGGCGTCAGGCGGCCCTCAAAGGCCCGCACGTTGAGCCGGTCGCCTTCCGCCAGTAACACGGTGACATGGTCGAACCGGAACCATTCTTGCAGTAGCCGGCATACCACGGTCAGCAGTTCATCCAAATCGAGCACTGCGGTCGTCTGCCGGGCGACTGCATTGATCGCGTCCAACTGGTGAGTGCGCCGCTGCTCCAGATAGAAAAGACGGTCGGTCTCCAGGGCCAGGGCCACCTGGGTAGAAAACAGCGTCAGCAGATCAATCATCTCGGGCGTGAAATAGTCGACCTGCTCACTCTGGGAATCGAACACACCCAGCAGTTCGCCGCGAATGATGATAGGGATGGCAACTTCGGAGCGCATGCGTTCATCGCCATGCACATAGCGTGGATCGCGGCTCACGTCAGGCGCATACACCGGCCGGCGCAACTGGGCGGCGGAACCGGTAATGCCCCGGCCTATGGCCAGCCGCATCCCCATGTCCGCATGGTCGAGGCCAACCTGGGCATAGACATAGAGCTCCTGGCGTTTGCGATCGAGGCGCAGGACCGCACCATACTGCAACTGAAAATGGTCGCGGATAATCGCCAGTATACGGTTCAGGACTTCTTCAACGTCAGAAGTGGAAAGGACCGCCTGGCAAGCGTCAAACAGCAGCGCGACTTTTTGAGGTGATTCCAACAACCAATCTGTCTCCGCGAACGGTCAACTTTTGGGGACCGTTCGGCCTGTCACTTTGGGGGGAAGCGCGACCCTGCACTGGGGGGAGGAAGTAGTTGGCTTCAAGTATAAAGTGAACTGCACTGAATTTATAGTGGAAAACAGCAGCTTCTGGAAGGAAAAACAGAGGTAGTGGGGCCAGAACCAGTCCCAAAATGGAACGCCGTTTCCCGCTATCTCTTGAGCAAATCGGCTGGCTCGCTAGCCCTGGTGACACGGAAATGCCGGGCCAGGACAGGATGCCTCTTCTCCACTTCCCGGTGCATGGCATAAGCCACGTTGCGATAGGAAAAGTGGCCGGCCGGGGCGGTGCGCAATTCAGCGATATAAAGGGCCTCCGCCATATCCATCTTGAACAGCGTGCGCTTGCGGAAGGCCAGGGGAAGCAGGTAGCTGGCCACCGTAGCGCCCGCTTCCGCTGAAACCTGATCATAAGCAGCCGTGGTCCGGCCCAGCGCCTGCTGATAACGGTCGCCCAGGCCCGCTGTAACGATGTCCGGCGGCGTGTCGTACCCGTGCAGGCGGGTGAACCCCTGCTCGATCTGGGTGCAACGGCGGTGGCGATGCATGTCGCGAAATCCACCGATATCCATAAGGATGTCGAAGCGAAAAGCCGACCCGGAATGAAAGGCGCGCAGCGGTTCATCATGATCGCCGCGATGCTTCATCCCCAGATTGATAATTTCTTCAAGCTGGTGTCCGCTCAATGCCTGCACTTGTTCGCGGACCTGGCGATAGGAATAGTGGCAGGCCGAATAAAGTAACGTGGATGCGATTTCCACTTCGAGCGGCTCGTCTTCCAGAAGGTCAACCAGCGGGGCCGGACGCAGGGGCGCGCCCGCCATCAAGGCTGCGGCGGCTTCGGTCAGCTCGTGACGCGACCGCATCTCGTATTCACTGAGCTGGGCGTACCTGACGAGCGTAGGGGCGACCCTCACCGGGCGCAAAATCTGACGTTCGGCGCGGGCAGCCAGGCGCTGGTCCATGGCCTTGATTTCTTCCACCAGGCCACGCAGCGATTCGTCCTGCACCTGCCAGGCTACGCCGCGCGCGGCCTCCTTGAGCAGTTCACCCAGATTTCTCACTTCGCCGTAGGGGCTCGACAGCAGCCGGCAGATCTGGGCCTCAAGCGTGCGGGCGTTCACAATCTGTCCCAGGGAAGTGTTGGTGGCCATGGGGAGCAGATAGCGTGAGTTATCAAAGGCGCGGGCCCGCAGGGTGCGCAGATAAGCGTCTTCGGCCATGCCCTCAGGACGCGGGACCTGCGCGGTATAGTAGCGCAGCATCTCCTGGGTGAGGAATTCATATTCCGTGAACAGAAAATCCATGGCGCCGCAATAGGACTCCTTGAGGGCCGCGTTGCCGGTGAAGGCCGGCACATGGTAGCCGCTTTTGCGGAAGTTCTGGTAACGCGTAGAGCGTTCCTGCCCGTCCCAGCGCTGCTCGTCGACCAGAACGATGGCCGCCAGAATCGAGAGCTTCTCGATGGCAAAGGCCAGATGGGCAAGATCGGCGATGGAACGGTGCCCGTATTGGAAGTAAAACGTATTAAGGAACTGTTCGGCCTTCTGCTCGTTGATTTCCCGCAGCGACTCCTTCATGGAAAGGGACGAACGCGAGTACTTCGCCATGGCATAGGCCAGCACTTCAGGGTCGGCGCCATGCACGGCAAAAACATTCACCTGCGGAGAATCAGCCATGAGATGTTTTCGATTGTAGTCGATCCGGAAACGCGGCGCGATGGAGCGGCAAGCAAAAACCAAAAGCTCACCACGGAGAAGAGCAAGATCGGTATTGGGTAGTTGGTACTTGGTATTTCAGCGTGAATTCAAATTTTCCTTGCGGTCACCGCACCAGGCCGGTGCTGGCCGCCTGCTCATGCGCATGATACGAAGAGCGCACCAGCGGGCCGGATTCAACGTGTTGGAATCCCATCTTCAGCGCCTCGGTCTTCAGGAATGCGAATTCTTCGGGGGTGTAGTAGCGCGTCATGGGCAGATGGTCTTTGGAAGGCCGCAGGTATTGTCCGACGGTAAGAATGTCGACTTTTCGCTCTGCCAGGTCTTCGAATACATGGAGCAATTCATCTGTGGTTTCGCCGATGCCCGCCATGACTCCGGTCTTGGAGACCATTCCAGGGGAGAGGCGTTTTACGTCCGCCAGCAGCTTGAGCGTGCGTTCGTAACGGGCGCCGGAACGCACGGCGCGGTAGAGCCGGGGTACGGTCTCGGTGTTGTGGTTCAGAATCTCCGGACGGGCGTCGAGCACAATTTGCAGGCAGTCTTCATGGCCCTGGAAGTCGGGTATCAGGACTTCCACCTGGCAGCCGGGCGCCTGCCGCCGGATTTCTTGAATCGTCGCGGCAAAAATTCTGGCAGCGCCCTGGTTGTCGTCATCGCGATTCACGCTGGTCACAACGGCGTGTTTCAGACCCAGACGTCCGACGGCTTCCGCCACGCGCCGGGGTTCGTCGTAATCGAGAGGTTCCGGTTTTCCTTTGGGGACGGCGCAGAAGCCGCAGCGGCGCGTACACAGATTGCCCAGCAGCATGAAGGTCGCCGTCCCGTGGTTCCAGCACTCGCCGATGTTGGGACACTGCGCCGATTCGCACACCGTGTGCAAGTCAAGCGTGCGGGCCAGCTTCTTGAGGCTATGGTAGCCATCGCCCATGGGAGCACGGGCCTTGAGCCACGAGGGCTTGGGCTGCGGGCGCCTGGGACTCAGATCGATCTGAACGAGCTCTAGAGTGGTAGCCATGAGAAGAGCAATACCTTATTGTACGATGCGCGTGAGGGAAAATGGCAATTGGTAATTGGCATTCAGCCATTACAGCAGATTGGTAATTGCCAAAATTGGTAATCGGGTAATTGAAAGGCTGTGTAATGCCTGCGCCATCAATTGACCGACAACTCGATTTAGGGAGCTACCAATCTGCCTCTTGGCTGAGTGCTAAATGCTGAGTGCTTAGTGCTTAGTGCTTAGTGCTTCTTGCCAATTGCCGTTTCACTGCGAGTCGATCAAGCGCACAATGATGCAGCCTTTCAATTACCCGATTACCAATTTTGGCAGTTACCAATCTGTTGCAATGGCTGAATGCTGAGTGCTGAATGCTCATTGCTAATTGCTACTCTACAGCGTATGCAGATACGCGATCACGTCGCCCACATCCTGCTGTGACATGGAATTGCCCAGGGCCGGCATCATTCTGCGGCCGCGCACGAAAGATTGTTCCACAAAGTGGTCGTTGGCCAGCAGTCCGCTGGGCAGATATTGCCGGCCATAGAGGCCTTTCATGCTCGGGCCTTTCGAGGATGACGTTGTATAGGCGGCATGGCAGGCGGCGCAGTGGACGTGATAGACCCTTCTGCCCCGGGCCTGCTGTTCATTCAGGCCCAGTTCAGCATCGGTCTTCTTGGAAAAATCGTCGCCGCAGGCCGCCAGCAAACTCAGCAGCGCGAGGGAAATGAGTATGGACGCTTTTTGCTTCAAGTGACTATTATGTTCTGGTGGGCAGGCTTTTGGGAACCCCCCTGCCGGTGGCTACGCATGACGGTTGCTATCAAGCGTGCATACGAAAAACCCGCTCCTTCCGACGGGCAGCGCGTGCTCGTCGACCGGCTGTGGCCGCGTGGCGTCAGCAAAGATCAGGCGCGTGTGCATCATTGGCTGCGAAGTCTTGCGCCTTCCGATCAGTTGCGCGAATGGTTTCACGCGAGCTCGAACTGGCTGCTCTTTAAGAAGCGCTACTTTCAGGAACTTGCCACCGGGGAAGCAGATGCCGAGATGGAGAGGCTGTATGCATTGCTGGAACGGCACTCCAAAATAACGTTGCTCTATGCCTCCCGGAATGAAACCCAAAACAACGCTGCGGCCCTGAAGGAATTGCTCGACGGGACGCGAAAACCGCCTTCGAGCAGTGGTCCAGCCGCCGCGGCTGCGGCCGGCCGGGTGGCCAAGCGCCGTCCACGCGCATGATTCTTCGCCCTGTAGAGCATGGGCCCCGAAGCTCTTCGGAAAAACGCCCGGAAGAACCTCTATCCGCGTGGCCGGTCGTGGAGCGCATGCAGAAGCAGAGATACGATCGCTGCTGGCTGATTACCCAGCCGTCCCACGCCGCCTTGGCGGGCGCTTTGGCAGCCCGTCTTTGTGCGCCGCAGTTTCCCCGGCCCGATGCGCAGATGCTGCAGGCCATCGCCCTGCACGACTCTGGATGGGGCATCCTCGATGCTCAGGCGGTGCAGAAGAGCCGGGCCAATAGACTGCATCATCCTGAATCGTTTCTGGACATGCCGGTGACACAACTCACCACCATCTGGAAGGACTCCATCGATACGGCGGGATCGGCCTCCGTGGCCGGCGGCTATGTTGTCAGCCGGCATTTTGAGAGGATTGCTCGCCGACGGGTCGCAGCCGGTAACGATAGTCCGCGAGATCTCCATCCACTGCAGGCCTTTATCAACACTGAGATTCAACGCCAGAAAAAACTGGCGGCGAAACAACCGCTCTCCCCGGAGGAGTTGGAGAGGCTTACGGACCTGCTCCAGTTCGTTGACCTGGTCTCGCTGTATTTGTGCTGTGGGGCCCGAGAGAACGTGATTCTCCCGGAGTGCTGCGGTGTGCAGGCGCAGATCGCCAACGAACCGGAAGGCTTCCGGTTCATGCCTCCGATCGTCGAGAGCGGCACACAATTGACGGTTGCCGCCCTGCTCCACCCTGTGGGTACGGAGTCGGGCAGGGAGATGGTGTTTCGGATCGGTTGATCGGGTGATCTGGTGATCGGGTGATCGGAATGCGGCGAGGTTCAAAAATCAATTCGCGCGGCGGAATAATCATTCGAGCGGCCGCTCATGCGTTAAACCATAGACTTTGATCGGCAATCCGATCATCAGATCACCCGATCACCCGATCACGAATCGCCAGATTTCAGTGCATAAGTTGCCTTTCCACCGACCAGATCGCGTCTGACGATTTCTCCCAGGGATACACATGGACCATCCAGCCAAAGACGTGGGGCACAAACTTGCCTCCGGCCGCCTCACATTCTTCCTTGGTAGAGATGGAGCCGGCTAGGCCAAACTTTGGGTCCTTTGAGAATTGTGACTTTTCCTGCCCTTTCGGCGGCTGACACATGTTGACGTGCTGATGCCACTGGGCCACGCTCAGCGGGATGCGGTCATTGATTTGTTCTTCGGAGAAACGCGCCGGGGCGGTGTACATCGCGCCGATCAGCTTGTAGCCGTTGCCGGTCTTGTCGTAGAGCAACGAAGTCGGCTTCAACGGATCGAAAACAAAGGCTGCGCCGACTGCGTATTGCCAGTTGGAGAAGTGGTACATCTTTTGCGGAACGTTGGGCAGGAAGATCTTGTAGCCATCGGCTTCCGCCGCCTTGTAGTCTTTATATTTTTCCAGCGCCTGACGGGCCTGCTCTACGACCCTGTCCGCCTTTTCCTGGTCACCCGGCTTGGGGACGCGCAGCGGGCTCATAAGCATGTGTGCGCCCATTTCATGATGGTGCTGGTGTGACATGCTCTCGGTTGCGGAATTCAGGTCTGACTGTGAAGCCTGCGCCGCATGGTGATGGTCCTGCGCCTGCACATGAATAAAAACCAACAGCGCCATCACAACCATGCCGCCGAACAAAGTTGCTTTTCGCATCTTCTCCTCCGTTCTATCCCAAAGATTATTGAACCCGTAGAATAATAAAAAGTTACCTTCGATAGGCCGGTACACTATGCCTTCTCACATCGACTGGCTGCGCAGCTTCTGTCACACACTGCCCCACACCACCGAAGATATCCAGTGGGGCGGCGACCTCCTCTTCCGCATTGCCAGGAAAATCTATTGCGTGACGCCCCTGGAACCGGAATCGCCGGTAAAGCTTTGTTTCAAATGTACCCCGGAGAAATTCGCTGAACTGGTGGAAATCGAGGGCATCATCCCCGCGCCCTACATGGCCCGCAACCATTGGGTTGCCCTAACTGACCTGAAGGCCCTGCGCCAGCCCGAGATGAAACAGTTGATCGGGAATTCTTACCAATTGGTCTTCGAGAAGCTGCCGAAGAAAACCCAGGCGGAGCTCAGCGAGAAAAATCAGCCGAACCGTACCAAGAAACAGTCCACCGCAAAGGACGCAACGGGCGCAAAGGAAAAACAAAAGACTGGACCGTAGACTGCGCGGGGACCGCAGGGGCACAGAGAAAACCAAAGACTGAAGTATGTTTGCCGCCTAAGCAGAGGAGGTTATCAATCAAAAGGCCCAAAAGACACAATTCCCCATTCGTGTCATTCGTGTTAATTCGTGGCTAAGTTTCCTCAACCGGTCGATAATACCGTTCTCCTGCACAGCCTCGGCACAAAATGCGGCCGTCCTTTTCCACTTCCCGGTGGTAGCTGATGCCTTCTCCGCATTGCTGGCAGACGATGCGCTCGCCTTTGTGTCCAGGGAATTCCTCTGGCGGCAATGGAACGGTCACCCATTCCGTCTGGAACAACTGCTCGTCGGTCATTTCCCGGTACGCCAGCATCTGCTGCTGGTTCTTGTTTTCCAGCTCCGGGTGCAGGCCCTTGGCCAGGGCCTTGGCGGATTCGCGGGCGGCCACCCGAATTGCTTTTCCACTCTCGAGATCGATGAAGGTCGCCGCCATCTTGCCCCAGTCGCGGAATTTGAGGGCACGTTTGCCCAGGCGGCATCCGGTGACCACCATGATGGCGTCGGTGGCGCAGCGGTCGATTTCCACGAAGGTCACAATGCGCTTGCGGTCTTTGCCCTGGGGGTCTTCGAGGCCCAGTTGTTGCAGGCCATGCATAGCCAGGCGGACGCCCAGAACCTGTCCGGCACAGAGATGGCCGTGGGCCACGGCTGCGTCGTCAAGATACTCCACAAGATTTTTCACGGCTTGTCTTCCTTATCAGGCTCTTTCGACTCATCCGGTTCCTGACTGTTGATATCGTACTCCGCGTTGCGGCTGCGCACCACGAAGCCGGCTTTTTCCACGCCCGGAGGATCGAACGTTACCCGCAATGGCTCCCGCTCCCATCCGGGCGCCGGACATGAGCTCCCCGGAAACTCTTGCTTGAGCAGCGGTTTGCGGCGGCCGAGCTGGAAAACCATGGCATAGGCTTTCCCGCCGTCGTCGGAATTGCCGCAATAAGCGGCGTAGTCCCGGAACCAACTGGTCTCGGAAATCTGCGGATCGAAAAACGGCAGATTGAGCTGGGTAATGCGCCGGGTCTGGCGGTCGACACTCAGCCAGCCGCCCAGACGCCAGATAAAGCGCGCCGGCTTGCCCGTTTCCGACGGCAGCGTGTCGTTCAGGCGGAAGACCCGGCGTATGACAAAGACACGGTCAGTCACATCGTGGGCGGCCCCGGTTGTGTATTCCTTGAGCCGGTCATCGATCAGCAGCGGGCGGATACGGGCTTCGGTCTCACTGCCCTGCGCGCCGGGCAGTTTTATCGCGACCGCTTTTCCCAGTACAATAGTATGGGTCTTGGGAGCGGCCAGGCTGCTCGCTATCAGGAGCAGTACGGCCGATGAGCAGCGAAGGATTTGCATGGCCAAAGCCTAAATCGCCCCGGAACAGGATTGCAACCGGACGCAGTTGTAGGCGGAATTGAGATCATGGGAGAAAACGCCACGGCATCCGCGCGTGCGTCGAAAATTCTGATCGTCGATGACAAGATTGACACTCTGACGCTCATGCAGGAACCCCCACAGACACAAACTTGCCGGCTACGCTACAGCATCATCGTCCCCGCATATAACGAGAGCCGGCGTATCAGCCAGACACTCGAAAATATTGTTAGCTTCACGCACGCACAGAGCTGGAATGCTGAGGTCCTGGCCGTGGATGACGGCTCCAGTGACGGCACCCCGGCGATGATCAGCGAGTTTGCCGCCGCGCATCCTGAGGTGCGTCTGCTCTGCAATCCCGGAAACCGGGGCAAGGGGTTTGCGGTGCGCAACGGTATGATGAACGCCCGCGGCGATCTGCTGCTGTTTACCGACGCCGATCTTTCTTCCCCAATTGCCGAGGCCGCCAAACTCTTCGCCGCGCTCGAACAGGGCGCGGATGTAGCCATCGGATCGCGCTGGCTCGATGCTTCGCTACAGTTCGTCCGCCAGCCCCTGCGCCGCCGGATTTTTTCCCGCTCCTTCAACCTCTTCATCAAACTGCTGCTGGGCCTGCCTTTCCGCGATACCCAATGCGGATTCAAGGCCTTCACCCGCCCGGCGGCAGCCGTGATTTTTCCCCGGCAGCGCATCCATCGCTGGGGCTTTGATCCGGAAGTGATCTACATCGCCCGCCGCCAGGGCCTGAAAGTTACCGAGGTCCCAGTGGCCTGGGGCCACGATGAACGCTCCACCATCCATCCCTTCCGCGACGGCCTACGCATGGGCATCGAAGCCCTGAAGATACGGTGGTATGCGTGGATGGGGAAATACCGGGGTTGAGCGTGCCGCAGAGGAAACACTAAGAGATTGCCAGAATTGCCAAAATCGCCGGTATTGCCAAAATTGAAAACCCACATCGCCCTCTATTTACAGGCATGTTTATAGTCCGTTTTTATCAGCGTCTATCAGCGCAAATCAGCGGCGAATTCTCTTTTTCGGCGGCGGCCGCCAAGCTCGGCTATGGCCTATTGCAATGCATTCGTCTTATCCGTTGCCCTGCTTCGGCCCCGGCTGCCGAAACGGGACTACCGAACCCTCAGCCTTGCCTGTGCCGCCCTGCTCTTCCGGGACCGCCTTCCGCAGAAAACTCGGATGCACCCGCCAGTGGCCGCCGTTATCGGCGATGATGGTAACGCTCTTCTTGTTGTAGCGCGTAATGAATCCAAAGACTTCGGGCTGCCCTTCCGGATGGAACCGGACGCGCTCGCCGATGCGGAAATCCAGCATCTGCACATGCGACCGCATCTCGCGCAGAAAACGCAGACGGGCCACCACCTTCTGGTTCAGTTCGATCAGCTCTTCTTCTGTCAATCCGTCAATGTCGATTCTCGGCATCGGCTTAGCGGCCCCCAAAAGGATTGCGTTCTGCGAACCGACTACCCTACCACGGCGCACCTGAAACGCAATTGAAAAGTAGGGCCACCGCACGTGGAATCCGCCTTTCTCCGCTGCGCCCGGCTTTTTCAGACTGCCTGCTTGACATGTCAAGTCAGCAGAAATACACTCCGTTTCCGTACAGGCAAGGAGGAACGTTCCATGAAACCGACACGCCGCAATGTTCTCAAGGGAGCCGCCGCTGTGGCCGCCGTAGCTGCTGCCGGGGGAAAGACACCTGCATACGCGGAAGACGCCGCCGGACGCAAACTGGGCAAGGGCATGGCCAAAGGGCTAACGCTGCTTACCTTCCGCCATGGCGCAGGCCAGGGTGAATACCGCCTGGGAGTGAAGACGCCCCAAGGAATTCTCGACGTTCCGGAAGCCGCGAAGACGCTGCACATGCATGCCCCCGCCACCATGGACGATTTGCTCCAAAACGAAGACGGCCCCAGCTTGAACGCCCTGGTGGAAGCCGCGCTGAAGTCCGCCGCCGCAAAAGCCGCCTTCGTGAAGGAAGCCGGCATCGCCTATGGGCCGGTGGTCGCCCGTCCGCAGAAGATTGTCTGCGTCGGCCTCAACTACCGCAAACATGCCCAGGAAACCGGCGCCCAGATTCCGAAACAGCCGGTGCTGTTCAGCAAGTTCAACACCACGCTCAACCATCACAACGGCACGGTGAAACTGCCGGTGGAAGCGGCGGTCAAATTTGATTATGAAGTCGAGCTGGTAATCGTCATCGGCAAAGAAGCGAAGAACATCGTGGAAGCCGACGCGCTCAGCTATGTAGCCGGCTACGCGACCGGCAACGACTTCACCGCCCGCGACCTGCAATACGAAAGCGGGGGCCAATGGCTGCTGGGCAAGACCCCCGACACGTTTGCGCCGCTGGGCCCGTACATGGTGACCGCCGACCAGGTAAACGGCGACAACCTCAAGCTCGAATGCCGCGTGAACGGTGAAACCCGTCAATCTTCCAACACCGCCGATATGATCTTCAATTGCAAGCAGATGATCCGCTACATTTCCAGGGTAATAACGCTCAAACCCGGCGACATAATTTTTACCGGCACACCGGAAGGGGTAATCGTGGGCAAACCCAAAGACCAGCAGGTATGGCTCAAGGCCGGCGACAAAATCGCATGCAGCCTGGAGGGCCTGGGGGAGCTGAGGTTCGACCTAGTGTGAAGAACTTTGGCCAAGAATAAACACGAATCAAAAGAGAGATTTGGTAATTGAGCAACTCATCAAGAAAATGCCTTCATTCTCGCAAGCACTTGTCTCTACTTGCATAGCGAACGCGAAATGAAACAATTGATTCTGGACTTCCCATCACGCAGACCGTACAGGCTAGTCAGCGCCCACACCGAAAGCACCTCGCTGCCTCCGGTGAGATAACAGTTCACTGCATGAAAGACTGCGGACTAAAGATTGACCCTTCGACTATTTTCCTTTGTTTTAGTGCGCCTATCTTGATGTCGACAGCATTCAGTGCTGTAGTCAAGTTGAATGAGGCCGCTGAACTCTTAATTTTGACGCTCAAAACGAGGGCTATTTGCATTATGATACCGATCGGCGGTGACTGTTGTGGAGAAAAGAGCACTAGATATACAAGCAGCAGGAGCATGGCTCCGAACAGCAAAGGCCGTTCTTGTCTTTACAGGAGCAGGCATTTCAGCTGAGAGCGGAATTCCAACTTTCAGAGGCGATGAAGGAGTGTGGGATAACTTTCCCACACGGGGATTCTCCACCTGGCCTGGGTTGTTGCTATCAATAATCTCCAGGCCACAAAGCGTGGCCGATTTCTTGGCTAGATTTATAGAGCCTATTGCGAATGCCGAGCCGAATTGTGCCCATCGAGCGATATTCCTTCTTCAACAGCAATCGAATGCAGTCATTGTTACTCAAAATGTCGACGGACTACAGCAGCTGGCAGGTAGCTTGAATGTTACAGAGCTGCATGGATCTTTATTTATAACCCGATCATTTTCAATCTCATCCAGGAAGCAGATCTCGCGTACGGAAATGAGAGAGCTAGTGAAGGGTTTAAAGCGCGTCTCCGAAGACAAGCTCGGGGTTAGGGGATTTGTGCGTGCTATCTGTCCACTTTGGGGGCTAAATGGTCTCATGCCACATTGGCCGGATGTTATTCTGTTCGGGCAGCGTTTGCCTAGGCAAGCATGGAATTCAGCCTTTTCGGCTGCCAAACACTGTGACTGTATGCTTGTTGTTGGCACTTCGGGCGTGGTCTTTCCGGCTAGCCTGCTGCCCAAAATCGCCAGATCTAACGGCGCAAAGATAATCGGCATTGGCCCAGAAAAACCAAACTGCGATCTTTGGCTTGCTGGCAACGCGGTGGAGATTTTACCAACCTTGGTGAGCACTGCATTTGGCTTGGCGGAGGGCCATTAGGGAGGTAATTATGGCAGACAATTCAGCCCAAGACTTTCTGTCCCAAGAAGTTCAGAGACATCTCAACTTGTTCGACAGAAAGCGACAAAAGAACAAGTTTTTGGCACTGGGAATCAAACTATTTGGCGCAGCACTTGCGGGAGCGATTACGATACTGCTGGGAATTAGCATACCGCAGAAATCGATGGCATACAATAACATAGCGCTTGTATTGAGTGCTCTTATAGCTGTGCTGGCAGCGTGGGATGGATTTTTTAACCATAGGGCGCTCTGGATCCGATTTACGATCACAACGAATGCATTACGGGCTTTAGAGCAGGATATAGGCTACTTCAAAGCAAAGGGTGGTGGCCATATCGACGTCGAAGAAACAGATCGGCTCAATGCCCGATTAGCGGCAGTACTCAAGCAGGTCAATGAATCTTGGCAAGAGCTGAGGCGGGAAGATAACGTCATTTCGCGGTCGCAGGCTCCGATGTCCAGCCGTGCTAAGCCTAATAGGAAATAATCCGAGCGAAAGAGAATTCCGATCCCACGGGCGCTGCAGCCAATGTGCAATAGGATTGGCCGCACTCTGCACGATTGCAGTCTGAGGACCCATGGAATGCTCGGGGACGTTTCAACACTCGCTTTGCACTAACTTCCCTCCGTCACCGCCAGAAAGGCCGCGCTGGCATGGGCGATGGGTGTCTCACCAACGGTGAGATAGCAATTGGCAAACGCCATGGTCTTGCCGGTCCTGATCCAATCGACGCGGGCTTCGATCCAATCGCCCATTTTGGCGGCGTTGGCGTAGTTGATGGTGAGGCTCACGGTGACGGAGGGCCTCGGCGGATCGGAGCTGAACACTGTTCCGAAACTCAACGCGATATCCGCCAGGCTGGCCAGCACCCCACCGTGGACGAAGCCTCGCCGGTTCGAATGTTTCTCTTCAGCGCGGAAGGCGATCACCGCGCCTGCGCCTCTGCCCCGATGATAAAACGGTCCCAGCAGATCCAGCAGGTGGCTGCTGCGCGGCATTGGGATGAATCCTTTGGGCACGTCTTGTTCTGCCATAGTGTTCCTTGACCTCAAATGCACCATCAAAAATAGCATAGGGAGGCGGAGGCCGAGGGATGGGTGGAGCGGGTATTTGGTACTCGGTATTCGGTAGTTGGTACAGGTTGGTTCCAGCTTCGCCCCATTGGGCAATCGCCCATATTGTTTTTCGAACACCAAGTGCCGAATACCAAGTACCAAATACCGGTTCTTCCCGTATCATTCTGGGGCCGGGAATTCCCCCAAGGAGAAACCTACCGATGTTGAGACGATTCGCGCTTCCGCTTATGACTGCCATGCTCCTTCTCTGTGCCGGATGGGCACAGCAGCCCGCCGCCCCTCTGCCTTCCAGCGCCGGGACGGCCTACGTCATCAAAGCGGGCAAGCTCATTGATCCGGAAAGCGGCGTGGCCACGCCCAACCAGATGATCGCCGTGAAAGACGGAAGGATCGTCGCTATCGGCAGCAGCGTGACCGCCCCGGAAGGCGCGGAAACCATCGACCTCTCGCAGTACTCCGTGCTGCCCGGCCTGGTTGATGCCCACAACCATCTGGCGATCACCTATAAGAAGATCCCGGAAAACGACGTCTACTATTACACCTACATCCAGGAATCGACCGCGCTGCGGGCCATCCAGGCCGCTTCCAACGGAATGCAGATGCTGTCTTTCGGTTTCACCGTGGTGCGCGACCTGGGCAACAACGGCCTTTATGCCGACACCGCATTGCGCCAGGCCATCGAGCAGGGATGGATTCCCGGCCCCACCATCATCAATTCCGGCATCATCATCGGCGGCGCCGGCGGCCAGTTCTTCCCAACGCCGGAAATGGTAAAGGAACACAACATCGTCTATCCCGAGTACCTGGATGCCGACACCCACGACGAGATCATCAAAGCCGTGCGCCAGAACGTGCTGTTCGGGGCGAAAGTAATCAAGATCTGCGTGGATTGCAAACCGTATCCGTATTCCGTGGACGACATCAAGTTGTTTATCAAAGAAGCTGCCAATGCCGGCGGGTTGAAGGTGGCCGGGCACGTCCAGACACAGGAAGGCGCACGCCGCGCCATTGAGGCCGGCATCTGGTCGATTGAGCATGACATCGCCCTGACCGATGAGCTGCACAAGCTGATGGCGCAAAAGGGCATCTGGCGCGTAGGCACGGAGACGCCGTTTACCTCCTACAGGGGCACGCAAGAGGCCTTCGACCACACCGTGGCCAGAATGAAAAGCGCCTGGGCCAATAAAGTCAAAATGGCGTTTTCAACCGACGCCGACTACTACGTCGAGGGCCTCACGCGCGGCCAAGTGGTGATCAACTTCCTGAAGAGCTGGAAGGCCGCCGGAATCCCCGACCGGGAAATTCTGAAGATCATGACCATCAACGGCTACCAGGTAAGTGACATCTATGACCGGCGCGGACCAATCAAGGTTGGACTTCCAGCGGACATGATCGCCGTAAAGGGCAATCCGCTCGAGGATATCGAAACGCTGCGCAACGTGGCTTTTGTCATGAAGGACGGCCTGGTCTTCAAACGTGACGGTGTCATGACGCCGGAAAAGTTTCTGCACGGCGGGCCAGTGAATGGATGGAGGATCCGGTAGCGCCACGCAGCCGCAGCAAGAATCAAAAGCACACCACGGAGGCACGGCGCAGCCGAGCCGCAACCAAAAATACCGTGGAGATCATGGCGTAACGAATTGCCACGAAAACCTTTGCAACACAGAGGAACAGAGGCAACAGAGGCAACAGAGGCAACAGAGGAAACGGGAATATTGGGCTGTGAGGAGCGATCAAGCATTGCGCTGGTTCGAATGGTAGCAGCAACCCCGTGGGCGGACTTCTACTTCTTCCGTCTCCCTGCTTTGGCGATACCGTCATTCACTTTCGTGAGCAGGTCGCGAGCCAGCGGCTGGTAGGGGCCCTGGATTGCGGCCAGCTCAGTCAGTGCAATCTTGGCGTCCGGCAATTTGCCGGTCTTGGCGTATGCAAAGCTCAGGCGGTAGAGCGCGCCCGGATAGGCGTCACCAGCCCCTTTGAGCTCCGTGGCCGCGGTTGGGCTCCGCAGGCAAAGACCGTAACCTGGGGTATTCGGTTCTCGGTCTCAAATACCCAATTACCAAGTACCGAATACCAACTACCGGCTCCACCTCTGGCGGATTTTACCCCCTCATACGCTAAGATATTGCTTCACCCTATGAGCACACACGATTCCGCCGCGGCCCCGCGCCCTTCAAACTTTATCCGTGACATCATTCTTGAGGACCTCCGCACCGGCAAGCACCAAGGCCGTGTACACACGCGCTTTCCTCCCGAACCCAACGGATATCTTCATCTGGGCCACGCCAAGTCCATCTGCCTGAATTTCGGGCTGGCGGCCGAGTTCGGCGGCCACACCAACCTGCGCTTTGACGACACCAATCCTGAAAAGGAGGAGCAGGAATATGTCGATTCGATCATCCGCGATGTTCACTGGATGGGCTTCGATTGGGACGACCGGTTGTTTTACGCCTCTGACAACTTCGACCAGCTTTATGCATGGGCGGCGCAGCTTATCCAGTTGGGCAAAGCCTATGTATGCGACCTGAATGCCGAAGACATGCGTAAATACCGGGGCACTCTCACAGAGCCGGGTAAAGACAGCCCCTATCGCAATCGCAGTATCGATGAAAACCTTACGCTCTTTGAGAAGATGCGCGCCGGAGAATTTCCCGACGGTTCACGGACGCTGCGCGCCAAGATCGATATGGCCTCGCCCAACCTGAACATGCGCGACCCGGTCATGTACCGCATTGTGCATGCCACCCACCACCGCACTGGAGACAAGTGGTGTATCTATCCCATGTATGACTTTGCCCACGGAGAATCCGATTCTCTGGAAAAGATCACGCATTCGATCTGCACCCTGGAGTTCACCGACCACCGTCCGTTATACAACTGGTACATTGAGCAGCTTGGAATTTTTCCTTCGCAGCAGATTGAATTCGATCGCCTGAACCTTACCTATACGCTGCTGAGTAAACGCAAGCTGCTGGCCCTGGTCGAAGGCGGCCATGTGCGCGGCTGGGACGATCCCCGCATGCCGACGCTCTCAGGCGTCAGGCGGCGCGGCTACACGCCGGAGGCCCTACGGAACTTCTGCGCGGCCATCGGCGTCTCGAAGACCAACGGTTCGATCGAGCTGGCCATGCTCGAGCATTTTGTCCGGGAAGACCTGAACCGGCGGGCGCTGCGGGTCATGGCCGTGCTGCGGCCGCTGAAGCTGGTCATCGACAATTATCCCGAAGGCCAGAGCGAGGCGATGGAGGCCGTCAATAATCCGGAAGACGCGAGCGCCGGCATGCGCCATGTGCCATTTTCGCGCGAGCTGTACATCGAGCACGATGACTTCCGTGAAGATCCGCCCAAGGGGTATTTCCGTCTCTCGCCGGGCCGCGAAGTCCGGCTGCGCTATGGCTATCTGGTGACGGCCACCAGCGTGGTGAAAGATCCGAAGACCGGCGAGGTGGTCGAAGTCCATTGCAGTTACGATCCCGCCACCCGCGGCGGCAACACCCCCGACGGACGCAAGGTGAAATCCACTATTCACTGGGTTTCAGCGGCCCACGCCGTGAACACGGAGGTGCGTATCTACGAAACGCTGTTCACCAAAGAAGACCCGAACGTCGTGCCCGAAGGCCAGGAATTCATCGCCGACCTGAACCCCAATTCCCTGGAAATCATTACCAACGGCAAGCTGGAGCCTTCACTGGCCAACGCCGCCGCCGGCAGCCGCTTTCAGTTCGAGCGCCTGGGCTACTTCTGCGTTGATCCCGACTCATCCCCGGATAAGCCGGTATTCAATCGCACCGTGGCGCTCAAGGATACGTGGGCAAGGATGGAGAAGAAGGGAAAGTAGATTCACCACGGAAGAGGAAAGCAAAAACAATTGGCCGCTGATTTTCGCCGATCGACGCAGATCAAATCTTTTGACCAGAGTCCATTCCCTTTGCGACCTTGGCGTACTTTGCGGTGAAGTGCTTTGCTGGTGGCCACTGCACGCTGTTTTGGGGCGATTCAGTTTAAGACTTGGGATAAACCTGCGCATTAAACTCCGCTCCCAGCAGCACAATCACCGACAGAATGTACAGCCATACCAACAGCGCGATTGCGGCCGCCAGCGACCCGTAGACAACCGAGTATGTTGCGTAATTGGTAACGTACCAGCCAAAGAACATGGTGGCCGGGAACCAGAGGAAGGTGGAAAGAACGGCGCCCGGCAATACATAACGCCACGACTGCGTCTTGGGCATGGCGTGGTGATAGATCAGGGCGATAAAGGCGATGCTGGTAAGAATTGCAATGGCCCAGCGGCCGAGTATCCACAGCGGCAGCACCATCGGACGGAAGAGATGCATGGCCTCGTGCTGCATCCAGGCTTGGATTTCATCGCCAAACACCACCAGAATGGTCGCGCACGCCAGCGGCACAAGGGCGAGAAATACCAGGTAAATGGAGACCAGGCGCTCCTTCCAGAACCCCATGGATTCTTCAATGCAATAGGCCTTGCGAAAGCCGTCCATCCAACTGATCATGACGCCCGTGGCGGCCAGAATTGTGACTGTGGAGGCTGACACCACCAACTGCGTGGCGTGATGCTGCTTCGACAGAAAGAAGGTCAGCGCAATGGAATTCGAACCCGGAGGCAGGACCCATCCTACCGCCTGTGAGATCTGGCGGATAAAGCCCTCTGTCTCGTGCGACGCTTCCAGGATCGAGGTAATCACCAGGAACCCTGGAAACAGCGTCAGGATAGACGAATAGGCCGCGCCCTTGGCAACCGAAAACTGACCATGCTGAATCAGTTGCCAGAACGCCCGGCGCAATCTCTCGGCGAAGCGCATGAATACATTTAGAGTAATGGGGTTTAGCGGGGTTGGCAATACGGCCAGGGAAGATTAGCCACGAATGAACACGAATGACACGAATTAAAGCAAGAGAACAGAATCATCAGGCCTGACGGTCGGTTTTCTTTCTGTTCTTGATTCTGCTCTTGCTCCTGTTCTTGACTCTGTTCTTCATTCGTGTTCATTCGTGTAAATTCGTGGCTAAGTTTTTGCTCCACTAGCTGGCGGTCGTTTTCCCTACCTGCGCTTGCAGATGCTCAGCCAGCCGGATGGAAAGCGCGATGATGGTCATGGTCGGGTTCGAGATTCCGGTCGAGGGAAAAACTGAAGATCCCGCGACATACATGTTGTTAACGCCATGGATCTTTAGGTCCTGATCAACGACTCCTTCCGCTGGGGCCGTGGAAGCCGACATCCTGGTAGTGCCGATGTGATGGCCATTGACAGTCCATTGATCGGTTACACTCTTCCATTCCGGCCAGGAGATGATGCTGGAAAACCCGCTCTGCGCCTTGTTAAAAAGAGCGCAATTCGTCTCGTATGTCTTTTGGTCCCGGTCACTAAACGCCCAGTGGATATAGGTCTGTTGTTGACCAAAGACCGGGTCGGTGACCGGTTTACCGGTGACCGGATCGATGGTCTCGTCTAAAGCGACGTAACTATCATAGTTAGGGGCCATCTCGAAATACATCTGGGCAGTCCCAAATTGATTGTTTGCCCAGAACCAACACTGTCCTATTTCCTTGTCCTTTGCAGTATTCTCGTTGACAGTAAATCTGCCGGTGATGCCATTAACATTACCTGTCGGATCTGTCCAGCCAGCGCCGTTCATCAGGTTGCTCTCAGATATTGATAGATAAGTTTCCATAGTTGTGACGATTTTGGATTCGGAAAGGGGGTGGCACATGAAGTAGTGGCCCACCAAGTCATTTCCAACTCCAGAAAGCAATAGCTGCCGGGCATTGGCTACTGCGCCACAAGCCAGGATGTAAACATCGGCGGTAACACTGAATTCCGTGGCGCATTGTGGATTGGCCGGATCATCGTTCATGCTGGCTACTTCCAGATACTTTACCGATCCTCCCTGTTCTACAATATTGAGCAGGGTCGCATTGACGATCACACGGACGGGAGAGTCCCCGATGGGTTTCCCATCAAAGGTCCGGGTGGCGAAATTCAACCATTGACTTCCCATAAACTGGTACATCTCCGCAGTGAAGTTCGCGAGATGGGGGACTGCAGCCTGCAATCCCTGCTTTTGCATTTCATCTGCCCAGAACTCCGCGGTGAAATTAAAACCAGTCGCCCCACCTACCGGAGGCAATACGCCAGGAGGAGCATCATAGCCGCCATAGAGATGGCACAGCGTGACCGCTTTCGCATAGTAGGGATCGAGACATTCGCGCGTAATCGGCCAACCCGGAAAGCCCGGCCGTTTCTTGAAAGCGATAGAATCCAAGGGCCTGGACTGTCCACCCCAATGCGTGGAAGTTCCTCCATACACCCGCTCCCGCTCCCACGCAGGAGTCCTATGTTCATCATAGGGCAGGACCAGAAATTCGAGTTCGTTATTGGAGAAAATCCCGTCTGCCACGCCATTGTATAGCTTGACCTTGTCCGGCCAGCTCCGCTCGTAGTATTTGGGAAGTGAATAATCCAATTCGCGCCCCCCATCAAGCAGGACCACATCCAACCCTGCTTTGCTGAGCTCCCAGGCGGCGGTTACGCCCGCAGGGCCCGAGCCAATGACGCACACCTGGGCGCTCTGGGGTGTCGAAATGTTCTTACCATTTTGAATCATAGTAATTTCCTTTTCACTGAGTAAGGCGGAATCCCAGGGAAGAGGAGCCCATTTTGCAGAAGAAAATAACGCGGAACAAACAACACCCGTGGCGTAGAGTGACCCGGCACCTACAAGTTTCAATGCCTGCCGTCTTGCGGTTTCGCCATCAATTGCCTAAAACGCAAATCTTGGCGAAAATCTGCCAGGTCCCGGTCACGATCAATTTCCCCTAAGACATCCGGAGTGGAGCCGCTCAGAATGTCGATGGCCCGGTCACGCTTTCCCAGAGCATCATAGATTAATACCGCAACCTGGACGACCTGACCGTTGCCCGCCGACGAGTGCAGTGCCTGGCTGATTTCTTCCTCGGCCCCCGCGTAATCACCTAGCCGCAGCTTGGCGTAAGCAACAAAGGCCCGAATATAGCCGCGATGCGGGTTCTGCTGCAACTCCACCAACGCCAGGTCTTTTACCTTGCGGAAGGCCGCTTGTGCTTCCACTAAATGGCCCTGCCGGTACTCGGAATTTCCCAGATTGAGCCAATAAACGGTGTTGCCCGGTTCGATGGTCACGGCCCGTCGGTAGTAGCCGGCCGCTTCCGCATCCCGTGCCTGGTTGTCTCGAATTGCGCCCAGGCCGTTCAGAGACCGCGCAGCTTCCCGGATCTTCAGGGATGTCAGAAAAGCTTTTTCAGCTTCGGCTTCCCGGCCCATATCACTCATGACGGCGCCCAGATTGGTGTAGGCATCGGCCAGTCCATGGTCGCGATCGATCGCTTTTTGAAACTGCTCCGCAGCCTGCAGATACTTGCCGCGACGATAGTAGAACGCTCCCAAATGCTGGTAGGGCTTGGGGGAGCCAGGATCGGACTGGATTGCTTTCTGGCAATTCTCGATGGCTTTATCCAGCAAATTTTGGGCATCGTAAACGCCCGCGCTACGCAAGAGGGCATCCAGGTTGCGAGGGTCGATCTCTTGCACGCGCTGATAGTCCTCCAACGCTTTGCCATACTGCCCGTTTGTCTGGTTCAGCAGGCCCGCAGCCAGATGCACACTCACCGAATCGGGGTCGAGGGATTCTGCCTGGTGCAAGGTAAGCCGGGCGTCGTCAAGATAATGTTGCAGTTTGGTGCCATAAAACTTGAGGACTTGCGCTTCCACCTCTCCGGCCAAGGGCAGCGGCGAGTGGGGGTCTAATAGAGATGCTTCCTTAAATAGGGGCAGGGCCTGGTCGGCGCTGTCGAGGTCTCTTTGAAGGAAATACTGGGCGCGATCATAGGGCGCCCTGGCTGCCGCAGAAATGCCCGCGGCAACGGCATCGCTACGCAGCCGCAACCCCGCGGAGACAGCGCCGGCCAGTGCTCTTGGAATATCGCCGGCTATTTCAGGCGCATAGCGGGCGGTGAGCTCTTGCAGATGGGCCTGAGTAGCCACTTCAATAACGGAAGCTTTTACTGCAAGCTCGGCTCCATCGCGGTGAAATGTTACCTGCAGAACATGGGTTGCTTGCAAACCATCTCTGGCCTGTTCTATCGTGTGGATGTTCGCGTTCAACACATCTTCCGATGACTTCACAGCTACCAGCACACCGCCGCTACGCAACCGTTTGATCCGCTCGCCTGCACTCTGCAATATCCCGCTACTGATTGGGGCTGTATCCTCGGGGCCGGCCGCCGGGAGAATCGCCAGCCGCACCTTCGCGGGCCTGAGGTAATCGAGGAGCGGTTGGCGCACGGCGGGCGTCAGGCCAGCAATAGCCAGCAACGTCACGGCGATGAGCGGTGTCTTCCGGAATGGCTGCCGCTGGAGGATAGCAAGCACTTCGGTTGCATCCTGCGGGCGCCCGGATGGAGAGGGATTGAGGCACGCCAGAATAGCTGCGTCCCATCGCCGGTCGAGGCCTTTGATCCACGTACTAGGGGGCGCTGGATGGCGTACAACATCTCGGTCTGGCGGTTCTTGTTCGTCCTCATAGGGCGGACGGCCAGCCACCATCTCGTATAGGACCACCCCGAGCGCGTATATGTCGGAAGCTTTGGATGCCTTCTCGCCTCGCCATAGCTCCGGCGCCATATATCTCGGAGTACCAGCCAGTTCGCCGCCAGTCATCGCTGCTCCGGCCAAGCCGAAATCTGTGATGACCACTCGTGACTCTCCTTCCGCCGGATTGCACAAAATTATGTTGGCGCTCTTAAGGTCCCGGTGGATGATTCGGCTGCGATGGGCTTCGGAGAGGCCGGCACAGAGTTGCCGCGCAATTTCCAGGGCTTCCTGGTGGCCAAACTTGATACCGGCGGACAGGGCCGCGGACAAAGACTGCCCATCCAGGAACTCCATGGTGAGAAAATCGACGTCACCATGGGCGGTGGATGTGGTGTGGATTTCATTGACCAGGCAGATATTTTGGTGACGCACTTTGAGGGCGCTTTCGAGTTCCGGCGTAAGCCAGCGGCGAAACCCGATCTTGGCCGATTTGATGGCAATGCGTTGGTTGCGTTTCCGGTCATGCGCCTCATACACCACCCCCATCCCGCCCTCGCCAATTTCTCGAACAATCTCAAAGCGTTCGGCGACGATTTCTCTGGGACGGAATGGCCGCTCGAAGTCCTCGAAAACCACCATGGGCTCCAATAGGAAGTTGCCCATGCGCTCTTCCCATTCCACGGTGTCAATGACTTCCTGGCAGAGTTGTGCATCGTCTGGGCAGGCGCGCTGCAGAAAAGACTTGCGTTGATCGAGTGGCTGTTGCAGGGCGCTGGCCACCAGGACCATCACGCGGCTATCGTGTTCGTCATTATTTGTCATGGCTTTCCGCCTAACCGTTCAAATAGCCAACGGCGTGCCCTGGCCCATTCCCTCTGCAGCGTGTGCAAGGTAAGATTCAGGCTCTGAGCGGCCTCTTCATCTGTAAGGCCTAAGAAAAACTTCAACTCCACAATATTGCGCCGCTGGCGGGATTCCTGCTCCAGTTCATCGAGCAGTGCATCGACAGCAACGGCCAGCTCTAATTTCGTATAAGCGCCTAAAACGTGGTCTGCAACCCCCTCCAGAGGCATCAGCTCAACATGCGGACGCGCCCGGGCATAATCGATCAAATACCGTCGCATGATGGTGGCGGCAATGGCGAAAAAATGGCCTCGGTCATTCCACTCAACGTTTTTGGTCCGCTCCAAGCGCAGGAAAACCTCATTGACCAGGGCCGTCGGTTGAAGCGTGTGGCCGCTCCGTTCGTTGCGGAAATGCCGGTTCGCCATCTTACGCAAGTCCGGCATCAGAAGTTCAAACAGGCGGGCTTCCGCATCTTTGTCCCCCTCACGCCATCGCCGTAGTAACCTGGTAATCTCACTCGGCTTACTTTCCACAGGCCCCCTATTTTGACGGAGATTATAGCCCAACGGTCCTCCTGAAACTCACCGAAAGCTCCTGCGATTTGCAGATATCATTAATTAAATCAATGACTTACTGCGAGTACCAACCTCGCTCTCCTTTGGCCCCTAGGAATAAGCCAGACACGGCGTCAGGGATTTCCTTAAGTGGCGGTACTTGTCAGGCTTTCTCGCTTTACAGGTGTAGAAGCTTTCAGGATAGGGGAAACAGACTGCGGGAGCGCTCCTCCTGTTTCAGGGATGTATAATCCTCGCGCTTGACCGCCACTGGGTACGGCGATCCAGCCGGTGAAAATACGAAAGGTCCGGAAGCTAGGTGGAGCGCGAAAGCAGGCCGGAACTTCTGCACCAATATCTATCCTCCCATTTTGCTTGGTGAAACGCCGGGAGCGCTCCAATATGGAGGGATCATGATGAATGAAAAGACCACAATGAGTTTACGTTCGAAGCTGGTCCTGACACTGGTCCGGTTCGGATTGGCTGCCACACTGATGTCTGCCGCCGCTTACTCTCAAGTGGGAGCAGGCGGGAACACGTGCGTATTTGTATTTGGAACCATCAACGGCCAGAGCGTCACCGTTCCGGGCCTGATGATCTTGGCGCCGCCTACCAATGTTGTCCTTGGCCCTACGCGCGTTCACGTTGATCCGGTCACCCAAAATGTTCTCGGCTTTACCCTTACCACGCCGGGCGCCGACCAAACGGTGGACGGAACGAGTCTGTTGGTGCCGGGCGTTGACGTGACCGTTCCTTCATTTGCCGCAACGATCAATGACCTGAACGTAAGCAACAAGACTTGCGTGAACTTTGGCGTGACAACGCCCGCGGTTCCCATCGAAGTCCCCGCTTCCGCTCTGCAGGTCCCCGGCGCCCTCATCGATACGCCCGAGATTACCATCAACGCTCTGGGGACCCAAAAAACGGTGGCCGGCCAGGTCCTCACCATCAATTGTCAGGTGGTCGTCATTCCAGGAATCACGGAAGTGGCGCCCTCAATTACCGCAGGCACACCCGACAAGGCCATCGCTGTCGATCTTCTCAATGTGGCGGCTGCTGCCCGGTTTCTCGAAATCGACCACACAAACGGTGGATTTCAGGTCGTGGTGCCGGGACCTGCATTCGACCCGCCGGTACTCCCCGGAGGTTGCAGCGTTAAGTGAGCAAGAGATCCACCGCGCTGTGATTTCGTCGTAATTCCATCTTTATTTTCACCACAACCTATTTTCTTCACCGCAATCCATTTCCGAAGAGACGGTGCTCCGCACCGTCTCTTGTCTCTTCTCTACGCCGCATATCCGGCAGTAAAAATCTTTTTAGGTGAAGGGTGGCGGGCTTTCGACTTCCGTCTCGCTCTAGCTAATGGAAGCCGAAAATCAATAGTCGGCGATCCGCGCGATTCAAAAAATAAACATGGAGGACATAATGAATTCACGTTCCAAAACATTGATGGGATTGATGCTGGCGGCCACGGTCGCATTGTTGGCATCTCCCGCTGCTTACGGTCAGGTTGGTGCAGGCGGCAATACATGCGTATTTGTATTTGGGACGGTCAACGGCCGGACGGTTACCACCCCGTCCATTATGATCGTTGTACCGCCGACCAGCGTAGTCCTTGGTCCTACCCGCGTGCATGTCGATTCAACCAGCCAGAATATCCTCGGCTTTACGTTGACGACCCCCGGCGCCGACCAGACGGTCAACGGCACAACCCTGTTCGTCCCCGGTGTGGATACGACAGTCCCCTCTTTCTCCGCCACCATCAACAACCTGAACGTCAACAACAAAACTTGCGTGAACTTCGGAGTAACAACACCTGCGGTTCCCATCGAGGTCCCCGCTAGTGTGTTGCAGACTCCAGGCGCGGTCGTGAGCACTCCCGAGGTTACGATCAATGCCCTGGGTGTTCATAAAACCGTGGACGGGCAGACCGTCACCATCGACGGACAGACCATCGTTATTCCGGGGATCCACGAGGTGGTGCCATCGATCACTGTAGCCACCCCCGACAAGACCATCGCGGTCGACCTCAATGGCGTAGCTGCCTACGCAAATGCCCTCGATATACCTTTCACCAACTAAGTCCATCCGCCGCGTAGTCTAATAGGCCGGCGGACTTCAAATGCCACCGCCAGGCAAACGCCAATCGAGGTGCGACTCATCGCGGGCCGAATGAATTTCTTCGGCCCGCGCTTGTTGTCTATCTCGATGAGCGCCAGGCCGCCACGTACGAAAATTCTTGCAACGATTCCTTCTTTTCGGCCACTATCCATATAGAGATTCTGCCCCTTGCTTCAAGCATGTCGGCAGGGACTCAATTCGCCCGGTGTTTACAGCTTGGACCCAAGATGCCCAACAGTTATCTCCCGAGTCGGGACAAGACAGCCGCTTCTGTTTCTGAGGACCAAATCGAGCAATCCTTCGCCCTGGTGCAGATTGACGGGGTCATAAAGTCTTTCGGCGACAAAATCGCCCTGAGGGGTGTGACATTTTCTGTTCCCTCGGGACAGATTTGCGGATTGTTAGGCCCCAACGGCGCCGGCAAAACAACCCTGTTCCGGCTGCTCATGGGTATCCTTAAAACCACCGAAGGAAAGCTTCTCGTTGACGGCTGCGATGCGTTTGAAGACCGCGTGGAAGTCAAGCGCCTCATCGGATTTCTTCCCGACGAGCCGGTATTTTATTCCTACCTCTCCGGCAGGGAGGTGCTTGAACTGAGCGCGGCGATGCATGGCCTGCCGGTCCGCGAAACCATGGCCCGAATCGCGCCGTTGATTGCCAAGCTCCGGCTGGCCGACGACATCAATAACTACGCTGAGGATTATTCCCGTGGGATGAAAAAGAAGCTCGGGTTGCTACTGGCTATGTTACATGGGCCCAAGCTCCTGGTCCTCGATGAGCCCACCAACGGATTGGATGTCGAATCTACCCATCTTTTTTACGATCTCATTCTTGAAACAGCCGGAGAGGGGACTACCATCCTGTTTTCAACCCACCTGATGGACCATGTGACCAAGCTTTGCTCCCATGCCGTAATCATGAATGAAGGGGCAATCGCAGCGAAGGGCCCTCTGGATGAACTCTGCTCGGCCTACGGGCAAGCCAGCCTGGAGGACATTTTCCTGCAATTGACCGCCAGGCCGCCACAGAGATGATGAAGAGTCAATTCCCCATTCCGCCAGGTTTTTGGAGCACGGTCCGCCTGCTTTTGGGCGCGACGCGAAAGCGGGCTGCTGGCCGGCAAAGGCGCCAACAAGAGCTGCTTCGGCACCGGGCCGGCAAGAATTCGCCTGATTGGGGTGGATTGGGGGTCGCACTGGCCATTCTGATGATGGCCGTTATTAACATTTTCGCGGCCTTTGCCGTGCGCATGGCCGTTACCGCCGGTGAGCGCAATATTGCTGAACGTCAGGGGAAGATTCTTGTCAGCCCTGAGTTTTTGGATGCTGTGAACAGGGCGGTAACAGCTTCTCAAGACCCGTCGACAACGGCCGATTCAACGCTCGCTCTGGACTATTCCTCCGAGGCCAGGCACATCTCCGAGGAATATGGAGGTACAGAGGCAGCCATTGAGCAGAAGCTCCGCAATGCGGTGGGTAGCCACGGAACTCGGGACTTGAGTAACAAAGATGACAAAGCCTTTGAAATGACGGGCCTTCTAACCGCGGGAGCCTTGCCCGCTATGCTGGGTTCTGTGGCCCTGATCTGGTGGGGAGTGATGCTGGTGTTCTACGGCGAAGGCCTGGAACTCGATTTTCAGCGCCGCAGGCATCCCATGTGGGAATGGTTGTTTGCTCATCCGGTTCCGCCAGGAGCGGTCTTTCTGGCGGAGATGCTCTCCCCCCTCGCCGCCAATCCAATTTATTGGGGTGGCCCCGTATTTGTGGGATTCCTGTACGGCTTTATCTATGGCCCGGAACTGGGGTTTCTGGCGGCGCTACTCATCGGCATTCCCATAACCATAACAGCAGCATGCCTGGGAAAGGCGCTGGAAATTGGAGTGACTCTCCGATTTTCCCAGCGTTCACGTGGAGCGATGATTGGGTTCATGGGTTGGATGGGTCAAGCATCCATGATTCTGTTCGTTGTGGGCGTATTCGTCATACCCAAAGTCGTCACTGCCATTGGAAAGTTTCTTGTTCCGTTCACTGTTCTTCCCTGGCCGTGGTTAAGGTTGTTCTTGGGCGGGCACTCCAACGGTTCCTTTTCGTTCCTTTCAGGCATGCTCACCTGCTGGATCGCCGCCAGCATCACAATGATTGGTGCGGTGGGGTTCAGTGTTTGGGGGGCGCAGCAGGGCCTTAGCGGGAACTTGGGCCGGGCAGATAGGGCCCCTTCCCCGCCCAGAAAGGAAGGAATTCACTTTGGGAAAGACCCTCTCTACCGCAAGGAGTTGCTGTGGTTTATTCGCGATCGCAGCGCGATTGTCCAGACCATCCTGATTCCTCTAACGGTGGCCAGCGCCCAGATCTTCAACTTACGCGGCCTGCTGAGCACGGCCCAGGGCGCATGGAACTATCTTTGCGGCGCCGCCATCTTGTTTGGAACTTATTTCCTCTGGATACTGGGGCCCAAATCTCTTTCGTCGGAGGGAACCGCTCTATGGATTGCTCTAACCTGGCCGCGAGGCCTGGAAAGCCTGCTGAAAGCCAAGGCCTGGCTTTGGTCGATGATCGCCTCCGGCATGGTAGCACTGGTGCTCGCCTACGCGGCCTTTCTCTTTCCCGCCAACCTTTGGCAGATCACGCTGGTGGGAGTCGGCTGGTTCTTTTTTGGCCGGAGCATCGCGGAGAAAACCGTCACGCTCGTTACTGTAAGTTCGTCATCCGGCGAAGCCCAAAAGGCGCCTATGGGCCGCCGGTGGGCAGCGCAACTCGGCATGCTGACCTTCGCCATCGGCGTATTGACCCAACAGTGGCACATCGCCGTCGTGGGAATCGTTTACTCCTATATGACCGCCGCCGCTATGTGGGAAAACTTCCGGGCGCGGCTTCCGTACCTCTATGATCCATGGTCAGAGAGACTCCCACCTCCGCCCACGCTGATGCATGCCATGGTCGCAATCAGCATTTTGGTGGAAGGCGGTGCAGTGTTGACTGGCATGGTGATGGTGGTCGTGGGACGCGAAAACATTGCCGTGGCCCAGGCCATCAGTTATGGCATCTGTGCGGTGGCGGTTTCCTTCGGTGTATCTCAGTTTCTGGATGAGCGCGGGGTTTCGCTGCAGGATGTCTGGCGCTGGCGCACCGTCCCCGCCGTGGAAGAGCAATCAGGGCCATGGTGGCGTAGTGACGAGTCGCGAAAGGACATGCTTGTTTCGTTGTTCGTGGGAGCCGCCGGAGGACTGGTCCTGGGGCTGATTGCACTCGGCTACCTCGAGGTCTTACGCCATTTCCCGGCCACTGCCGAAGCGCTCCGCAGGTCACAGGAGCAGATGGCGAAATTGCCCGGCATGAGAATCTCTTATGCGGCGATGGCCGTGGCTTTCGCTCCATTTGCAGAAGAGTATCTCTTCCGCGGACTGCTCTTTAGGGCCTTGGACCGCGAATGGGGCGGCCGGCGCGCACTGGTTGGCAGTGCAGCTTTTTTTGCGATCTATCATCCTCCACTCGCATGGCTGCCTGTGGCCTTGTTGGGCATCACCACTGCGCTGCTGTTTAAGAAATCAGGCCGGCTGGCGCCCGCGGTTGTCCTCCATCTGGTTTATAACGCCGTTGTCTTGAGTTAGAGACGGACAACGTATACCAATGGTGGAAGCACGCACTACAGACTCTTGAGATACTCCACCAGGTCCAGACGCTCTTCTTTGCTCAACACTTTTGTTCCGTATTCATGACCGGCGTTGGAGTTGCCTTTGTCCTCCACATCGAAATGAAAGCCTTCATAACCGCTGCTCCTCAGGCCCACCTTCACAGGATCAAATTCACGCGAACCTACCATGAATTTGTCGGGACGGTATTCGCCCTCGGGCGGATCTTGCGGTCCCTTCTTGGGAAGCAACAGGTCATAGAGCGTGGGCACCGATCCGTTGTGCAGATAGGGCGCAGTGGCCCAGATGCCGTTCAAAGAACGCGCTTTGTAAGAAAACAGAGACGCGTATGGTTGGGCGGTGGTATCCGGGTCATAGGTCCCCCGCTTGATGGAGGGCTTAATGTCATTGCTCAAGAATGCGGTCAGCAAGTCATCGAACCAATCCAGGCCCCGATGCACGTATCCCTTGTTGGGGCTGGGGGTGAGAACCACGTCGATCGTTGCCTTACCCAGGAGCGCCGCCACGGGCGCCCGTTCGTCGATCAGGACCTGGCCACCACCGGAGCTTGTATATTGGTTGCGCAGAATGCCGCTCCACCCTTGATAGTTGACGGCGTTGACAGCCATCTTGGGATCGGTGCGGACATCCTGGAGTTTGGTAATATGCGCAACCACGCGGCGGGCCGGGTCCGTGCGGCTGATTCTATCGTGACAGTCCGCACAGTATTTTCCGAACAAGATTTCTCCGCGACGGCTGCGCGCCTCATCGATCTGCGGAAGGATATCGTTGGGCCAGACCGGCGACTGCAAACTTTCCAGTTGGTGTTCAAGAAGCCGCAGGTTGTGTACGTCGACCGAAGATTTGAAGTCCACATGGGTCGAATGGAAGCCCTGGCCGGTCAGGAAGGAAGTCAGGGAGAACCCGTGCTTTTCTTCCCAATCCAGCGTGGCAAACACCCCAATCACTTCTCCTGAGTTGCGGCCTACCGGGCCCAGACCCGCGTTCGCCGCTATTCCGTTCCATTGCACGTAATCGTGCTGGGGAATGTCCCACAAGAAGGGATAGCTGACGGGTGCATCGGGAGAGTTGAAGATCATTTCGCGGAGCGCGCGCTGGGCCGTGGCCGGCAATACCCGCGAGAGGCGCTCGACAAGGTGGTCGCGCCGTTCGCCGGTAAGGACATTGTTGTCCTTTTGAATCAGGATGGCGTCCAACTGGGCCTGAGTCAGATTGCCATCCCGCACCATTTGCTCCATCGCCGTTTTGAGCTGGGCTTGGGTGATGATCTGCTCCAGGACCCGGTTGTAAATGCGGCCAAAAGCGTCCAGGCGGTAATATCCATAGGGCTTGGGACTGGCATTCACGAAGCTGTACATGGCCAGACGCTGTGTATAGGTCTTCAAGTCGTTTAACACAGCATCGGCCGAAGAGTAGTTGTTGCCCCGATCGAGCACTCTCTTCACAAACTGCGCGCGGATGTTGTCGTTTTCAAGCGTGGCCTGCATCGCCTTGGTCAAGTCCCGCTGAAAGGTATCCATGTCGCTGCCGGTCGGTCCGCCATCGATCCGGATACCCACGCCCTTGTAGTTCACCTGGCCGGTATGGCACGCAGCGCAACTGAAACCAAAATAATCCTTGCCTAAGTATGTGTCTTTGACGAAACCGACCGGCAACGCATCGGGGTTGCTGCGCGTGGCCTTCTGCGGCAGGTTTCCGTAGGAGTACAAGTTGTCGTCGGAGCGGAAGAGTTTGCCCGTTCCTGTCGCCTCTAAAGCCATAAAGAAGTCGTAGGGAATGAGATCGGAGCCTTGGTCGGCAGTATAAAACCACATGCTGGCCGCCGGGGTCCATCCCTGAGACAGGTAGCGGACCGAGGAGTATTGGTCGCCGAATTGATTGGGATGGTCGACGATTGCAGCACCCCGCTGAAACTGCCAGCCTTCACCGGTGAAGCGTGAAAACCAGGAGTTGGAACCAACGTCCCAGGAGTCATACAGCCGGGAGAAGGTCGAGTGGACAACTCCCACCACAACCAGAAAGAGAAACAGGTAAAGGGCCCGTTTGTGCCATTTCCACTTCTTTGGCGGTCCGTCATGCGCATTGCTGCGAACATCAGGTTCCTTCGACATGGCCTGCTCCTATTTTCGAGTCTCTCTCCCTGTGCCTACGAAATGTGGAATGGTGAAGGAGAGATGATTCGGTTGTATTCGAACGGGTATTCTACCCTGCGCTGGGCCGAATGCAATGACGAAGTACGGCGGAATATACGCCGACACTAGAATTAGAATGCTTAAAGATTCAGGGTGGGCAGCGATGCCAGAAATCCCGGCTCACGACGAGTTATGCCTGACTGTCGTTTACCTGCCGGGGTGTGTACGTCGTTTGGCTTTTAGACGTAACAAGTTACGTCTACATTTAGCGTTTCGTCACGGATGTGCGTTGCACACCCTACGCTCTGCCACACCAGAGCATCTTAATTTTGTACTTCTCAAACGCCCGATCGGAAGTCAGCAGCACCATGTCCTCGCTGCGGGCCTGGGCGATCAGCATGCGGTCGAACGGATCGCTATGATGCGGGGGCAGGTCGGCCACGGCGAAGGCATGAGAGTGGGTCATGGGCAAAGTACGAATTGACAGATTGGATAATGCGCTCGGAATGAGGCTTCCTGGAGGCCCGGGAAGTTTGAGCTTCCCAATGCCCCATTTAATTGCGATCTCCCAGGAACTTACCGACGACAGGTAGATTTCACCTGCACCCGTGGTCAGCAATTCCTGGGCTTCTTGGTTCAGGTTGTGGAAGGCGTCCAGACTCCATAAAAAAATAGAGGTATCGAGCAGATATTTCATTTCTTTCTCGCTGCCCTCTTCACTGCCGTTTCTTCTCCCAGAAAGCCGGCGAGGAGATCAGCCGGCAGAGGCGCATCGAAATCATCCGCCATCTGGATTTTTCCACTATAAAGCCCCAGTTTGCGCGGCGTCTTTGCTGACTCAATAGGAACCAGACGCGCAACCGGGACACCATCCCGGGCGATAGTCACTTCTTCACCCGCCGCTACCCGCTGCAGTAGGCGCGAGAAATGGGTCTTCGCTTCGTGAACGTTGTATTCCATGACCACCGGTATTGTGGACTAAGTAATGGACTAATGTCAAGGAGCTGGACAGCGGCGGCCAGGTTTCCGGGAAGGGCAAGGCATTCGTGGGACGCAGCGGTTATTTTTAAGGTTAGCTTTTGGATTGAAAAGGAGGATTTGTGATCTAGAAGTAGTCCGGATGGCGCGAGAATATCAAGAATATGCTATCGGTGTTGCCGTTTTGCATGCTGGCGGTATTTAGGTCCGCCGGCTTTTTAGACGTAACAAGTTACGTCTCTACATTCAGCTTACGCCACGGGAGGTCCCGTCTACGGGGCGCTATGGCCTTTACACTCCAGCACGCCCAGATAGGCGCTCCAGGGTCCAACTGCGTCGCGATACTGGTGGGCCATCACGCGGGACAACTGATGCAAATGAGTCAGATCGTGGACAACCCAGGCCGCCAGAAGTTCCGCCAACGTTACTGTTCCCAGCGCTGGATGCTTGCCTCGCCGCGTCAGGTCTTCGCGCTGCAAGCCCAGCGCCTGCAGCGCAGATAGATTTTCCATTCGCAGGCGCGCGAAATCGTCCAGCAGTTGCTCCAAAGACTTGTCCTGATTCTCTTTGAACTGCGCAAAGCGGTCAAAGGGATCAAAGGGCCGGGCCTCGCCTTCCGCGAGGATGATTCGCACTCGTGACATCCAATCGGTGCGTTCCCCGAAAACCATGTGGCCCATGATATCGAAGGCGTTCCAGGTATTCTTCCCTTCGTTGCCGCGCACCCAAATGTCAGGCAGGCCGCGCAACAGTGCATTCAGTGTTGCAGGGGTGCGGGTGAGAACTGCGATGCTTCCGGTGAGGTCGAATTTTGCTACGTGTGCCATGTTTGGATAGATGCATGCCTGGCGCTTTGGATTCTGAATTCAAGCGCCGGTCAGATTGAAAAAACGCGGGCCGGAAGGATTTCCGGCCCACGCTGGGTCGTTCTTGATTGTTTGTCTGCTGGCGGTGTTCAAGTCCGCCGGCCTTTGAGACGTAACAGAGTTACGTCTCTACGTCAGGCTTAACGCTCGAAGCTAACTGCCAATTGCTATTCCGCCGCCATTTCTTCCGCTTCGCCTTCCTGGCGCAACAACTCCAGGGCGCGTTCGGCTTCGGCGTAGGCCTGGGAGACTTCTTCCTGGACCTTGGCCGCCGCCTCTTCCAGCTCCGGTGACAGACGGACGTTGCGATAGTACTCCATGCCCGTGCCTGCCGGGATGAGCCGGCCGACGATGACGTTCTCTTTCAGGCCGCGCAGGTGATCGACCATGCCCTGAATCGAAGCTTCGGTGAGCACCCTGGTGGTCTCCTGGAAGGAGGCCGCCGAGATGAACGACTCGGTGGAGAGCGAGGCCTTGGTGATGCCCAGCATGAGCGGGCGCCCGGTTGCCGGACGGCCGCCGTTGGCGATGACCCGTTCGTTTTCCTCGCGGAAGCGGAACTTGTCGATCTGCTGCTCCAGCAGGAAGCTGGTGTCGCCCACGTCCTCGACCTTCACCCAGCGCATCATCTGCCGGACAATGACTTCAATGTGCTTGTCGCTGATGGTCACGCCCTGCAGCCGGTAGACCTCCTGGATTTCATTCACCAGGTACGACTGCAATTCCTTCTCACCCAGCACGGCGAGAATGTCGTGGGGGTTGAGGGGCCCATCCATCAGCGGCTCGCCGGCGCGCACGCGCTCGCCTTCCTGCACGTTGATGTGTATGCCCTTGGGAACGGAGTACTCTTTCTCGGTGCCGTTGTCGGCCACGACCATGACCTTGCGCTGGCCCTTGGCGACTTCGCCGAACTTCACCATGCCGTCGATTTCGCTGATGATGGCCGTCTCGCGCGGCTTGCGCGCTTCGAACAGCTCGACCACGCGCGGTAGACCGCCGGTGATGTCCTTGGTTTTGGTGGTTTCGCGCGGGATCTTGGCCAGCACGTCGCCGGGATGCACTTCGTCGCCATCCTGAATCATCAGGTGGGCTCGTGAAGGCATCAGGTAACGGCGGGTGGACTTGCCTTTGATCACAATCGCGGGCTGGCGTTTTTCGTCCGGCGACTCGCCCACCACGTGGCGGGAAAGGCCGGTGACCTCATCGACTTCGTCATGCAGGGTGATGCCTTCCTGCAGATCTTTGAACTGGATGGTGCCGCCGATTTCGGTCAGGATCGCGAAAGTATACGG
>DATMNZ010000171.1:0-6808 GCA_035568495.1 Saccharimonadales bacterium (SeqCode) | reverse complement strand
ATATTTATATTATACAAGACAAGAGATCCTTGTCAAGCTAAAAAATCCAATACGAAAATGCCCCCTCCTGGAGCCAGTCGAGAAAAACTTCAGAATCAATGGATTGGATCGCGTTCAGAGGTCAAGTTGCGGAATCGCTGGCGCAAATCAGCGCATGGTCATGGTTGCTACGGCCGAGCAGTGAGGCGATGGAAACCGAGGTCCGCCGGTGGCTCATACAGCGTTTGCGGCGACCAGGGTGCTGCGCTCTGAAATGAAGGGATCGACGCTGGTGCGCGTTTCATAGTGACGGGAATAGATTTCCTCGAGCAGGGGAGATGCATGGTAGATTCGGCCTCGGGTTTCACCTTCGCCGACCAGCAGGCCGTGGTCAACCATGATTCTGAGATCGCGGCTGGCCACCTGCTCTGAGACCTCGGCGGAATGCATGTAGTGGGTCCGCCGGATTTTGAAGCCGAAGGCGGCATCGACCAGGGTGGAGAGTCCACGCTCGTTCAGGCCTTTCCTTCCAGCGAGCTGTTCCACATCGTTCCAGACGCGCTGGGTCATGCGGCTGCGCTGCAGTAGCCATGAAGCCTGGCGGAAGTGGGCGACTAGGTTGAATCGGACCCAAGCACGGCAGTCATTCTGCGGATGGAAGGCCCCTTGACCGACTTCGGTGAGCACGGCGTAATACTCATGGGTAAAGCGCCCGAGGTATTCTTCGATACTGCAAAAGGGCGGTTCGCTGATCTGTTCACGGCCGAGAACCAGGGTTTGGAGGCAGCGCGCCATTCTGCCGTTGCCGTCGGCGAACGGATGAATCATGACAAGATTCAGGTGGCCCATTGCTGCGCGAACTATGGCCGGAATCGTGGATGGCGCATTCAGGGAATCGACGAGCGCGGCCATGAGCCGGGGAACATCTTCCGGGGGCGGCCCTTCATAGACGGTCTGCTGCTTCTTGTCGTCGTGAACGAAGATCAGGCCGCTACGATAGCGCCCGGGGTGGCGGGCCAGCTCATGCTGCAGCATCATGAAATGGAGGCTACGGATTAATCCTTCACTATAAGAAAAGTGCGGATCATCGGCCAATTGAAGGGCGTAGGTCATTGCATTTCTGTAGCCGAGGGTGGACTGCCAAGCGGAGCTTTCCGCCGTTAATGGTTCATCGTGATCGACGGCCGCAAGGGCGTCATCGCGCGTAACATTAATGCCCTCAATGCTGTTGGAATGCCGGATATTGCGCGCCAGGGTGGTGCGGCGCAGGGTCCCGGCCCAGCGGCGCGAGGCTCCGATGGCATGGCGCAGCGAATGCCGCATGGCATTGATCTGTTCGATGACATCGAGTTCTGCTGAAAGCAGGGCGGGCGGCTTGAAAATCACGGTATTGGCCTTATTTGTCAGGAGTATAGTAATACATAATTATAGTGTATGCAAGGTGTAAATATAGTGTTTTTGTGTTTTTTGGATAGGAATTTCTTTTGGCAGGAGGTGATTTACCGGGGGTCTGATGACAGTCCTTTTGGCTGTGATTTAGCCGCCGGCCTTTAGACGTAACGAGTTACGTCTCTGCATTGGCTCTTTGGGGTTCCGGGCTTGGTTCCTGTCGTGATAAATTGAACAGCCATGGAACCCGAACTCAAGAGACGTCTTATCTATACAGGGATCATTTTTACAGTGCTCATCGGCGGACGCATCGGATGGCTGGCTTACGAGCGTCGTGATGAAGGATCTGCTCCTGTCCGAAAGGAAGCCGTTGTCACCAACCAGGACGACCTGGTGAAGACGCACAAGATCTTCGCCTACGACGTGAAATCGGCGAAGAAAGAGCTAGTGGGTAAGCCGGTGTGGGTGCGGGCCGGCAACCAGATTCCTTATTACCACTACAACGCGGCCTCGCAGAGCGTGAACTTCCAGAAACAAGCGGGATTGCTGGCGCCGATCGAGAAGCTGACGGTGGAAGACATCATCCTGCAGAAGGCGCCGGCCAAACTGGCATCCGGCCAGGTGGCGATTTCCCAGAAGCAGATCATGGTGGTCTTCAAGATTGATGGCGACGCCAGTGGCTATGCGATTTCCATCGGCTCGAATGTGGGCGAGGACTATACGCTCACGATTAACGAACTGCTGCTGGCCCAGGACCCGCATGAGATGTACAAACATTGGTCCGCGGAAATTTGGAGCGCCATCGCGCGCCACGAGGTGAAGGAAGGCATGAACGAGCTTCAAGCCCAATTTGCTTTGGGCACGGACATGGAGTTGGGTCCGGGTGAGGCTGGCGACCGGGTGGTGGAATTTGGCAATCTGGGCAGGCCGGTGCAGGTGACGTTTGCGCGGAACAAGGCGGTGAAAGTGGTGCAGGCGCCGTAGATGTTTTTGGCCGCGAATTAACGCGAATTTAAGAGCAAGAAGAATTGAATGAAGGCGCATAGACGGTGCTGAGAACTGTCTATGGGTGGATTTGAGGGGCATGGTGAGTGAGCAACAGAGGGGCGGTATACCGACGGCACAGGAGATCTTTGGTCTTCCGCAGGGCTGCCGGACGGTGTTGCGGAGGACGATGGCGGATTATGTTTTTCAGGTGGTGGCGTCGAAGCGGCCGGAAGTTGCGGCGGCAGTGGAGAGTATCGACGGCCAAACAGCGACGCTGGTTTCGGCGAGTGACGATACGGTGGAGCTACGGCTTGAGCAGGCTGTAACGCTGGGGAGCGGAGGCAGCTATGAGAACGTGGCAATCCGAGTGTTGCGGGGCGCCGATGGATTGTTTCTTTTTTCAGTGGCAGGCTCCGCCCAGGCTGAAGGCACACCGCCACTCATGTATGAGGCGACGGGGTTGAGCGTGGCGCGCGAGGGTGAGCGTTTTGTGCTGACCAGCGGTGAGCCACGGCTGCGGTTTGGGCCACGGGCAGGTAGCGTGGAGATTGAGGCATATACCGGTCCGTTCCTTTCGCAGGCGCCGACGATGCTGAGAGCGTTTGCGCCGGAAATCGTAGGCTTGTTCAGTGTCACGAAGCAAGGGTGAGGTTCCGTATCCTGGTTGACAGAAAACCCCGGCAAAAACATTGGCATTTGTTAATGTCAAACTTTAGATAATTGCTTGGAAAAATCAGAGTTGAGCGTTATGATGTGGGGCAATTGTAGCGCTGGTTGAAAGCGCGCATCAGGGGAAATGCGGGGGAGCCTTTTGAACCCATTGGAGACACTCGACAATGAATTGCGGCGGGTCGCGGGAATATTCCTGGAACTGGCCAACAGCCGGCAACGGATTGCTTCGCTGCAGATGGTGCCGCAGCAAAAACTTCCACAGGACATTGTGCAGACGGTGATCGAAGCGATCGAGCCGGCGGACGATGCCACAGTACCGGCTGCTGTACGGACGGGCCGCGGGGGCGAGTATGCCAAGCTGCGTCCGATACAGGCGGCGTTCCGGTTTGTTCGTGACCATGGAGAAGGTCACACGGTGCAGTATGTCCAGGATGAATGCGTGAAGCGGGGGATGCGATTGAAACAGGAGCGCAGCTTCCGCACGTCCCTGGCCATGCCGGATGCGCACAAGATCTTCAAGCGCGAGAAAAACGGCAAGGCAGTGTTGCAGGGAAAACTCTATTTCACCGACGATGCGAGGAAGATGGTGGAGAGAGGGGAAGAAGCTTAGGAATGGGGGGATCTGATGATCGGGTGATCTGGTGATCGGGGCACCATCAAGATTGGAACCTTGAGATCGGGAAATCGGGGAATCGGAAGAGGCTGGCCCTTGCTTTGCGAGGGCTTTTGCATTTTTGGGGGAGAATCATGAAAGGGAATCTTTGGGCATTTTGGTGTTCGGGCTTCACGGTGTTCCGGCTTCGCTGCGTTACGGCTTTGCGGTGCTCTGGTTCTCTGGCCTTTCCCCGAGCGGCCCGGTGTGTTCATCTTCATCTGCCTTCGTGTTGATCTTCGTGTTCTCGTGTTGATCTTTGTGCTTTCGTGCTTGCCTTCCTGCTTTTGTGTTTGCCTTCATCTGTTTTCGATTGCGCGCGTGGATTGGAGGCCATGGTGGATGGCCTGGGTTGGCCGGGTGGATCGCTGTCGCCAGTCTGGACGCATTTTGCGAAAGTCATAGGCGGCTTCGGAGCCGCAATCCAGACAGACTACGTGCATGGGCTGCTTCTTGCCGCTGATGCGGCAGCGGTGGGTCTGCGGGAAGGTGTAGTTGGGGTGTGTGCATCCAAAGAGAAGGTCAATGATGATGGGCATGTTAGCTTCCGTTCTCGCCATAGGTTTCTGAATCTCGTTCTTGTTGTATGTCCGAAACACGCGCTGCCGCGCGCTTGGGCCTTCGCTGCCGCGAAGACCCAGAGACGGTGCCGAGCACCGTCTCTACGACCACGGTTCGCAACATTAGTTGGATAGCAGGTCGTGTAGTTCGCGTCGGCCTTGCTGGACCAGATAGGACTCGACCCGGGTGAGGAAACTGATGCCGGTGATGGAGTCGTGGCGAAGAATGGTTTGTTGAATGATACGGAAGGCGTCGTCATAGGCCTGAATCGTGGTGCTCATGGGTGGTTCTTCGGTTGTCTCGGTCATCGATATCTCCCGGACATGGCATCCATTTGGTTTTCGAGGGCTTCGATTTCGTCGTCGGGGGCCCAGGGAAAACGCCGCGGAAGGGTAGAGGAGTCTCCGTGGGCGAGGCGCTGCTCTACGCGTTCGACGGTGGAGATCAGGTCGCCGATGAGGTCCCGTGCGCCGGGCGATTTGCTGGGGGCAGCAGATTCACAGGCTTCCGTGGGCCGAGCGCATGGCGGGGGAGTTGCACTCTCTCCGGAACTCGGGAGCAATCGGCGCAGAGGACTGATGACAGCGTCCGTGTCATGCGCGGGGGTGCTGTTTTCCTGGCCTGTGTTACTTCTCGCAGGCGCGACATCTCGGACGCCGGGCGCATTTCCTTCTCCATGAACTACAGGTTCTAACAATGGTTTCATGGTTTTAAACATTAACTATAAACATTGTATGAAATCAAGATTTGCTGTCACATTGGCGGCAGAATGACCTGCGCTTATTTTCTATTATTTTGTTTATATTCAATTATTTATGGGGATATTAGCAGGAAGATGGAGAAGGCAAAACTAAAATAAACTATTGATTAACACTTGTTTTATTGTAGATTAATTCGAATGTATTTCCGCAACGCCGAAAGTTATGAGGAAGCGATGAAAACGGAAACCTTGACGGAGAGCCTACGGAGAGGGCGATAGATGGCGCGTATTCGAACGATCAAGCCAGTATTTGCGCGGCACGAGAAGCTGCAGGAGTTGGAGAGCGAGTTTCCGCAACTGAGGCCGATGCTGACGTTCTGCTGCCTGTGGACGCAGTGTGACAGAGCCGGGCGATTCGAGTGGCGTCCGAAGCAGTTGAAGCTCGACATACTGCCGTTCGTGGACTACGACCTGGGCGCAACGATGGAGTTGCTGGCGCAGCATGAGTTTATCAGGCGGTACGAAGTTGGAGGCAAGTGGTATGGGCAGGTGCCGACGTGGAACCCCTGAACGATGCAACCGTGCCCAGCCATGTGATCAAGTGCAACTACGAAGAGTCAGAGAACTTTGAGCCATCGATCCATCAGATCACGTTTGGGGACAACACGGGCGTAGGCATTGCCACGCCGTTTGCGAGGAAGTGGTCGGTGGATGACATGGCGGCCTACGTGTGCACACGGGTAGAGCGCAAGATTCCGTCGTTGGCCGCGGGCGGGCACAGCAACTCCAGCGGCGCGGATGCACTGACACGGCAATCGCAGATCATGTTTGGATCGTCCTCGCCGGATGGCGCGGTGAATGCGCCGATCCCTGGAATCTTCAATGACAACGGCGCGGGCATCGACTGCGTTTATGAAACGGTCAGCATTGCCGAGCTGATGCGGCCGCAGCAACTGGGCGGGCTTTCGGTGAATGCCATTGGGTATGGCGATCTGTCGACGTCGGTGATTCTGGGAGACGGGAAAGACCCTTCCGGCAGGAATGAGATCAAGCTGCTGGCGATGCCGCTCGACCTGGTGCGGTCTCCGAAGGCGGTGGGAGCGCGCGGCATCGGGGAGCGGTTGCGGCTGCGGTTCTCGAATGGAAAGCAGAAAGATTTCTGGTTTGATTTGAAGTATGCGGATTTCAGGACGCGGGGGATTGCGCAGTCGAGGTGAGGAAGCCGTTAGCTATTAGCCATTAGCACTTAGCTAAAAGCTGCGGGACTCTAGACCTTGGGTGGTTCCAGACGAGGACTATTTAGCCGCGAATTTGCGCGAATGAACGCGAATTGAAAACCAGATTGGCCACGAATTAACACGAATGAACACGAATCATGTTGGTTTAGCTAAAAGCTAAGAGCTAAAGGCTAAGAGCTAAAGGCTAAGAGCTGAACATCGGGAGCTTCATATGTCTGAATCACTTGATGGTGTGGCTATTACGGCGGCGATTAGGAATCCGGGGGCACAGGAGCAGTATTACCGGGCGATCAACCGGCGGTTGCTTTTGCTGGGTCACCGGCTGGGGTTGGATGGGGAGTTTGCCGATGATCCGGGGCAGCCGCCGGCGCAGAAAGGCCCGCCGGCACAGGCCGGGCTGGCGGTGAAGGGAGTGGATGGCAGTTTTGAGATCACGCTTACCCTTCCTCAGAATGCTACCCCGGCCAGCGTAACGGTGTATCAAAACTACCTGATGCGTGAACGGAACAAGCTGCGGGCGCAGCTTATGCATCAATTGCAGAGCGCGACCAGCGTGTTGTTTGACACGGCGGCGAACGTGGTGACGTACGGTCCGTTTACGGAGACTGTCCAGAAATATCAGATACCGAA
>DATMNZ010000170.1:0-19344 GCA_035568495.1 Saccharimonadales bacterium (SeqCode) | reverse complement strand
GATTTTCTGCGCAAGCACGCGTCTCAACTCAGCGTCGGCCAGGCGCAGCGCGTGCTGATTGCCATGGCCATCATGCACCGTCCTCTGCTGTTAATTGCCGATGAGCCTACGAGCGCCCTGGATGCCATTACCCAGGCCGAGATTCTGGCGCTGTTCTCTGATCTAAACCGCAAGCTGGGGATGAGCATCCTGCTGATCTCCCATGATCTGGCTTCCGTGGCTTCGCTTTGCCACCGCATGGCCATCCTGAACGATGGTGAAGTGGTGGAATGCGATACGCCCCATCGTATCTTCTTTTCTCCGGTGCATCCGTTTACGAGAAAGCTGGTTGCGGCTTTGCCGTCGATGCCAGCTATACCGTAGCCAGATGGATCGTGAAAAGGAAGCGGATGTCAGTCGTCCCTTACGGGACTTTGGCTGTCTGTGGTGCCTTACCCAGCACAGGGTTCGGCGCAGACCATCCCAGGAGTATCAGGGCGTTTCGCCGCGCCGAACCCGGTGCTGGGCTACTGTCAATACTGTTCACTTAAGGGAAGAGCGAATCTCGGTTGTTAACATCTCCCTGGTCGTCCCTGAAATGGCGATGGGGTTAGCTTCCCGTTCTCGCCATAGATTCTGAACCTCAATCTCATTGTATGTCCGGAACACGCGCTGCCGCGCGGCTTGGGCCTTCGCTGCCGCGAAGACCCAGAGACGGTGCTGAGCACCGTCTCTACGACCGTGGTTATTTACGCTGGCTCAGAGAACAGAAGGGTCAACGCCTTACACCCGGCGTGCGGACACCGTGGTTGGGGTTGGGACATAGTGTCACTTGCGGGTGTCTCTGGGCGTAGTCCGCAGATTATATGGGGGTTACGTGGCTTCACTATGCCGGGGTGGAGCTGCGTCATGCCAAACTGTCTCCCTGTTGGGAATTTTTGAATAACAGTAACAGCATGATAATAAACGGCTTATATCTATAACGGGCTGGTTAGAGGATTGCAATGAAAGGTAGCAACGAGCCCATTTGTTCAGGGAAATAGCGCGAATAGCGTATTTGGTGGAGGAAAACATTATGTTCGGAAAAAAAGTACTGGTAGTCGTGGCCGGCGCGGTCCTGGTAGCACTCGCGTGGGCGGTAGAGACATCGATCTTGCACGGGCTATCTGTAGTTGTGGCTTCAGCCGTTTGGGGTTCATGAGGGCCCCTCTGACCTACTGCTCCTTTGGACGTGCCTTGCGCCAAAGCTGGTGGGGAGAAGAACGACAAATGAAAGAGAAATCAACCATGGACCGATCAAAAATGACCCTAAAAAAGATCCTCATCTTGCTGGCTGTGGGGCTGGCGGCAACTTTCTGCGCAGCAGGAGAGAGAAAACTTTCGTCCGAATTGAATGCCAAGATGACCAATCTGCTGGCTGGGTACGAGCGGCAAGATCCCAGCGAGATGGTGAATGTCATCATCCAATTCCGCAAGGCAACTCCCCTTTCCACGCACATCCAGCGAACGCTGGCTATGGGAGGAGAGCACCGGAACTCACTGGGTGTGATCCATGGGAGTTTGTTCAGGATACCGGCAAGCCTCATACCTGTGCTGGCCCAGGACCCGGAGATCGTTTACATCTCGCCCGACCGGAAGGTGATCAAGGCCTCACCCGAAGACCGCATCCTGGACAATACGGGCACCAGCTCGGTGTCTTACTATGGCTATTATGGACGGGGCGTCGGGGTGGCGGTCATAGACAGCGGCATTCGCTCGGACCATCCTGACTTTATGGGATCCAGCGGGCACTCGCGCGTGGTCTACAGCGAAAGCTTTATCTCCGGTTTGAACGCCAGCGACCAGTTCGGACATGGGACGCATGCGGCCGGCCTGATTGCCGGCAATGGCCAATCAACTCAAGGTTGGATGCTCGGCATAGCCCCGAAAGCGAACCTCATCAACCTGCGGGTACTGGATGGCAATGGCTCCGGGACCGACAGCGCAGTGATCGCGGCCATCCAGCGCGCCATACAACTGAAGAGCCAATACAACATTCGCATCATCAATCTCTCGCTGGGGCGCAGAGTGTCAGAAAGCTATACGCTCGACCCGGTATGCCAGGCGGTGGAACAGGCATGGAAGGCGGGAATCGTGGTGGTGGTGGCAGCGGGCAACTATGGGCGCGACAACAGCCAAGGCACCAGCGGGTACGGCACCATTGCCGTCCCGGGCAACGACCCTTATGTAATCACGGTAGGCGCTCTCAATACTCATGGCTCATCGTACCCCCAGGATGACACCCTCGCCAGCTACAGCTCTAAAGGCCCAACGTTGATCGACCACGTGGTCAAACCAGATATCATTGCACCAGGCAACAGCATTGTTTCTCTAGTGGCCAGCGGCAGCAAACTGGACGTTAATTATCCCGCGACCCACCTGCCGCCCTCAGAATATGGCAGTTACTCATCCACCTCGGTGCTCATGCGCTTGAGCGGCACCAGTATGGCGGCGCCTATCGTGAGCGGGTCGGTGGCCCTGATGTTGGAAAGGATCCCTTCTCTTACACCGGACCAGGTCAAGATCCGGTTGATGACGCAGGCCGCTAAGTTCTATCCGGCCTATACGGCCGCCATTTCCAACAACGGGTCTTCCTATAACCTGCAAGACGATATCTTTGCCGTCGGTTCAGGTTACCTGGATACCTGGTCGGCCTTTGCCAGTAATGACGTTCCCAACGGCACATCGCTCTCGCCGCGGGCCGTGCGTGACAGTACCGGCACTGTACGCTTGCAAACCGATCCATCCTCGGCGTGGACGGATTCCGGTTACCGTTCCAACGTATGGGGCAATCTTCTGGGGACCGGTTCGGCCTTATGGGGCAGCTCTATTGTCTGGGGCGACTGCACCAACGCCGGTTTTAGCATCGTATGGAGCGATTCCATCGTGTGGGGTGATTCCATCGTGTGGGGCGATTCCACCAATATTACAGGTTTTTCTGAAGCCGTTAGTTCCGACCAGTACTGAGCTCGACACACCCGTAAGTTGACTGGAAAAACATGAGTAGTGGCTCTCCGGGTTCGAAGGGGTTCATCACGCTGGTAATTGCTTCGGGCGCAGCGGTGTTGATCGATGCTTTGGCCCATTGGCGACCGGTGAAAACGACGGAATTCCTGGCGCTGCTGGCGTTCTCGGTGGTTGCATCCCGCTGCCGGGTGAAGCTGCCGGGCGTGACCGGAAGCATGTCAGTGAATCTGCCCTTCATTCTGATGGCTGCGGCCGAACTCAACATGGCGGAGGCGCTGGTGGTAGGCTGCCTCTCGACGCTGGCACAGTGTTTGCCCAGCGCGGGGAAGAGCTTCAACCTGGTACGGACCCTGTTCAACTTTGCCAATATGGCCCTGGCGGTGGGCGTTACGCATCTGCTCTACGACTCAGCGACCCTCAGGGCGGGCATTGCATCCTCGCAGTTGCTTCTGGCGATTGCCACGGCTGGATTCTTCCTTGTAAACTCCGCGCCGGTGGCCATTGTGATTTCGCTCACGGAAGGGAAGAACGCCGCGCGCATCTGGGCCAATATGTTTCAGCTCTCGTACCCATACTATCTGGCCAGCGCCGGTGTGGCCGCAGCCGTGGTTTCACTGGCCGGGAATATCACCTGGCAGGCGCCGGTGGCCATGCTTCTTCTTATGCTGGGCCTCTTCCACTCCTATCGCCGCTACTTCTCTGCGGCGGACCAAGACGGCGCGGCGAAGCCGGAAAGCAAAGGCATTTTGGCCGCGAATTAACGCAAATCGGCGCGAATGACGTTGGGTCGTCATCATGCGCGTGACCGTCGCGAACAGCTTAGATTCTGCGGGATGGCAGTGCGAACCGCACAAAAGGGAAGCCAAGCATTTACCGCAACTCCATTCAATGGCATCCACGCCATCATTCCATCTTGATTTGTGATAGAACTGGACAAGGCTTAAAAATTCGTGAAGGGTGAGAGTCGATCGATATCTTTCCTGTAATAATTCATGACGACTTTGCAATATAAATATCTTCTATTGCCGCCGATCTACTATTACAAATTCATCGAATCTATTGCAATCAGACGGCCCAAAGTAAGAGAATACTTGAATCGATATAAGTGCCTATGCGACGACTCAGCAAGCTTCTGATACGCATACTCTGGTTTTGTGCAGCGGTCGTACTTGGAATATCCATCTCGGCACAGGAATTCCCTGCTCAACCATTGCTTTCGGCCACGCCGGCGAGCATTGCAGGCACTGTAATTAATTCGATGACCGGAGGGCCGCTGGACAGCGTTCATGTCACGCTGCTTGACTACTTCGGGACATCCAGCCCTTATGGCGCGATGAGCGATGCGCAGGGGCATTTCTCCATTGCTGCTCTGCCACCCTCTGACTACATCATTCGTCTTGAACGGCGTGGCTTCATCGTTGTTTCCGGGCAGGTTGTTATTTCAGGAAAGGCGGTTCCAAGAAAAAAAGACTATTACGGCAACGACGGCACGCTGGAGCTGAAACCGGGGCAGCAACTTCAGAATGTCACAGTGAAGATGGCTCCACGGGCGATCCTCTCCGGCCGGGTTCTGGACGAGTACGGTGACCCGGTGGTGGGCTTATATGTAGAGGTATTGATGCTGGCGCCACGAACCCTGGAGACCCGCCGCTGGCCACCGGCTCTCACGAATGACCGTGGCGAATTCCGTCTCAGCGTGCCCCCGGGCAAGTATTACCTTGAGGCGCAGCCACAGTTGCAGTTCGAGCCATCACAGGAGTTGCACTCTGCGAATACGATTGCAACCAAATACCTGAGGACCATGTACCCCAGCGCCACTGACGTTTCAACCGCCATACTTGTGGCAGCCAGGCCTGGAAGCGAAACTAGCGGCCTTGACATTCACCTGGCATGGGCGCCGTTGCCAGATCGGGTACTGAGCATCACTGGCATAATCCGGGGTGTTCCGGACGGCGCTGAAGCCATCGTGGATGCGGAATGGACTGAGAGTCCCTCGGAGCGAATCGACACGATCACTCCAGACCGGGCGGTCCCATCCACCTTGAAGGCCGGGGAATTTCAGATCCGGCATCTGGCGCCGGGGCACTACAGAATCCTAGCCCGGTGCGATGCAGGAGGGCACAAACTGGAGAGTGCGATCATCGAGCTTCCTCTGACGGATTCCAACATCGAAAATCTCATCCTGGTACTCGCGCCCGGAGCCGAGGTCACGGGCAGGATCCAATGGCCTGTGCCATCATTGCCTCCAAACAAGGGTAAAAGAGCAACGGTGACACTGGATACGGTTGAACGACAAAGCTTCAGCCACTGGCAAACCGGCGAGGTAGCGCCTGACGGCACCTTCAAAATCAGCGAAGTTTTTCCGTCCCGTTATCGCGTGCAAGTGCAGCCTCTGCTGGAAAACGCATACATCAAGACGGTAGGCATGAATGGCAGGCCAGTTGAGGATGGCATTCTCGATTTCACCAACGGCGCCGATGGAGCGAGTTTGAAGATTACGGTAAGCGCCAACGGCGGCCAGGTCTCCGGCCGGGTCGTGGACCAAGAAGGAGAGGATTCGTCATCCATCGGCGAAGTGGTTATGTTCCGCGAACAGGAAGGCGTTGTTGATTTTGATCATTTGTACAGCACCGAAAGGAACTCTGACGGCCGGTACGTCATTCACGGTCTGCCGCCCGGCAGGTACAGGCTCCTGGCCATTCCCAGAGGGATTCCAACAAACAAGGCGCGGGGGTTCGAAGAGTTCATAAAAAGAAACCACCCCAGCATTGGAACCAATGAATTTCTGAACCAGCACCGCCGCAGCGGGGAAGTCATTGATATCAAAGAGGGTGACAATATCTCAAAGATTTTAAAGGTCACCGGCAAGGATTCCGATGATACGGAGGAGTAGCATCGTTTCGAGCCTGTCCCTGGCTTTCTTGCTGGCTGGCGCCATGGCTCATGCGCAAAGCCGCTCCTCCACGGAGCTGAAACCCGCAAGCGTCGCCGGTCGTGTTACCAACAGCCTGACCGGCGATCCGTTGGCCCACGCGCACGTGGCTCTGCGAGGCGAGCCAGCAGTGTGGTATGACATGCACGCCGATGAATATATTGCCACTACCACTGCGGACGGGAGGTTCTCGTTCAAGTCGGTTACTCCGGGAACCTACACGGTGATCGTGGAGCGGCGTGGCTTTGGACCGCTGGCGGACGAACATAAGAATTACCAGACACTGGAACTCAAGCCTGGCGACCAAATCCAGGACATGGCACTTCAACTGGTTCCCGACGCCGTAATCACCGGGCACGTGGTGGATGGCCAGGGTCTGCCCGTGGAGCATATCGTTGTACGCGCCGAGGGTGGCGCTTCGCCGAGCGTTACGTTCACCGACGATGAAGGGGAATTTCGCCTCGGAGGCTTGCGGGCCGGCCGATACCTCATTAAAGCCGAGGCCTATTCCCAGCCTTTGCCTCCAGAAATCCGGACAGACGGCACAGTCGCGGTCAGGTACGGTTCAACCTATTTCCCGAGTTCAACCAGCGCAAAGTCTGCCGAGCCAGTACAGGCGCGCGCCGGACAGGAAACGCGCGGAATTGATATCAAGCTCCTGCCCGCCTCCTTCCTCCACGTCAGTGGCGTCTTGTCCAATGTTCCTGGGGATAAACAGCCCTGGGTAATCCTAGATAGCGGGAGCCCCACAGCCATGCCGCCTGTACGAGTTGCCGGGCCTGGTTTCAAGTTCGCGTTCTGGCAGGTTCCCCCAGGACATTATCAGCTATTCATAGGCAATAGGTTCTTTCAACGAAGCGCACCGGCGGAAATCGACCTCGAGTCGTCCAGCATCGAGGGCATCCATCTGGTCTATGCCGAGCCGCTGGAACTGAAGGGGCATGTTCAAGTTGAAGGAGGCGCACCTATGACGAGCCGGTCGAAATTCTTTCCGGTGCTGTTGTTCCAACCGCTGGGTCTCACGGAGAGATCGGGTTCCCTCGACCATCTCGGAGCAGAGACTGCATTCATCGACCCTGATGGCAGCTTCGAAACGGGGAATATTCCCCCAGGCCGTTATCATCTGGTTCTGGAAAATCTGGCTGAGAATCTTTATATCAAGTCCGCGAGCCTAGGAGAATCCGAATACAAGGACGGCGTCCTGGATTTGCACAGCAGTGCCTCCCAGACGGCGCTGGAAATCGAACTGGGCGTCAACGGCGCTCGCATTTCCGGCGTGGTGCGCGGTCAGCAGGGGCCGGTCGCAGGAGTTGAAGTCGCCCTGTTCTTCGACGATGAATATGGTTTCGATCTGGCGGGCAAGGCCGTCACCGAAGCAGGCGGCCACTATGCCTTCCATGGGATCGCACCCGGAAAATACAACCTGGTTGCGTATGACCCTAAGATCTTAGACAGGGTATGGTCCAGCGACACGCTGGCGCTCTATCAAGGCGGGAAGGAAAAAATCGATGTCGCTGAAAATGATAATATCTCGCAGGACCTGAAGCTGCTGACCTCGCAGTAAGATCACTGGCACTGAGGAGCCTCACTCTTCTGAATTCCATTTTCTCCAGTCTGCAGAAACTACCGGGTGGCCAGCGAAGCGGAAGCGCAACCGGCTGGCGGACGCGACTGCGCGCCCTGAGATCCATCGTTGAGTTCCTGCGCCTGGCGTGGTCAACGCATCGGGGTTTTGCCGCCGCCACGGCCGCGTTGCGCCTGTTGCGCGCGCTGGTTCCACTGCTGGGCCTGTGGATCGCCAAGCTCATCATCGACACGGTGGTGGCGGCACGGCTGGGACATGGCGAGATCCGCCGCCTGTGGCTGCTGGTGGCCGCGGAGGCAGTGGTGGTGTTCACCGGGGAAGCCATGGACAAAGCTTCCCTGGCAGCCGAGACCCTGCTGGGCGATCTGTGCTCCAACCGCATCAACGAGCGGCTCATCGAACATGCGGCGTCGCTCGACCTGCGCCACTTCGAAGACCCGGCTTTCTACGACCAGCTCGACCGCGCCCAGCGGCAGATTACCGGACGCATCGGCCTCATTCCGCAACTACTTTCGTTGACGCAGGATACGCTGGTGTTCGCGTCACTGGCGGCCGCCATCGGTTTCTATAGTCCGTGGCTGCTGGGGCTGCTGGTGGTGGCCGTCCTTCCGGGATTCTTCGGCGAGACGCATTTCACCTCACTGGAATATGCGCTGCTCTATCGTATGACGCCGGAGCGGCGGCGGCTTGATTACCTGCGCTACCTGAGCGCCAGCGACCGCACCGCCCGCGAAGTGCAGATGTTCGGTCTGGCTTCATGGCTGAAGGGCCGCTATCAGAGGCTGGCCCGGCGGCTGTTCGAGGAAAATCGGCGGCTGGCCTTACGCAAAGGCGCCGCCTCGGTTGCGCTTTCACTATTCGGATTGCTGGGCTACTACGCCGCTTATGTGGTCGTTCTGGGACGCGGGTTCTACGGAACCATCAGCCTTGGCACGCTCACATTTCTGGCGGCATCGTTTGTCCGCAGCCGCGATGTGACCCAGCGCCTGCTGACCACCGGCGGCAATATCTTCGAGCAGTCGCTTTATCTGCAAGACCTGTTCGAGTTCTTCAAGATGCAGCCGGAAATCGTTTCACCGCCGGGAGCGCCCGCGGTTCCGGCGCCGATGCGCGCGGGTGTTGTGTTTGAAGACGTGGGCTTCCAATACCCGGGAAGCAGTGTGTGGGCGGTGCGGCATATCAATCTGCGTATGGCGCCGGGCGAGCGCATCGCGCTCGTGGGCGAGAACGGCGCGGGCAAGACCACGCTCACCAAGCTACTGGCCCGGCTCTATGACCCCAGCGAAGGCCGTATCCTGATCGATGGCATCGACCTGCGGCAATACGATCTGGCCTCGGTGCGGCGCGCCATCGGTATTATTTTCCAGGATTTTGTCCGCTACGACCTGCAGCTCGGCGAGAATATCGGAGTGGGTGAAATCAGCCGCGTGCAGGCATATCTTGATGGCCTGCTGGAGCGGCCTTCCAGCGATGCAGACAACTTCAGCAGTGATCCGGCCATCGTGGCGGCCGCGCAGAAATCGCAGGCGGATGAGCTGACACGCCATCTTCCCTTCGGTTACCGGCAGATGTTGGGCCGCCGCTTTGAAGGCGGGGTGGATCTTTCCGGGGGCGAATGGCAGAAGGTGGCGCTGGCGCGCGCCTACATGCGCAACGCCCAGGCACTGATTCTCGATGAACCGACGGCGGCACTCGACGCGCGCGCGGAGTATGAGACCTTCCAGCGCTTCGCCGGGCTGACCGCGGGGCAGATGGTGTTGCTGATCTCGCACCGCTTTTCCACGGTACGCATGGCCGGACGCATCCTCGTTTTGAAAGACGGCGGCATCGTCGAGCAGGGTACGCACGGCGAACTGGTGGCGCGCGGAGGTTTGTATGCGGAGTTGTTCGCTTTGCAGGCGGAGGGATATCGTGCGTAGGGGAATCCATGCCTCTCTTTGACGCCACGGCCGCACAATTCGACCTGCATCGGGCCTTTCCCGAAGGCATCGCGGAGGCCATTCGCCGCGCGGTGTGGTCTTCGGTGAAGGTTGATCACCCGGCTCGCGTTCTCGATCTGGGCGCCGGCACCGGACGCATTGGCCGGGCCTTTGTCGCCGCTCATGACGCCTACTTCGGCGCCGATCTTTCGCTGGGGATGTTGCAGGAATTCAAGGCAAGCATGGTCGAGGCAACGCCGGTTCTCGTACAGGCCGATGGTGACCGGCTGCCTTTTCCCGGCGAGACCTTTGCCATCGTCATGCTCATCCAGGTGCTCAGTGGCGTTGAGGACTGGCGCGGTCTGCTCAGTGAAGTCCGCCGCGTTCTGCGGCCTGGAGGTTATATCATCGCAGGGCACACGGCCATGCCCGGGGAAGGCGTGGACCGCCGGATGAAGGCCCGCCTGAATGAAATTCTCGAGCGCATGGGAGTGGAGTCGCGGCGCGGGCGTCATCGCCGCGATGCAGCGCTGGTCTGGCTCGAGGAGCATGCCCGCCACCATCGCCACTGTGTCCCCGCTTCGTGGAAGGCGGAACGCACTCCGAGACAATTCCTGGCCCGTCATCGTACTGGCGCGCAATTCTCCGCTCTGCCCCTGGAAACCCAGGCTGCCGCTCTGGATGAACTGACCGATTGGGCTTTTGCCGAGTTCCAATCTCTCGACGCGGTGTTTCACCAACAGCATTCCTTTGAACTTGACATTTTTGAATTCTGAAGAAAGAAGAAAAGAAAAACCGGGAGACGAATGACAACTATCGACAAGAATGCAGTCTTAAGCCCCCTAGGCCATCAACTGGTGGAAGGCTCATTGACCGACGCCGCCATCATGCGGGCCACGGAAGCCACACCCAACTTCGCCATTCTGCCCTGGGTCAACGTGGTCAAGATCGGCGGACAAAGCATCATGGACCGCGGCCGCAGCGCAGTCTATCCGCTGGTGGAAGAGATCGTGGCCAATATGGCCCACCACAAGATGATCCTGGGCACAGGGGCGGGCACACGCGCCCGCCACATCTACAGCCTGGCCATCGATCTGGGCCTGCCGACGGGCGTGATGACCGTACTCGGAACGGCCGTAGCCTGGCAGAACGCGCAGATGCTGCACTATCTTCTCGCCCAGTACGGCGTGCCCTTCATCGAGCCGGAAGGCTTCAGCACCCTGCCGCACTACCTGATGGAACGCAACGCGGTGATCTGCCAGGGCATGCCGCCGTACAAACTGTGGGAGCATAATCCGGCCACCGGTAGGATTCCTCCGCAGCGCACCGACACCGGCTGCTACCTGATTGCCGAGGTCTTCGGCGCGCGCCGCATGATCTATGTCAAGGACGAAGACGGGCTGTACACCGCCGATCCCAAGAAAGACCCGTCGAGCCAACACATTCCACGCATCAGCGTGGAAGAGCTGCTGGCCCGCGATTATGACGACCTGATCGTCGAACGGGCCGTCTTGGAAATGATGATGCGCGGGCGGAACCTGCGCGAGATCCAGTTCGTCAACGGCCTGAAGCCCGGCCAACTCACGGCCGCCCTGAATGGCGAGCCGGTCGGCACCATCATTTATCGCGCTACTTCCAACAGCAGCGACAACGGAGACAGCAAATGACCCCCACTCAACCCGGCGCCCAACATGTAGCCTCGCGCCTGATGCGCGAATCCCTGGTCGATAAAGGCGTATTGGCCTCGACCGAATCCAAGGTCACAGCCATTCTGCCGGATGTGAATGTCATACAGATCGGCGGGCGGTCGATCATCGATCGCGGACGCTCAGCCCTGCTGCCGGTCCTCGATGAGATCATCGCCAACCAGGCGCAGCACCGCATGATCATCGGCGTAGGCGCGGGCGTCCGCTCGCGGCATATCTTTTCCGTGGGCCTCGATCTCGGTCTGCCCACCGGCGCACTGGCCACGCTCAGCGCCAAAGATTCAGCCCAGAATGCTTACATGGTTTCCTGCCTGCTGGCGAAGTATGGCTTTGTCTATCTGGAAGCGCCATTCGTGGTGCAGCTTCTGCCCGCCATGCTGGCGGCTGCACGGGGCGCGGTGTTCAATGGCATTCCGCCCTATGCACTATGGGAGCATCTGCCGGCCGTGGGAAAGCTGCCGCCTCATGGGAGTGACGCCGGGTCGTACCTGGTGGGCGAGGTCTTCGGAGTGCGCAAGGTAATCTTCATTAAAGACGTCGATGGTCTCTACACGGCTGACCCGAAGCTCGATCCTGAAGCCACGATGATTCCCGCCATCGGGGCCGCTGATCTGTTGAAGAAGAATCTGGCCACGCTTCCCATCGAGCCCATTGTGCTCGAATTATTGGGCCGCGCTAAGCTGATGCGCGAAGTCCAGATCATCAACGGCCTGACACCCGGTAACCTGACTCGCGCGCTGGCGGGGGAGGCTGTGGGGACAACGATTCATGCCTGAGCAGGCAAGAACTGAAATCTACCACGGAGGCACGGAGTCACGGAGAAAAACAAGGCATTGAAACACAGCGCAACGAGTTGCAACGAAAACCTTTGAAACACAGAGGAACAGAGGCAACAGAGGTTTTTGGGGAGTGAGGCGGCACAAGAATTGTCGTAGATCGCGACGATTGTGAGTATTAGTGACACTCCCGGCAGCAACAACTCTCATTCGCGTGTATTCGCGTTCATTCGCGGCTAGTGGCCTTTCATCCGGAGTGCGCGAAGGCGGGCGCCCGTAAAATCTCAAGGCCCTCTAATATCGGCACAAAATGTGACCTTGGTACTAGAATGCTTTCATGGCAAAGCTGACATTAGTCTACGGAATGCGTCTTCTGCCCGAAGGCGAAGTCAAAGGGCTCGGCGAAGCTCCGATTCAATTGGCCAACGGACGCGAGGCCCATGTGACCATGCACCTTCTTGAGGGCAGTAAAGAAGAGATCGAAGCACAGTTGCGGCAGAGCGTGGAGGCGTTCTTCGACCTTTATCCGGAGATATGAAGACCAAAGGCCGCGCCGCCTGCCGCAGCCAAGAGGGATGGGCGCAGGCCGCGCCGGTCCTTAGCTGACCCTAATGCTGCGCGTGGATTGGTACTCATGGAGAATCTGAGCTAAAGCTCCGGCCTCGATTGGCCGATTATATGAGTTGAGGCAGGCAAATCCATGATTCCCGATTCCGCGCCGCTTCCGGGAGCTTCGGAACCGGCGGCAGTTTCCAAACCGGCAGCTCCCATTCCGGCAGTTGCCGCCGCCCCTCAGCCTGTGATTTCAACCAACGCGATGCTCACCGCGATGCTGCAGGCCGCGCCCCAGGTCAGCGATCTGATCTTTTCTCCGGGTAGGTTTCCACAGGTGGAGGTCAACGGAGCGTTAATAGCTGTGCGAGTGGGCAATCTGCCCGCTTTGACCGCCGCGGACACACAGCGCATCGCCGCCGACATCATGGCCGGCAATCAAAAGGGCGCCGACATGCTGCGCGACCAGGGGGCCTGCGACGTTTCTTACAGCGTCCCGGGGAAGTCACGCTTTCGCGTGAATATCTTCACCCAGCGAGGCACATGCGCGATCGTGATGCGCGCGATTCCTGGAGGTATTCCTAGCTTCGATTCATTGAAGTTGCCGCCGCAACTGAGGGAGATTGTCCAGCTCAAGAACGGGATTGTCCTGGTCACAGGGCCGACCGGCTCGGGGAAGTCATCCACACTGGCTTCCATTGTGGACCTGATCAATGAAACCCACTGCTACCATATTGTCACAATCGAAGATCCCATCGAGTTCATCCACAAGCACAAGAAAAGCACGATCCACCAGCGGGAGTTGCACAGTGACACCCCAAGCTTTAGCCTGGCGTTGCGCGCCGCCCTGCGGCAGGCCCCCAAAGTAATTCTGGTAGGCGAGATGCGCGACCGGGAAACCATGGAGATTGCGCTGGAAGCTGCCGAAACCGGGCATCTGGTGCTTTCCACGCTGCACACCGTCGATGCCTCCAAGACCGTGGAGCGGATCATCGGCGCCTTCCCGCCCGCGGAAGAACAACTGATACGGACACGCTTGGCCAACTCCTTCCGCTGGATTGTCTGCCAGCGCCTGATGCCCCGGAAAGATGGCGCCGGACGCGCGGCCGCCTTCGAGATCCTGCGCTCCAACCAGCGCACCCGTGAATACCTGGAGAAAGGCGAGCGCGAAGGAAGGTCGATACTGGACGCCATCCGCGACGGCGGGCAGGACGGTATGCAGTGCTTTGACGACGAACTGGAAAAAATGGTGCGCCATGACCGCATCAGCCGCGAGACTGCGCTGGGCTACGCCACCAATCAGGGCAATCTCATGCTGGCGTTGTCGGAGATGAGCGCAGCCGGAGCTGTCGAAGCTGCCCCAGTCAAACCCCAAGCCGGGCACCTGCAGGACGATCTGCTGGAAACCACATCTACGCCGTATCTGGTGCCGTGAGCGGTGTCTATTCCGGCGGCCAGCACCATCAAAATCGATATAAAATATCGCATCAGCGTCTCCTTGCAGGGCAGGCCAGTCTAATTTCACGCCAGCGAGCGCAGACGCGGACAAACCCGGACCGCCGAAGCGGACCGTGGAGGGCGCCTGACGAAGATGAAATGGAAATCATTACTGCTGCTTGCCATGCTGCTGCCCGCCGGGCTTCTTGCCCAGACGAACTGTGATGAAGGCGCGGGACCGCTCGATCCGGCGTTGCCCAAAGACATTACCCCGCATGACATGATTGAAAAGTTCTCGGTCAAGGAAGGTCTCTTCAAGGAAGCGCAGACCGGCTATTCCTTTACGCAGGATGTCACGGTGCAGACCGTCGCCGGCGCTGCGGTGGATGGTGAATTCCGGCGCGTCTCGAAGATCAGCTTCGCGGGCGGCGTGCGCATGGAGCAGGTGGTCTTGGCGCCGTTGAATACGCTACGCCGCGTTTCCCTGTCAAAGCAGGATTTCGAGGACATCGACCATCCCCGGTTATTTTTTCTTGATCCACAGGGCCTGCCGGAGTACAACGTGCTCTATGCCGGCCGGCAGAAAGTGGATGAACTCGAGACTTTTGCCTTCGACGTTACTCCCAGGCAGATACAGCCGGAGAAGCGCTATTTCCAGGGCCGCGTGTGGGTGGAAGCCCACGATCTGGCGGTGGTGAAATCCTGCGGCAAGAGCGTCCCTGACCCCAAGCCGAAAATTGAAAAGAAGAAGCGGAAGAAGCGCGACCAACAGGTGCAGGAAGAAGTGTCGCCTACGTTTGTGATCTACCGTGAGTTGATTGACGGCCAGTATTGGTTCCCGGCGTATACGCGCTCCGACGACGATCTGCAGTTCTCATACTCCGAGACTGTACACATCCGCGAAGTCATCAAATACCAGAACTACACGCGCGGGGCAGATGCAAGCAAGAGCAAAGGCAATTAGCCGCGAATGCACGCGAATCAACGCGAATAAAAATTTGCAGCAAAAGAAGAAAGCAGACTGTAACTCTGGGTAAGGACGCTGAGAATGGGTTTGGAAAGCAAATCTCACGGTGGTAAGCTGTCAGCGTCCGGGCAACGCGGCAACTATGCGGTCTCGGCGTGCATCCAACAGTCATTAAGCGATTGCAAAGGAACCTCTCATGAATCGACGGGGCCCCCTGCGGCAAGCAGGCATTATCTTCTTTCTGGCGATGCTGCCATCCATTCTGTGGTGCCAGACCAACTGTGAAGAAGGCCGGAGTCCGCTCAACCCGGCCCAGCCCCAGGGCATTACTGCCGAGGAAGTCATCGGGAAGTTCGCGGCCAAAGAAGCGATTTTCAAACTGGCCCGCAATAACTATACGTATACGCAGGATATTACCGTACAGACGCTGGAAGGGAACACTGTCGATGGTGAATATCGGCAAATCTGGGACGTCACCTACGACGACAAAGGCAATCGCCTTGAAAACGTTACCTACGCCCCCGCGGACACGCTGACGCGGGTTTCCATGAGCCGCGAAGACTTTGCCGACATCCGCGACCGGTTGCCTTTCGTGCTCACCACCGAAGACCTGCCTTCCTATAACGTCCTCTACAGCGGGCAACAGCATGTGGATGAGATCGACACCTACGTTTTCGAGCTGGCCCCCAAGGAAATCGAGAAGGGCAAACGTTACTTCCAGGGCCGCGTGTGGGTCGACAATCGGGACTTCCAGATCGTCAAGACCTGCGGACGCAACGTACCCGACATAGGGGGCCTCAATAAAAAGAAAAAGAAAATCGACGCCAGTAGAGAGAACCTGTCACCCGCGTTCGTGACCTACCGCGAACAAATCGATGGCGTCTACTGGTTCCCCACGTACACGCGCGCCGACGACATGCTGCATTTCAGCAATGGCGATGTACACATCCGGGAAATCATCAAGTACACAAAATACAAACGCTTTGGATCGAGGACCAAGATAACCTTCGAAGGCGAGGCGCCGCCCGAGCGGAAACCTCCGGTGAAGAAACCATAAGCAAAAGCAAGGGCTTCACCACGGAGGCACGGGAGAGACAAAAGATTGGTAATCGGGTAATTGATAATCGGGTAATTGAAAATCTGGACCCTGCCAATTCATGTAAGTTCCGGGTAGTGCCAAATTAGGACACTACCAAGTTCCAGACAAATGCAGAATTGCCGGAGGGCGTAGCTCTTCAATTGCCCGATTATCAATTACCCGATTACCAATCTTCTGTTCTCTGTGGTGAAGCCTTTAGTTTTGCTTATGCCGCGGCGGCGTTCATTGCCATGCGGTGGGCGGCTTGCTGGATGAACTTCTTCATTACCGTGGCCCAGATCGCCTGTTTGCGTTCGGCGCCGGCTTTGCCGCTTCGTCCCTGGGCGAACATGCCCAGCAGGGCCTTCATCTTTAGCACGCTGAGCACCGCGATTTCTGATCGCGTTACACCGTAGGCTTCGACAAAGCTTTCCTGCACGCGGCTGGTGATCTGGCGGTCGCAGAATGGATATTTCTCCAGGGCTTCCACCGCAGCCAGAAAGACCGCCGCATCTTCGAGCGAACTGCCTCGCCGCTTCATCGCGGCAAAGTTGCTGAATCCCGCACCCTGGTCCGACACCAGAACATTCAGCGGAGTGAAGTCGTTCAGCACGGCGGAGGTGGGCAGCGGCTTGCGGCTGTGGGCCAGCGCTTTGCGGGCACTCTCCATGATCTTCCCGATTGAAGCATCGTCGAGGCCTGCGGCCCGGCAGAGCTTGCAGGCCTTGGTAAGGTTGTCGATGATCTCATCGGCATCGGTTGGTTCAGGCATGTCGGCGCTGGCCCGGTGAAAGGCCCGTAGCCATTCTCCCGCGCAGCGGGCCACTTGGGCAATGCTTCCCAGGTCAGCATAGCCTGGCAACAGTGCCGCCTTCATGATGATCGGCTGCATGGGGAGTCCAGAGAGCTTCTCGGTCACCACTGCCCCATGTTGGCTGAAGTCCCCTAGCGGACGCGGCACCCCAGTCAGCTTCTTCTTCAACACCTGCCGTACATACTGAAGGTTGGCGTTTTCCGTCTTGGCCACTGCGCGAGCGTTGCCGCCGCATTTATTGGGACGGTAGATTTTGATCGCCAGCTTTGCACTGCCACCTTCAAAATCGGCGTAGGCATGGTAAAGAAAGTGGTCCTTCTTGGGCACGTGGCCCACGGCGCGGAGGTCCTTGAAGCAGCCCCATTGCGGGAACTCCTGTGTAGCAACTTCTCCCAGTTCGCCGCGAATCAGATCCAATGCTTTCTCAGCCATTGTCCGCTCCTGTTCCAAATGAGAAATCTGAATGGTGTCAGTTTGGTTTGAGAGAGCAGTTTGTGTGCCAATTTGGAAAACAGCCGGCCGGTCTCGTAACTTGTTCAGGGAGAATGACAACCCGTGAGGCTGTGGAAATGACTGCCCAGCGTGGTGAGTACTTAAGTTCTCACTTTAGGCAGATGGTCTCTCAGGTTTGGTAATTGAGTGAGGAAGGGGATGAGTAATTTGGTAATTGAGTAATTTGGTAAGTGGGTAATTTTGCTTTGATATGCTTTGAAAATTGATACATCCGCCGTATGGCAGGTTTTCAATTACCAAATTACTAAATTACCCAATCACTCAAACTCTCGTCACCGCTTAATAAAACAGATACTTTCTCCACTTGTTGTCCGACCGGCCGATCATGCGCATGATGTGGCGGCTGGTGTGCAGGGTGAAGGGACGGGGTTCCTTCGTGAGCCGCATATCGGTTTCGATCAGCAGATGGTTGCCTTTGCGGCGATTGCAGTCATGGCAGCAGGCCACCAGATTTTCCCAGCTAGACGAGCCGCCGCGCGAGCGCGGGACGACGTGGTCCAGCGTCAATTCTCCCGAAGGCAGTACGACGCCGCAATACTGGCATGTATTGCGGTCGCGCAGCAGGATGTTCTTGCGCGACAGGGCGCGCGTCTGGTGCGGGATGCGCCGGTACTCAAGCAGCCGGATCACCGAAGGCACACGCATGACCAGGCGGGCCGCGTGCAGCAAGTTGGCGTTTTCTTCTTCCGGCATGGCCAAGCCTTTGAGCACCAGCACAATCGCCCGGCGGGCGGCGCAGATGTTGATGGGCTCATAAGAAGCGTTCAACACCAGCACCGGAGCCTGCATAAGCATGCTCTTGCGTACACGGGGTTGCTGCTCTTCCGGGGGATCGCCGGGGCGAGGCTTGTTCCTGCTTTTCTCCTTAGGTCTCATATCGCGCATGGCCCTTTCACCTCCTGCTGCTGGCTACTGGCTCTTAGCCCTTAGCCTTTAGCTCTTAGCCCATCTCTCGTTCCCGAGCCTTTTGACTGCTGGCTGTATTCTTCCCGGCAATTCGCGTTCATTCGCGTTAATTCGCGGCCAACTGCATCGCCGCTTCCACGGCAAAATCCGCCGGTTGAAACGGCGTCTCGCGGATGGCCCGGACCACGGTCGCGACCCATACTTCCTTGGCCCCGGCGCGCAACAGCACGCGCGCACATTCGCCCGCGGTGGTTCCGGTCGTCATCACATCATCCACTACCAGTATGCTCCGATCGCGAATCCGCTCGGCGCGAAAGACCTTGAACGCCCCGCGCAGATTGGCGCGTCTCTGGTGGCGGGTGAGTCCCGTCTGGGAAGAAGTGTCACGGGTACGGGCCAGGCATCCGGTCTCTAATTGGATGCCCGTTGCCCGGCGCAGGCGCACAAAAGCGCGCGCAATCTCCTCTGCCTGGTTAAATCCCCGGCTGCGGTTCTTGCCTTTAAACAGCGGTACCGGAATGACAACCAGCGGCTCGGGCAAGGCCACGCCCGCCAGCGCTTCAACCAGGTAACGCCCCAGCAGAGGCGCAACCGAATGCACAGCTTCATACTTCAGCAGGTGTACCAACTCGCGCAGTTCGCCGTCATAAGCCCCATAGGCAATCGCCCGGGCAAAGGGCGGCGTGGCGCGGCGGCAGATTCCGCAAAGCGGTCCATCAGGAGTCAAAGTATGCTCGCTGACCAGCTTCTCGCCGCAAGCGCGGCAGAGTATCCCCGATAGAGGCGTAACCCGCGCAAGGCACGGACCGCAGACAGGGATTCTGGAGATTTCAGTCAGGGGCGCATCGCAGATGCGGCAATCGGAGGGAAACAGCACAGAAAACAGGCCGTCGGCAGCGGCCTTGAGCACGCGTGGAACCCGAATTTGGCTTCCGCTACTGCTGAAGACGACCCTCCTCTAAAACTTCTGAGGAATCTACAGGATCTCAGTATAGCCCGGTTGCGTGATCGGGTGCAACGCGGCCGTAGAGACGGCAGCGATTCCGCAAATGATTGGGCAAAGGCGAGGGAAGGGTGCATAGGGAGCGGATCAAGGGCCATGGCAGAAAAGAAGAGGAGATTCGCGTAGCGGATGGAGGGCTAAATAAGGTCAGAGAGGGACGTTTGGGCACAC
>DATMNZ010000169.1:0-10278 GCA_035568495.1 Saccharimonadales bacterium (SeqCode) | reverse complement strand
GCCGCTCCGCTTCAGAAATCGCGGGCGCCCTGTATCGGTCGATCTTCAACCGGGTGGTGCCGGTTTCCTCGCCCGCGGCCGCGGAAATGACCAAGCTGCTCGAAAATATCTACCGCTGTGTGAACATCGCGCTGGTCAATGAACTCAAACTGCTGTGCCTGCGCATGGGTATCGATATCTGGGAGGTGATTCAAGCGGCCTCCACCAAGCCCTTCGGGTTCCATGCCTTCTACCCCGGACCGGGTCTGGGTGGGCATTGCATTCCCGTCGACCCCTTCTACCTTTCATGGAAGGCCAAGGAATTTGATTTCCACACACGTTTTATCGAACTGGCCGGCGAAGTCAACAGCGCTATGCCCTATCACGTGGTGAGTTCCGTGGCTTCCGCGCTCAACCAGAGTAAAAAGGCCCTCAATGGCTCCCGCGTACTGGTGCTGGGCGTGGCCTACAAGCGCGACATCGACGACTTGCGCGAGTCGCCGTCACTGACCATCATCGAAGAACTGCAGCGCCAGGGCGCCGCGGTCGCATACAACGATCCTTACTTCGCCACTGTGGGTCAGGGACGCAAATATAATCTGCAGATGACCCGCACCCCCCTCGACAATCTGGCCCAATTCGATTGCGTGCTGATTGTCACTGACCACTCCGATTACGACTACCGGCGCATTGTGGAAGAATCGCAACTGGTAGTGGATACACGCAATGCCACTAAGGGGATTTTGTCGAAGAAAATTGTGCATTGCTAGCGGGGAAACCAACGGCCCACTACGGAGAAAAACAAGACCTTTGAAACACAGCGCAACGAGTTGCGGCGAAAACCTTTGAAACGCAGAGGAACAAAGGAAGCAGAGGATACGCAGAGGAAAAACTAAAATGGAGTTGTGAGGCAGCTCCATGATTTGTCGAAACCACCCAAACCACCCCGAAGATAGCGGAAGAGACACGCTATCTTGCGGATCAAAATAGTTCCGGGATCTATCTCACAATCCCTGTTCTAGTTTTCCTCTACGTATCCTCCGTTCCTAAGGTATTACTATCCATCAGAGTGTCCGCGGCTCGCGACGATTTGCCCGCCGCCTCACAACCCCAAAATCCTCTGCTTCCTCTGTTCCTCTGTGTTTCAAAGGTTTTCGTTGCTACTCGTTGCACTGTGTTTCAAAGGTTTTGTTTTCTAGGTACCGCCCGTGAGCTTTTGGTTTTGGCTGGAAGAACCAGAGGACGCACCGCAGAAACGGCGCGCCCTCTGTTGATCATCGAGCCCGTTGAACCCGGCTAGGCTAACGGGGGTTACCGGTCTTCACGTTCTTCGTCCTCGTCTTCCTTGCGGTTGGTGATGGTGGCCGTCTGTCCATTGAATTTCGTGATTCTGACAGTGAACGGCTCGTTGTAACCCTTGGCCCGGTCGCGCAGGACGCTCAGTGCAATCTGCTCGCCCAGCAGAATCGACCAGTAGGTGGAGCTGCGGAAGTGGATACCGGCATGGATTCCGTGACCGGTGGAGACGTTCCAGGCCAGCTTGTTCAGCTCTCCGTTGATGTCCAGGCTGTCGCGGTCCGCGCCCGTGTAGGTGTTGAGCGAGAGACCATCGGTGCTGGGCACGGCCACATCGCGCCCATGGCTGAGGAGCAGTGGCCGCAGCTTCTGGCCGCCGTTAAAGAAGAATTTCAGAGTAGTGCAGCAGGCGCCGCCCACCGTTCCATGTCCGGTAGGGTAGCACGGGTGAGTTGGCGATCCCTCGGGGAAGGCCTGAGGCATCAAGAAGCTGCCAAAGGTTGAGTGAATCAGGGGCAACACGGCGGAGTTCAGGACGTCAGGGTGCAGCGCCGCTGCCGCCTGAGGCGCCGGGGTAGTGCCCGTCTTCCTGGCTTGCACCAGGGCCCCATATTCTTCGGGCCGCATGCGCAGGTCCTTGATCCATTTGTGGAACCAGACACCCTTGAGCGCGCGGGTGGCCATTTCACCGATCGTTCCGGCGGCATCCGGCCCACCCAGGGTGGCAAAAGCCTTCTCCGTCCGTGAGCCAATATAGGGATTACCCGGGTTCGGCGCAGCGCCGATTCCGGCGAGGACCAGGAAAGCTGTGAAATATCCCTGATAGAGAACATCCACGCTAGTCCAGGCGGCCATGTCGCGGCCGTTCCGCAGATACCGGGGTGTCGGGTCAATCGTGGCCTCGCGGCCAGAATCTCCACCGTTTTGGATCAATTGGTACTCGCTGACGGTGGTCATGAATTCGTTCGCAAGGCCGGGATTGAAGGTCTGGAACTTCTGGCTCAGGGCCTGCCTGCCGTAAAACGCCGGCTGGACCATGAACTGCGAAACGAATGGCCCTTGGACGTTGCCGTCGCCGGCGACGAACTTCCCGCGGAACAGGTTCTGCGGGGTGACCGGGGTAGGCATCTGGTTGGCTGCGCCGGCTTGGACGAAGGACGTGTTGTTCAGGTCGGCGGCAGCCTGGGCGGCCAGCGAATTGGTTGGGTATTCGCTGAAGGGCACATCGCGCAGCAGAGCTGCCCAATAGTGCTCGATCTCTTCAGCCGCGGTCTGCGCGCTGGCCACGCTGGGCGCCGGCGGGACAACCGTAGCATGAGAGTCAAGGCCTTCCAGGTCGAAAGCCAGGGCGACCTGCGGGCCATTCAACTTGGAGTTGGGCCCCCCGCCGGGTGTTCCCACCAGGATGTTTTCGAAGTCTTCGAACTCGCCGGTGGCAAGCGCATTTTTTTCGCTGAGAATAGATGCTGTATTGGGTACACCCAGGCCATCGTGCCTAAGGGCCTTGCTGAAGCTGCCGCTGTGGTCCGTGAACCTGGCCGCATCGCCGTTGTCCGGTTGAACGCCAACATTGATGTTTTCGGCTTGCGCCGCCCTGCGCCGGAAATTGAAGCTTTGGGCTGCGCGCCGGCCGGAATTGTAGTCTACGACCGCCGCTTCAGCGGCCGACTCTTTTCCGCCCAACAGAGGCACGGACGGGACCACTGCGGCTACGGCTGCCGCGGTCGCAGCGCCCGCCACAAAGTTCCTTCTGGTTATCTTGCCTGTCTCGGCTTCAAGACCGGCAGCGGATTTTTTCTCGTCACTTTTGCGCATTTTCTTTAGTCTCCTTGGTTAGTTTGCACACTGATTGCGATTAAGCACACAACCACTTACCTCGGACTGTCCAAGTTTTTGGGCATAGTTCTGCCCGTCTGCTTTTCAGCCTCTTTTTGATTTAGGAATTATCGTGAGATCACAACCCATGCCCAATCATTCCGGATTGACGGGCAAACCGTTGAGCTTACGAAATTGCCGTGCGGAGAGAAATCACCGAACGGGACGAGCTGTCGAAACCAACAGCCAAACTAGGGGGAATTGGGAGTTCAAGCTTCAGGGGGACGAATAGCTTAAAACCAACTATTGCGAAATATATTGATAGATAAAAACAAGTTTGTCAATAGTATTTTGCAATAATTCGTGGTGTTTTTTGAGATTAAACAATCAACCTAGGCGATAGTGTCGTCGCTCATGCCACTCACCCCGGATGGCCCCGGTGGAACACCCGGAGCCGGAGGCATGCTGCTGGTCACCCGCACCGGAGAAGAGCGCTTCGACGCCCGCTTTGTCATGCCGGTAATGTTCACACCGTGCCTGGGAGCGCGTGACGATGAGACCGTGGGAAAGCTCGCAAGCGAGGCGACTGGGCCAAAGTGCGTTCCCTGCGGCGATGACCTAAATCTGTCGATTGATAATTGATACGCGCCCCACGGCCCGCTCCTTGTATCTTCTCTGTTTCTGCCGCATCTTATGTGCCTTGGTAGCTTTGCACAAGCATCAACACACACACATACTTACAGCGGACCGGTCAGTTTTCCGGTCCCTTTTTTCTGCTTTTAGGGGTAAAGAGAGCTTCGTCCGCCAAGTTTTGTCACGCTCGGTACAAAAAAGCGGGGCAAGTACTGCCACGCATAGCCGGGAATGGGACAAAAAAGAGGGCGCACCGTTGCTCCGGTACGCCCTCTTGCTGAGTAATTATTGAATTGGCCGCGGCCCCATCGCGCATGATTGCGCTAGTGGGGATTTACTGGCCGCCGGTATCAACCCTGGTTGCTGATGGTTGCGGTTGTTCCGTTAAGTTTCTTGAACGAGATGGTGAACGGCTCAGCATAAGACCTGGCCCGGTCCTGGAGGACGCTGAGCGCAACCTGCTCGCCCAAGGCAACCGACCAGAAGTTGGAGGTGCGGAAATGGATCCCAGCGTGGATGCCATGACCGGTGGTCACGTTCCATGCCAGCTTGATCAGTTCGCCGTCAACCGTAAGGTCGTTAATGTCGCTGCCGGTATAGGGAACCAGAGCGGTGCCGTCCGAGTTGGGTTGCATCACGTCGGTGCCAGCGGCCTGCAGCAATGGCCGGATCTTCTGGCTGCCGTCGAAGAAGAACCTTAGCGTCGTGATGCACGCGCCGCCGACAGTGCCGTGACCGGTCGGGTAGCAAGGATGCGCCGGGGAGCCTTCCGGGAATGCCTGGGGCAGAAGGAAGGTGCCAAAGCGGCTATGCACAATAGGAAGCGCCGCCGAATTGAGCACATCGGGATGCACTTGTGCGGCCGCCTGTGGGAGCGGGTTACGGTTGGTGAGCCGCGCATGCACCAGGGCGCCGGCATGCTCTGGACGGTGACGCAGGTTGACGACCCACTTATGGAACCACACGGCTTTGAGAGCGCGGGTCGCCATTTCGGAGATTGTTCCCAGGGCATCCGGCCCGCCGAGCGTGCCAAAGCCGTGTTGCGTCTGGGAGCCAACATAGGGATTCCCAGGATTCAGGGGAACACCAATTCCCAGCATCACGAGCGCCGCTGTAAAGTACGCCTGATGCAGCGCGTCTACGTGGGTAAACGCAGCCAGGGAGCGGCCGTTGCGGAGAAAACGGAAGGTAGAGTCGAAGGCCAGCGAGGCATTTGGCGCCTGGCCGTTTTGCACCCTCTTGAACTCATCGACGTTCGTCAAGAAATCCTGTCCGGGCAGAAAATTCTGGAACCGCTGACTCAACGGCTGAGCACCATAGAAGGTGGGCTGAATCATGAATTGGGACATGAAAGGGCCTTGGACGTTACCGTCGCCCTTGGCGCTTTGGCCGCGGAACAGGTTCCGCGGCGTCACCGGGAATGCCGGTCCTTCCACGCTGCCCTTCTGCACAAACGACAGATTGTTCATGTCCGCCACCGCCTGGGCAACCAGCGGATTACTTTCGTAGTCGATGAAGGAGACGTCCCGCAGCAGGGCGCCCCAGTAGTGCTCGACCGTTTCCGCCGCTTCCTGCGCACTGGTAACGCTCGGCGAGGGCGGAACGTTGGTGGCATGGGAATCCAGACCTTCCAGGTCGAAGGCGTAGGAAGCCATGGGACCATTCAGGGTCGCAGTGAAACCGGTTCCACCAGGGTTGCCCACAATGACGTTTTGAAAGTCTTCAAACTCGCCGCTGGTGAGGGCTTTTATATAGCTCTGCCAGGCGGCCTCGTTGACAATTCCAAGATCGTCGTGCTGCAACGCTTTGGTAAATAATGCGCTATGGTCGGAGAAGCGGGCTGCATCGCCATTGTCCGGCAACTCCCCGATGTTGATTTTCTCTTCCCTGGCGGTGCTAGAGCGATATTGGAAGCTCGCATTCGCGCGAGACTCCGGCTCATAGTCTGCGACCGTCGCTTCAGCGGCCGACTGTTTTCCGCCGGTCAGAGGTATCGCTGGGATGGCCGCGGCTACGGCTGCCGCCGTTGCGGCGCCGGTTACGAAGGTTCTTCTGCTGATCTTGCCTGTCTTGTTTTCAAGACCGGCCGTAGCATTCTTCATTTCCTGCTCGTTATTTTCGCTCATCTATCTATCTCCTTGGTTCGGTTTCCAAAAGCACATCAAAAGCACACACACTGCTACTCACATCGGACTGATTAAGCCTTCCGGGCAAAGCTCCGCCCAGCCGGGTTTCAGACTCTTTGTTTAACATCTCAAAAGGTGTAGATACTGCTTTTACCGACGCTCACAGACTTACTAGGAGTGCAGCTTATCTCTAGGGGGAAAGATTAAAGATCTGCAATAAATCATCTAGCACATCTTGATAAATCACAGTCTTTTTGTCAATAGGAATTCGGGGATTTCCAAAACAATATTTAGCACTCTATGTGGAAAAACTGGGAATAGAAATTCCGCGCAAATCATTCGTCCAAAAAGCATTGAGATGGATACAGCGTAACTCTTTAAGATCACAGCTATTTAGATATTGCCTGGTTGGCTTAGACATTGTGGTTGACAAAATTTGGCAAGATATTGGCGAAGAAAGGCCCTGGAAGTGCTCAGGGCTGCCTATCGCTCTGCGCGGCAACGCCCCGTACCCATAGCTACTTGTAATTATTTTTTAGATCGAGCTCATATTCGACAGGAACTCACCATTGGATCGCGTTTTCCCAAGCTTGTCGATGAGCAGTTCCATGGCTTCCACGGGTGACAACGGATTCAGGACTTTGCGCAGCACCCACACGCGCTGCAGGTCTTCCTTGAGAATGAGCAGTTCTTCCTTACGGGTGCCGGAACGCTGGATGTCGATGGCCGGGAACACGCGCTTGTCGACCAGCTTGCGGTCGAGAATGATTTCACAGTTGCCGGTGCCTTTGAACTCTTCGAAGATCACGTCGTCCATGCGTGAGCCGGTGTCGATGAGGGCGGTAGCGATGATGGTGAGCGATCCACCTTCTTCGATGTTGCGGGCCGCGCCGAAGAAGCGCTTGGGGCGCTGCAGGGCGTTGGAATCGACGCCGCCGGAGAGCACTTTGCCCGAGGGCGGAACAATGGTGTTGTAGGCGCGCGCCAGACGGGTGATGGAATCAAGCAGAATGACCACATCGCGTTTGTGTTCCACCAGGCGCTTGGCCTTTTCGATGACCATCTCCGCGACCTGCACGTGGCGGGCAGCGGGTTCGTCAAAAGTGGAAGAGATCACCTCGCCCTTGACCGAACGCTGCATGTCGGTGACTTCTTCCGGACGCTCATCAATCAGCAAAACGATGAGCACCACTTCCGGATGGTTGGTGGTGATGGAGTTGGCGATGTTCTGCAGCAGCATGGTCTTGCCGGTGCGGGGCGGCGCCACGATCAGGCCGCGCTGTCCTTTGCCTACCGGAGTCAGCAGGTCCATGACCCGGGCGCTGGCATTCTCGCGCACCGTTTCCAGCTTCAGCCGTTCTTGGGGATACAGCGGCGTGAGATTGTCGAACAGTATCTTGTTGCGCGCCTCTTCCGGAGACTCGAAATTGACCGCCTCGATCTTGACTAGCGCGAAATATTTTTCCCCTTCATGCGGCGGCCGCACCTGGCCGCTGATGGTGTCGCCGGTTTTCAGGTCGAACTTGCGGATCTGCGAGGGTGAGACATAGATGTCATCGGGACCGGGCAGATAGTTGTAGTCCGGCGAGCGCAGGAACCCGTAGCCATCCGGCAGAATTTCGAGCACGCCCTCAGCAAAGATGTGCCCTTCTTTCTCGCTCTGCGCCTGCAGGATTTTGAAGATCAGGTCCTGCTTACGCAGGCCACTGGCGCCGGGAAGATCGAGGGTACGGGCGATCTTGGTGAGTTCGGTTATGTTTTTCTCTTTGAGTTCTGCGATTGTCATATTCACCTACGGGAGATTTTTGATTGATTTAAGGGAGGATGCGCCGGTAACTTTCTGATGGGGTAAAAAGGACCTAAGAGCACTCGGTTTCCCCGAGGACCCGCCAGGCCCCTGCCCGGCGGGATTTTCAGGAAGCTTATTATGCAGCTTTACGTTGCTGCTCCGCAACTTGCTCCGGGGAAGGAACGATCACCGCTTCCGGGACCCGGGCGCTGCTCACTCGCACCAGGACCTCGTTCATGGTTTCCTGAATGCGGGTGTTCGGCTTGTGAAACTTGCGCGTAGCCTTCGAAACCAGCTGGCAAAGCATGTAACGGTTCTTCACCGGCTTGAGTGAGTTATAAATCAGATTAGAACGCATTAATCGTCTCTCCTATTCTTTTCGACTCAATTGCTGATGGGTTCGAAATGTGTGTAATTTTGCCGCCCGCGATGGCGCAAAGACGCTCTCCGCAGCAAAAACTTATCGCCTGATTTCCGCTACCGACAATCCGCTTGGAGAGATCCTGCAAGGTGTTAGACGCAAAACGCTGCATTCCGGTTACGATTTTTTTTCAACCTGGAACGGGATCGGGGCTCTTGCGTTATCTTCGCTTCAAATAAAATCCGCAGACCTAACTCGTTGGATGCATTCTACGGTAAACGGGGAAGTCCTGAACGTCAAGATATTTTTTACGCGCTGCGCGTATCTTGTTAAAAATATGTGGCTTTTTGCCACTTTTCGGTGACTTTAGTCATCTACATAGACTCCTGGGTCAGCCAGCGCGACCCTGAAATCCCATGCCCCGAAGAGGTAAGCCATGTCTGATCCACGGTATCCGGTCGGCCGATTCAGCCCGGACGCTCGCCCGACGCCCAGTTCCCGGGCCGCGCATATCGAACAAATTGCCGCCCTGCCCGGCCATTTACGGCGGGCTGCAACCGGCCTGACAGGCCAGCAACTGGAAACGCCCTATCGTGACGGTGGCTGGACAGTGAAGCAGGTCGTGCATCATGTCCCTGAAAGCCATATGAACGCCTACATCCGCTGCAAGCTGGCGCTCACCGAGGATACGCCGACGATCAAGCCCTATAACGAAGACGCCTGGGCCAAACTGCCAGACACAGAGCAAACTCCCATCGAAGTCTCCCTGGCGCTGCTCGAGGCCGTACACGTGCGCTGGGTCATCCTGCTGAAATCGATGCAAGCATCCGATTTCGAACGGAAATTCAACCATCCCGAAGCGGGCGTTCAGACCCTGGACCACGTGCTCGCACTGTATTCATGGCACGGACGTCATCACACCACGCACATCACCTCGTTGCGCGAGCGGAAGAAGTGGTGAACGCCAGCCAAGTCAAGGCTGCCGTGTGATAAGCTCCATGCCTTGACTGGACACCTGAAAAAATCATCTAGAGACTATGCAAGTTTCTTCCTTCCGTGCGTTCTTGTAGGGAAGACCGTGAAAGAAAGACTCAGGAAGCCTTGGGGGAAATGTTCCCGGATTTCTCCAGTGCTCAGGAAAATCCGGCAAACTCTGTAACGTTTTACTTCCGTAGATCACTACTATCGTTGCAGGTCTTGCAGAGAACATCAGGGTGTTGTGCGCCGGATAACCGTCCCCATCGGCGGCCCTCGAATCGGCTACGCAGCGCTTGTGAAACCTGACTATCGCCGCCGTTGTTTCTTGCGGCGCTAAATAAAAAAAAGGTCTTGGGAGGAGCACGGATGAAGATGGCCGCGCAGGTTGTTGCCGGGGTGTTGATTTGGATGGTTTTTGGGGCTGTACCAGGCTGGGGGCAGACGCAGCCGCCCCAGGGCAATGGTTTCAAGCCCTATGGCTCGTATGAGGGCAGCAGCCTCGACAGCATTAGCATGGAAGACGCCAACTTCCTGCTGCATGCTCCAGTCATCCCCAATTCTCCGCAGCGCGGTGATTTCACGCCCCAGTACATGATGTATATCAGTTCCAAGAACTGGGGCCATCAGTGCGATTATTCCTCCGCCGGAGGATACTCCAACTGCTTCTGGAACTATGGCGGCACGGGTGTGGTGTTTGAGTTTTCCGCGCAGATGTCGGTGCACCGGCAGATCCAGGTCACCTACGATATCAACTTCGGTACAGAATACTCGGCCACCGGGTACAGCCTCACGACTTTTGACGGAGCTTCGCATAGTCTGGTGGACCTTTCTGCCGGGAACCAGACCAGCTTTGAGACCGTGGACGGCACCGGCTATCGCATCGTCACCCGCGATCCTGATAGCCGTGGACTGCCGGCCACCGCGGTGGTCATCGATGGCCAGGGTACGCAGTATTGGACGGCCTTCACAGGAAGCCACTGCAGCCGCCCGCCCGTGCAGTTGCCCACGTCGGTAGGTGGACATGCCCTTATCTACGACTCCTATTTCCTGGGCCCCGGGACTTGCGAAGAAAGATTCACCATCCAGAAGGTGGTGGACCACAACGGCAACCAAATCACCGGGTTCAGCACCGCCGGACTGCCAGCCCAAGACACCCTCGGCCGCGCGGCCTGGCCGGTAATTAGCAACAGTTCATCCACGGATTCTTCCGGCTGCGTCAATACCTTGCCGTTTTCCAACGCCACTCTGATGAGTTATCCGGGGGCCAATGGCGGCACGAACACGTTAAAAGTCTGCCTGGG
>DATMNZ010000168.1:0-11781 GCA_035568495.1 Saccharimonadales bacterium (SeqCode) | reverse complement strand
CTATACGCCGGACCCTTTTTTGTTCACCATGGAAAAGGCTGAACTTCCAGCGGCCACGAAACCCACGCCAGTCAAGCCGCGTCCTGGGACGAAGGGCAAGCCTTCGGCGGTCAAGCCCGGCACACGCAAGCCGGCCGCCTGACCTGGTTCGTGCGGCCCCTTCATGAATGGGCAGCCTCGGGGTCCGAGGCTGCTTTTTTGTGTCTTCAGAGTACACAGGCGGCAAAGTACACAGGCGGCGCAACCGTGTGGCCGGAATGGGAATGGATGAATCGCATCCGAACCCAGAAGACCACTGCAATGGGACAAACCCGGCTTGCCTAATACCGGGGTGGGTCTTTTATAATCCTGTCCTTCTCGAATTCTTGGGTCCAGTAGGCAAGCCCCTTGTAATGCCGGAATTCCTCGAGCGAGCCGGCGCTCACGAGATGAAGGAGCAATAAATGAATAAAGTGTTTGTGACGCTTGTGCTGGCGCTCTCGGTTACGGGCATGGCGCAGGGCAATCCTCAATCAACACCAACACCGCAGGCGGGCGCTCCCGCTTCGGACAAGGTGATCAAGGACCCCAAAGAATTCGATACCTACATGGCGGCGCTGAATACCCAGGACCCCGCGCAGAAAGCCAAGCTCATGGACACGTTTGTGGTCCAATATCCCCAGAGCATAGTGAAGGGCGATGCTCTTGATTACGCGATGGCCGGCTATCAGCAGACCGGAAACGCAGCCAAAGCTGAAGCCATGGCCGAGCAGATTGTGGCCGCAAATCCCGACCACTATCGCGCCCTGTTGATCATCGCTTATGCCAAGCGCGCCAGCGCTACGCAGCAGACGGACCCCAAGCAGGTGTTGGCCCTGGCGACGGAAGCCCAGGCGGCTGCCGAACACGCCCTGCAGGTGCTGCCCAATGCGCCGCTGCCCGCGGGCGTTTCCAAGGAAGATTTTGACAAGCAGCGCGCTCAAATGGAGGTCATTCTGCACGGTGTAGCAGGATTCGGCCTGTTGCAGGCCAAAGACTATGCCAAGGCCCGCGACCATTATCTGAAGTCCGATCTCACCGATCTGCAGAGCGCCTTCCAGCTTTCCCTGTGTGAGCTTGAATTGAATCCTATCGACATCAACGGATTCTGGCACGTCGTGAAAGCTGCGAAGCTGGCTGAAACCCAGGGCAACACCGTGGGCGCGCAGCAAATCGCGGCCTACGGCAAGGGAAAATACAGGAAGTATCACGGCAGCAATGACGGTTGGGACGCTTTTGTGGCCAAGACCGCGGCCCAGGCGAGCCTACCAGCCGAGCTCACGGACATCACCAGGGCGCCTACTCCGTGCGAAATCGCTGTGCAGGTGGTGAAAGATGCGGAAGCCGCCGGCTCGGTGAAGAGCATCGAGTTTCCCGATCGGGAAACCGTGCTGCAATTCCGCGACTGCTCGCCCGCCAATAAAGCTGCCGCCGACAAGATCTGGAGCTACATCACGCATGACATGCAGCAGGATGGCGAGGTGAAGATCAAGCTGGCGAGCGTCAAGGTGATCGCCGTGGGGACCGATAGCGTCGATGTGGCGCTGACTCCCGACAACCAGGACGCCAACAAGGCCGACATTCACGTGGTGCTCGAAAAGCCTGAGACTAAGCCGAGGGCAGGCAAGAAGGCGGCGCCCAAACCGCCGGTGCTCAAATTGCCGGCAGTTGGCAGCCTCACCGAAGTGACCGGAGTGTTCACCGGCTATACGCCCGATCCCTTCCTGTTCACCATGGAAAAAGGCGAGTTACCGCCGCCAGCGAGGCCCAAAGTTACGCCGAAAGGGGCCGCAGGAAAGAAGGCGGGGAGCAAGAAGAAGAAATAGTCTGGATGAGGACCTACCGAAGAGAGACGGCTTGCGCGCCGTCTCTTTTTTTGCTCCGGTTATTCGCCCAGCATCAGCCGCTGAATCGAATGTGCGCGACCGGTTTCAGGGTCGCAGTCGATGAGCACCGCACAGAAACGTGGATCGCCCTTCGCGGCCTCGAAGCGGCTGGGCAGGCCGGTGAGAAAGCGGTGGATGATCTGCTCCTTCTGGACGCCGATTACGCCATCGAAGGGCCCGGTCATGCCGACATCGGTCTGATAGGCGGTGCCTTGGGGCAGAATACGGGTATCGGCCGTGGGCACGTGGGTGTGTGTGCCTAGAACGGCGGTGACCCTTCCATCCAGGTGCCAGCCCATGGCGATTTTCTCAGAGGTGGCTTCCGCGTGAAAATCAAGCAGCACCACTTTGCTGGCGATCTGCTTCAGCAATTCCTCAACCTTGCGGAAGGGATCATCGGCGTTGTGCATAAACACCCGGCCCTGCAGGTTGATGACGGCATAACCGTGGCCCGACTGGGTTACCCCTTCGAATACGCCCTTGCCTGGGACACTCTGAGAATAATTTGCGGGTCGCAGTACGCGCGTGGCGCGGGCGCCGGGGTTGCCGTTGGCGGCGGTCATATAGTCCATGATCTCGCGCTTGTCCCAGACATGGTTGCCGGTGGTCAGCACGTGGCAGCCGAGATCAAAGAGGTCCTCGGCGATGGAGGGTGTCAGCCCGAAGCCGCCAGCAGCGTTTTCCGCGTTGGCAATGACCAGGTCGGCTTTGTGGGTTTCGACCACATGGGGCAGATGGTCCTGGACCATCTTGCGTCCGGGACTGCCAAAAATATCGCCAATGAAAAGGACCTTCATGCGGGGCCGAATTATTGATACTAACATCAGTCGGGGTGTGTGGGCGGGAAATGCGTTCTTCGCTGTGATGGAGCGAAACCGGGGCTGAAGAGGCTGCGGAAAAATGACGGCACAACTGTCAAAGCGGGTGGCTTTAGCCGCCCGTAAGAAGCGGGAAAGCATGTGGCTTCAGCCACGGTTTAACTCCCGAATCCATCGAAAAGATCTGAGTTTCTCCCATTAAACCCAAAGCCTTCCTTCCCAAGGCCCATGCAAGATTACACGCACTAAACCGCGGCTAAAGCCGGGTGCTTAAATCCGCTTCACGGGCGGCTGAAGCCGCCCGCTTTGACAGTTGTTCCGGCATTTGTCCGCAAGCTGGCGAAGCTTGGTGCTCGTTGACTGCTCGGCAAGGCAGTTCATTTCGCGGCCTGTTCATGCGCGCTTATTCCAGCCTTACCGAGGTCAGAAAACTGTAGTTTCCAGCGGTCCCCAGACGCAGGTCATGCACGCGCGCGCTATGCACGAGCACATTGTCGAAATACCAAAGGTTGATATAAGGCAGTTCTTCGGCGAGAATCCGCTGGACCTCGGCGTAGACCGGTTGGCGCTGCCGCTGAACGGTGATGCGGCGGCCTTGGTCAATCAACTGGTCGACCCGCGGGTTGGAGTAGTGTCCGCGATTGGCGCGTTTGGGCGGGAAGCTGGCGGAGTGGAAGGCATCCTCAAAGATGTCGGGGTCCTGGTTGCTATAGCCCACCCAGCGCAGCGAATAGAGCTGGAAGTTGCCCTTCACGACATCCGAATAGAACGTAGCGAACTCGAAGCTGCGGATGTCGAGGGCAATTCCCACTTCCCGCAATTGCTGCTGCAGGGTGGCCGCCAGCAGGCGTGTAGTTTCTTCCGTCGAGGTCTTCATGGCCAGGCGGAAGCGGACACCATTGGGGCCACGCGCGTATCCGGCGGAATCGAGCAGGGCATTGGCGCGCGCCGGGTCGTGCGGATAATGGGCGACCTCGCCGCTGTAGGCCCAGTGCTGCTGTGGAAGCAGGCTGTCGGCCAGGCGCACGGTGTCGCCGAACAGATAGTGTTGCACCGGCTGGCGGTCCATGGCCAGGGCCAGCGCCTGGCGCACACGGACGTCTTTCAACACCGGATCGCGCAGGTTGAAGGCCAGATACTGTAACGACGTTCCCGGCTCCTGCATGACCACCAGGTTGGGGTCACGCTTCAGCGTGCCCACAATGTCGGCTGTAAGGGAGTTGATGGCAATGTCGGCGCTGCCCTTGCGCAGCTCCAGGGCGCGGGTGGTGGTATCGACCACGACGTTGAAACGCACGCGGGCCACATGCGCGTGCTCCCCCCAATAATCGCCGTTGCGCTCGATCACCACTTCGCTGTCGGTGGCCAAGCTGACGAATTTGAACGGACCCGAGCCCACGGGATGCCGGTTGAAGTCCTTGCCGCTACCCTCGGGCACGATGCCAAACGCGCCGCTGGTCAGGTTCCACAGCAGCGGGGCAAAGGGCTCGGCCGTATGGATGACCAGGGTGTAATCATCGGGGGTCTCGACGCGGTCCACCAGCTTGAAGGTTGCGCCTTTGAGGGTGATGAGCGATCCGTTGCGCATGGTGTCGAGCGTCCATTTGGCGTCGCGCGCGGTCAGCGGACGCCCATCATGGAAACGTATTCCCCGGCGGAGGTGGAAGACATAAGTCTGCGGATCGGGCAGGTCCCAGCTTTCCGCCGCTGCCGGTTTAAGGTTGAAGTTATCATCTTTGCCGACCAGCGGATCAAACAACAGCTCATCGATGCGCTGCCCCTGCGCGTCGGTGCTCACACGCGGATCAAGATTTGCCGGGCTGCTCTCGATGATCATGACGAGGGTCGTGGGATCGGGATGGCGGGCGCAGGAAACACAGAAGAGCAAGAGCAAAAGACTGGCCGCGAATGAACGCGAATAAACGCGAATGGAAGGCAGGAAATGGGCCACGAATGAACACGAATGAACACGAATCGAAAATAGATTTAAAAACAGGTTTAAAAATAGATCAAATAAAGAAACTGTTTGTGTGCTGGTATGTTCTATGCTGCCGTCAGGTCCCATGTTCCTGGCATGCTGGATACTCTCGGCACACTGAATCCTTTCGGCACACTGAATCCTTTCGATACGCTGAATCCTTCTGGTATTCCCCCCACTCCCGGTCTTTCTGTTTTTTTCAAATTCGTGTTCATTCGTGTAATTCGTGGCCAGTCTTTTCCTACTTTTTCCGGATTCGCGTTTATTCGCGTTCATTCGCGGCCCAATGCTCTTAGGCATACGAAATCTTCCCGAGGACGGCCGTTTTTTTTGCGCCGGTTGCCGAGGGGAGATTTCCTGGCTGGCGGTGAAATGTCTGGTAGGCGAGCAGGGCGAAGGCCACGGCTTCCTTGGCTTGGCTGGGTATGCCGTAATCGCCGGAGTGGCTCAGTTTCAGTCCCAGGGCTTCGGCTTCTTGGGTGAGCATACGCACCAGGGTCTTATTCTTTGCGCCGCCGCCGGAGATGATGTAATCGCGATAGGGGTCGGCGCCGCCGCGCTTGAGCACTGATTTGATGGCCAGGGCGATCGAGGAGGCGGTAAGGGCCGTGGCGGTGGCGATGACGTCTTCTTTTCGGGGACGGCGACCGCAGCGGCGCAGAAAGGCGCGGACATATTCGCGCCCAAACTCTTCCCGTCCGGCGGTACGGGGTGGCTTCCGGTGAAAGAAAGGGTTCCGCAGCAGTTCTTTTAGAACTGGTTGCAGGATGAACCCGGCGGCGCCGACGGCCCCACTGCGATCATAGGGCTGATTATAGAGATGCTGCATGAGCTGATCGATCACCATGTTGCCCGGTCCGGTATCAAAGGCGGTTACTTGTTCCGGCTTGTCATGGGGCGGGACAACGGTGAGATTGGCGATGCCGCCGATGTTTTGCACGATGCGTCCGAAGCGGCGGTGGCGAAAAACCACGTAGTCGAGGAAGGGAACCAGGGGCGCGCCTTGACCGCCGGCCGCCATATCCGCAGGACGAAAGTCTGACACTACGGGAACGCCAAGCCGCGCGGCCAGCACCGCGCCTTCGCCGGTCTGCCAAGTACAGGCGATGTTTTTGCCGAGATAGGGGGCAGGTTGGCCTTGGTGGTAAATCGTCTGTCCATGGCAGCCTACGAGGTTGAGATCGGGTGCGCCGGTGTGTTGCCGTGTCTTGTGTACGGCTTCGGCGTAGATTTCACCCAAAAGGAAATTGAGGCGCGCGAGTTCGGCCACGCTGGTGCGCGTGGAATTCATAGCTGCGAGCACGGCCTCACGCATGGCCCGGGGATAGGCGAATTGCTGGTGCCCAAGCAGTTCGAAGCGCAGGTTGAATCCGCGGCCGAGGACCCGGACCATGGCCACATCCACTCCATCGGCCGAGGTGCCACTCATCACGCCGGCAACGATCACCGCTTCACCTCCGGGGACGCAGCATTTTCTTCAGCGGCATGAGCCTCAATGACTTGAGAGAAATCCTGAATCAGTTTTTTCACGGTCTTGAGCACGCGCGCTCCGGGGGGGGCGGGGAAGCGGTGCAACTCGGGAGCGCGATCTTTGAGGCGCCGCACCCGTGCCGCCGCCTGCTTCACGTGAGCGGCGAAAGCGGGGACCCGCTCAGCTTCCTGCAATACGGCTTCATACGCACGCCACACCAACTCCTGGCTATGGCAGATCAGGAACATGTCGGCCCCGGCGCGGAGTGTTTCCACGGAGAGCTCTTCGATGGAACCGGCGGCCAGCGCACCGCCCATTTCCAGATCATCGGAGATAATCAGCCCGCGATAACCGATCTGGTCACGGAGGATGTCTTTCATCCATTTCCTGGAAAGCGAGGCGGGCAGGTTGTCGTTGGTGATCTCAGGGAAGCAGGCATGGGCGACCATTACGAAGGGAAGCTGGCGGTGCAATTCATGATAGGGCGCCAGATCTTCGGTCCACGTCTTCTTCCATGATTTGTGGACGACCGGCAGATGGTGATGGCTGTCGAGTGCGGCTTCGCCCAGTCCGGGAAAGTGCTTGCCGCAGCCAAGCACCTGTGTGGCCTTGAGGCCGCGCAGGAATTCGCGGGCGTACAGAATGACCTCGCTCGCCTTGCCGGAGACGGTGCGCGATGCCAAGACCGAACGTGAGGCTTCGAACCCCAGATCGAGCACCGGGGCAAAATCGGTATTGAAGCCCAAAGCGCGGACTTCGAGGCCGATTACGTGGCCGTGCATGCGATAGAGCTTGGGACTGGCAGTCGAAAAGACCCTCTCCGCCGAGGGCACAGGGGCGATGACCTCCTTCAGCCGGTCGACGTTGCCGCCTTCAAGATCTACGCACAAGAACGGCGGCAGCGGGAGGGAGGCATGGCAGTCGCGCAATATCTGCCAGGTCTGGCGAGGGGCCTGGATGTTGCGGGCAAATAGAATCACGCCGCCGGGTTGGATGGAGGAAACGGTGGCGAGCAGCTTGTCATCCACCCCATGCCCGTCAAAGCCCATGATGAGCAGTTGCCCGACTTGGCGGCGGAGTTCAGAGTCGCCAGCGAGGTTGTGGCCCAGCTTCGCCGGCCTGGATTTCCTACGTGGTGCAGGATGCGAGGATTTTGCCATGCGCCTAGATTATACGAAGAATGCCTGCCGTAGAGACGGTGCTCCCCACCGTCTCGGGGATCTACCGCATCATCAGAAGACTCGGCAACGGCAGGGAAATGATCCGCGGATCATCGGAAGCGACTTCGTCCGTTAAGGTCACCAGGATTCCAAATGGAGCGTTGTAGTGGGCCTTGTCCATGAACGACCGCAATCCAATCGTGTCTTTGTGGTCGATCCGGCGCCGGTATTTCACTTCGATGGGTATGCGACGTTCGCCGATGGAGACGACGAAATCCACTTCGGGCTCGGCGGGGCGTTCGGGGAACTGGGCGACATCGAGGTTGATGAGCGAACCGAGAAAGTATCCAACCGCGCTTTCGGCCAGATGGCCCGCGAGTTCGGAAAGGTGCGGGTTCTGTTGCAGCCCCGAAACGGTCAGAGGAACTACTTCCTGCAGCCAGGCAGCGCGCAACGCGTGGTCGCAAAGGTAAATCTTGGGCGCGCCCCGGCGGCGTTTCAGACGCAGTTCCAAAGGTTCAATCAGACGAATCAACAGAGTTCCATCCAGAAACCGAAGGTAGGCATTGATTCGCTGCGGCCCGATATTGGCATGCATGGCCCGTTTGATCTCATCGAGGTAAAACGTGGCCGAAGGCGATTGCCCGGCATAGCGGCAGGCGAGACGAAAGACTTCTTCGAGGAGATGCTCGTCTCGCTTTTGTCCTTTGGCCCCCAGACGTAGATCATGCTGAATTGCGCGGCGGATGACCGTTTCATTCAAAAAATCGGCCACGCGCTCCCATGGTTCATCCGCCCTGGCCTGGGCCACAGGATATGCGCCGCGCTCGGAAAAAGCGCTGAAGGCAGCGTCCCGCATTGATTTGTGCGTTTCACCAAAGCCCCTTAGCTAATGGGAACTCACCGTCTCACATTCGTCATGGATCGATGTTGCCGTTAGGACTGGAACACCCCGAGGGAAGCGATGCAGAGTGATTTACCCGGAAAATCCTTTGGCCACCCTCGACTTGAGAATCCTCAGGTCATCGCTGAAATGGTGCCGGGGCAAGATTTCGTTTCCGGCGGCAAATTCTGCACCTGGGTCTTCATAATTCCGGAGCACGCGCTGTCGCGCGCTTGGGCCTTCGCTGCCGCGAAGACCCAGAGACGGTACGGAGCACCGTCTCTACGGGTGGGGTTATTGACGGGAACTCTGCCTACACGGGGAAGCCTGACAGCTCCGCATTCCCACCGCAGATGACCAGGCATACGCGTTCGCCGGGCTGAGGCTGGTAGGCTCCGGAGAGCAGTGCCGCCAGGACGGCAGCGCCGCCCGGTTCGGCTACGATGCGCAGGCTTCGCCAGAGTTCGGTCTGTGCCCGGCGAATGTCATCGTCGCCCACGAGCACCATGCGTTCCAGATATTGCTGGGCGATGGGAAACATCAACGCGCCTACGCGGCGCGCACCCAGCGAGTCAGCCGCCAGGCCGCCGGTTTCCACGTCGATGAGCCGGCCGGCCTCCAGGGACCTGGTCAGTGTGGGTGCGGTTTCCGGTTCAACGCCGATGATGCGGGTCCGCTTTTGATACCAGGCGGCCATGCCGCCGATCAGCCCGCCGCCGCCCACGGCGATGAGGATGCTGTCGAGTTTGCCGGACTGCTCTTCCAGTTCCATGCCCAGAGTGCCTTGTCCGGCGAGCACATGCGGGTCGTCATAGGCGTGGACGGCCAGTGCGCCGGTCTGGGCTACCTTCTCTTTGCTGGCGGCCAGCGCCTCGGCGTAGTTCCTGCCGACAATGTTGACGTTGGCGCCGTAGTGACGGAAGCGCTCGACCTTGTTGGGTGAGGAAATTGTGGGCACAAAGATTTCCGCGCGATGTCCAAGTTGCTTCGCTACGTAGGCGGCGGCTGCGCCGTGGTTTCCACCGGAGGCAGCCACAATGCCGGCTTCCGGCACTTGCGATGAAAGTACGCAATTGAAAGCGCCGCGTGGCTTGAACGAGCCGGTATGCTGCAACAATTCAAGCTTGAGCAGGATGTGCGCCCGGCTGCCAAAAGCGCCGTCTTCGAGGGTAATGACCGGGGTGCGGCGCATGTGATTGGCGATACGGCGGCTGGCGTCCCGGATTTCTGTACTGGTTGTCGGTGGGGTCATGGATTTAAGTCGATTTGGTAAGTGGGTAATTTGGTGATTTGGTAATTTGAAGCCGGTGTTTGGCAATTGGTACTTAGTACTTGGCAATCGGTATTTGGCAATTCTGTTCCCGTGAATACATTCAACTGGTCCTTGGTTTCCTGCGCCTCCCGCCATCTCTGTATTCCTATCCATCAGAATCCTCGCGGCTTGCAACGGTTTTTCCGCTGCCTCACAACCCCCAAAACCTCAGTTGCCTCTGTTCCTCTGTGTTTCAAAGGTTTTGGTTGCAGCTACGTTGCGCTGTACACTTGCGGTTTAATCTTTTGTTGTTCCTTTGCGACCTTGGCGTACTTTGCGGTGGATTGCCTTTGATGGCAGCGGCGTCACGTTCCGAATCAATTCTTTGTCTTCCTCCGCGGTTCCGTGGTGGATCCCAGGTTTGGAACTCACCGGGGACTTCGGTTCCTCATCGACCACCAGCCGGAAGATATCGGGCCGGGAATAGTGTCCGACGACATCGAAATCGAACTTGCCTTTGGGAATCAGATGGCGGTCGAGATCGGCGACCAGGATGGTTTCCGAGGAATAGTCGGGCCCCGCGAGCAGCTTGCCGAAGGGATCGACGATGCAACTGCCGCCGCGCGAGATCACAGTAGCCGGATCTTCACCCAGGCGTGTCCGGTAATCGGCGGGGAAGTCGCTGCGCCGGTTGAACTGGTTGCAGGAAAGAACAAAGCAGCGGCCTTCCAGCGCGATATGCTGCATGCTGGCCACCCATGTTTCGGTGTGGGCAGCGGTGGGCGCGCAGTAGATTTCAATGCCCTGGCCATACATGTGCATGCGCAGCATCGGCATGTAGTTTTCCCAGCAGATTACCGCGCCGAGGCGTCCGAAGGGCGTGTCGAACACCGGCATGGTGGAGCCGTCGCCATAGCCCCAAACCAGCCGCTCAGAGGCGGTGGGCATCACCTTGCGGTGCTTGCCCAGAAACTCGCCGCCGGGCCCGAAGAACAGGACACAGCAGTAGAGAGTCCCACGGTCGCGCTCGATCACACCCATGACCAGATAGACGCGGTTGTCCCGGGCAATGCGGCCAAGCCGATCGACAGCCGGACCGGGGACATCGACGGAGCTTTCCCAGTAGCGGCGGAAATCTTCGCGTCCGGCCTCGCTGCGGGAACCGACGGCGGCCCCGAAGTCGAGGCCACGCGGATACGCGGAAACAAAGGCTTCGGGGAAGAGGACGATCTGCGCGCCCCGCCGGCGGGCGTCGGCGGTCAGGGCGGCGGCTTTTTCCAAGGTCTTCCGGCGGTCGAAAGCCACTGAGGCCGCCTGTATGACCGCGGCGGTTACGATGTGATCAGGATTCTGCTTCTTCATGGTCAAAGCAAACACTATAGCAGCCAGCGGGGAATTGAAATTTAAAATTTAAAATTTAAAATTTGAAATTTTCAAATCATCGCTCAGCCCTGGAATACCCGCTCGACCGGACCATAACTGCCCATGATGCCGTCGTGGCAGGTGGAACATTCCAACCCGCGTTCCCGTCCGTCGTGCGTTCCGCGATGGATGTGATCATGAACGCAAGGGGCCAGGCTGAACCGTTGGCGAACGGCATCGATGTCGATATAGCAGTCGAAGTACACCCACTCGCGGCAGTTGTCCGACCACGCCTGTCCGCGATAGGTCTCCGGAATGCCGGCGGCGAGGATGGCTTCCTCGATCGGTCTTAGATGTTCGCAGGTCATGAGAGCGGAACCATTTTAGTGGCGACGAGGAACATTTGGTAATTGGGTAATCTGGTAATTGGGTAATTGATCAAGGCCGCCTATAACTGGAACAAAAAAGGGCCCCGCATTTCTGCGGGGCCTTGGGGGGAGTAAATCAGGTGGTCAAGCTTACGTTGGTTATCCGCCGTAGGGCATGCCGCCGTGGGCATCGCCGCCAGGGCCGCCGCCGGCCGGTTTCTTTTCAGGAATCTCGGAAACCAGGGCTTCGGTGGTGAGCATGAGCGCCGCGATGGAGCCGGCATTCTGCAGGGCGGTGCGGGTGACCTTCGTGGGATCGATTACGCCGGCCTTGACCAGATCTTCGAACTTGTCGGTCTGGGCGTTGTAGCCGAAGGCGTGGTCTTTCGACTCGCGGATGCGGCCCACAACGATTGCGCCTTCTTCGCCGGAGTTGGCGACGATCTGGCGCAGGGGCTCTTCCAGAGCGCGGCGGACGATCTCAGCGCCGATCTCTTCGTCATCGTTCTTCCACTTCAGGCCTTCCAGAGCTGCGGCGCAGCGTACCAGGGCCACACCACCGCCGGGGACAATGCCTTCTTCCAC
>DATMNZ010000167.1:0-27721 GCA_035568495.1 Saccharimonadales bacterium (SeqCode) | reverse complement strand
CATTCTTATATAGCGCGTGGCGTTCTCATCACCGTAGCCGCCGTGTTCAATCCGATTAGTCCGAATCTGATTCTGCTCTCGGGGGCCGCAGCGTCATTCGGAAGTTCCTGCGGCCTGATCAACATCGCAAGCATGGCCGGCGGGCAGTCGGCATTAGCAGCAGGAACTGTATCCCTCCAAACTCTCCCTCCATCCCGCGCATGGATCATCGCCGCCATTCCAGTGGCCGCAATATTTGTAGGACTGCTCGGACCAGGCATCACCATAGGTAAGTGACCGGTCCTACCTACAAGAGAAGGTTCCAGAGCGGCGGCCCAGTTCCCCAAACCAAATTACCAACTTACAAAATCACCCACTTATCAACTTCATTCGCTCTCGTCCCCCAACTCCTGTCCCACCACCTTCGTCTCTCCATCATTCAATTCCAGGCGGATAGGAGGCTGGCCTGAGTATTTCTCCACCAGGCCTGCCATCAACTGGGAATGGGTCACGACCCACAACTGCGAATTCTTTGCGGCATTCACCAGTTGCCGCGCCAGCGGATCCAGTAGATCAGGATGCAGACTGGTTTCCGGCTCATTGATGGCCAACAGCGCCGGGGGTATGGGACTGAGCAAGGCCGCCAGCAGGCATAGATAACGCAGAGTGCCGTCGGAAAGCTCGCGCGCCCGCAGCGGACGCTTGAGGCCCGGCATGTTCAAGAGCACAGCAAACATGCCGTCTTTCTCGTCATACTCGATCTGTAGTGACGCCCCAGGGATTGCCTGGTCGATGGCGCGGTGCAGCTCCGCGGCATCGCCGGTCTCGATGATGGTCTGCAAGGCGGCCGCCAGGTCGGCGCCATCGTGACCGAGCACCGCCGTGCGCACGCCCACCTGTGGGTGCCGCAGAGGAGAATCGGGATCGGTGCGGAAGTGATGATAGAAACGCCATTGGCCCATCTGCGCAGCCAATACCGACAGCTCAGGATACAGATGCGGCTCGCGCAACTGCGAAAGCACCGATTCGGCCGGCAATAATTCTCCGGAATAATCTTCCAGGCGCTCGTCGCGATCCAGAATCCAGACGCCCTTGGCGCTGCGTTCGAAGAACGTGATCTTCAGCCCACCGGCGCCCTGCATCCAGACCCGTTCTTCCTTCACTTCCGGATCGAGCGCAAAGGCCGAACGCGCCGCCGGCCCCTGGAGGCTGGGCAATCCGCATTCCAGTTCGTAGTTAAAGGAATCGGTGACGATGGCGAGTTTCATGCGCACCGGCCCGGTCCGTGAGGAAGTTGGCGACTTCCCTTTGCGCGCGCCCGCCCACAAGACGGATGGCATTCCGCCCTCGGCGGCGACCACCTGCGCAAATCCGCCGGCGGCCGCCTTGGCCAGCAGGAAAATGGATTTGTATAGATTGCTCTTGCCCGAGGCATTCGGCCCAGTCAGCAAGTTGATCGCGCCCAGCTTCAGCCGCACATCGCGGATCGAGCGATACCCGGCCACATGGATTTCACGAATTGCCACAGGACATGGTAGCAGGTCGCACCGCGGGCCCGGCGCGAGTGGGGCGGGACGCACGAGTCAACCCGTACCCTGACGCGTGTTGCCCAGGGCTGCACCATCGGCCTGGAGGCGAATCCATCTCGACATGACCTGGTCGAACTTGAGTCACGCCGATTAGGTGTAAACTGGCCTGTTACATGTGTGCGGACCTGCGGTGTACATGCCTTAACTTTTCCAGCACACCGTTCCGGTTGCTGGCTGAAGCTCTGGCGGCCGCGTATCGCCAAGAAGATAGACGCTTCTTCCGGTTACACCCCCAATGTCAGATTGTGATATAGGAGCTGCTTCCCAGTGAAACCACAAACGCATAGCGCGCCCAGCAGGCTGCATGAATCGCTCGCGCGTGTTCTTGGGGTCATTCTCGATATCAATAACCCATGGTGGCTGGCGGTGCCGATCGTAAGGGCCGCCGCACAACGCTATGGCGCGGATATGTCGACGCTTTTCCGCGTGGAAGGCGACCGCTTGGTCCTCGAAGGCGGTGTGCTGGGCGAGAAGCGGACGCTTCCTCCCGCGCATGTCTATACGCTGCCGTGGAATGCAAAGACATGGAACGACCTGCAGGGCCAGGGGATCACGGCAGGAGTAGCAGTATTCAACAAAGCGTTGGCCATCCGGTCTTACGACGAGCTTCGCGGGTACCCCGCCCATGCCGGATATTGGGACGAGCATGTTTATGGTCCGGGTGGCGCTGCCGATCCGAAGACCGGATTCGCGTGTTTATACGCTGTTCCGCTGACTCTGGGTGTGGGCAAGCCCAAGGATGTAGTCGCCGGTGTCTTTAAGATCGAGAAGCGGCTCAACAACTCCCATCCCGCGTTCGAAGAAGGCGATTTGGCGGCCTTCGCGCTCGTGGCCAGCGACCTTGAACACATTCTTCGAAGATCGCAAAAAGGCAGGCAGCTCATGGATGAGCATCTCGGTCCTTTTCTGGCCGGCTTGCCTCCCATCATCCACAAAGAATTGAACAGGTACCTCGATGTACTGGCACGATATGAGGGTGAACTTCAGGCCATCGCAACCGAAATCGATCCGCTGCGGAAGCACGCCGTACTCGAGCAGCTCAAGCAGGAGTTGCCCGAGGTTACCGGCTGGATAGACACGGTCAGCAAAGACATCGTCCACTCCTTGGGCTACCAGCCGGAAGACATTCGACGCCCGTTCTTGACCGTGCTCAAGGGCCTTCGGGCCGACCCCCTGGAGTCCGGGCTGGTCCAAAGTTCCCTGGTCCAAGGCTCCCTGATCCAAGCTTCCCTGGTCCAAAGTCTCAGCGACGAGGGCGCCAGTTCCCTCTTGGAAAAAGCCCGCGCGGGCTTCGCGACGCTAGCCATGCCCCAGGAGTCTAAAGACGCCGCGCTCGCAAATTTACAGCGCTGGCTCGATGCGCCGATATTTAGGGACTACCGCGCCCAGATCGAATGGCTCATTGAAAGCCTCCAATGGAATGTTTTGCTTGACAGTTTCCACCGGGTGCTGCCCTTCGGGACCGGTGGCCGCCGTGGCCCTGTGGGCATTGGGACGAACCGATTCAACCCGGTCACTCTGAAGTCGTCCGTCCAGGGGCATGTTGCCTACTTGCGTGAGTGCTACCCCGGAGAGAAGTTGTCGGTGGCGGTCGCCTACGATGTGCGCGCCTTCAACGATCTTCGTGGCGTCTACAACCGGGACGTGCCTAATCCATTGCTGGGAATGACCTCGCGGGATTTTGCCCACTTGGCGGCCGGCGTGTATGCAGCCAACCTCGTTCGAGTCTACATGCTGCCCGTGGATTCCAGCGCCTACGTTTCGACCCCGGAACTCTCGTTCACCATCCGCAAGTTGAAAACCAATGGCGGACTCAACATTTCCGCTTCCCACAACCACCCGGACGACAATGGAGGCAAGTTCTTTGGCGCCCACGGCGGACAAGAAGTTCCGCCCGACGACCAAGAGATGGCGGAACGGGTCGAGAGCGTCGATAAGATCGCCTGGGTTTCTCTGGCGGAGGCACGCGAGGCCGGCCTGCTCCAGGCGATACCCCCAGATTTGCACGAGCAATATATCGATCTCAATCTGGCGCAGTCTCTTGACCTCAACGCGCGCGATGCCCGTATCGTCTTTACTCCACTGCACGGCACCGGAGACACGACCGCCGGTGAAGTGCTGCGGCGGGCCGGGTTCAAGGTCGAACCCGTCCCTGAACAATCACGGCCCGACGGCTCCTTCCCAACGGTGCCATTCCGTGCGCCCAATCCAGAGGTGCCTGAGTCGATGAATGCCGGCGTCGCGGTGGCCCGCGCGGTGGGCGCCGATCTCGTCATCTGCTGTGATCCGGATGCGGACCGGCTCGGTGTTAGCTCCAGGACCGGCAGTGGCGGCTACCGGTTCTTGAACGGCAATGAGATCGCGGTCGTCATTGCGAATTACAAATTGGAGCGGCTCCAGGAGCTAGGCCGCTTGTCCGCCCATCCGCTGGTCATCAAGACCGAGGTCACCACCGAACTGCTGCGCGCGATCGCCAAACACTTCGGTGGGACCATCATCGGCAACCTGCTCGTAGGATTTAAGTACCACGGCAATGTATTGGACCAGATCGAGAAGACCGGACACTTCCGGGAGTTAACAGCTACGCTTGATGATTTCGTGATCGCGGTCGAGGAAAGTCACGGCATACTGGTCACGCACGAGTTGCGCGATAAAGACGCCGCCGGGGCCGCGATTCTGCTGGCGGAATTAACGGCGCGCCAGCGGGCACTGGGTCGTACGCTGGCCGGCTATCTCGACCAGATCCACCTGCAATACGGCTACTATGCGAACGTGCTCACATCGATGGTCATGTCGGGCGCCGTCGGCTTTACTGGCATTCAAACGATCCAATCGATGTTGCGGAAACAACCGCCATCCAGCATCGCGGGATTCAAAGTGTTGAAAACCATCGACCACCAGGAACCGGACGGGCCGCCCTCAACCGATCGCGAGGCCAAAAATATTCTGGTCTTCAAACTAGAAAACGGAGCGCGGGTCATCATCCGGCCATCGGGCACGGAACCAAAGAATAAGACCTACGTCGAGGTGCCATCAGCGCCTCTGGGCGCCGGGGCCGATGTCGAAGCACTCAACCACAAGCGGGCCGAAACTGACGCCATTGCCCAACACATAGCGGACGACTTCGTCCTTCAAATGCTGGCGCTCATCAAGATCGATTTGCCGGCCTACGCTCTGAGAATTTCCGGATTGGTCCCCTTGGATAGGCGCGTTGCGTTCGTAGATGACTTTATCCCACGGCTTGAGGACCACGCACGCGCGCTCGGTGAGCGGAAAACCACACCTGAGAAAGTATCCAAATGGATCGATGAGAATCTGCGGACCTATGGAGAAGATGCGCGCGGACTGGTAAGCAATGCCATCAACGCGTATGTTCAAATCGAACGCGGCAAAACCGGACAACTCCCTGCAGACCGCGCCAGCGAACGCTTGCAGTGCCTCGATGCCATCGCAGCATTCTTCGCGCCCGAGCGGCAATCATAGTAGCTCGCAATACCACGTAGTTCGCAATACCCCGTAGGTCGCAATACCCCGTAGCTCACAATACCACCAAAGCGATGTCATTCCGAACGCCACGGAGTGGCGGAGGAACCGGCTCCGCCACCGCTGGCCATTCGCCGTTGCTGCTACGTGTGCGTTTCTGGGGCTTACGATGCACGTTCAGTGGAAAACATCGCGCCGGCTGTCGAGGGCGATTTCGTGGACCTCAAGCCGCGGCGGAGCCGGTTCCTCGCTCCTGCGCTAAGAACGCGCAGGAACTTCGGAATGACAAAGTGGTTGCGGCTGCGTGTGTCCGTACAGCGGTATCCTGGCGTGGTTGTCGTGGTTGTACTTGGCCGGGCTGCGCACCCTGCCGCCGACATATAATAGGGGATTCAGCCCTTACTTCCAGAGTCGCTTGTGTGTGCGGGCTGAACTCATTCACGATGCCATCTTCCCAGAACGAAAGCATAATCGTACGCGGCGCTCGGGTACACAATCTCAAGAACATTGATTTTGAGATTCCCCACAACGCGCTCACGGTGGTCACCGGAGTTTCCGGCTCCGGCAAATCGTCTCTGGCCTTCGATACCATCTATGCCGAAGGGCAGCGGCGGTATGTCGAGTCGCTTTCCGCCTATGCGCGGCAGTTTCTGGAACGCATCGAAAAGCCGGATGTCGATCTGATTGAAGGCATCGCGCCGGCCATTGCCATCCGGCAGAAGAATTCCACCCGCAATCCGCGCTCGACCGTGGCCACGGCCACTGAGATTTACGACTACCTGCGTCTGCTCTACGCCCGTGTGGGCAAGATGTACTGCCTACAGTGCGGGCAGGAAGTCAAGAAAGACACAGTCGACGAAATCGCGCAGGCGGTGCTCGCCCTGCCGGAAGGCACGCGCCTGCACGCGTTGTTTCCGATCGCTGCGGGCGTCTCGCCCCAGCCGGACGCAGCCAAGAAGCCCAAGGGCCGCGCGAAGAAGACCGCCAAACCCGCGCCGGTCAAATTGGCTGAGGATTCCCCGCTCAAAGAACGGCTGTTTGATCTTCGCCGGCGTGGCTACAACCGTCTCTTTCAGAATGGACAGATTTTTGAATTCTCCACACCCGAGTCGCTGCTCGACATCGATTTCGGCCAGCCTGTCTTTATACTGGCCGACCGCATCGTAATTGGGCCCGGCCAGCGCTCGCGCATTGTGGATTCCGTCGAACAGTCTTTCCGGGAAACGGGTGAGATCACCTTTCAGACCGCCCCGCGCGACGAGAGTGAGACGCCGCAGCAGCTCCGCTTCTCGCAGAAATTCGAATGCAAGCGCTGCCATATCGCGTACACCGAGCCGGAGCCGCGCCTGTTTTCGTTTAACAATCCGTTCGGCGCGTGTCCACGCTGCCAGGGCTTCGGCAACACCATCGACGTCGACCTGAAGCTGGTGGTTCCCGACGAAAACAAATCGCTGAACGCCGGCGCCGTCGAACCCTGGACCAAACCCAAATATCGCGTCTACGCCGTTGAACTGAAGCGCTTTGCGCGCCAGAACGGCGTTCCCCTCGACGTGGCCTGGGGAGAGCTCGAACACGATCAGCAGCAGTTGATCCTGGAAGGTGAAGGCCTGGGCAAAGGACGCTTCCCCGGCATCCAGGGATTTTTCGCGCTGCTCGAACGCAAGAAATACAAGCTGCATGTGCGCGTGTTCCTCAGCCGCTATCGCGGATACGCGCAGTGTCCCAACTGCGGGGGGGCGCGCCTGCGCCCGGAAGCCCGCCAAGTGCGCGTCGAAGACAAGAACATCTGCCAGGCCACGCAACTGACCGTGGAACAGGCGGCGCTGTTCTTCCGGCAGCTCACGCTCTCGCCCGAGAAGACCGTCATCGCCGGCAAGATTCTGGAACAGGTGCAGCAGCGGCTGATGTTCCTCAACGACGTGGGCCTCGAATACCTCACGCTCGACCGGCTGGCATCGACGCTTTCCGGCGGCGAGGCGCAGCGCATCCAGTTGGCGACTTCTCTGGGCTCTCGTCTGGTGGGCGCGCTCTACGTCCTCGACGAGCCTTCCATCGGCTTGCATTCTCGCGACACCGAGCGGCTGATCAACATCCTGCGCGAGCTGCGCGACCTCGGAAACACCATTCTCGTGGTCGAACACGACCCGGAGGTCATGAAGGCCGCCGATCTCATTCTCGATCTGGGGCCGGGCGCAGGTGAACACGGCGGCAAGATCATGGCTTCGGCCACCTACGCTGAGATCAAGAAGTTGCCTGCATCTCTCACTGGGCGTTATCTCAGCCAGGAACTTCGCATTCAGGTACCGGCACATCGCCGCCAGCCGGGGAAGCCCATGCTGCGCATCGAAGGGGCGCGCGCCCACAACCTGAAGAACCTGAACGTTGAAATCCCGCTGGGAATACTGGTGGCTGTGACCGGGGTATCGGGATCGGGCAAATCGACCCTGGTCCACAATGTGCTCTACGAAGCGCTGGCTGCGGAAAAAGGCATTACCGCCGGCCCTGGTCCGGCAGCCAACGGCTTCCGGAGGATCACCGGGGGCGAGTTTATCGCCGACGTGATACTGGTGGATCAATCTCCCATCGGGCGCACGCCACGGTCCAACCCGGTCACATACATCAAGGCGTTTGATACGATCCGCGAAGTCTTCGCTTCGACCGCGGAGTCGGCGAAGAAGGGCTACAGCGCCGGACATTTCTCATTCAACATTCCCGGTGGAAGATGCGAGACCTGCCAGGGTGACGGCACCGTAACGGTCGAAATGCAGTTCCTCGCCGATGTGGAGTTGATCTGCGAAGACTGTAGCGGCACGCGCTACAAACCCGAAGTGCTGGCCATCCAGTACCGGGGAAAGAACATTCACGAAGTGCTGAAGATGACCGTGCGCGAGGCCATCCAGTTCTTCCTGGCTACGCCCAAGATCACCGACAAGCTGCGCGTGCTCGATGAGGTTGGGCTGGGCTATCTGCGCCTGGGCCAATCGGCCACTACGCTCAGCGGCGGTGAAGCCCAGCGCATGAAGCTGGCCGCGCACCTCATCCCCGCGGGCCGTGCGCATGATATCGGAGTTGGTCCCGAAGAGAGGGAAGAACGCCGCAAGGCCCGCGCCGGCAAAGGCGCTCTCTACATCTTCGACGAACCCACCACCGGACTGCACTTTGACGATGTCAGCAAACTGCTGGAAGCATTCCGCAAACTGATCGAAAGCGGCGGCTCGGTGCTGGTGATTGAACACAACATGGACGTCATCAAGACCGCCGACTGGATCATCGATCTCGGCCCCGAAGGCGGCAACCGGGGCGGTAAACTGGTAGTGGCCGGCCCACCCGAACTGGTGGCAAAAAATGAAGACTCATACACCGGAAAATGGCTGGCGCGCATCTTATTGCAGAACAAACAAAACCTTTGAAACACAGAGGAACAGAGGAAGCAGAGGATTTGAGGTTTGTGAGGCGGGGGGAGATCGTCACACACCGCTAGGACCTCAAATTGGAGCTGTGAGCGAATTGCTTAATATTTCAAACGATGTTCTCGACCCCAGCGCTTTCTGGAAGCGACTCACAGCCCGATGCCTTCTCCTACCGGAGTTTACGCGGAGCGGAGGCGAAGGGACCCTCTGTACTCATCTCCATCAGAGTCTTCGTGGTCTAAGAGGATTTCTGGACCCTCCTCACAAACCCAAAAATCCTCTGCTTCCTCTGTTCCTCTGTGTTTCAAAGGTTTTCGTTGCAACTCGTTGCGCTGTATTTCAAAGGTTTTGGTTGCAGCACGTCACGCTGTGCTTCAAAGGTCTTCGCGACCTATGGAGGAACGTTCCTAAAGCCATTTTCTTAGCAATCCTGGTGGCCGCTCTCGCCGCTTCCGGCGTCTCCCAGACGCGCAAGGTTCCTCCTGCGCGCCCAGCGGAGCCCGTGGCCTCTGATCCTCTGATTGAGATTGAGAAGCTGCTAGAAAAGCAGCAATTCACTGAGGCGGAAAGCAAGCTGCTGGAAGTGGTGAAGACCCAGCCGGGAAATCCTCAAGCATGGTTCGATCTGGGGTTTGCCCAGAGCGGACTGAATAAAAACGCCGAGGCCGCTGTCGCTTATCGAAAAGCTGTGGAGCTTAGTCCGAAGTGGTTTGAGGCCAGCCTGAACCTGGGCGTGGCGCTGGCGGCTTCCGGCAATTTCAAAGAAGCGGCCCCGGTGCTGAAGAATGCCGTGCAACTCAAGCCCGCCACCGGAGCAGCGCAGGGGTTGAGCAAAGCGTGGTTCTCTCTGGCAGAGGTGCTCGAAGATAGCGAACCGAAAGAAGCGCTCAACGCCTACCAGAAAGCTTCCGGGCTTGCGCCCGGTGATTCCGTGATCACGCTGGCCACCGCCAACCTGCTGGCCAAGACCGGCGACACCACCGCAGCCGAGCGTCTCTATCTCAAACTGGCCGAAGCCGGCAATGATCAGACTACCCAGACCGCCCAGGCCACCGAAGACCTCATCAGCTTATACCTGAAGCAGAGGCGCCTGACCGACGCCGAAACCTGGCTGAAGAAATATTTGGCGGAGAATCCGCAGAGCATTCCCGCGCAGGCCCAGCTTGGCCGGGTGCTGGCCGCGCAGGGCAAGCTCAAGGAAGGCCTGGCCCTGCTCGAAGCCCTTCCCAACGCGACAGCCGACCCCGCATCGGCACGCCAGCTAGCCGACCTGTATATGCAGGACAAGCAATATGCTCCCGCAAGCAAGCTCTACCATGACCTGCTCTTGCGTGCTCCGCGCGACGCCGAGCTGCACTGGAACCTGGGATCAGCCCTTCTGCATCAGCACAAGTATCCTGAAGCCCAGGAAGAACTGCTCCAGGCCCTGCAACTCAAGCCCACCCTGGCGGACGCCTACTTCGAACTTGCATACGCCGCGCAGCAAAATAAACAGTACGAACTGGCCATTCGCGTCCTCGAAGCCCGTGCAAAACTGCTGCCGGAAAACGCCGCCACCTATTGGATTCGCGCCGTTTCCTTCGACAGCCTCCACGCCTATAAACAGGCCGCGGAAAACTATCGCAAATTCCTGGCCACCGAAGGCGGCAAGTCTCCCGACCAGGAATTCGAGGCCCGCCACCGCCTGCTAGCGATCGAACCAAGGCATTAGCCGCGAATCAACGCGAATGAACGCGAATTAAAAACCGGATTAGCCGCGAATTAACACGAATAAACACGAATTAAGAATAAGAAAATAAAAATAAAAAATCAAAAAACAACAGAAAATCAACGGCAGGAAATCCACAAAAAACAACCCCAGTCTTCTCTCTAATTTCATGTTTTTCTATTTTCTTTTTCTATTTTTTTTCGTTCTTTTTTTTGTTTTTAATTCGTGTTCATTCGTGTTAATTCGTGGCCAATCCGTTTTTGATTCGCGTTCATTCGCGGCCAATTTCCGGTATCCATTAGCTTCACCCACGGCCTTCCAGTAAAATGCTGCTGATGCCGATGCTGCAAAATATCGCTGTTTTCGCCGGTCTCATCCTGCTGTCGGCTTCGCCGCTGGCGGCGCAGAAGACGGTGGAAGCGCTGAAGACCGAAGCTGAGCACGCCTCCGGAGGCCACCAGGCCAGACTGTATGCCGAACTGGCGCAACAGTTGGTAGACGTGGCCAACCAACAGTTCACTGACGCCCAGGCCGAGCAGGGCCAGGCCACCGTGCAGGAAATCCTGAAATACGCGACCCTGGCCCGCGATATTTCCGTGAGAAGCCGGCACAAGATGAAGGAAACCGAGATCCATCTGCGCCAGGCCGAACGCCGGTTGGAAGCAGTGCGCCGCACCCTGTCGGTCGATGACCGTCCGCCACTGGAAGAAGTGGAGAAGCAAATCGAGAAGCTGCGCAAAGACCTGCTCGACGCCATGTTTGCTCCGCCGAAGAAGGAGAACAAACCATCATGAAGATGTCCTATGCCCGGCTGGCCCGCACCGGCCAGGCCCTCGTGTTCCTGCTTCTGTTGCTGGCCATCAACGCCTCGGCTAAAAAACGTGATCCACTGAGCGAGGTGGAGGTCGATCAGTTGCGGGAAGTGGCCATGGAGCCATTGAAGCGGCTACAGCTTTACATCAAGTTTGCCGAGATGCGCCTGACGGAGGTCGACCGGCTCCGCGGCGGTCCCAAAGAAGCCCAGGGGCGTGGAAAGCGCATCCATGATCTGCTTGAGGACTTCACGGCGATTCTCGACGAGATCAACGACAACCTCGACCAGTACCAGGGCCGCCCGCTGGACAAAGACTTGAAAAAGGAATTCCGCAAAGGCCTGAAAGAAGTGCTGGAAGCCGGGGCCAAATGGGAAGCCAGAATCGCCACCCTCAAATCAGCCGCCAGCGCCGACCCGCTGGCCAAGAAAGAATCGTCAGACTACCGCTACGTGCTGCAAGACGCCGGGGACGCGCTGAAATCAACGGTCGATGTCGCCCGCGAATATGCAGAGACGAAAGAGCCGGAGCCGGCAGCGAAGATAAAGTAGTAGCGCTCAGGCCGGAGACACAGATTGGTAATTGCCAAAATTGGTAATCGGGTAATTTGAAACCCTGGACAATTTGAAACTCTAACAGTTTGGAAACACTGGCAATCACCGTAGATTTCAGATGAGGCAGTATTTCAATTACCCGATTACCAATTTTGGCAATTACCAATCTGCCTCAGGGCTGAATGCTGAGTGCTAATTGCTTCCTACCTCATCTCCTTCAAATACTTCTTCGCCTCCGCCAGTTGCGGGAACCAGTTTTCTTCCTCTTGAAAAGCCCGTGGATGCACGCAGCGGCGGCTGCCTTTCATCTTGACCGGATGCCGCAGGTGCAGCATCTCGTGGTACACCAGATATTCGATGGCGCAGCGCGGCACTCCGGGAAGGTCAAAGACACGGCTGATGACAATGGTGTTGTGCGCCGGGTCGTAATGGCCGAGACGATAGCGCGAATGGTTCGAACTCCAGCTCATTTGCGGACGCGCCATGAGTCCGTGAAAGAAACGCACGTTCAGTTCGTCAAAGACTTCATCCAGATGGTAGTGTGTACCGGCCGGGCCGTTGATGCGCTTGCGTCCCCGGGTCGAGCGCACCAGATGGAGCTTCTCGGCAATGGCCGTCCCTCCCGCAAACCGGCGGAAGCGGGCTGAGTGTCCGGCATTGATTCCTTTGCGATAGAGCTTGGAAACCAGAATATGCAGGATGGCATAGAGCACGGAATCGTCTGCAGCCTCCAGCAGATCTGAGAGGCGTATGAGAACGCGCCTTTCCCGTAAGCGGATGGTATTGTTCAGGCTGGCAAAAGGGAAAAACTGGATCTTATATTCAGGAACAGGGACGCCCGGACGCAACTCGCGGTGGGCTTCTTCAAACAGCGCTGACAGCTTCGGGGGCACGAGGACTAGAGTAACGTAGCCACAAGCAAAACCCAAGGAGGATTGCCAGAATTGCCAATACTGGCAATCCTATCCGATCACCAATCTTTTGCTCTTTCATCTGTGCCTCCGTATTACTATCCATCAGAATCTTTGCGGCTTGCAATGATTTTTCCGCCGCCTCACCCCCCAAGAACCTCTGTTGCCTCTGTTCCTCTGTGTTTCAAAGGTTTTGTTTGTGGCAACGTCACGCTGTGCCTCGGTGGTGAATACCGGTTGGGGTTTTCAAATTGTTGACTCCCCACCGCCCGCAACGTAAAATCGGTATTGAAAATGAAATTCATTTTCAATTTCAAAATGGGAATTTCGACTCATGCTCCAGGCCCTGATTATCACACTTCGCGAAGGTGTTGAGGCTGCCCTGATTGTGGGCATTACCCTGGCGTATCTGGCCAAAATTGGCCGTCCGGAGCTACGCCGGACGGTCTATTGGGCCCTGATTGCCGCTTTTGCCGGCAGTATTGCTGGCGCCGTAGTGCTTTCCCGCACCGGCCTGAACCAGGACATTTTCGAAGGTTGGGTCATGCTGGTGGCCGCCGCCTTTGTGGTCAGCATGGTCATCTTCATGATGCGCGCCGCCCGCAAGATGAAAGGCGACATCGAAAACAAGATCGGTTCCCTGGCGGGTACCGGCTCGCGTTGGGGTCTTTTCTCCTTTGTGTTTCTTCTGGTGCTGCGCGAAGGCATTGAGACCGTCCTGATTCTGGCCGGAGTATCGTTGAACTCCACCGAACTGATGAGCTTTATCGGCACCCTGCTGGGCGTGGCCCTGGCGGTGGTCTTTGGCGTGATGTTCGTCAAGGGCAGCGTGCGCATCAACCTGCAGAAGTTCTTCCGGGTCACGAGCATCATCTTGTTCTTTGTGGCCTTCCAACTGATTGTCTCGGGGTTGCACGAACTCTCGGAAAACGGCGTGCTTCCTTCGAACCGGCAGGAAATGGCGCTGATCGGCCCCATTGTGCGCAATGACTACTTCTTCTTCGTTACCATTCTGGCGCTGGCGGCGCTGATGATTCTGCTGGAATACGGCCGCCAGAAACCGCAGGCCGCGTCTTCCGCAGCCGCTTCCCCGTCGCCTTCCCGGGCCGAAGAACGCAAGCTGCAATGGACTGCGCGCCGCGAGCGCCTGTGGTCGGTCGGGCTGTGCGTGACCGCTTTCACCTTCATCGCCATGATCACCGCCGAGTTCATCTATACCAAGAGCGCCTCGGCCCTCTCCACGCCCACCGTGGTCGCGTTCAACAACGGTGAGATTCGCATTGCCAAGGCCAGCGTTGCCGACGGCGACCTGCACCGCTACAGCGCCGTGGTCAACGGCGCCGAGGTCCGCTTCTTCCTCTATCGCCGCCCGAACGGCGAGATCGCTACAGTGTTTGACGCCTGCACCATCTGCGGGCCCATCGGTTTCTACAAGTCGTCCGTCGGCGTGGTCTGCAAGAACTGCTCGGCGCCCATCAACCCGCAGAGCGTAGGCCAGCCCGGCGGATGCAACCCTATCCCGCTTAAATCGACCGATGCGGGTGACACCATTGTCATCGCCACGGCCAGCCTCGCAGAGCAAGCGGAGGTGTTCAAAAAATAGCGATGTTTGCCCGCCTCCTCTTCGAATCGTTCCGCCGCCAGCGGCGGCGCAAGGCCTTCGCCCTGCTCGCCATCGCGCTGGGCATGGCCCTGAGCACCGCCATGATCTCAGTGGCTACCGATATCGGCGACAAGGTGACCCGTGAATTGCGCGCACTGAACACCAACCTGGTGCTGACCCCGATGGAAGCCGGTCTCGACGTAACCATCGGAGCGAACACCTTTAAGCCGGCGGGTGAGGAGAAAGCGTTCATCCCCGAGAGCGACCTGCCCCGCCTCAAAGGTATCTTCTGGGGAAACAACATCGTCGGTTTCGCCCCGTTTCTTTTCGCGCAGCAAATTTTTTTCCGCCCTGCAGGGCCTGTTACCGCGAGGCTGATTGGCACCTACTTCGATCAGCCATACGGAAAGGCAAATGAAAAAACGGGTGTTCGCAGCGTGAACAGCTTCTGGCACGTGGAAGGCGAATGGCCCGCCGACGCCGGCTTCAACGGCAGCTTCGGCGCCCTCGCCGGGGTAAGCCTGGCACACAAGACCGGATTGCGTCCCGGCGACACTCTCGAAGTTGGCGATGGCAAAGCCAAGCTGCGCATCACCGGCATTCTCACGACCGGAGGCGTTGAGGATGATGCGATTGTGGCTCCACTGCACATGGTGCAGCAAGTTCTGGGAAAGCCGGGAGCCGTGGACCGGGTGGCTGTCAGTGCGCGCACCAAGCCCGAAGACGCCTTTGCGCGCCGCGACCCCAACTCCATGTCGCCGGAGATGCACGACCGCTGGTATTGCTCGCCCTATGCCAATTCCATCGCCTTCCAGATTCATGAAGCGCTGCCCGCGGTGCAGGTCGAACAGGTGCGGCAGGTGGAACAGAACCAGGGCAAGGTGCTCTCCCGCATCTCCGGACTGATGCTATTGCTCACCATCGCCGCCCTCCTGGCCACCGCGCTGGCCGTCTCCGCCGTAATGGCGGGGACGGTGATCGAGCGCCGCCAGGAAGTTGGCCTGATGAAATCGCTGGGCGCCGGCAATGGACTGGTGGCCACTCTGTTTCTCACCGAGGCCGGCTTGCTGGCCATCATCGGCGGCGGCGCAGGTTTCGCCGGCGGCGTCTTTCTCGCCCGCTACATCGGCCAGAGCGTGTTCAATTCTCCCATTGTGGTAGCGCCCGTAGTGCTGGCGGTCGTGATATTTGCAGCTCTAATGGTCGCCTTTGCCGGCAGCACTGGCGCGGTCCGCAAGGCCATGCGCTTTGATCCGGCTGTCGTGCTGCGAGGCGATGCATGAACCGCCGTGCCCTGTTCATGCGCCTGCTGGTCAAAGCGGCCTGGGTGCGCCGCGATCGCGCAGCCACGGCGCTGCTTTCCATCGTGGTTGTGGCTACTATGGCGACCGTAGGGCTGACCGTCTATGCCGATCTGGAAGCCAAGCTGAACCGTGAATTTCGCAGCTTCGGCGCCAACCTGGTGTTCACCACCCCTAGCGCGCAGATAGACAAAAAAGCGGCCGACGAAATTCTTGCGCAGCTCTCGGCCAACGCCGCCGCTGATGAAAGCTACCGGCTCGCCCCAATGGCGTACGCTATCGCCGTTGGCCCCCGAGAGTCCCGCGTAGTCATCGCCGGCACCGTACTGGGCGAACTGCAGGAACTGAACAGCTTCTGGGACAGCCAGCCGCTGGCCAACGCGAACGGCAACGCGCTGCTGGGCGCCAAAGCGGCAGCGCAGCTCTCCCCTACTGGCGCGCCTTTTACAATTTCATTCGAAGGCAAGACCTTTGAGGTGCGGCCATCGGCTATCTTTAAATCCGGCTCAGAAGATGACAGCCGCATTTTCCTTGAACTGACCGGCTTCACCGCCCTGACTTCGTTGCGCGCCGATACGGTTTTGATCCATGCCCAAGCGTCTCCCCAGGTCATTCATGCCAAGATCGATAGGCTCAAGGCGGCGTTCCCCGGCGCGGAAGTCAAGCCGGTGCGGGCGGTCACCGAGACCCAGGCCACCGTTCTGGGTAAAACGCGGGCGGTGGTGCTGGCCGCCTCTTTGATCGTCGTGGTGCTGATTGTGCTGTGTATGGTGGCGACGCTGACCGGCTCGGTGCTCGAGCGCCGCAAAGACTTTGCCGTCATGAAGGCATTGGGGGCATCGAATTCCGCCGTCAACCTGCTGTTTGCGGGGGAAGCTTCGGTGGTAGCCACCGCGGGTGGCCTGACAGGTTTTATTCTCGGCAGCGCCATCGCCTGGTGGATTGGCCAGGCCAACTTCGGATCGGCCATTCTGCCTCGTCCATTGTTGCTGGCGCCCGTGATGCTGGGCAGCATTGCGCTGGCGCTGGTCGCCTGTAGCGCGCCGCTGCGGCTCTTGCGCGGAATTCAGCCTGCGGTCATTCTCAGGGGGGAGTAGATGCCCATTGAACTCAAGAACGTGACCCGCGTCTACCACAGCAATGTGGAAGTGGTAGCGCTCAATGACGTCTCGTTGTCGGTCGCCACCGGGGAATGGTTGGCCGTGATGGGTCCCTCGGGCTCAGGCAAGTCGACGCTGGTGAACCTGCTCGGCTGTCTCGACCAGCCCACGCGCGGCGAAGTATGGATCGAGGGCAGCAACATCGCGCAAATGCCGGCGGCGGAGCTGAACCGCTTTCGCGCGGAAAAGATCGGCTTCATCTTCCAGCAATTCCACCTGATCCCCTACCTCACGGCCTTGGAGAACGTAATGCTGGCCCAATATTTCCACAGCATGACCGACAAGCGGGAGGCCCTGCTGGCCCTCGACCGTATCGGCCTGCGTGACCGCGCCGGTCATCTACCCTCCCAGCTTTCCGGCGGCGAACAGCAGCGCGTCTGCATCGCCCGCGCCCTCATCAATGATCCACCGGTCATTCTGGCCGATGAGCCCACCGGCAACCTCGACGCCGTAAACGAAGAGATCGTCATGCGCCAGTTGCGTGACCTGCACGCCCAGGGACGCACCATCATCATGGTGACCCACGACCCGGCAGTGGCCCGCCTGGCCGACCGCCGCCTGGAGCTGCATCACGGCAAGATTGCCCACCTGGAAACCTTCTCATTCTCCGACGAAGAACAGATTGACGAAGTGCTCGAAGAGTTGTGGGTGCTGGCCGAGAACGGCGAGCACGCCGAGATGGGACGCATCGACGTAGAAGGTGCTTTACCGACGTCCGTAGCGCTCGAACGCATGCAGGACCAGGGACTCGTGGAGTTGGAAGACCACGTCGGCGAGCCGCACGAGCACAAGCGGGTCTTCAACCGCTGCCACGACCAGTTGCGTGACAGCCTCGACTATCCCGGCCACGGCGACCGCATGATCTACTTCACCGAAAAAGGACGCAAGCGCGCCGAAGACATCATCCGCCGCCACCGCCTGGCCGAGCGTCTCTTCGTGCAGACCTTCCGCGTAGTGGACGAACAGGAAGTAGCCGAACAAGCCTGCCGCTTCGAGCACATCCTCTCACCCGAAGCCACCGACAGCATCTGCAGCTTCCTGGGCCACCCCCGCACCTGCCCCCACGGCAGCCCCATCCCCGCCGGGGCATGTTGCGTAACCGCTAAGCGCTTGGTAGCCAAGAATTAACACGAATGAGCACGAATTAAAGGCAAAAACAAGAACCAGAGAAAAACAAAATGAAAATCAAAACAGGAGTAAGAGATCAAGCACTCTCTTGATTCTTCAGCCTCTCTTGATTCTGATCTTTAGATTAGTTTTGATCTTAGCTTTTCGTTTTGATTTTGTTCTTAATTCGTGTTTATTCGTGTTAATTCGTGGCTAAATTCCTAATGCAAACGGAATTCCACATCGATATTAATCAGCACCGCAACGGGCTGGCCGTCTTTTTTGCCGGGTTCGAACTGCCATGTCTTTACCGATTCGAGTGCTTTTTCATCCAGCCCCATGCCCAGGTTGTGGACGACTCTGATGTTCTTCGGATGCCCGCTGGCATCCACCACCAGTTGCAGCGTAACGGTGCCTTCGTGTTGGTTGCGGCGCGCCTCGGCCGACCATGGGGGATCGGGAGCGAAGATCGGGACTGGGGCGGTTACCCCGGCTTGTCCCATGCGGAACGCTCCATTACCGACGCTGCCACCCGAACCAGAGCCTATGCCGCCACCGGAACCACCGCCGTTCGAAGGCGGCCCAGTTACGCGCGAGGCCACCGGATTGCCGATGTTGGGCAGGTTCACGTTGGGCATGTTCAGGTCAGGAGCGACAATCGAGGCTTCCATGGCCAGCTTCGGTTGAAGATTGCGAATGACCACCGTGGGCTGGACGAACTGCTGTTTGGCGATCTTGGGCAAACGCCCTTTGGATTCAGTGAGCCTATCGTGATCGCCGCCCCCGGCCACGGCCGAGGTCTTTGACATGGAAGGCACATAATCGCTGAGCAGCGGCGTAACGATCTGCGAATGCTGGGTAGCGATCAACGTGGTGGCGCTATGGCCGGCCAGAAACGTTACGCCGACCACAGCCAGGACCACTAGGCCATGGGCGGTCAATGAGCCGGCCGCGGCCCGTCCAGGCTGCTTGCGCGACCAGATTTCCTTGACGGCCACAGGCTTCGACGTCAGCTCCAGTGGAGGAAGCTTCTCCGGGAAAATCGTCTCCCGCAGGTTGGTAAAGAGAGACTTCCAGACCGATTGCTCGGCTTCCTGCAGAAAGTTCAGCGCAGGCGCTTCGTGAAAGAAGTCCTGGGGGCGTTGGACGATCACTGGGTTTGCCATGGCTTCGACCGTTTTCTTCTTGCGGCTTTCAGGGTACCCGGCACCGCCTGCATGTGCCAGATTCTCTGGTGCAGACTATCTTACGGGTTTAATCGTCCTGCGGACACACATTCAAAGCTCACGGATGGCCTTGATCGATGGTAACGGCAGGCCTGTGCAAATCCGCCCTGCTTCGGGTGTGGCTATTCCCCGCCCGCCAAAAACCGATACCCAACCCATGGCTCCGTAACGATATACCTTGGCGTTCCCGGATCAGGCTCGATTTTCTTCCTTAGCTGCCCGACAAACACACGCAGGTATTCCGTCTGTTGTACGCTCTCACATCCCCAGACCGCGTTGAGCAGCGTGCCGTGGGTCAGTACCTTGCCGGCATTGCGGGCCATGAACAACAGCAAGTCGTATTCCTTGGGCGTGAGCCGGACTTCCCTTCCGCTGACCGTAACTGAGTGTTTCACGTTGTCGATGACAAAGTCGCCGTTGCGCAGCACGGCGTCCCGCTCTTCCGCCCCGGAAACGTCGCGGCGCAGCCCTGCCCGGACTCGCGCCAGAAGCTCGTTCATGCTGAAGGGTTTGGTTACATAGTCATCGGCCCCGGCGTCCAGCGCCTGGATTTTGGTCTGCTCCTGTTCACGCACCGAGAGCACGATCATGGGAATCTTCGAGTGCAGGCGCACCTTGCGGCACAGCTCAATGCCATCGACATGGGGCATGGAAAGGTCGGTGATGATCATGTCGGGCTGAAAGTCGTGGAAGGTATCCATGGCCGATTCTCCATCGGCGGCCACGCGCACGTCGTAGCCGCGCGCCGACAGGCTGGTGCGCAGCACCTTGGTGATCTGCGGCTCGTCATCGACCACCAGGATCCGCTTGCGCTCAGGATGCTCTCGGCTCATCGATGTCCCCTATTGGTACGGTAAACCGAAACAACGAGCCCGGACCGTCCGTCCGCGGCTCGACCCATATTCGGCCGCCATGCGCTTCCACAATGCCCCGTGCGATGGCCAGCCCCATACCCACTCCGCCGGGATTTCCTTTCCCTTCCGGATGGGCGCGGAAAAACCGGGAAAACACTTTCTCCCGGAGTTCTGGCGCCACCCCTTGGCCTTGATCGGCCACCGTCACCATGACTTCATCGCTCTGCGGGCGCTCGCCGTCGATTGTAATCGTCGATCCCACGGGTGAGTATTTGGCGGCGTTCTCCAGCAGCGAAAACAATACTTCCGAGACCGCGCGCGAATCCACGCGAATCAACGGCAAACCGTCTTGCAATCGGACTTCTACCCGGTGCCGCTTGACTGCGGCGCGCGCCCGCGCCATGGCGTCCGCCAGCATATCGTCAAGCGTGCCCCAGTTGGGCCGCAAGCTGATTTCCCCGGCCTCCAGGCGGGCCAGCTCCACCAGGCCCTCAATCAGCTTATTCAGCCGGTCGGATTCCTCGTCGATGACTGTAAGCAATTCCGCTTTTTCATCCGCCGTCAACTGTACCGGGTCTTCAGCGCATTCGCCTTCCCCGGAAATCAATGTGCTGATCGAAGCCTTGATGGAGGTGAGCGGCGTGCGCAGATCGTGGGTCACCGCGTCGAGCAGCGCGCTCTTCAACTGCTCGCTGCGCTTCAGCGCTTCGGTGTGGCTGGCTTTTTCAAAGGCCGACTGAAGTTCACGATAGAGCCGTTCGATCTCGGCGCGATTTTTTTCCGCGTCCTGGGCGCGGCGGCGCGCCCGCGCCGATAGCTGGCCAACGATCACGGCGGTGACGAAAAACGCAGCCAGCGCCACCCAGTTTTGCGGATCGGCGATGGTGAAGGCCCCCACCGGAGGCAGAAAAAAGTAGTTGTACGTCAGCATCCCCAGCATCGACGCCAGCACCGCCGGACCGCTGCTCCAGCGCGTGGCCGTGATCACCACGCACAACAGCAGCGCGAAGCCCGCGGTAGAAACATTGACCCGGGCGCGCACCACCACCAGCAGCCCCGTCACGCAGGCCACCAGGAAACAAGCCCCGAGATAAGGGACGCATTTGCGCCAGGTCACGAAGACCATTGTAAGACCAGGGGGCACACTGCGGAGGAGGGGAAGAACAAGAGATTGGTAATCGGGTAATTTGCAATCGGGCAATTGCCGGCCCCAAGGCTTCCCGGTTTTCAATTACCCGATTGCAAATTACCCGATTGTAAATCTCCCTTTCCCTGTCCCTGTGATGGCTCCCCGACCGCTACTGCGTTCGTTCATCAAGCAGCGCGCGGATCTTGAGGCTCAGCAATTGGAACGTGAAGGGTTTTTGCAGGAAAGCGGCGTTCTCCAGGAAAATACCGTGGCGGATGATGGCATCGTCGGTGTAACCGGAGATCAGCAGGACCCGTGTCGTAGGGCGGGTTTCACGCATGTGATTCACCAGGGTGCGTCCGTTGACGTTGGGCATCACGATGTCGGAAATCAGCAGATCGATATTGCCTTCCAGTTTGCCGGAAAGCTCGATGGCCTCGCGGCCGTCGCGGGCATCCAGCACCTTGTAACCGCAGCCGGCGAGATATTCGGCAGTAGCGTTCCTCAAATCGTTTTCGTCATCCACCAGCAGGATGGTTTCCGTGCCCGTGAGGCTAATGCGTTCGGGAACGTGCTTCGGCGTCATCGCGCCCGCGGACTCCGTGACGGCCGCCCGCGGAAGATAGATGTTGAACGTGCTGCCGACCCCTTTTTCCGAATGGACGGTGATATGCCCATTACTCTGTTTCACGATGCCATACACGGTCGCCAGACCCAGCCCTGTGCCCTTACCCATCTCCTTGGTGGTGAAGAACGGTTCAAAAATGAGTGCCTTGGTTTCGTCGTCCATGCCCACGCCGGTATCGGCCACGGAGAGCAGCACGTATTCGCCCGGCGGAATTTCTGAGCTGCCTTCCGGGCTGGTGTAACTCTTGATCTCGATGGAAAGGACGCCACCGGCCGACATGGCGTCGCGGCCATTGATGGCCAGGTTCAGAATCACCTGCTCGATCTGTCCCTGATCGGCGTACACCAAGCCCAGGCCTTCTTCCTGCACCCGGATTTTCAACTGCACGTCCGCTTCCACCATGCTCTCTACCATGTTGGTGATGTCAGCCATGGCCATGGCCAGGTCGAGCAGCTTGGGCGACAGCACCTGCCGCCGGCCAAAGGCCAGCAACTGCTTGGTGAGGGCGGCGGCCCGGTCTGTGGCATTCATGATCTTTTCGGCCCGCAGTCTCTGCTGGGGCTCGACAGCGCTCAGGTGCAGTTGCTCCGCATAAACGGTAATCACGCCCAGCAGGTTGTTAAAGTCGTGGGCCACGCCTCCCGCCAGGCGGCCCACAGCTTCCATCTTCTGTGACTGGCGCAGCCGCTCTTCCAGGTCTTGCTGCTCGGTAATGTCGTGCAGCACCATCAGATGACATCCGGGCAGGATGTTGGCGCTGAACCCGCACTCCACCAACCGCTTGGCGCCATCGTTGCGGCGTACGCGGAAGCGCGTGCGCCCGCTGCCGGAATCGCGCAACGTCCGCCATTCGTTCTCTTGTTCCTGGCCCAGGAAGTCAAACAGGCTGCGGCCCTTGAGGGCGTCGTGCGGAAGCCCGGTAATGGTCCCGGCCGCGGAATTGGCTTCCATGAAGAAGCCTTGGTTCTCGGTGATGATGATGCCGTCGAGTGAATTCTCGAAGATCGAACGCACCGTGGCTTCACTCTGGCGCAACGCTTCTTCGGACTGTTTGCGCTCGTAAGCGTAATGAATGGAGCGCAGCAACAGGCGGCGGTCAAATGAGCCTTTGACCAGGTAGTCCTGGGCCCCCTCGCGCACCGTACGGATTGCCAGCTCTTCATCGTCGGAAGCGCTGAGCACCAGGATGGCGGTACTGGGCGCAGCGCTCAGGATGCGGGCAAAAGTTTCGTGACCGAAACTGTCTTCCAGGTTCAGATCGAGCAGAATAATATCGAAGCGAATGGATTTCAGCAGCGATAGGGCTTCGGCGAGTTGGACTACGTGCCGCCATTTGAACCCGCTGGCCGAGCCTTTCAGCAGCCCGGTGATGAAGCGGGCATCCATGACACTGTCTTCGACCAGAAGGATATTGAGTGTCTCGGGCCGGCGGCCCATCATCTGCGAAACTTCTTTGATGTCGGAGTTCAGTGCCACTTCTTCTTCCACCCGCGCACAATCTTCGATTCACGGGCCATTATCTTGCACCATTCGTCATAAGGCGCAGACCGTCGAGCAGCTCGGCGATTCCCGCCTTCAATTCTTCACATGCCTCGTTCATTCCGTCCAGCGATCCGGCAGTGCCCAACGCTTCCAGCCGGGCCGCGGTAGCGGCTACGCGGTGCGCGGAAAATTGCAAGGCCGCGCCCCGCACTTTATGGCCAAGCTTGGCGATTTCCGCCCCATTGCGCGCCTCCATCGCCGCATCCAGCTTCTGCACGATGACCGGATATTCCTGTCCGAAAATCCGCACCAGGTCGCGCAACAGGTCCATGTCGTTGTCAACGCGCTCCCAAAGCGAGACCCGGTCGAAGAATGCCGAAGGCTCTGTCCCTATCTGTTCTTTTCGTTCCATGCCAACTCAAACCTCTCATCCGTCTGGAGAAATTAATTCTTCTGCTTGCTGCATCCCAGGCTTCGCCATCAATTCGCAGTGTCCGGCCAACGCAACGCCGGACCATACAAGAGCACAGGAAAAACCAACTCCACAAATGCCCTCCGCATCTCTGCCGGAGAATCCATGGCTATCGATATTTCTCTTCTTTCTCGTGTTTCCGTCTAGAGATCAATATAGTTTATTCTCTTAGCAATCGGGGAAGTTGGAAAGAAACTTTTTTGTCGTCCATGTTACTTTGGGCGCGAGCAGCCTTGAGACCTTCTCGGAAGAATCTAATTTCACATAATTTTAACCCCAATCAAGATTTGAAGATTCTCATTTTTGGGCGCCTGCGGGCGTGAGGCAGGCGTGAGGCTGCGTTCTTTGCAGCCGGGAGCCCGCTGCCGAAATCCTGGGCCCGTTCTTCGGGCGAAGGACCACCGCTTGAGGCGCCAGCGGTTGCGCACTCATTGCAGCCGGGAGTTCTACATTTGCGGCGACGCGATTCCATTGGAAAGAAGTCCCGCAGGGACAAGTGCCAATAGCCCAGCACCGGGTTCGGCGCGGCGCGATGCTCTGATTCCTACAGGGATGGTCTTGCGCCGAACCCTGTGCTGGGTACGACGCCAAAGCCAGCCAAAGTCCCGCAGGGACGACTGACATCTACTCCCATCCCATGTTCCATTCGGATGACCCGGCGGGCAACAACTGAACGCCTTCCGCCACCGAAGCGGTCTACGTTAGGCGTAGCTGTACCCACAGTACCCAGATACAGTACCCAGATACAGTACCCAGATTAAGATACATTAACCGACCAGACCCAGTAACCACTCCTGCACGTTTCGCCCTGGCAGTCAGTATTTTCCTTGACATCCCGGCGACCACCGCCGAAAATTCGCCTTCAGAATTTATTTCCAGTTAAAACCGTTCGAGCACGGGAATACTGCGGTTTTTCGCGTTTCTATGGATGTACAACAGTGAATGCTGAAGCCGGGCAGCCCGACAGGCAGGTTATTCCACGGTCGGGGCGCCAGGAGCTACTTTCTTAGTCTCGAGGTCTTGCTACATTGCATCTGCCGTCTCCATCCACGCTGGCGTCTTGGGAAGCCGTAGTGATTGTCGCGGGCCTCTTCGGTCTTGTGTGCTGGAAGATGATCACCGGCGAGATATCTCTCGACTGCTTGTTTGAAGGCGATGGCAAGGACGACACGGGAAACCCGGCATCCTACACCAGTGCCGGACGGGTGCAGGCCTTCGGCGCCACCCTCTACATCGCGCTCTATTACATCGTGCAGTTCGCCCATGACCCCAAAGAATTTCCCGCCATCCCCAATTGGATGGTCGTTACCCTGGCCGGCAGCCATGCCATTTATTTGGGCGGCAAGGCGCAGGACATGTTGCAGGGCCGCTTACGAGACTTTTTGAAATAGGAGAAGACATGAAAAGCATCGAGTTCGTCATCAGCATTGTTTTTACGATAGGCGTGGCTTTCGTCATCGCACTGTGGGTCCCCGGAACGCCCGCGGAGAAGCTGAAGCTGGCGTTCGAGTACGGCATGTTGATTCTGCTGTTCCTGTTTGCTCTGCTGGTGCTGGCGGCCATCGCCAGCGGCAAGATCGATATCGGCCAGTTGCTGAGCGAGCACGGCGGCGGGGCCAGCATGGCCCGGTTCCAGTTGCTCATTTTCACGTTCGTGATCGGCCTTAGCTTCTGCCTGATCGTGGTGTGCGAATGCAAATTCCCCGATGTGCCCAACAGCGTGCTGGCGCTTCTCGGCATCAGTGCCACCACCTATGGCGTAAGCAAGGGCATTCAGGCGGGCTCCGATTCGCCGCCCAAGGGTGGCGCCCCGGACAACACGACCACAACAGGCAGCTAGTAGCCACAGTCACCTGAACGAATGGAGGCAGTCATGCCCAGCAAGACCCCAAAAACCGGCAAGACGTTTGTACGCCACGTAGCGCCCTTCGCGCCTGTAGCCTTGGCCATGATGATGAGCACCGTTCCGCCCAAGCAGCCACACACGGCCGGCGCACCCACCACACCCAGCGCAGTCGCCCCGGCCGGCGCATTCACTGTGCCGGGCGGGTCCACGGAGTTCCACCCGGTCTGTTCTTCGCTTCCTTTCCATGCCGTGTTAAACGCGGCCATCGACAACCATTGCAGCTTGAAAGGCGGCAGTACCGATCCCGCCAAGCAGGCCGAGAGCCAGTCGAAGAACAATTTCTGCTCCGAGACGCCCACGGCTGAAGCCCTCAGCTACACCCAATTGCTGGACATGCAGAAAAAGAGTACCGAGGCCAAGCTGCAGAAGAACATGCCCGACCGCAGCCAAGTTGAAGGCATGGGTGAAGGCAAGTATGTCAGCTACGTGGCTTTTGTGAAGGACGCGCACTACTCCGATGTCAGCGCCGGCGAAGCCGTCAATTGCAACATCCCCGGCAACGACAGCAACGACATTCACATCGTACTGGTGCCCGATACCAAGGGCGGCGACCCCAAGAACGCGGACGAATGTACGAGCACCACGGCCGAGATGAGTCCTCATTTCCGCCCTGCGGGATGGACCCCGGACAACATCATGAAGGCCTCGGCCGGACATCCGATTCGTGTGAGCGGCCATTTGTTTTACGATGGGAGCCACTCACCGTGTACGGCCACCTCCCGGCCCAATCCCAAACGCGCTTCGTTGTGGGAAGTCCACCCGGTCTATTCGTTTGAAGTATGCTCGAAGAGCACAGTAGCGGAATGCCAGAGTGCCCCCGCGTCCGATTGGACGCCCCTGGAGAAGGTGTTTGCTTCCGAACAGTAACGGCGTATTGTGACCATTTCACGAACCACGGAGTGGTTCCGGCGACGAACCAGGCCGTGTTTTCCACCACGAACCACGGCGTAAAGACCTGACTTGTTACGTCTAAAGCTGTCCCTGTTCAGCCCACAATATTTTCATTAACTTTTAGCTTGCCAAAGCCACGGGATAGTTAGACAATAATCCGCACTCTCTGAGTTGATAGATTTGCGTCGCCTTCACGGGCGTCTTCCCCTGCATAATGACTTAGAGTTCCCTTCCCCCAAATTGATGCGTTGCCCATGTCGCCCTGCTCAGTTGGCAGTGTCGTCCCGTGCCGGTTTTTGACCAGTGGCGTTTGTGAAAGGAGTTCCAGCAATGACTAAGACTTTTAGGTTTTCCTTGATGCGCACAGTGGTGTGTTCGGCGATGGTCCTGGCTTTGATCGGCGCCGCATTCGCGGCGCGGCTGCTTCAGCAGGAGCGCCAGCCCAAAGTGGCCAACATCGGCCCCGATTCAGGGCGGCTGATTCGTCAAAAGACGCCCCCCACATTGGCGCCCTTGCCTGCAATCACGGTCAACACGACGATCGATCTGGTGGCGGCCGCCCCCAATGCCTGCCGGAACAACCTGGCTGGAATGTGCAGCCTGCGGCAGGCCATTCTTGAAGCCAATGCCAGCGCGGGCGTCGACACCATCATGGTCCCGGCCGGAACTTATCAGCTTACCCTGGCCGACAGCGGCGGCCGTCCCGGCGCACGGCAAGGCGCGTTGAGCATTACAGATGGCGTAAACATCATCGGCGATGTGGATGCCAGCGGCAATCCGGCCACTATCATTCAGGCATGTGATGCGGCCCCATCGGTTACGGCGACCGCGTGCCCTGGCGCCAACGGAATCGCCAATAAGATTTTTTCCATCAATCCGCGCGGTGATAAGGCGTTCGACACGCACCTTACCAATCTTGAGATTCGCTTTGGCATGGACCTTGCTCGCTTTGCAGCGGGCGGATCGGGCGGCGGCATCGAGTGGGATGGAAGCAGCGCGTCAAACGCCGCAGCGGGAACGCTCACCCTGACCAACTGCAATATCCACGACAACGTCGTCACCGATGGCTGGGGTGGCGGCCTTGCGCTGCACAACTCCAACGCCTCCAGCGGCGCCCTGGTCACCATCACGAACAGCACGATTGCCAACAACGCCGCACACCGGGCGTCGCCGGATTCAGGGTCGGGAGGCGGAATCCTGCTGGACTCGAATACCATTATGCTCATGAGCAACTCGAAGGTGCTCAATAATTCAGCGCTGGACGCCGACTCGTCGGGGGCCGGCATCGCGATTCAGGCCCCGTCCGCAGGGCAACCGTCTCTCAACGATCAAATTCATGGCAGCACGATTTCCGGCAACCATGCCGCACTCGATGGCGGCGGAATCTTCACCAACGCGGGCCTGAACATCGACCAGGGAACGATCATCGGCAATAACACGGCCGGCCGCAATGGCGGTGGATTGTGGAGCAACACCCTTGGCCTTCCGGCGGCCCAGCAGGTGACGCTCTCGAAGG
>DATMNZ010000166.1:0-13495 GCA_035568495.1 Saccharimonadales bacterium (SeqCode) | reverse complement strand
TCGTATCCAAAAAGCTACCGAAAAGTCACCCGTGGAGGCATTGACCAACCGAAACTGTCTCAAAGCGAGAATCCAAACAGCGGTCATTGATTTGGCCAGCGGCCCTTACATGGCGACCAGCACCACGCCTACGCCGACCAGCAGGGCGGAAATCCAGCGGCGGTGATCGACGGCTTCGTGGAGGAAGATTTTTGCCATGATGGCGTTGAGGACCAGGGTGAGGGAAGCGGAGGCCGGGGCGACGAAGCTGGCGTCGTCCCAGGAGAGGGCGACCAGCAGGCTGAAGAAGCCTACGGCCATACAGGCTACTCCCGGCAGGAAGAGACGCTCGCTGAAGACGGCGGCAATCACTGCGGCCATGCCTTTGCGGGCGCGCAGCAGTCCGAGGTCGCCGATGCTTTTCATGGCGCTCGAAAGCAGCACTTCGCCGGTACTGGAGGCCACTACGACCACACCCACCACAGTCCAGACAGAAAGTGATTTCATGACGGACCGCCTGTAGCCGGGAGCTTGTCCGGCGCGCCGGCTGGGCCCTGGGCATTGAGCGCGTTCGGTGTCCCGCCGATGTGCCGCGCTTCAGGAGGAATCTGCGCCGATGCCGTGTTCTGCGCTTCGTGCATCGTTTGCGCTGTGCCCAGGGTGTGGATTTCATCCGAGATCTGCGGACGGCGGGTAAGTTCCGGCCCGCGCGTGACCCAACCCACACCGCAACTGATGAGCAGAATTCCGGCCCAACGATAGTTGGACACATGCTCGTGCAGAAAATATTTGGATTGCAGGGCCAGCAACACGTATCCGAAGGCGGTGGCCGGCAGAACGTAAGTAAGATCAGCCCAGGAAAGCGCTGTCATGTAGGAACAGAAGAACAGTACCAGGCAGAGGACGCCGCAAAATACCCAGTGATTGGCTAGGGCGGCGATCAGCGACAGCGGATGATGGAGATCAACCGGCCCGAGATCTTTCATGCCTCGGGCCAGAAGAATGTCCCCGGTGGAGCCGAAGCACATCACAGCCAGCAGCACCAGGTACTTACGCAGGTTCAAAGGTCAGTCTCCGGAAACTTGCGCAGTAGCCGCTGCAGCACTCTCTGATTCCTGCTGGGGCTGGGGGTGGACGCCGTTTCCATTGCCGTTGCCAGGGCCATTGGCTGCGGTCACGGCGCGCATCTGTTTCGCAGTGCGGTTTCTCTGGGCGCGCAGCTTCATGAACGATTTGGCTTCTTTGTAGAGCCGCTTGCGTTCACTGTTGTTGAAGACCGCTTTGCGCACGATACGGAAGACCGCCTTGGGGCGGAAATAGTATTCATCGTAGAACTTATGCACCATTTCCAGCACATACTCACGCGGCAGGCCGGGATACTCGATCTGGGCGAGCTGGTGCCCACCTTCATCGACCATCTTTTCGTTGCCCACGATAAAGCCGTGCTGCTTGGCAAAATCGTAAAGCTCGGTGCCGGGGTAGGCGTGGGCCAGCGATACCTGGATGGTTTCGACGTCCAGCTCCTTGGCAAAGTCCATCGTGGTGCGAATGGTTTCACGGCTCTCGCCCGGCAGCCCCAGGATGAAGTCGCCATGCACCACCAGTCCGAGTTTCTTGGTGTCTTTGGTGAACTGGCGGGCGCGCTCGACGGTTGCGCCCTTCTTAATATTCTTGAGGATCTGCTGGTCGCCGGACTCATACCCCACAATCAGCAGGCGGCAACCGGCTTCTTTCTGGGCCTTCAGCGTCTCGTAGTCGGTGGTCACCCGTGAAGTGCAGGACCATGTAAGGTTGAGAGGCTTGAGCTTGGAACACAGCTCGACGGTGCGCGCCTTCTGGATGTTGAAGGTGTCGTCGTCGAAGAAGTATTCCTTGAGCCAGGGCCAGTATTCCTTGGCTTGGGCCATCTCGCGGGCCACGGCGCTGGAGGAGCGCTTGCGCCAGGGATGTCCGCTGAGCGTCTGCGGCCACAGGCAGAACGTACACTGCGCCGGACAGCCGCGCGTGGTGTAGAGCGAAACGAACGGGTTCAGCAGAAATGGAACGTTGTATCGCCGGACATCGAGATCGCGGTAATAAACGTCGGTGACATTGGGCAGGGCGTCGAGGTCCTGCGTGTCCGGGCGGTCGGGGTTATGAACGACCTTGCCGCTGGCATCGCGATAGGAAATGCCCAGGATATCCGAAAGCGGTTTGCCCTGCGCGTATTCCACCACCGAGTAGTCGAACTCGCGGCGGCAAACGAAATCAATCACAGGACATTCCGTCAGCGAACGCTCGGGCAATGTGGTCACGTGCGGGCCCACAAAGCATACTTTGAGCGCCGGGTTCGCTTCCTTCATCTTGGTGACAAAGCGAATGTCGCCTGGAAACCCCGGAGTGCTGGTGAACAGCACGAGGAATTCGTACTGTTTGCCGATTTCAATGGTCTCCTCGGCGGATATGTGATGTGGAGGAGCATCGAGCAGGCGGGAGCCTTCAAGCATCCCGGCCGGATAGGCAAGCCATACGGGATACCAGTAGGACTCGATTTCGCGGGTGGCTGGCCAGCGTGAACTGGCGCCTCCATCGAAATTCTCAAATGACGGCGGATTAAGGAACAACGTTTTTAGAGGCATAATGGCAAGTGTTTATCTTATCACCTTTGAATCCGGGCTAAACGGTAAAGAACACAGTCGGTTACCGATGGGCAGGAATTGCCCCAAAGCCGCAGTAGTACATGTCCTGATTACAAGGGTAACTAGCACTTTCTAATCACTGTGGGCATAATGAGTCTTAAGAGAATCACCGCGTGACGCAAGCCACAGCCGGGAAAGACAATCCACCGCAAGGGACGCGAAGGGCGCCAAGGAAGATCGAAGGATTGGCCCCCCAAAGACGCCGAAATCGCTGCGAACCGCGAAGATTCTGAGAGATCGTAAGTACAGTAGAGTTAAAGATTAAGAGAAATGATGGATTTGAGAATACAAGCACCCATGGCCGCCTCCCCTACACCCGACACCCCATTATCGCTGGCGCAATTCCTTAATGCGCGGCGATCTTCAGCGGAGCCCATTGCCATCGCGCTGCCGGTCAAGGTCTTTTCCGATGCCCGCGGCCTCACGCCCGAGTGGTCATGCACTTATGAGATCACCGCCAGAAGCGCGCGCATGATGCGCACGCCCAGTATTCGAGCGGTAGGCCAGGAAATCTGGCTGCAGCGCAACAATCGCCGGTCAAAATTCCGGGTGACATGGATCAGCGCTTCCGACGAAAGCCAGTACCGGGCTGAGTGCCTGGAAGAACGGCCTATATGGGATGACGATCTGCTGGGCCGGTTGATGCGGTAAAGGCAATTAGCCACGAATGAACACGAATAGACACGAATAAAAACAAAAGCCAAAAGCCAAAGGCGTTTGGCCGCGAATTGACGCGAATCAACGCGAATTAAGAACAATAGAGATAAAGTAAACGGCAATTGATTTGATTTGTGCTTTGATCTTCTTGACGCTTGGTTTTTGATTCGCGTTCATTCGCGCAAATTCGCGGCCGCTTTTTGTTTTTCGCCACAGTGCCCAAGTCTTATCTCTTTACCGGCCCTAACGCCCAGCCTTCCAGTTCGCCGGTTTGCCGGAGAAGCTGAATCTGGGCGCGGTCCAATTGGAAGTTGGAATCCAGGTAGGCCGCGTAGCGGTCGTGCTCGGCGATGCGGACGGCCTGTTCTTCCTTGAGGTTGGCCGAGCCGGACTGGATCTTCTCATGTACGGTCTCGACATCGCCCTGCGCGAGCAGGTGTTCGAGTTTGTTGACTTCACGGGCGGCCGAAAGCTGCTGCACGGAACGTTGCAGACGCAACACCTCACCACTGACCTGTTCCTTCACACTCAGGGCTTCCTTCTTGGCCTTGACCGCATCGGCTTCGGCCGCGCGGGCGGTGGCGCGCTGCGCCGGATTAAAAAAGGGAAAGCGGACGGCGATACCAGCCGTCACGTTGTGCCGCTGGAACCTGCGGAAAAAAGTGTCATAGTTGTTGAAGCGCGCGAGAAGCCCGTACTGGGCCACCAGATCGATGGCCGGGTAAAGCTGTCTTTCTTCTCCCCGGGCGCGGAAGGCCTTGGCCAGCGCCGCCTGTTCGGCGGCCTTCACGGAGAAGCTTTTCTCCGCGGCCGTGGCGGCCAGATCAGGGGCCTGGGACGGCTGCGGCAGTCCGGGAATGCTTTCGGTGATTGTTTCGATTGCGCCTTGCGCCAAGCCGGTCATCTGTGACAGCCGGAGCCTTAACTGGTCGATGGAAGACCGGGTCGATTCCAGTTGCAGGCGTCCGCGGGCCGAAGCCAGCCGCGCCCGGGTCAGTTCGGTGGCGGCATCCACACCTTCTTTGACGCGCTGGGCGGCTATGTCTTCATATTTTGCGGCAAATTCCTCTTGTTCTTTTTGCACGTTGAGCGAAGATTGCAACAGATCGAGCTGAATATAGTCGACGGCGGCCTCGAGAATCACGTCATTGCGGCGCTCGACATTCATGGACTCGGCGGCCCCGACTTCTTCCCGCGCGGCCTTCACGAACTGCCGCTGCGCGGGATTCAAGAGATACTCCTGGGCGTTGAAATTGAATATCGAGGGCGCCGATCCTTCGAGGCTGAGGGGAAAGCCATAGGAAAAAGCCAGGCCCGAGCCGATGGTGATCTGCGGCAGAAAGAGGTCGCGGGACTGGGAATAACCTGCTTTGACGCGCTGGGTCTCCGCGCGGCCAATGGCCGTGGCGGTGCTGTTCTTGAGCGCCAATTCAATGGCGGTGCGGAAGGGCAGAGGCCCATTCTGGGCGTTGAGCAGCGCTGCATTGCCAATCAAGAACAAGCCGGCAAGGGCCATTACGCGGACGCTAATTCTCATGATTCACCTGTAAAGATGCGGAAAGGAAATTCTAGCGGGAAACACGGGCCAGCGCATCCAGCGCTTTCTTATATTGTGAAGCCAGGGCCAGAGCGGCGCGGTACTCATTGAGGGCGGCCTGCTTGTCCTTTTGCTTTTCCAGCAACGTGCCGAGAATGAAATGGGCCTCGAAGGCAGGGCCATCTTCCGACCTGGTATCCAGGGCCAGATAACGGCGCAGCATATCGATGGCCCCGGGGAAGTTCCGGCCACTGCGCAGCAGCAGCGAAGCGCCGTCAAATAACGAAATACTATTTTGGGTGTGAGCGGCCAAAGCCTGGTTCACGGCGGATTCCATCTCTGGCAGGCGTCCGGTCCGGCGGTAGAACGAGGCAAGATTGATCCAGGCGGCAGATGAGTCGCCGCTGGCCTCGTTAGCGGCCTTGTATTCCTGTTCCGCCAGCATGTGATTTTTCTGCTTCTCCGCCAGGCGGGCGGCGATGTAGTGACCGAGGGCCGGGTCGTAGTTGGTTACGAAGCGGGCGAGGCCGGCGGCCTTGGTTTTGTCTCCGCCCATAAAGCCGGGGGCTTCGATGTAGAACTCCGCGAGATCGGAGCGCGCTGCAAGATTCTCGACTTTGGTATCGAGCGCCACGGCGTGCTCAAATTCGTTCTTCACCTTGCGCACCAGGCTGAAAGCCCCGATGGGCCCGATGGAATCGGCCTTTTCTCCGTAGGCACGGCCCAGCCACTGGTGAAATTCACTGCTGGAAGGGCGGAGTTCGACCGCCTTAGCGGCAGCGTGGATAGCATCGTCCCAGCGCTCCATCTGGTAGTAGACGCGGCCCATCAGGTTCCAGGCTTCGGCATCGGATGGGTCCTTGTTGATCCGCAGTTGCAACTCCTGCAACGCAGCATTCGCCTGACCGGATTTCAGCAGATCGAGGGCGCCGGCCGCCGCCCGGGCCGGCCGCAAGCCTGCGGAGACGAGCAACAGCAGCAGGAAACACCGCGCCAGGTGGCCGCTACTAAGAGCATAGGACCGGGCATGGAACCGCGAATGAACGCGAATCGAGGCCAAAGAGGGTTGGGGCGCCGCTGTTCCTGGCATCGCCACAAACTGCGAAGACCCTGATGGATGGCAATAAAGGGACCGGCGCTCGATCAACGCTCGACCGCCTTGACTTCCATTCCGTTGCGCAGAGACTGGGCGTTGACCGCGCCCATGGCGATCGAAGTTCCCTCAGAAATGCCGCTGACGATTTCCACCCGGGTCAAGCTGGAAGTGCCAGTCTGAACTTCGCGCATGGCGATCTTGTTATCGACGATTTCATAGAGGACGTGTTTACCGGCAAGATCATGGACGGCCTCGCGCGATACGGTGAGCGCGCTTTCATGGCGGGCGGTAATCACACTCACACTGACGTTGACGTTGGGGAGCAGCCGGTGGTCGTCATTGGCCATGGCCGAGGTGATTTCACCCACGGTGCGCGGCCCCAGAGTGCTGACCGCCGTGGGTACGCGGGAGAGGGAACCGGACCAGGTGCGGCCGGGCAGGGCGTCCCATGTGACTTCAATTTTCTCGCCTTTGGCCAGCTTGCCAATTTCGGGCTCATCGACAAACGCCCGCACCAGCATGGAATCCAGGTTGGCCACCTGCACCAGGAGTTCCCCGGCACTGGCATAGGCGCCCGGTTTGACCGGCAGGTGATAGACGGTACCGGCAAAGGGCGCTCGGACGTGGGAATTCGAGATCAGTTGGCGGGCAGCCTCGTATTCGGCGCGGGTCTGGGCGGCATAGGCTTCGACCTTTTGCCGTTCCGGATCGGAGAAGCGCGATGTTTGCCGCGATTTCAGCAGCCCTATTTCGGCTTCGGCCCTCTTTGCGCGGTTACGGGCCTCTTCGACTTCAGCGGGAGAGGCCGCGCCGTTCTGTTGCAGGCGCACGGTGGCGAGCAGGTTGCGGTCCGCGGCTTCTTTCTCGGCCTGGGCTTTCACCAGATTGCTGCGGTTGGTGAGCAACTCTTCCTGGGTCCCACCGGAGCGCAGGCTGTGCAGATCGGACTCGGCAGCGCGCACCTGGGCCAGAGACTTGGCGGCATTGGCGCGCGCTTCGATATCGTCTAATTCCAGAAGAAGCTGCCCGGCCTTCACCTGGTCGCCCTCGCGGACCAGCACCCGTTTGACAATCGCGGGAGCGGGCGCGTGGGCCTCGAAGTTGCGCACCGGTTCAATTTTGCCATTGGTGGAGATCACGCTGGCAATCTGTTCGCGCACCACCTTTTCGGAGCGCACGGCGATCGCGCCACGCCGCATGACCCAGCCGGAAAAAAGAAGGAGGGCAAGGATGGCCCCCGCGACGCCCATGAACAGGCGGTTGCGCTCCAGAAAAGTTGGTTCTTTATGCACCATCGTGAAAACTAAGTATAAACAAGCCGATTCGATTGAGTGCAGAAATCTTCAGTTGCGCGCATTTTCACGAAAGCCGTTTCAGTGGGAAACGCTTCGCAGAGCTGCACTCAAGCATTAGATGCAGCCCATCGCCATTCCGATACGACTGAGGCGGACAAATGATGCATCACTAGCGGAATTACGACTTCACCTGCAGTCTGCCGTCCGACAGAATGATGCACCGGCGCTCCCTCCACACGATGGTGCTTCCGAGAAAACCGCCGATCCACACCATAAAGCCCAGCAGGTCCTGGAGCGGCAGAAGCAACCATTGCTTAGGGGTGACTGGATCACGAAGGATTCGCCCGGCCGTGGCCCAGGCAGTAGCCGCCCGGACGATCAGGGTAAGGAGGACCAGTGGCCAGGCGCCCCCATAGGCCGCCCACAAGAGCAAGGCCCAGGCCAGCGGGTAGGTAAATATCTGGCCCCAATAACCGGCGGGACGGGAGCGGCGGGTGCTGCGCGCCCAGCGCAGGCGATGGTCCAGGTTCTGCGCCATCTTCTGGCTGCCGATACGATGCTCGATCACGTAGGAGGAAAACAAGACAGTCTGACCGAGTTGGGTGACACGCTGGCCCATCACGAAATCTTCGGCCAGATAATCCTGCAGATAGTCGAAACCGCCGATGAGGTCCAAAACGTTGCTGCGTATGGCAACGGTACATCCGAGGGCAAAATTCATGCCTTCCATCATGCGCGCCACCAGCACTCCACCCAGAAACTCGGTGTTCATTCCCAGGGCTTCAAGCTGCGACCACACGCTGCTTCCACCTACCGCGCGATAGGGGCAGGTAATCAGGCCGATGGAAGGGTCGTGAAATTCCCTTGCCAGTTGCGCCAAGAAGGATGGAGTGACGCGCACGTCACTATCACTCATCACCAATAACGGATGGCGGGCCGCGGGAACCAGATGCTTCAGGCTGAAAGCCTTGGCGTTGGGGACCGGAGACTCGCCGGTCACGATCAACCGCAGTTCGGCCTGCCCGGAGTATTCAGCTTTGATCTTCTCGACCACCGCGACGGCCGGGTCATCCTGGCGATGGACCGCGAACAGGACTTCAAAGGCCGGATAGTCCTGGTCGAGAAAGCTGCGGAGATTCTCTTCCAGCCCCTCATCGTAACCGCACAAGGGTTTCAAGACGCTGATCGGTGGAGTGAGGCCGGACGCCGACGGCAGCTTGACGGAAAGATAGCGCCAACTGGCCACCATGATCAAAGCGCAATAGACCAGGGAGCCGGCGAGCAGAACTGCAAATACGGTCGCGATAATAGCAGTCATAAAGTGTGGCCCTTGTCTCCCGGTCTCGAGTTGCCGGCCAGGACGGCAATATTATTATTGGTGAAGAGAAATTTACCGCCGCTCGCGGCAACGGGTAGAAGCTTGGCGTTTCCGGCGAGACTGCTTAGCCGTGAAAGCTGGTGGCCGTCGGCGAGCAGATAATAATGAGTAGAGCTCGACCACAACCGGGTGAAGGTGGGATCGTCGATGAAAACCGCAGGCGCGCCGGGCGCGTACGAACCGTACTCCAGGTTATTGACCCTGCCGTTCAAGAGGAGCGCCTGGCGGTTGGCGTAGAAAAATACCGAAGAAAAAGGATAGTAAGGGCCATCTACGATCAGTGTGCCCTGGGGCGCAAGACGCAGCGCTTCCGCCAGTGGCCGGGAGGAAAGATAAGGATCAAAAACGACCAGGGCCATGCGGCTGGCATGCATGAAACACACCATCATCAAGGCAACCGCCAGGGCTGCACGATGAAAGGAGAGCCGCCAGACGCCGATGACCCCAATGAAGAACCCCAATCCGGCGACCACAAGAGGCGCGCGCAAATAGGCAAACGACTGGAGCGTCAAATCTCCAAGGTGCCCGAGAGAAAGGGTGTAGGCTTCCGGGTGCTGCTGCAAAGCGCTGGAAATATCTCCAGGAGCAGGCAGGCCACGCACCATCCATAGAATTGCAAAGACAGCCAGCATGCAGACAAGTGAGATTGCGCCGAGGGTCTGCGTGCCCAGCCGCACCCATCGGGTAGGGCCGCCGGCCATGGCCGCGCCCAGCAGCATAGCCAGCGCCGGGTAAATCGGCATCGAATAGTATTCCTGGGTGGTGGAGAAGGTAAAGAAGACCAGCAGAAATCCGATCCAGCACAGGGCCAGCAGGCGAGCGCTTCCGGCGCGGTCCACTGGCTTGTATGAAAGTTTGGCCGCTGCGGGAAGATAGACACTCCACGGAAATAGCCACAAAAGATGAGATAGCCAGAAAGAGAGGCGGGGGACGGTGTTGTAATCGCGCGGATAGCGCAGGTTCAGAAACCGCAACACCTGCTCGTTCATGAAGAAGAACCACAGGAAGCCGTGATACTGCCCCGGGCCGCTGTGCAAGCTCAAGGAAAAAACCGGCGGGTTACGCACCGCCGCGAGAATATGCCACGGGGCCGCAATCAGCAGCACGATCAGAGCTCCGCTGGCGGGCCGGAGTCTCTTCCAGGCCGGTGCGGAAAAGAGCTGACCGGTCAGCGCAAGATAGAGGACGCCCGAGGCCACGGGAAAAAGCACGGCAATCAAACTCTTCAGCAGAAGCCCAATGCCGAGGCTGGCGGCGAATAAAAATGCCCAACGGCGTGGATGAAGTTCCTCTTTATCAAGAGCGCGAAGGAATGCCCACATCGCCAGAGCGGTGGTGAACGTGAGCATCACATCGGGAATCAAGATCCGGGTGAACAGGAACAACCCGACGCAAGTCGCGATGCCGAGGCCGGCATAGAAGCCAGCGAGCCGGCCAAAAGCCCAGACGCCAAAGGCGGTGGTAAGCCAACAGACCGCCAAAGCGGCGAACGCGGTGGGAATGCGCGCCGCCCAATCATGGAGGCCAAAGATTTTGTAGGAAGCCGCGATCAACCAGTAACTTAGAGGCGCTTTCTCTAGATACGCTACGCGGTTTAGATGCGCCGTGACCCAGTCGCCGGAAGAGAGCATGTTGCCGGCCATCTGGGCGTGGACTGCATCCACGTCATCCATCAGACTCGGTGGAGAGATGATGCAGCCTAAATAGACTAAGCTTGCAGCCGCCAGGACAATTAAATAAACATACCAGTCACTTCCAGCGCCAGATTCTCTTCCTGTGCCGACATCTGGGTTTTCCGTTTTTTCACCCAATCATCCAAGCTCCACGGTGGCGTTTTACAACCGCTCACCATGGTATTAGCCGGGCCGGGCAGGCGCAAGTTATGAATAGTTAAGACGCGCACACCAGACAGCACTAGAGGTGCAGGGTCAATGGTTTATCATGCCTTGACCTATCGGTCTTCCCGCCAGCGCCACGGTAACCGTAATGCCAAACAGCAGCGCCATGTGCCCATTGCGTCCCCGGCAATATAATGATGGATGAGCGTCCCACATTATGATGAAGAACGAGACTTGGCAAGTCGCACTGGATGCGTTGCTTTCCAACAAGATTAAAACCGCTTTGACGATGCTGGGCGTTACCATCGGCACGACCTGCATTGTGATGGTGGTGACTGTCTCGATGATCAGCAAGAACTACGTGATGGCGCAAATCGAGGCTGTTGGAACCGATCTGGTCTACGCCTATTTCCCAGGCAACCACGTAAACCGCTACGTGGGCGACGAGATTTCTCTCGACGACCTGACCGCGGCACGGACCTTGCCGCATGTCGTCGAGACCGCCGGCGCCCACGATATTGGAAACAACAACATCATCGTCAACGGCGAGGTGAAGCCGGCAACCCTGGTGGGAGTCACGGAAGGGTTCCAGAAGATCCGCAATCTGCTCATCCTGGAAGGCCGGTTCTTCGACCACCTGGACATGCAGTCCAATGCCAAAGCCTGCCTCATCACCCAGGACCTGGCCAAGGCATTCAAACGGGACATGCTGGGGCAGGTCATTCGTGTTGGGAACCTGCGCTTCACTGTCATTGGGGTCTTTCGCGAGCGTGTAGCCACATTTGGACAATCTGAAATCACGCAGGAGTCGGTGCTGGTGCCGTTTGCCCTCCTGAAGTATTACCAGGGCATTGATTACGTCAGGACGCTCTATGCACAGGCCGATTCGCACGAAAACGTTGCCTTGGTGACGGCCGAGCTGCATGTAATGCTGCAATCGCGCCATCGCCAGGGCGCCGCTTATACGGTGGAGAACCTTGCCGGCATACTGGAAGCGGCCCACCAGATCGCATTAGCGCTCACTTTGGTGCTGTTGCTGGTAAGCTGCATTGTCCTGCTCACCAGCGGCGTTTCCATTATGAACATCATGCTGGTGACGGTGACGGAGCGCACACGGGAGATCGGTCTGCGCAAAGCCGTGGGCGCCAATCGCAGCGACATCCTGCTTCAGTTTCTTACGGAAGCCGTGTTAATCAGCGGGCTGGGCGCGGTTCTGGGCATTATCATCGCGGTGAGCATTAAACTGGTGGCCGAGCCTTTGGTGCCCGCTGAATACAACATTCACATTCCGATTTCCATGGCTTCGATTGTGGTGGCGTTCGCGGTCTCCTGCTCCACGGGCGTCCTTTTTGGGTATCTGCCGGCCAGCCGGGCGTCCCGGCTGCAACCCACGGAAGCTCTACACCACGAGTAGAGTCGCGGATCGGGATGCGGTCTTGTCATTCGGTTGCGTTGGCGTTGCTACAATAGTGTCTGATGGCACATCGTACCGGCTATACAGAAACCCATGCCCAAGCGGGGCTCGACCACAAATTCCCCGAGATCGACACTTGGCCCAACCAGTTTCCGGGCTATGAGATCGTCATTGACGTCCCGGAGTTTACCTCCGTGTGTCCCAAGACCGGCCTGCCGGATTTTGGGACGCTCGAAATCCGCTACATGCCCGCCCGGCTGTGCCTCGAACTGAAATCGGTGAAGGAATATCTGCTGGAATACCGAAGTCTGGGAATCTTCCAGGAGAACATCGTGAACCAGGTGCTGGAGGACGTGGCCAGGGCAGCGAAGCCGAAGTGGGCGGTGGTGAAAGGCGTGTTTCGTCCACGAGGCGGGATTGGGACGACCGTGGAGGCCCAGTGGCCGCGGCCGAGAGCAACAACGCATCACGGAGGCACGGAGGCACGGAGAGAAACAAGAAAACCTTACCGCGGATGAACGCGGATGGAACGGATTTTCAATGGATGAGGCAGGGCGATTGGGTGCTTGTGCCATGATCGATTTGGCTGAGGCGGCATAGGCGTGCCCAACGACGCGGGCGATTCCGCAGCTCGAATATCCGAGCAGGAGTTGATGGAGTTTCTCAAGGCCGTGGAGGAAGGAGCGATCTCTCTGCGTCCGGAGGCTGACCCGCAGGATATCTATGCCGGCAATGTGCCTTACGCTGCCAGTAACGGCTGGCAGATTGCCATATTCAACGATTGCAACGAGTGGGACTACATTGACGGCGTCGAGACTTCGGACGGACGCCGGCTCCGGTTCGATGACATCGACGGTTTCATGCCCATCGCGCGAGAGTATGTGCCGGAGGACGATGTGGCATGGCGGCGGTATGGGATACCGGGTTATTGCACCTTTCGCTGTACCTCATGCAGCAACGTACTGGAAGACCGCGAACTACGGCGTCCGCCGTTTCGTTGCGGTTTGTGCGTCGCAAAGGTGAAGAAATAAGGTCTTGCCCGGCCAGGAGCGGGGCGTGTGTTGTTGCGCTGCGCAAGTAGGCCGCAACTGCCTGCTAAAACGATGACTGCGTAAACCACGTTTTCGCGGCCATTCAGGTCTCCAGTGAGTGCAAGAATCTAGCCGTAGAGACGGTGCTCCGCACCGTCTCCGCACCGTCTCGGAATCTGAGCAGCGAAGCTCAGGCTCCGGGCCCCGATGAGAGGACGCTGCCGGTTATCTACGGCAATTTCAAACCTCAAGCCCTCTATCATCCTACGTCCGCGCTGCCGCGCGCTTGGGCCTTCGCTGCCGCGAAGACCCAGAGACGGTACGGAGCACCGTCTCTACGCGGTGTTATCCTACTACGTCCTGCGTAGAAGGCGGATTCTATGGGCGCGGGACTGGAGGATGATATATGTACGCTTCACGAATTTTACGGCGCTGTTGGCCCGTCGCTTTCTTGCTGGTGGCGGCTTGGCCGCTTACGCCGGGCGGCGATCTCAACCCGGCGGCGGTGGCCTATAAACTTCCCGGCCAGATCCATTGGACAGAAGGACTGGGCGGCGCGAGCCAGGCCATCATGCAGGGCGATCCGTCGAAG
>DATMNZ010000165.1:0-30139 GCA_035568495.1 Saccharimonadales bacterium (SeqCode) | reverse complement strand
GCTAATTGCTAATTGCTAATTGCTAATTGCTAATTGCTAATTGCTAATTGCTAATTGCTAATTGCTAATTGCTAATTGCTAATTGCTAATTGCTAATTGCTAATTGCTAATTGCTAATTGCGTTCCGCCAGCAGCTAAAAGCCAGTTCCAAGGACATATCCATGCGCCATCAAAGAGCAACGAAGAAACTCGGACGTAACACCAGTCACCGCCGCGCACTGCTGCGCAACCTGGTGACCTCGCTCATTCTGGAAGAGCGTATCGAGACCACACCGGCCAAGGCCAAGGCCATGCGTCCGCATGTGGAAAAGATGATCACCCTGGGTAAACGTGGAGATCTGGCTGCCCGCCGGCTGGCCGGCGCTTACCTCATTACCCGCGCCTCGGTCGACCGGCTGTTTGACACCGTGGCGCCGCGCTTTGGCGACCGCCAGGGCGGCTATCTGCGCATCATCCACAAGGGATACCGCGCGGGTGATGGCGCTGCCACCTGCTTGATCGAACTTCTGGGCAGCGAAAAATTCATCGACGCCAAGCGCAGCAAACGCGCCGAAACCCGGGCCAAGCGCACGGAAAAACTCAAAAAGCAGATGGAAGAAGAGCAGGCGTCCGCAGCCGCGGCCAGCGAAAAGGGCGAGGACGACGAAAAGAAATAGCCTCTGGAAACAATCAAGGCAAGGGCGCCCTGGTTTGGGCGCTCTTTGCTTTTTAGCCAAAGTCATTTCCGATCATCCGCTGCCGCCCCATGCCTGCGTAGAATCTGCCGGTATTCGTCTTCGAAGCTCATTTTGCGATGGTGCCGCTGCTGATCGCGGATATAGTTCGCAACCGCCGCAGTGGTTGAGATGCTGACACCGAACGCGCCATAGCCTTCCTGCCAAGCGAAATCCAGCCCGTGCTCGTTCATCCACCGCGACGAGTTTGCCTTGATTGACGACACCGCCTTGGCCAGCGACAAGCTTGGCGGCAGGTGGAACAACACATGGGCGTGATCGTCCATGCCGTTGATGGCTATCGGAGGTATTTTTTCGCTGTGACAGATGCCGGCGATATAGGACCAGAGCTTCGGCTGGATTTCCTCGGGGATAATCTTGCGGCGGCGCTTGGTGCTGAAAATGATGTGCAGATGGTTCTTCGCGAACGTGTGGGACAAGTCTCGTTCCTCCGGAATATGTGATCTACATTCCAGAACGCATCAGGCAGCGAAACTTGCACGGCTGTCAGAAGATTCTTTCGGATAGAAGACAGGCGCTTCTCAAAAGGCCCCTCGGTGCGGTGTGGAGCAACAGCGGACCTCACGACGCCCCAGCCCCGCCCCGCGGGGCGAAATTATTGAGCCCACCCCGTCAGGGGTGGGTAAAGGGAGCCAAAGATAGAGCCCGTGCGCACACCTTGCGCAAGCGCAAGGTGTGCGCAGGGCGGCATACGGGTTTCCGCGATGCGGATCATACCAAACGGCCATCCACATTCCCGTGCCAAACCATCCAAACGCCGGAATCTTGCCTCGATGACACCACACACCGGGGCCGGGCAATTTATTAGCGCGCTCCTCCGCTTCGCGGATACGCGCGGGCCTTCGGCAGAGAGGAAAAACCTGCTTCTCGCTGACCCAGGACTGGCGTCCTGGGCTCAATAATTCCGCTCCGTCCCAAAGAGCGGGACGGAGCTGGAGTATCGCGTGCTCATATCTTTCGACTTTCCGCATGACCGATGCCTGGCCATCCTGCTTTTGCGTTTTGTTTTTCTCCGTGCCTCCGTATTACTATCCATCGGAGTCTTCGCGGCTTGTGACGATTTTTCCGCCGCCTCACAACCCCCCAAATCCTCTGCTTCCTCTGTTCCTCTGTGTTTCAAAGGTTTTGGTTGTGGCTACGTCACGCTGTGCCTCCGTGGTAAAGCCTTTGATCTTGCCCGTACAACCTCACTCCCTGAAAATCCGGCTGCGCAGGGCGCCCCAGCGCTTGATCGGACGCCAGTCTCCGGTCTTCCAGTCGGCATAGGTTGGGAACACGGTGAAGCCGGGCTCAAGATCAAACACCATCTCGGTTTTGTCCCGGAAGCGGAGCGTGATGGTGTGGACCTCGGCCGAGGTGGAGAACTCGACCGACTGCAGGGTCTTGCCCTTCACCTGGGAAAACTCTACGAGCTGGCGTCCGGTGGAGATGGGTTGGTTTTTCTTTGCGTGGGATTTGGTTCTTGTGGTTCGCATACGCCCAGAGGTTTTCATCAGCAACCCCCGTTCAAAAGGCTGCAGGGCTGAATGCCAATTGCCGAGTGCTGGCGCCTTGCTTGCACCCAACGCGGAGAGCGTATAACTACAAATAGAATTTTGTTGACAACAGCGGCGAACAAATAGAGAATGCAAATAGACACTGGATGGCACTCCAATGTTCAGTGCCAGATATCACCAAGAGCGGTACAATTTGTTCTCGGAGGCATATCTCAAAATGGCCGGAACAGCCGCCCAACCCCTTCATCCGGAAGCTATGACCAGAGACGCCGTTGTCGAAGCACTTCAAGATGGCGAAATGATGCCCGGCGAGTTAATCAAGACGCTTTCTGATAAGAAGCACTTGCCTGACGCCGCAGTCCGCATCGCAATCTGGTATCTAATATCACAAAATGAGCTCGAGCTTTCTTCTGAACAGAAGCTGCGCTTGGTCCGCGCTGGCGCTTGAAGATCGTCAATCTCAACATTGTTCAAACCTTCGCCCAAACCGGATCGGTATGATCATTTTCACGCGCTAGACCGGCCTCCCGACAACCGCTCCCATGGTCAACGGGATCGTGATCGCATCCTTTTCACGACTGCCTTCAGAAGACTCGCCGGCGTGACCCAGGTTTTCGCTTCCGACGAAGGGCACGTCTTTCACAACAGGTTGACTCACTCGCTGGAAGTGGCACAGGTGGGCAGAAGGCTCGCCGAAAAACTCTGTGCCGAACAAAGAGCGTTATGCGATAAATCTGGCGGCGTCGATCCCGACGTTGTAGAAGCGGCATGTATGGCCCACGATCTCGGGCACCCTCCATTTGGCCATGTCGCTGAAGTTACGCTCGACGAATTGGCGAGGTTCGGCGAGAGCGCCCGCCCGGCAGTGCTACTGTCGGAGAATTGGCCGATGGATTCGAGGGCAATTCCCAGTCGTTTCGAATTATTACAAAATTAGCGTTTCGATCAGAACAGACTTGCGGCCTCAATCTCACGCGGGCTACGCTCAACGCCGTATTAAAGTATCCATGGATGCGAGGAACAGCAGGCAAGAAATATCGCAAATGGGGCGCATATCACAGCGAAGAAGACGAATTCAAATTTGCGCGAGCCCTTATGGCGGCTGGAGATGAACGCCAAACAAGTGACGTAGCCGCCCTTGGCGTTACAAGAAGAGTCTACCTGTTTTGAGGGCCGTACTCCACCCGCGAATCGAGTTTTCGTGAAAATGATCGGGAGTTCTTGCACGCCGCAAGAAATATCGCGGACGAGGGCGGAGTCAGTCGTCCCTGAAGGGACTTTGGCATTGTGGCGAGCTTACCCAGCACAGGTTCAGCACCATCGAGTTACGAGATTCGATTGCGCGTTCTGGTGCTGAACCTGTGCTGGGCTACTGTCACACGTCCCGCTTTGCGGGACTCCACTCTATGGCCAGCCGTTTCGACACAGCCTTGCTCTTGTTTTTCTCCGCGCCTCCGTGCTGGAGCCTGCCCTGAGTATTCATGGGCCTGCGGCCCACCCAAGGTGGTGAAAATCCTATTGCTGCGCGCCGCTGATTCTAAATGGGTTACGGAGGATTTTCGACAGAGCAAAGCGAAGGGTGGTGAAGCTCTTGACCTCACTCCCTGAAAATCCGGCTGCGCAGGGCGCCCCAGCGCTTGATCGGACGCCAGTCTCCGGTCTTCCAGTCGGCATAGGTTGGGAACACGGTGAAGCCGGGCTCAAGGTCAAACACCAGCTCGGTTTTGTCCCGGAAGTGGAGCGTGATGGTGTGGATCTCGGCGCTGGTGGAGAACTCCACGTTCTGCAGGGTCTTGCCCTTCACCTGGGGAAACTCTACGAGCTGGCATTGTCAAGCCGAAAGGATTCTAAAGGCATATTGACCTCGCCCAACAAATTCAATGAAATCTAGATCGCGTAGAACTTGTAGTTGCTGGCGAATTTTGGCTCGAATATTATGATTTCCCGGATGCAACCGCAACAGTGTGGTTTCATGTTCGTACATTTCCCGGAGAGTAAACTGATGTCCTAATCTCCGCGCAACTCTGAGCACATCAAGGGTCCAGCCCCGTAGATTCCAGTTAATCGACCGTAGCCTCTGATACTCCTGAAATTGCCTTCGAACAATATCGGGAGAAACGATCCGTGCATCTCTTATGATGGGAATCTTCGCTTCATCAGGAACATTAGACAGCAAAATATTGCAGCCGACCCAACCTGCCCGACGCGCAGTCGGACTCAGCGGCGCTCTTCGCTGGAGAACCGATTCGGTGAAGAATACCGCAGGAATCAGGAACAATGCTGCAATCGACCATTGGGGACTGTAATTCAGAATTAGAAGATTCGGCGCACTGTTTTGCTTTACTGCACTCAACATGGTCCTGTACGCTCCATCTGGCACATTTCTGAGATTCAGGCGCCTTTGGCTCTTGAGTTGATAGCTTTCAAGACATCCACTGCATCGGAAATCCACGGCATGCGTGTTTGTTGGCGTTTGGCTCAGAGATTCAGATTGACAGGCAACACAATACAGGTTGGTTCCACACCAATGCTCAGTCACTACACGAGCGATTTGCGCCGAGCTCTTGTAGCCCGAGCCCAGGCGAATCTCGCATTGGAGAGATTTAATCATCGTGCCTTTGGCGTCTAACCGGAACCGACTGTAAAATACGCAGTGGAGGAATATAGCATGGATGACCTTACGAAAGAACTTGCTGCTGCTTTAGGAAATCTTCTTCACCAAGCAGAGCAAATGTGTGGAATGTTCCCAGATGATGATCACACAATCTCGGAAGCGGTGGGCGACGCGAAGGCAGCATTGCGGCGCTATGCTGCTGCACACTGAACCCTAGGGCTGGTAATCTTCTCGACGTCATAGTACCTAGTGTAGTGCGTCATGAAACTGCAAGCTATTTCAGGTGCCTTAGGGCGCGTCGCCAGAACGCAAGGTCCCTCGCACCTACTCGCGCGCTGAAGAAAGCGCGCGCTCCTTACGGTGCTCGGGATGACATTACTACAGTACAGGATTTGCGATGCACTAAACTAGCTGCAACCTGAAGTACTCCCACAACTCATGCACCGATAGCACGACCCATTCCGCGTCATAATCGATCCACAGACGTAACATGAGGGTGCATCTCCCATGTCCACGAGGTCTTTCATGGCGTCGGCAGTGTGGTAGATGCCGCGGTCGTGGAGGAACCCGCTGCTGGCTTCTGGCTGCTGGCTACTGGGAAGTCCGGCTTGCGGCGGCATGGTCTCTGTCGCGGCTTCATAAGAAGCGGCCTGCGGCTGAGCGGCGACGGGTGGCGCCGGCAACTGCATGTCTTTAAACAGCGGATACTGCCTTCCGGTGACGAAGCGCAGGTCGAGCCAGCGGAAGATGTAGTCCATGACCGACTTGGCCAGCGGGATGTCGGGGTTGCCGGTGTATCCGCTGGGCTCGAAGCGGGTGTGTTCGAATTTGTCGCACAGCAGCTTTAAGGGGACTCCGTGCTGCAGGGCCAGGGAGACGGCGGTGGCGAAGGAGTCCATGAGGCCGCTAACCGTGGAGCCTTCTTTGGCCATGCGGATGAACAGCTCTCCGGGATGTTGGTCGCGGTAGAGGCCGACCGTGATGTAGCCTTCGTGTCCGGCGATGTTGAACTTGTGAGTGATGCTGGCGCGTTCGCCGGGCAGGCGGTGACGCAGGGCGCGCGGTGGCGACGTCTGCTGCTCTTCGGTTGTGGGCGTCCGGACTGCGGCCAGGGCGATGGCTTTCTGTTCGGGCGAGAGTTTGGCGAAGGCCGCTTCTTCCGGCGACAGAGGAACGCCTTTGTCGTGCTCTCCACGGGTACCGCGTTTGGCTGCTTCTTCTTTCTTGGCGGCGGCCATGAGCGGCTGCGATTTCTTGGAGCCATCGCGGTAGATGGCTACGGCCTTCAGTCCCAGCTTCCAGGACTGGGTATAGGCTTCCATGATGTCTTCGACCGCGGCGTTTTCCGGCAGGTTGACGGTCTTGGAAATCGCGCCGGAGATAAACGGCTGGGCGGCGGCCATCATCTTGACGTGGCCCATGTAGTGGATGCTGCGGGTACCCTTCTGCGGCTTGAAGCTGCAATCGAAGACCGGCAGGTGCTCGTCTTTGACGCCGGGCGCGCCTTCGATGGTGCCGGTGGCGTCAATGTAGCTGACGATGGCGTTGACCTGATCGGACTGGTAGCCGAGCTTGAACAGCGCCTCCGGCACCGTCTGGTTGACGATCTTGATCATGCCTCCGCCGACCAGCTTCTTGTACTTGATTAAGGCCAGATCGGGCTCGATGCCGGTAGTGTCGCAATCCATCATGAAGCCGATGGTGCCGGTGGGGGCCAGCACGGTGACTTGCGAGTTGCGGTAGCCATGGCGCTCACCCAGAGACAGGGCCTGGTCCCATGCGTCTTTACTGCCTTCATAGAGGCTGGCGGGAACGCTCTCGCGGCTGATCTGGTTCACCGAAGCGCGGTGCATCCGAATCACGTCGAGGAAGGGCTCACGGTTGACGTACCAGCCGGGGCAGGCGCCTCCGGTGATCTCGTGTTCGGAAACCCGCGAGGTGGCCGGGGCCAGCGATGGGCATTGTTCTGCGATGCGCGCCGACTGGACATAGGCTTGGCCGCACATGATGGCGGTCACGCAGGCGGCGTAGTCGCGGCCGGCATCGGAGTCATAGGGCAGCCCGGAGGCCATGAGCAGCGCGCCCAGGTTGGCGTAGCCGAGACCCAGCGGACGATAGTCGTGCGAGTTGCGGGCAATCATTTCCGTGGGATAGCCGGCGTTATCGACCAGGATTTCCTGGGCGGTGATCATGATATCCACGGCGTAGCGGTAGGCGGGAACGTCAAACGCGCCGTTCGCGCCCGTGAATTTCATCAGGTTCAGCGACGACAAGTTGCAGGCCGAATCGTCGAGGAACATATATTCCGAGCAAGGGTTGGAAGCATTGATGCGGTCGGTGTTCTTCGACGTGTGCCACTTGTTGATGATGGTGTCGAACTGCATGCCGGGATCGCCGCACTGCCATGTGGCTTCCGAGAGCTTGTGCAGCAGATGGCGTGCCTTGTAGGTCTTGATGACGTGGTTGCCCTTGACGGCCTTGGTCGAAAAGTCGCCGTCGCGTTCCACGGCGTTCATGAAATCGTCGGTCACGCGCACCGAGTTGTTGGCGTTCTGGAAGAAGATGGAGCTGTAGGCTTCCGAATCGGGCGTGGAGCCGTCATAGCCGGCCTCGATCAGCGCCCAGGCCTTGGCTTCTTCGTTGGCTTTGCAGTCGATGAACTGTTCGATATCCGGGTGGTCGATATTGAGGATGACCATCTTGGCGGCGCGGCGGGTCTTGCCGCCCGACTTGATGACGCCGGCAAAGGCGTCAAAGCCTTTCATGAAGCTGAGCGGGCCGGAGGCTTGTCCGCCGCCGGAGAGCACTTCGTTGCTGCCGCGCAGAGGCGACAGATTGGTGCCGGTGCCGCTGCCCCACTTGAACAGCATGCCTTCGGTCTTGGCCAGCGTAAGAATGGAATCCAGCGAATCGTGTACGGAGTTGATGAAGCAGGCCGAGCACTGGGGGTTCTTGTAGCCGCTGGGGGTGAACTCCACATGGCCCTTTTCCATATGCCAGTGCCAGTTCTGGGCCTTGGATTCGGGCTCCAGGCGGTCGCAGCCCACGTTGAACCATACGGGCGAATTGAACGAGGCCTTTTGCTGCACCAGGATGTGGACCAGCTCGTCATGGAAGGCGTCACGGTCTTCCATGCTGGCGAAGTAGCCCTGCTCCCATCCCCAGTCGCGGATGGTTTCGGCCACGCGCTGCACCAGGGCGCGCACACCGGGTTCACGCTGGGGCGTCCCCACCTGGCCGTGCAGGTATTTGCTGGCCACGATGTTGACGGCGGTCATCGACCAGTCTTTGGGCGATTCCACGTTCTTTTGCTCGAAGATGCTGTTGCCACGGGCATCGGTGATGCTGGCGGTGCGCAGCTCCCACTCGACCTCGTCGTAGGGTGAAACTCCAGGCCGGGTGAAGTAGCGTGGGAATTTGAGTCCGGGAGACTGTTTCTGCTGGTTCGCCGGCTGCGATGCCGCTGTCGTGGTCGTTGCTGTCGTTCTGGGGTCGGTCGTCATGTCCGCCATTCTGGTCTCCGTGAGGAAGCAGTTAGCTGCTGGCTGCTAGCTGTTAGCTGTTAGCTTCTAGCCATTAGCTCTAAGCCATTAGCCTTTAGCCCTTAGCTTGTTTCTTTTCGGCCTTTGCGCCTCTTGCCTCACTCTTAAATATTAATCTTCTACGTTTCTCGATTGCACTCTCTATCACTATTCATCAAAATCTTCACGGTTCGCGACGATTTCTGCGCTCGCCTCACGACCCCCAAATCCTCTGTTTCCTCTGTTCCTCTGTGTTTCAAAGGTTTTGGTTGCGGCTGTGTTATGCCGTTTTCAAGATCTGGTTAAGACCGCCGGCCTTGAGACGTAACAAGTTACGTCTACGCCGTGGTTCTCGCTGCCCGGGCCACCAGTTCTTTCTCGCGGCCTTTCATGACCCGGTCTACGGCGCGTTCGGCGACCGTGAGATCGCTTCCGCCGGTGGCGCACGACCATGCGGGCATCCCCGGTTGCTCGAACAGCCGGGCGGCGGCCTCTAACTGAGAACTGAGCCAGTTCCTGAGGTGCAGGGTGGCCGCGTGGCGCTGGGCTTCGTCCGGAACGATGGCGTAGCGCAGGTAGCAGCGGGAGGCGTTCATCCGGCTGCTCCAAGGGCTGGCTGGGGCGAACAAGCGGCTCAATGCCCGGCTCAAGTCTTGCGCTTCATCGATTTCAATTACCGCCAGCACCCGGCGCATATTCCCGCCGGTGGGCGGCAAAGTCTCTTCTCCCAGCGCATAAACGCCGGGCTGGTGCGGCACCAACAGAAGTCCAAAACTGGATTCACAGCGAAACCAACTTGACCAATTCAGTTCCATATCGATTGCTCCTAATTTCAATGCGCCCCTTCAATACGCCGAAGGCGGACTTTCCATCGCTGGGAAAGCCCTGCTTCGGGCAATGGCCGTCACCGCTTGTTCTGGTCAGGGAACAGCGCCACGTCAGCACCGCTCAAAACGTCCGTACCTCAGGGCAAATATTCTCTGTTCGGTTGCGCAGATGGGGCCCGCCCTGAATCGAATCCACAAAACTGGAATTGGTCCAGATGATTGCAAACCTCAGTGGAGGGAAAATACGCCCTGTATAGAGGGTCTGTCAAGGACAAACACAACATATTGTGCCTAAAAAATTATACCCCAACCCCTTAGGGTATTCTAACTTCCGGTTAAGTCGTCATTTTTCCGTGTTTTACGGGCTAACGTCTGGCTTTGACGGCATTACTGCCGGGGTTCTTTTTCACAAAAACTCTTGGCCCTTTCCGGGGCATGGGTTATGGAGACCTAGGCTGGATAAAACAAAAGTGGCTGATCACGATCCAAACGAGTGCCCTGACTCTACCGGGCACGCTTTGCCGGGTCAATGCCGCATTGTGGTGCAAAGGTGTGGAAAACGGGGATTAAATGAGGATTTTGCGTACCCTGGCGGCAGAGAAATAACCGAAGCGGCCAGTTCTTCACACCTCATACCGCAGCGGAGCCGATCCCTCAGGTCCTGCGGACCTTTCGTGATGACACCGGGTTGAGAGACATGCTGAACCTGAGGAAACTTGAATACCGGGTCATAACGGGTACCAAATACCAAATACCAAGTGCCAAGTACAGGATACCCAGTACCACGCTCCAACATCCGGCAACCGTTTACAATCGACCGATGCGACACTTAATTCTTCTACTTCTGCTGGCTGCCGGCCTGCAGACCTCGATCGCGCAGAACACGCCACCGCACCGGGCGGCGCAAAGCCATCCGCGGGGCGTGGAAATGGAAGTGCGCGACGCCGATCTGCGGTTTGCACGGGAGACAGCCGCGCGGGGCCTCGATGGATGGATGGACTCCTTCGCCGACGATGCAACGGTCATCGCCGCCGGCAGGACGGTGGAAGGCAAGCAGGCCATCCGTGAATTCTTTAGCGCGGTGTTTGCCGACAAAACTTACAGCCTGACATGGACGCCCACGCGGGTTGAAACTTCCGCCGACGGCACGCTTGGTTATACCTACGGCAATTACGAGGCCCACTATGGCTCGACTGTCCGTCATGGCCTGTACGTAACCGTTTGGCGCAAGGTCGGTGGCCAGTGGAAGGTCGCTTTGGACCTGGGGAGCCCGTTGCCGTAGGCGACGAAACCCTAGTGCCTTGAGCAGGAAGTTTGATAATCCTTGAGAAGCGGGTGATCGGGAGATCTGGTGATCGGAACGGCGCTAGGAGTGCTTTCCAAGTACCAAGCACCAAGTACCAAGCACCAAGTACCAAGCACCAAGCACCAAGCATCCACGCAGCATCGAATCATCCAATCATCCAGTCGGCGGTTCACCTCTGGGCCGGACTGGCCCTATAATCAGCCCAGCCATGAGGGTATGGGATGCAGTTTTGTTGCTCGCATTTGTTCTCGCGCCGGTTGCTTCCGGGGCGGGGGAGAAGCGCATCGTACCGGACGGAGAGGCCGCCGCGCACGTCGTCCGCTGGGTCAAGCCTGGGTATCCTGCATTGGCCCGCGTGGCGCATTTGCAGGGCGATGTTATCGTCCAGGTATCCATCTCGAAAGCGGGCGCGGTGGGCAATGTACGGGTGAAGTCAGGCCATCCCATGCTGTCGCAACTGGCGGTGGAGGCCGTCCAGGAATGGCGCTTCCGTCCGTTTGAGGTGGAAGGCAAAGCGGTTTCCGTGGAGGCGCTGCTCAAAATCCAGTTTCCTCCCGGGAACTCTGCGGAGGAAATCAAGGAAGCGCCCGAGAAGATCGAGGAATTTTCCAGGGTGATCTCGGCCTGCCGTGAAGACATTCTGGACCATCAGCCGGCAGACGCTGAGCCCATCTGCCGCAATGCCGTGGCTCTGGCCGCTGAGCTGGGCCCGCACCGGCAATTGGAAAGACTGGAAGCATTTCAGCAGGCCGGGCACTCCCTTTTTCTACAGAGCAAATTTGCTGGGGCGCTCGAGAACTATCAGCAGGAATTGCGAATCGCGGGTGAGGCCGTCGAACCGCACGGCGCTGAGATTGCTGCCGCCCACCGCCACGTAGGCAACGGTCTGTGGAGCACCGGACGGAAAGAAGATGCGCGGGTTGAATATGAACAAGCAGAAAACATTTATGCGGCGGCCGAGACCAACACTGATTCTGCGTTTTTGAAGAACGAGTACGCCAAGAACCGCAAGGCCGTGTTGCACGACCATGCCACGTTATTGCGCCAGATGGGGCAGAAAGAAGAGGCGGAATTCCTGGAAACGCAGGCGGCGGCCATCGTGGTCAACAGCGGCGCAAAGACCGGTGTAAAGGGTGGCTCGCGGGAATAAGCGAACAACTCTGAGCGGGTAAACATCCCCCCCAGCTTTTGGTTTTCTCTGCGCCCCCTGCGATCTCTGCGCACTCTGCGGTACAGTCTTTTGATCTTCCTTTGCGGCCTTAGCGTACTTTGCGGTGGAGTGTTTTTTGGGTGGGGGCGCCGTCGCGCTGTGTTCTACGCATCAGGGGATTTCGCCGGTGGCTTGAGCCCCAGGAATTTCATTACCATCTGCAGGTCTTTCCATGTTTCGGCCTTCTGCCGCGGATCACGCAACAGATACGCGGGATGGTAGGTCACCGCCAGACGCGCCCCCTTGAAGTCATACCAGCGGCCGCGCAGATTGCCCATTGAATCATTGACCAGCAGAAGGTTCTTGGCGGCCGTCGCGCCCAGCGCCACGATTACCTTCGGGTGGACAGCATCTATCTGCCGCATCAGGAAAGGCGAGCACGTGTCGCATTCATCGCCTTCCGGTGTGCGGTTCCCGGGCGGACGGCACTTCACCACGTTGGCGATATAGACATCTTCGCGCTTGATGCCCATGGCCGAGATCATGTTGTTCAGCAACTGTCCGGCGCGTCCGACAAAGGGCTCGCCTTGGGCGTCTTCGTCGGCGCCTGGACCTTCGCCCACAAACATGATGTCGGCGTTCATGTTCCCCACACCGAAGACGATGTTGGTGCGGCCTTTGTGCAGGCGGCAGCGGGTGCAGTCGCCGATGTCTTCGCGGATGGCTTGCAGAGCGGCAGGTTTGTTTTTGATGATCGGCATGATGGCTTCAGGAATCAGCTTCTGGTCCGCGGCGTCCGGCTGGGCGGCTTCGGCGAACACCGGCTGCACTGTCTCGGAATGCGCCGGGAGAATTTCCATCAACGCCGCTCCTTCGCCGACTGGTCTGCGGTAAAAATCGTAGATGCCCATCTCGCGATAGTAGTTCACGTGGGCGGCAAGCTGGCGCGCGGCTTCAGGGCTCAGTTGGCTGGACATCAGACTGAAAGTATAAGCGAAGAACTGACTGGCTACTGGCTGACTTGTTGACTTACTTACTCACGCATTCAGAGCTTGCGGAAAAATGCCGATGCAACCGTCCAGAGGGCGGCTGTACAGCTAAAGCCGCCCTCTTTGACAGTTGCGCCGGCGACAGTTGCTCCGGCGTTTTTCCGCAAGCCCTTCCTTCGTGTCATTCGTGTTCATTCGTGGCTCAATGCTCTTGCGCTCGCCGACTTGAGTTGGACCAAAGTATCGAGCACCCGCTGGGCGACCTCTGCTTTACTGGTCTCGGGCACTTCCACTAGGTTGTCGCGGGTAATGATGGTGACCGCGTTGCGTTCGGAATCGAAGCCGGTTCCCGGCCTAGAAACATCGTTGGCCACAATGGCGTCTAGGGACTTGCTTTGCAATTTCTTGCGCGCATTCTCCAGGGTGTTCTGGGTCTCGGCGGCAAAGCCGATCACTAACCGGCTGCCTTTACGCGCAGCAATTTCTTTCAGGATGTCGGCAGTGGGTACGAGTTCCAGGGTCATTGCCCCGGTCCGCTTGATCTTTTGGTCAGCGGCGTTGTGTACGGTGAAATCGGCGACCGCGGCGGCCTTGATCACCGCGGTGGCCCGATCGAGATGGGTCATCACCGCGTCCCGCATTTCCTTGGCGGTTTGTACGGTGACAACTTCGGCGCCCGCGGGCGGCTTGAGCGCCGTGGGCCCGCTGATCAGGATCACCTTGGCGCCACGCCGCAGGGCGGCTTCCGCCAGCGCATAACCCATGCGTCCGCTGGAGCGGTTGCCGATGTAGCGCACCGGATCAATCGGCTCACGGGTGGGTCCGGCAGTAATCAGAAGGGTCTCACCCGCGAGGTCCTGGATCGCGCCCAGGGCTTGCATGACTGCCTGCACGATGGTCTCGTTGGCTGCCAGCCGGCCGGCGCCGATCATGCCGCAGGCGAGATAGCCGCTATCGGGCTCGACGATCAACGTGCCGCGGGCCGCCAGTTTTTTGATGTTTTCCTGGGTGGCTGGATGCTCCCACATATTGACGTTCATCGCCGGAGCAAGTATCACCGGCGCAGTGGTGGCCAGAAACAGCGTTGAAAGGAAATCGGAGGCGATGCCATGGGCAAATTTCGCGATGATATCCGCGGTGGCCGGGGCCACCACCAGTGCATCGATGGACTGGGCCACGGCGATGTGTTCGACCGCCGATTCGATGTTTGGTTCCGCAGCGCCGGCGCCGAAGATTTCGGTAATCACCTTCTCGCCGCTCAGCGCTGCAAACGTCAGCGGACGGACAAATTCCTGCGCCGCGCGCGTCATGATGACCTGCACGCGCAGTTCTTTTTCCTGCATCATGCGCAGCAGTTCAGCCGCTTTATAAGCGGCGATTCCGCCGGAAACGCCAAGGGCGACCTTCATGAGGAGATTGTAATCCTGTGGCCGGGAAAATCCTATCTCTCCAGCGACAGCGCGAATGCATCCAGAGAAAGAGAGCGCAGCACGTTGCGTCTCATGCCGCTCTGGATATGGCCCAGTTGCTGGGTGGCCTGCGTGATCCAGCCGAAGTCGATGGACGATGCCAGGGACTTCAGATCGCTGAGGATATCGGTATTCCTTACCAGTTCCGGCGCGCCGGAATTGAGGGCCAGCAGATCTTTGAGCAGCGAATGCATTGCAGCCAGAAGCTGGTCGGTTTTTTCCTTGCCTTCACCGCCGGCGCGATAGGTCTCGGTGGTGCGAAAGAGCAGGGAATGGTCGTCGCTGCGGATGACCGTGGAAAGCAGGGCCAGTGCGTCCTTACGCGAGGCCATGTACTCTTCCAGATTCAGCGACCGCGCCCGGCCGATGGCGCCTCCACTCAGACGGGCCGCCAGTTGCCGCTGACGTACGTTCCATTCCGGACGAGCATGCTCTAGATATCTCTCAATTTCACTGACTGCCAACGGCGCCAGAGTAAATGTTATGCAGCGCGACCGGATGGTGGGCAGCAGGTCACCGGGATTCCGGGCCAGCAACAGGATGGTTGCGTACTCCGGTGGCTCTTCCAGCACCTTCAGCAGGGAATTGGCTGCTTCCTTCATGAAGGCCGAGTCGGTAAAAATATAGATCCGGCGCCGGGCCTCCGCGGGGCGGTAGTGCGAAGTCGAAATCACATGGCGCACCTGGTCGACTTTGATCATCATCTGGGGCGGGTCAGGCGGAATGACCAGAACATCCGGATGGGTCTGGACGAAGATACGCGTTTCGCGCTTGTCGGTATCGCGCATGGCCTCGCGGGTCTCTACGGCTTCCGCCGCGCGGGTGGCGAGTTCTTCCGACTGGCCAATCCGGGAACAATGGCTGCAGGCGCCACAATAATCCGGCATTCCGGATGTCTCGATGGGCTGAAGGCAATTCATGGCCCGCGCCAGCATCAAGGCCAGAGTGTATTTGCCGGCGCCCTCAGGGCCGGCCAGTATGACGGCATGAGGAAAGCGTCCGCGCCCCAGCATCTCGCGTAACTGGCGCACCACGCCCTCATTGCCATGGAAGTCGGAAAAAGACATTGGAGGACATTGTAGCTGCAAAGGGGTGGGAGTCTGAGTAAATGGTTATGAGAAAAGAAGTAGACGCTGTAAAATGTTTTTTGGGGCTTTTTCTTAGAGAATATCTATGGATGTTTTTATCTCACATTCGCGAGCCGATAACGAATTTGCTGCCCATTTGGCTGAGGGCCTGAAACAGCAAGGGGTCTCAGTTTGGCTGGATTCCAGCGAGTTGCTTCCAGGAGCCCAGTGGCATCAGGAAATTCAAAGGGCGCTTCTGGAATCCAATAATATCGTTGTTCTCGTCAGTCCGGATTCACAAATAGGCCCTTGGCAGCAGTTTGAATGGAGAACGGCACTTCAATCCGCGTGGGCCAATCCCAAAAAGCAGCTGATTGGGCTTCTCCTAGATGGTGCTACGGCCCCGCCATTTCTGCAAAACCTACGCACACTTGAAGCGAATCGGCAAGAGGGTCGTGAGGATTTGGCTAAGAAGCTGGCGGGAATTGTGCGTAGTGTACCAGTCAGACGGGATTTCGTAGCGATCACCAGCAGGGGTTCCGAGCAAGCAAGCCGGCTTGCTGCAATCGAGATGGAGGCTGCTTTCCTCGCTCCAAGTAGAGAGCAATTATTGGCCGACAAAGCTACCATCGAAGAGGACCTCAAGACCAGACGTCCAGACGATTCAAGCATTCCCCATCTCTTGTTCACACTCGCAGCGGTTCAGCGTGAAATGGGTGATCAAGGCGGCGCCCTAGAGTCGCTGATACGCGCCTTGGAGTCTTCTCGTACAGGCCTGGGGGAGTTTCACCTTTTTACAGCCACCATTCTGGTCGGAATGGCGGCCTTGAATCGGTCGCTCGGGAAGTTAGATGTCGCTCGCACCCAGCTTGAGAGAGCCCTCGAGATCAATACCGCTCTCACGGGAGAAGCAAGCGGAACGGTGGCGAGCACACTGTCATTGCTTGGGTCCGTTTGCTATGACATTGGAGACGTGGAACCGGCAAAAAAATATCTAGAATCTGCCCTCAACCTCAGTAAGACATTTCGTGGTGCCGGGTATCCGACGGTCAGTGCCCTCCAGGAAATCCTCGCGGCGATCGACAAATCTGGCAAGGACTTACATGCCAGATGAGTGCCAGCACAAATGTTGTTGGCCAAACCGGGCATCCCAGTATCGAGCGATCAGTGTTCGTAAACTGTCCGTTTGATTCCGAGTATGAACATCTACTGCACAGTATCATTTTCGCGACTGTTTGCTGTGGGTTTCTACCGCGTAGCGCATTGGAGTCCAAAACGGTTTCAGAGTCCCGCATGAGCAGGATAACGCAAGCGATTTTTTCATGCAGATATTCCATTCATGATCTGAGTAGGTGCAGAGGCGAAGGCTCTGAGGCACTGGCCCGCTTTAATATGCCTTTGGAGTTGGGTATTGCGATGGCCCGAAGATTTACCGCAGACCTGACAGGAAACCACGATTGGCTGATCCTCGTCCCTGATGGACACCAATATGTTAAGTTTGTTTCGGACTAACTGCTATTAATAAATTGCTCATTCTGGCAATACCGGCGATCCGGGCAATATTGGCAATCTCTGTGGCCCAGAGTACATGTCCGCATTGCCCTGCCGGGTAAGTACCCGCGTTACTTGCGGGGAATTCGCCTCGGGTAGATACTCTTCTCACCTACCACAGAACCTGGGAGACAGGGGTTGGATTTGGTTACGAGGGTCGCCGAATCCAACCCTTCATTTGTTTTCCTGCCGTCTTCGTCCTAAGCTATTACTTGATTGCCTGCATCCAAACATTCTGAGGGACAATTCATGAAGAGCATTTGTGTCTATGTGCTGTTTTTCTCCGCTTTCTTAGCTCAGGCGTTTGCAGAGTCAGCGGCCGGCCGCGCGGAATCGGCGGCCACCGTCCTGAACGAAGTGATGGCCTCCCCGGATCGGGGCATACCCGAGGAAATTCTAAGTTCGGCGAAATGTGTCGCCGTGGTTCCCTCGCTGGTGAAAGGCGGATTTATCTTTGGCGGGGCGCATGGCAGGGGCATGGCGACCTGCCGTAACGCCGCCGGCTGGAGCGCACCGGCGCCGTTTGCCATGACCGGAGGGAGCTTCGGCTTCCAGATCGGCCTGCAAGGTGTCGACCTGGTCATGGTGATCATGAACGATAACGGCATGCAGCGCCTCCTTTCCAGCAAATTCAAACTGGGCGCCGATGCCTCGGCAGCCGCCGGTCCTGTGGGAAGACATGTCGAGGGCGCTACTGACTGGAAATTGAGGGCCGAAGTGCTTACCTACTCGCGGGCGCGAGGGCTGTTTGCCGGGGTCACCGTAAATGGCGCTGCCATTTCTCAAGACGAGAATGCAACCCGCGAACTCTATGGCCGCATGGTGCCCTTTAAGACGATTCTCACTGGCGCTGTGGCAACTCCTCAGGCCGGGGAGCCGTTTATCAGCAGCGTTGGCAAAGCGACGGGAACGGTAGCGCCGCCGCCCGCGGCTGCACCTGCACCTGCTCCTGCGGTAACGCCCAAGCAGTGAGAGAAATCTAAGATCGGGTCATCGGGAAATCGGGACATCTGGTAATCGGAACAGCGAACAATATGAGGCGGATCCGTTTCCCTTGTCTCAATCTTACGGGCGCGATCGAAAGCTCTATGTCCCTCGGGACACAGTGAATTATTATAGGAACGCGCAGGTTTTGCCCCATGGCCAGTATTACTTCGATCTCGGTAAGCGAGTACCTCAGGAGCGGCTACCATCCCGACCGTGATTACGTTGATGGCAGGGTTGAGGAGCGTAATTTGGGCGAACACGATCATGCTGCATTACAAGCGGCCTTGATTCTCTGGTTCGGGCAACGCCAGCAGGAATGGAATATTGAGGTGCTTCCGGAACAGAGAATCCAGATCTCCCCGGCGCGGTTTCGCGTCCCCGATGTTTGCCTGGTTTCTCTTGACCAGCCCGTGGAGCAGGTGCTCACTAAGGCCCCATTGGCCTGCATAGAAATTCTTTCACCGGAAGATACGCTCCGCCGGATGCGCGAGAGAGTGGAAGATTATCAGAGTCTGGGTGTCAAGAACATCTGGATTCTCGATCCGGCCACGAGAAAAGGGGTCAATTGCCGGCCGGCCGGCTGGCTTGACGCCACGGAATTCGCAATCGAAGGCACTCCGATTCGTCTGGTATTGTCAGAAGTTTTCGCCAGGATGCGCCGGGAGTGAGTAAGGTCAAGGATCGGGCAACGGAAAGGACGCGTCTTTGCGTGATTGTCCGCATCGACCGATTACCAATTTCCAGGTACCAACTACCGTTGAACGATCTTCCTCAATGCCCGCCAATGATACCGTCACGGTTTCCAAAGAATGCGTCATCGACTTGAATACTTTCCGGTCTGGCTGCTGGCCAAGATCATCGGCCGGCTGCCTCGTCCGTTGGCTCGCGCAATGTGCGCCGCCATCGGATTGCTGGCCTATGCGCTCTATTCCCGCCTGCGGCGTGTGGGGATGCGTAATCTTGAGATCGCTTTCCCGGCCATGGGTCGCAGGGAAAGGAAGAAGCTGCTGCGCCGGGTCTACCGCAATATCGGCCGCCAGATGGCGGAATTCTGCCTGCTGCCCCGCTATACGAAAGAAAACATCTCGCAGGTTGCCGTCTATGACGGCTTTGAAAACTTTGCAGCCGCCAGCGACCGCGGCCAGGGAGTGATTTTCTTGACCGCCCACTTCGGCGGATGGGAGATCGGTTCCTTCTTCCACTCGCTGCAAGGAAATCGGCTGAACATCGTCATCCGTCCCCTTGATAATCCTTATCTGAACGCCATGGTCGACGCCTACCGCACCCGTTACGGCAACCGCACCTTCCCCAAACAGGATTTCGCCCGTGGCCTGCTCAGCGCGATGAAGCGCGGCGAAACCGTCGGCATTCTCATGGATACAAATATGACCCCGCCCCAGGGGGCATTCGTTGACTTCTTCGGTGTTCCCGCCTGCTCCGCCACCGGCGTGGCCCGGGTGGCGGCCCACACTGGCGCTGCCGTGGTCCCGGCATTTACTATCTGGGATAAGGACTTGGGGAAGTACCGCATTCATTTCGATCCGGCGCTCAAGCTGGTCCAGACCGGCGACCGGGAGGCCGATGTGATCGCCAATACCGCCGGCTTTAATAAAGTCATCGAGGGCTATGTGACTCGATATCCGGAGCAGTGGCTGTGGGTACATCGCCGCTGGAAGACGCGTCCCGTGGGCGAGCAGCCCCTGTATTGAGAAACTGAGAGAATAATACCTTGGCCATCGTAGTCATCGGCGGGCATTCACGCAGCGTTGGCAAGACCAGCGTGGTTGCGGGCATCATTGCGGCGCTTCCGGAATTCAACTGGATGGCCATGAAAATCACCCAATATGGCCATGGCATCTGTTCCGCCAACGGCGAGCCCTGCGATTGCGAGACCGACGATCACACCCGCGCCATCACCGAAGAGCTGGACCGTAGCGGTGAAACCGATACTTCACGTTTCCTGGTGGCCGGGGCCGCCCGCTCCATCTGGGTCAGGACCCGCCAGGGTATGCTGGCCGAAGCCATGCCCGATATTCGCAAGAAGATTGCAGGCGCTGAAAATGTGATCATGGAATCGAACAGCGTCATCCGCTACCTGCGTCCTGATCTTTATCTGACGGTGCTCGATTCAGAGAACCCTGATTTCAAGCAATCGGCCCTGGAGTTTCTTGACCGCGCCGACGGAGTCATTCTGCACCACACCGTGGCCGTTCCTCAATGGGCGGACGTATCACTCAAGCCGGTCGCCCGTCGCCCTTTCTTCGTGGTCAAGCCGCCGGTCTATGTGAACCAGGAAATCATCGAGTTTGTGCGCGACCGCATCACAGCCCCGCGGCGGGTTTGAAAAGCAGGATTGGCCACGAATGAACGCGAATGAACACGAATAAAGTCAAACCCAAAATCAAAACCCAAGAACAACAACAAAACCCAGCCTCCATGTGCCTCAGGCATTGAAACCCTGGTTGCTGTGCGCCCGGTTCACCAGCCAATTCTCCTCTTCTTGGTTTTCAATTCGTGTTCATTCGTGTTGATTCGTGGCCAAATGTTTTTATTTCGGCCCCGTCATCGGCGGCATCGGCTGTTCGCGTTTGACATCGTCGGATTTGGCGCGGACCGGGTCCGTGCCCCCTTGCAGCAGAGCCGGGGGACGGGGCGCGCTTCCGCTGGCGATTCTCCTCAGGCTCTTGAGCAGGTCTTCTTTGTCGAGATTGTAGTCTTTGGCCAGGCGGGTCAATGCCAAGGTTACGATGTCGGAATGATGGATGTCTTCGGTCCCGTGGTAGCGTTTGAGATCGAGCCAGAGTTTATGCACCAGCCGCACATCTTCGGCCTTCATGGTGGGGGTGTGCGGGCCGATACGGTAGGTGTCCACGGCGTCAGGATGCACCACGTGAAAAACGAATTGGCGCTTCGGTTCCGGCATCGCTTCCCAGGCTTGCCCTAGCCGGAAGGCCTGCTCGACGCTGCTCATCTTGCTGGAGAGTCCTGAGACCACAGCCGAGGATTCCAGCGAGTTGGCGGTCTGCACAATGGCCGAGAACACGTCGCGGGCGGGCACCACAAACAGGGAAATCTTCTTGCCGTAGCCTTCGGCAATCGATACCGCTTTGGTAAATAGCGTCTGTTCGTAGTCGCTGAAGATCTGCTCCATGGTGCCTTCATATTCGGTGGAACCGTAACTGCTGAGACGGGCCTCCATGATCACAATGTCCTGGTCCTGTGTGTCGGTGGTTTCGAGCGTCCATCGCAAGTGGTTCAGGGTATTGAAATCGCGGACGGTCACCAGCATATTGCCGGGGCGCACTTCAACGGTCTCGCGCTCGATGGTTTCCTGCTGCACCAGTTGGAAGTGCTCTTTCATCTGCTTGCCGGCTTGGGCATGTTTGCGCCGGTTGTATTGTTCGGAAAAGGTGAAGATTGCGAAGAAGGCGATCGAGAAAGCCAATCCGGCCTTGGTGGCCACCGATTTGGTGAACAGGTTGGTGATGGCCACGGTCAAAAGCACGAGATAGACGCTGGCCAGCCCCAGGGGAACCTCGACCCCGCGAATATAGATGTTGGGCGGTACCTTCCAGCCCCGCTCACCCGTGTATTTGAAGCGCAGCACCAGCATGGCCAGCGAGTTGAAGGTAAAGCTCCAGATCACGCCGAAGGCATAGGCCTCACCCAGGGCGTAAACGTCGCCGGCGCTCAGGATGATGGTGAGCAATTGCAGGCCGGTAACCAGGTTGATGATCCTGTAACTGGTGCCGAATTTCGTGTGCGGCCGGCGGAACCAGTCGGTTAGCACGCCGTCTTCGGCCACGCGGTTCAACACCCCGTTCGAGCCGATCATCGAGGTGTTGATCGCTCCTGAAAGTATCAGGAACCCCACCACCACCACGAACCCGCGAAATATCAGCCGCAGAAGGAACGGGCCGGTCATGTACATGGCCAGCCCGGCGATCAAGTTATCTTGATAGACCTCCACACGGACTTTGTCGGGAATCAGCATGACTGCCAGCAGGGAAGAGAGGCCGGTGAAGACCGTGCTGTAGAGGGCGATGACCACCGCTGCCCGTTTGAGGTTTTTCAGCTTAGGACTGGCCAGTTCGCGGTTGACCTGGGCCAGAGATTCCTCTCCGCTCATGGCCAGCACGGAATGCCCAAAGGCGATCATGATGCCGAACAGGCCCAGCATTTTGGCGAAGCTTGTTCCTTTGAGGAACCCCAGCGCATCCTCGCTGAAATGCAGGTTCGCGGGCGTGGGGAAGGGCGGCAGGTGGATGCCGGTATGGTACAGAGTAATTGCCGACCAGCCCAACAGCACCACGACCATGACAGTGGTGATCTGCATGACCCGCAGGGCCTTGTCGCTCGATTCCTCAATGCCCTTGGTGTTCTGCCACCAGTAATAAACGGTCACCAGGGCGGCAAAAACGGCGGCCGCATGGTTCTCATTGATATGGGGCGTGCCGCCCGAAAAAGATAGCATCGCCCCCGGGACCCAGTGATGTTCGTTGGCCTTGACGAACAGCTCGTTGATCATCCCCGAAATGTATTGCCCGGCGGAAACCCCGGAGATGGGCCCGGTGAGAATGTAATCGAACATCAGCGCCGAGACGCTCAGCTTGGCAAAGGTGCCGCCTAGCGCTTCTTTGACCACGCGATAGACGCCGCCGCGCGTGAACATCGAGCAGCTTTCCACGTAGACGGCGCGCACGGCAAACGAGAACAGCATGACTCCCAAAATGAACCAGGGCGCAGTCTTGCCTACGGCTTTTTCGGCGATGCCACCGGCATAGAACGCCGAAGAAGCCAGATCGTTGAGTACGATGGCCGCTGCCCGCCAGTAGGAAATAAACGTCAGGGCCACCGTCGTGGCGATGACCAGGCGAACGCGGTTGGATTGTAGCGGAGATGTCGGGCCGGATTCCATTTAGACAAATCAAAGGCCGCACGCGGTTCCCGTGTCGGATCCACGGCGGCTTCAAACTGAGATTGTAGCTTGACGCCGCTCCTGCGGCAGCCAAAATGCCCTAAATACCGTGACCGGGAGAATTGATAATGCCGCCAAAAAGGCCGACTCGCATTTCCGATGTCCCGATTTCCAGATGTCCCGATCCGCGATGATTGCTGGATCTCCTGGTTACCGTACTAGTCTTTCTCCAGAATCGTGTGAATGTCTTCCACGGCGCTGATCACGACCACGACGGCCGAGCCTGCCATTCCAATGAAGAAAAGCCACTCCAGGGTCGGTGCGATGAAACGCATTAGAGCATCCATAACAGAACGATTCTATCCTTCCCGCCCACCGGACGCAAAGACTTTGCCCCGGCATTTGCTAAAATCCCGGCGTGCTGAAAATCCCAGTCCGGGCATGGTTGCTGGCCCTTCTTTCCAGCGGACTGCAAGTCATCATCTTCCCCAAGCTTTCCGTGTACTGGCTTTGCTGGGTTGCGATTCTGCCACTGCTCTATGCGCTGCTGCGCGGTCATGGGGGGCAGGCGGAGCTGATCGATTCCGAGGGCCGGTCACTTCGGCCTTTCACATTGCGCCAGGGCTTCCTGCTGAGTTGGGCCTGCGGCGTCGTGTGGTGGGCTGGGACCTGCTACTGGGTCTACCCGGTTTTTCACAGCTTCGGTAACCTCTCCGCCTTCGCCGCTCTGCTGGTTACCGCCTTACTGGTGCTGACGATGGGGTTGCACCATGGGGTCTTTGGCCTGCTGGTCGTGATGATGGCGCGGAGGGCCACCGTTGGAAACCGGCGGCCGCTCCTGCTGGCGCCTTTCTTCTGGGTCGCAATCGAGTTGTTTCGCGACCGCGTGATCGGCTTTCCCTGGAACCCTCTGGGAAATGCTCAAATCGATAATGTCCCCTTTGCCCGCATCAGTGCCTTTACCGGCGTCTACGGTCTGTCGTTTGCGATCATGCTGGTGAACTGCGCCTTCGCGGCCGCGGTGCTTCTGCGCGGCGCCCGGCGTAAGGACCTTCTGATTGCTTCCTTCGCGGCCGCTATTGCCCTGCAATTGGGCGTACTGACCGCGCCTGCTCCAGTCGTTTCCACCAAACAAGCGGTCCTGGTGCAGCAGAATGTTCCCGTGCTTGACTCGGTGTGGTCGCAGGCCTATTACGACCGCACCCTTTTTGAACTATCGCAGATCACCGTGCAAGCCGCCCACCAGGCGTCCCTTGCTGCGCCGGCGCTGATTATCTGGCCCGAATCGCCTGCGCCCTTCTACACCAACGATGACAAGTTTCTCCATTGGCTGGCGGCCATGGCCCAGGATACGCACGCCCACCTGATCGTCGGTAGCACCGGCGTTACAGCTTCGGCGAGCGGTGAACGCCTTCCGTTGAACTCCGCGCTGGTTGTCGATCCCCAGGGCAAGATCGTGGGATCCTATGACAAGATCCATCTGGTGCCTTTCGGCGAGTATGTGCCGTTCAAAGACCTGCTCTCATTTGCGAAGAAGCTGACGCACGAGGTGGGTGAGTTTGGCCGGGGCACGGAACGCAAAGTTTTCGATTTGAACGGCGTCCGTGTAGGCGCGTTTATCTGCTACGAGTCGTCCTTTCCGGACGAAGTGCGTGAATTTGCCGCCGGGGGCGCTGAGGTGCTGGTCAATATCTCCAACGATGGCTGGTACGGCGACACCAGCGCCCCCTATCAACACCTGGATATGGCCCGTATGCGGGCCATCGAAAACGACCGCTGGGTGCTGGTGGCCACTAACACCGGAATCACGGTTTCCATCGACCCTTACGGGCGCGTGGTGAAACGGGCAGAGAGAAACGAGCGGACGGCCTTGGTGGCGCCTTTTGGAACACGCGCGGAAACTACCTTCTACACCCGCAACGGCGACTTGTTCGCGTGGATATGTGTGGTAATCTCATTAGTAGCAGTATTCCTGCGTATTCGAATCCCCGCGCGGACCATGGCCGAAGCTGAGGTCCGCCCTGCGTAAACAAGAAATATGGTTGAAGAATTAGAACGCGAATATGCCGCCGTGCGCGCCAAAGTCCATGACCTTCGGAGCTATCTTTGACGCTGCCGCGCTGCGCTTGCAACTGGCGGAAGTCGAAAAGAAGATAGCCGCCGACCCTAACCTGTGGTCAGACCAGGAAAAATCCCAACAGATCATGCGCGAGCGCAAGCGTCTCGAAGACGCGCTGGCGACCGACGCCGATCTGGCGCGCCGCACCGACGACGTGGCCACGCTGTTTGAACTGGCGCGCGAAGGCGAACCCGTGGTCGAGGACCTGCGTCGGGAAATCGACGTCCTGCGCGAACTGGCCGAGAAGCTCGAAACCCGCACCCTGCTTTCCGGCGGGAATGACACGCTCAACGCCATTGTCACCATTCATCCGGGGGCGGGCGGCACCGAGTCGCAGGATTGGGCGGAAATGCTGCTGCGCATGTACCTGCGCTGGGCCGAACGCCAGGGCTTCCAGACCGACATCAATGAATACCAGGCGGCCGAAGAGGCCGGCCTGAAATCGGCCACCTTTACGGTCACCGGCGACTACGCCTATGGACTTCTGACCAGCGAGATTGGCGTACACCGCTTGGTGCGCATCTCTCCCTTTGATCAGGCCAAGCGCCGGCATACCTCGTTCGCCAGCGTGTTCGTTTCTCCGGAAATTGATGAGTCGATCCAGATCGACATCAAGCCCGACGACCTCCGCATCGACACCTATCGCTCCGGCGGCAAGGGCGGCCAGCATGTGAACACTACCGATTCCGCCGTTCGTCTCACTCATATTCCCACTGGAATTGTGGTCGCCTGCCAGAATGAACGTTCCCAGCACAAGAACCGCGAGCGGGGCATGAAGATTCTGCGGTCCAAGCTGTACGAACATGAACTGGAAAAGAAGCGGCAAATCAGTAAGAAGCTCGAAGATAGTAAACTCGACATCGATTTCGGTTCTCAGATACGCTCCTACGTGCTGCATCCCTATCAACTGGTGAAAGACCACCGCACCAAAGTTGAAATCGGCGATGTAGGCCGCGTGCTGGAAGGCGATCTGAAGCCCCTGATCAGGGCCTATCTCACGGCCCGCCGCAATCAGAATTAGAATTGAAGACCGGTTGGTCAGGTGGTCTGAATATCGATAGGCCGGGCTGGAACGCTTGGCAGTAGTTTGCGGGAAAGATGACCCTATGTCGCAAATGTTTGATTTGATCAAGCAGAATGCAGTGCCGGCGGCGGTAATGCGTTCGGCCGCCAAGGGGGCGCTCTCGGTCACGGCGGCCGAGATGATCGAAATTCTGGTGTACCTGACGCGCAATCCCCTGTTTGGGGAGGAAGCCAAGATGACGCTCGCAGCATGGGACGAAGCGTCGGCGGTGGCCGCGGTTTCCGGTCCGGCGCCGCAAGAAGTGCTGGATTATTTCTGGGACGAGCAGAACCGGCGTCCCCGGCTCATGCCCGCGCTCATTGAGAACCCGCAGGTCCCTGAACAAGAACTGGAACGCGCCGCAACCGGGGCCGCCCGTGAACTTCTGGGTATCATGCTGGCCAGCGCGCGCGTGCATGCCGCCCCGGCGGTACTGCGCGCTCTACTCACCAACCCTCGTCTACTGCCCCTGGAAGTCGAGCGGATCAACGCGTTGCTCGGTGCAGGGACCCACGTCGGAGAACATGTAGAAGACCCTGCACCTGTAGAAGCGCCTGTAGTAGAGCAAGACCCTGAATCCGAGGCCGCTCTCCATAGCTGGAAGCAGGAACATGAAGCCGAAATCGCCGCCGAAGAAGGAAAACCCTTCGAACTCGTGGGCGCAGAGGAAGAGCAGGGGCCTGTGACTGAAGCCCTTCCCGAACCGGCTACTGTGGCCGCGGAAGAAGTGGTGCGGCGCAAGGCCGTAGAGCGCACCTCGGTCGCCGACCGTAAGAATTCCACACTCTACAGAATTTCTAAATTGAACGTGGCTGCGCGGGTCAAACTGGCCTTTCTGGGAAACAAGGAGGAACGGTCCATCCTGATTCGTGACGGCGCCGCGATTGTGCAGCGCGCAGTCTTGTCGTCACCCAAACTGAGCGACCCTGAAGTGGAGACCTTTGCCGCCGCCAAGAACGTGCAGGAAAGCGTGCTGCGCGAGATTGCCCGCAACCGCCGCTTCCTGAAGAGCTATCCGGTGGTCCGTCATCTGGCGAACAATCCCCGTTGCCCGCTCGATGTCTCGATCACCCTGGTCAAGAACCTTCTGCTCCCCGATCTCAAGAGCTTGCAGACGAACAAGAACGTGGCCGACACCATCAGAAAAGTTGCCACCAAGCTTTATAAGGAGAGGTCCCTTCCCCCAGGCCACAAAGTAGAGTAGGCTTCCGCCTCTCGCGGGCTTCTCTTACAATGGCAGAGTTACGGAGGCCCATGTGACGAATCCATCTGCTACTGACGAAATCGGAGAACTACTGAAACGGGCAAAGACCATCGCCGTCGTTGGTCTCTCCGACAGCCCGCTCCGTCCCAGCCACGGCGTTTCCGCCTACATGCAGACCCAGGGCTATCGCATCATTCCAGTGAACCCAGCGATCCAAGACGTGCTGGGCGAAAAGGCGGTGGCTTCGCTTTCCGCCATCAAAGAAAAGATCGATATCGTCGACGTCTTCAGAAAGCCGGAGTCCGTGCCCGAAATCGTCGACGAAGCCATCAAGCTGGGAGTGCCCGCCATCTGGCTGCAGGAAGACGTAGTCCACGAGCAGGCCGCCGACAAGGCCCGCAAGGCCGGCATCTTCGTGGTCATGGATAAATGCATTCTGAAAGAACATAAGAAGAGGTTTGCGTAACATTGTGCGTTTGTAAAACAGACAATCTATAAACACGGTGTCATCCCGAGTGCCGTCAGGAGTGCGCGTTTTCTTCAGCGCGCGAGTAGGCGCGAGGGACCCAGCGTTTCCACGAGGAGGATTGTGCGCAAGAAGTATCCTAAGAAACCAACCTTGCTGCGCCGCAAAAGCACAAGAAGCAAGGCCGGACTGCAAAGGCACGGTCCACACATAAGCAAGTCGAAACTCAATGCGCTCGTGGAACAGGCAATCGTGGATGCTTACGACGAGTCTGAACAGGCAATGGGATTCTTCAATATGGTCGAAGAAAACCTTCGTGTGCCATTCCTGACCAATGTCCTTTCTGTGGAGGTAATTGTCGAAAGCATTGAACTCACGCAAGCCAATGAGATTGTGGCTGTGTGCAGGAAGGACAAGGTCCGCCAGAAGATTTCTGTTCTTGAGCTCCCGCTGCCATCACCTTTCCCTGAAGGGGTGGAGTGGATCGCGGCCTACCGCTATTGGCGCGGAGGATTTTCTTGAGCGAATACCAGTATTACGAGTTTCGGACAGTGGACCGCCCCTTAAGCGAAAACGACATGCGCATATAGCGGTCCAAAGATGCAGTCACCCGTGTGGAGCGTAAGGAGATTGAGCATTTCATGCCAATCCCAACGCCCTCCGGAACTCTCAGCATGGTTGTCCTCGGAGCGCGGCGGAGCAGGTTCCTCACCGCTCCGCGGTTCGGAATGACATTGGATTGAGAGATTGGAGCCGCCTCACCCCCCAAAAATCCTCTGTTCCCTCTGTTCCTCTGTGTTTCAAAGGTTTTGGTTGCGGTACGTCGCGCTGTGTTTCAAGGGTTTTGCTTTTCTCCGTGACTCCGCGCCTCCGTGGTGCGTTTTTGATCTTCCCGCAACCTCCGTATCTCCTCCAGCCTCTGCGCCAGCAGCTTCTCCCGCCCTTCCTGCGTGGGATGGTAATACCGGCGTCCGCGCAGGTTGTCCGGCAGGCAATCCATGTCGGCGACCTTCGATTCCAGGTCGTGCGCGTACTGGTATCCTTTGCCGTAACCAATCTGTTTCATGAACCCGGTAGGAGCATTGCGGATATGCAACGGCACCGGCTCAGCCGAAGTTTTCTCCACGTCTTCCAGCACCTTGCCGTAGGCCGTATAGAGCGCGTTGGATTTCGGCGCCAGCGCCAGATAGGCCACGGCCTGGGCCAGGGCCAGCGCGGCTTCCGGCATTCCCAGAAAGTCGATGGCGTCTTTGGCCGAGAGGCATAGATTCAGCGCCTCTGGGGCGGCCAGTCCGATGTCTTCGGAGGCCATACGCACCACCCGCCGGGCGATGTAGAGCGCGTCTTCACCTGACTCCAGCATCCGTCCCAGCCAGTAGAGCGAGGCATCCACGTCGCTGTTGCGGACTGATTTGTGCAGAGCGGAAATCAGGTTAAAGTGCTGCTCGCCAGATTTGTCATAGAGCAGGACCTTCTTCTGCAGCGTGTCTTTCAGAATGTCGCCGGTGAGCATTCCGCCTTCACCGGCGGTGGCCACTGCCACTTCGAGCACGTTGTAGGCTGCCCGCGCGTCGCCGCTCGAATACACGGCTATCTGGCGCAAGAGATCGTCACTGGCTTGGACTTTCAGCGCGCCCAGGCCGCGTCCGGAATCCTCCAGCGCCCGCCGCAATAGCCCGACGATCTGCTCTTCGGTCAGCGCTTTCAGAATATAGACGCGGCAGCGTGAGAGCAGGGCGCCGTTGATCTCGAACGACGGATTCTCAGTGGTTGCGCCGATCAACCGGATATTGCCATGCTCCACGTGCGGCAGGAAGGCATCCTGCTGCGCCCGGTTGAAGCGATGGATCTCGTCGATGAACAGGATGGTGCGTGTGCCATACTGGCGGGCCTTTTCCGCGTCCGCCATTACCTGTTTGATTTCCTTAATGCCGGAAAGCACAGCGGAAAACTCGATGAACTCCGCCTTGGTCATGTGGGCGATGATCTTGGCCAGCGTAGTCTTACCCACACCCGGCGGTCCCCAGAACAGGATCGACCCCGGATCATCGCGCTCGATCTGTAAACGCAACGGCTTCCCCGGAGCAAGAATCTGCTCCTGTCCGGCAAATTCATCCAGTGTGCGCGGTCTCATGCGCTCGGCCAGAGGGCTGGGTTGCGGGGATGATTGGAATAGACCCATAGGAATCGGTGGATCGGGTGATCTGGTGATCGGTTGATCGGAACGACTGAAAATATCGTCGTTCTGTTTTGTTCTTTGGAATTCTAGTGCGTAGTCTGACACTCATAACCTAACGCACGATCAAGCACTAGAGGCGTAAGCCGATTCTACCCCGCAGCTCCTCCGATCACCAGATCACCCGATCATTCAGATCACCCGATCTTGATTCCCCTCTGCCTTCTCGCTTCATACAGCAGCACCGCTGCCGCGATTCCGGCGTTCAAAGAATCAACCTGGGTGGAATGAGGAATGGTAATCAACTCATCGGCCTGCGCCAGTAGATCGGCTGGCACTCCGGCGCCTTCGCTGCCGATGATGAGCGCCACAGGCCCGGTGAGATCAACTTGGTCCAGCGGACGGCCTTTGTGCGACCCGGCGGCGGCCACGCGTACGCCACGATGCTTCATCTCCGCAATGGCCGGCTTTAATTCGACGCG
>DATMNZ010000164.1:0-9701 GCA_035568495.1 Saccharimonadales bacterium (SeqCode) | reverse complement strand
CGGAATGTCATAGATCGCCGAGCATTCGCGGGCCACTCCGTAATGACACATCGCATCCGGACGGTTGGTGGTGATCTCCATCTCAAAGATCGTATGGCCATCCACCTGCCGGACAGACTCCACCGCCACACCCGCCAGAGTAAGATCTTCGGCGAGCTGGGCGTCGTTGACGGCGAGGTCAACGAATTGTTTTAGCCATTGGGGTGAGATACGCATAGTGTAAAAGCAATTAGCAAATAGCAATTAGCCATTAGCATTCAGCACTCAGCATTCAGCCATGAAGCCGATTGGTGATTCCTATTGGTGACTCCTGAAATCTGGCAATCGGTCATCGCGCATTCGGGCTGGTGTATCGGTTGAAAGCAATTCCGGCATCGCGGCCGTACCGCAGTCCAATTGCCAGATTACCCGATTTTGGCAATTACCAATCTGTGTCATGGCTGACTGCTAATTGCTAACTGCTAAATTGTTCCAAAAACCTCACATCGCCTTGAAAGAGCAGTTGGATGTCATCAATACCGTATTTGAGCATGGTGATGCGTTCCACGCCCATGCCGAAAGCGAAACCGCTGATCTTCTGCGCGTTGTAGCCGTTGCTTTCTACGAACTTGAACACTCCCGGATCGACCATGCCACAGCCCAGTAGTTCGATCCAGCCGCTCATCTTGCACAGGCGGCATCCTGGGCCTCCGCATTTGAAGCAGGTGATCTGTACGTCGGCGCTGGGTTCGGTGAAAGGGAAGAACGATGGATAAAAACGCGTCTTCACACTCGATCCGAACAGCAGCTTCATCGCGTGATCGAGCGTGCCTTTGAGATCGGAGAAAGTAATGCCGGTGTCCACGGCCAGCCCTTCCACCTGATGGAAGATCGGTGAATGGGTGGCGTCGGCCGTATCCGCGCGATGCACCTTGCCCGGCACCACCACGCGGATGGGCGGTCTCTGCGTTTCCATGGTGTGGATCTGCACCGGGGATGTATGGGTGCGCAATAGCAGCCGGTCCCGTTGCTGCTTGGCTTCCTGTCCGGAGATGAAGATCGTATCCTGCGTGTCGCGCGCCGGATGATTGGGCGGAAAGTTCAGCGCTTCAAAATTGTAGTAATCGGTCTCGATTTCCGGCCCTTCGGCCACCGAGTAACCCAGTGCGCGGAAGACCCCGACGATCTCGTGCATGGTCTTGATGACCGGGTGCTCGGCTCCCAGCCTGCGATGGATGCCTGGCAGAGTGATATCGACCCGCTCGGAATCGAGCCGCGCCGCCGACGCTGCGCCGCCAACGCGTTGCTGGGCCGATTCCACCGCCTGCTCGACCTCGCCTTTAAGTTGGTTGACGCGCGCGCCCACATCGCGCTTGGAAGGGCCGGGCGCAGCCTTCAGCCATAGATCGTTGATCTGCGTGAGGATGCCGTTCTTGCGGGCCATCCAGCGGTCACGGAATTCCCGATACTCGTTTTCACCGGAGATCGCCGTGGCCTCTTGGCGCACAGCAGCCAGCAATTCCTGCGCGGCCCGATCAAGGGCGACAGGCGAATAGTCTTCGAGTTTGGGAACCGTATACTGAGGCATCGCAATACAACCAGCCAAACGCGGCGGGTGCATCGTTGCCATCGAAGCACCCGCAACCAAGAGAGGAGCAGACGCCCCATCAAAGTAAAGCAGCTAAAGTAGCAAGTACCAATTACTAAGCACCAAATACCCGCCGCTAAAGGCTAAGAGCTAAAGGCTAAAAGCCAGCAGCCAGCAGCTAAAAGCCACCTGCTACTTCGACGCATTCGCCTTCTTCGCCACTTCGGTCAGCGCGGTAAAAGCGGCAGCATCGCTGGTGGCAATTTCGGCCAGCACTTTGCGGTCGAGTTCCACGGCGGCCTTTTTGAGGCCGCTGATAAACATGTTGTAGCTGATGCCATTCTGTTTGGCGGCGGCGCCGATGCGGACGATCCAGATGGACCGGTACTGGCGCTTCTTCTGCTTGCGGCCGGTGAAGGCGAACTTCAGCCCGCGCTCGACCGACTCTTTGGCCGACCTGTAGAGTTTTGATTTTGTCAGGAAATAACCGCTAGCGCGCTCTAATATCTTTTTGCGGCGCTGGCGGCGCTTGGTACCACGTTTTACCCGAGGCATAGTGCTCCTTTTTCATGCCGGAATTCCCCGGCGATTGTGGCGGCTGAAGGGAAAGTCTCTCGGCCCTCTTCGCTCGCTGTTATGTTCCGGATCACGGCCTCTGCGCTGACAAAATCAATATCAGGCGGGCCCGATTCCGTCCCGAATCTCAAGGCAGTCTCTGAATCCGCTCATCAGGAGCCGCCCCAACTCGCTTGCCTTTACCGCAAGGTCCCAGGGCTGAATGCTGAAAGCTGAGTGCTGACTGCCAATTAGTACGGGATCATCCTCCGCACTTTAGGCGCATCCGCTTCGCTCACCAATGTATCGGTGTCGAGATGGCGTTTGCGCTTAGTGGCCTTGGAGGTAAGGATATGGCGCTTAAAGGCCTTGCCGCGTTTGATCTTGCCGCTGGCGGTCTTCTTGAAACGTTTGGCCGCGCCCTTATGGGTTTTCATTTTAGGCATAAGTTCACTTCTCAGGAGGCCCAACCGCGCTCAGATGGTTGCGCTCTCTCAATTCTTTACTTCAATTGCGTGAAATCCGTTTGTGCGCCGCAACGCCAGCTCATGGTCCGGCATTCGTTGGGGTCTGGGTTTGCGGCTTTTCCGGTGGCTTCTTGCCGCCGGGAATCTGCTTCTGCGGGGCAATGATGGCATGCATGGTGTTGCCTTCCATGCGCGGCCGGAATTCCACGATTCCCTTGTCGCCCACCTCGGTGATCAGCCGCTCGAGCACGTTGCGTCCCAAGTTCTGGTGGGCCATTTCCCGTCCGCGAAAGCGCAGGCTGGCTTTCACCTTGTCGCCTTCCGAAAGGAACCTCAACACGTGGTTCCTTTTGGTGACGTAATCGTGTTCGTCTACGTTGACGCTGAATTTAACTTCTTTCAGGACGATCTGTTTCTGGTTCTTCTTGGCGGCGCGGTCCTTTTTTTCCTGCTCATAAAGGAATTTGCCGTAATCCATGATCCGGCAAACCGGCGGAACGGCGTTGGGTGAAATCTCGACCAGATCAAGATTTTGCTCCCGTGCTTTCCGCAGCGCGTCCTGGGGAGTAATGACTCCTAGCTGGTTTCCATCCGCATCGATCACGCGAATCTCTCTCGCGCGGATACGGTCATTCATGCGAATAAAACGTTTGTCGATGCGATCCTCCTGAAACCCCTTGCAAAGTCAATATGTTGGGCCGCCACCCGGCGCCTGTATTGACCCAGAAAATTATAGCATCATTTGCCTTGGGTCACTTGGTCACTTCCGGAAGGCTCCGGAAGGCAGGAAGATACTTGCAGCGCCACTGCCGCGCGACGAAGCCGCCAAAGAGCACTTACTGCGGATTGGTGCGGATGAACGCGGATGCAGGAACCAGTTTCCATTCGTGCTCATCGGCGTTCATTTACGGCCAGGGCCCTTGTTTTTTGGTTAGGGCTTCAACTGATTCTTATCCGCGTTCATCCGCGCCAATCCGCTGTAAGGGTCCTTTCCGATGTCCCGAATACCCGATGTCCAGATGTCCCGATCCGAGACGATGTTTACTGAATCTCTTGATCACAGTACCAATCATTACCTCTGTAACTTTGAGACTCTCTGCGCTTGCGCTATTGTTTCAGACGATCTCAAGTCTAGTTAAGTATTGGAAAGCCTTAATGTCTCGAACAACTTACAGCCCCTTCCGAATCGTTGCGATGTTGCTCTGCTTGTGGCTGATGCCACTCATGACTCTGGCGGCAAAAACGATCACGCTGCGCGAAGAACCGCGAAAACTGCCCATCACGACGAGATCGGCTCCGGCGCGCCGGTTGTTTGCCTCTGGACTGCTCAAGCTGCAAAACCTGCACGGGCCCGAGGCCATGGAGGATTTCCGCAAGGCCGTGCAGCTTGATCCTAATTTTGGCATGGCCCACATTATGATGGTCTTTGTCTCCGTGGATCCCTCGGTCGATCCCGCCGAGCAGATTTCCGCGCGCGATCACGCCATCGCCGCCCGTTCCAAGGTAAGCCGTGGCGAAAGGTTGGTCATCGACTGGCTGGTCAAGTCCAGCGAAGGCAATATGATTCCGGCCATTCAGGCCATGAACGAGGTCGAGAAGCTCTATCCAGGTGACAAATTCCTGGCTTGGCTGGGCGCGGTTTGGGTCGAAAACCAGCAAGAGCTCGCCATGGCCATTCCCATGCTCGAACGGGCCATCCGTTTGAACCCCGGGTTTGCCCCGCCCTTGAATGAGCTGGCGTACTGCTATGCGCGGGTCCGCAAGTTCGACAAAGCGTTTGCGGCCATGCGCCGTTATGTGGCCCTGCTTCCCCACGAGTCGAATCCGCAGGATTCGTATGCGGAGATTTTGCGCATGGCCGGCAAATTTGACGATGCCCTTGTCCACTACCATGCTTCTCTCCAGATCGACCCCGGATTCGTATTTTCACAGCTGGGCATCGCCGATACCTATGCACTGATGGGCGACGAACCGAGTGCGCGCACCGAGTATGCGCTGGCCATCCAGCAAGCTAAATCTAAAATGGAGGCCGCCAACTGGGCCCTGCAGTCGGCCACTACCTATATCCGGGAAAACGACTACGCACGCGCGGACGATGCCTTCCTGAATATGGCCCGCCAGGCGCACGAAAACGATCTCGCCGTTCCCGAAGCCGAGGCCTATCGCATCATGGCGTCGTACCAGACGAACGACGCTTCTGCGATGGAGCTGCTGGCCAAGGCGGAAGAAGTCATTCAGGAGCAGCATTCTCACCCGCTGCCCAAGACGGCACGCCACCAAGAGCTGGCCGTGGTGCTGCGGCAACGTGCTTCGCGCGCCGCCCATAGCGGCGATACCGCCGCGGCCGTCTCGACCCTTGATCGTCTCCGGGAGCTGGCCGAATCCACCCACGATCAGGTCATTCGGATTGCCTACGATGGTGCTGCCGGAGCAGTCATGATGGCGGAAGGCAAGTACGAAGACGCCTTGCCGCACCTCGAAGAAGATGCACGCAATCCGATTTCGATGAATTTGCTGGTGCTTGCTTATCAGAAGACCGGGGCCCGAGAACGGGCGGACCAGATGTCCATCATTCTCTCCAACTGGAACGAGCCCACACTGGAACAGGCGCTGGTAGTGCCGGAGTTCCGCGCCCGTTCGACGGAAGCAGTGAAGGCCTCCAGTCGAATGTGATCGGATAAGGGATGTCTTCCCGAAGCCCTGGGGCTGGCTCAAATTAGTGCGGTGACCACGAGGAAGAGTAACTTACCTCGAGAACTTCCCCGGCCCATACACCCGAACACATCCAATGCTGGCCCTTCACACTCATGCGAGCCCGGCTTATCATGTGGAGGCACAGTTTCGCTGTGCATCCCATTCCCTGAAAGGCGCCCCATGCCGTTGACTCTCCTGCTCTCAGTAATGCTGTTCCTGACCGTCCCGCAAACGGCTGTGAAACCATTGATTGAAAACGACCGTGTCGCCGTCTGGGATGTACCCGCCTCCACAACTGCGCAGCCACTGGATGCCGTGGTCGTGTCCTTGTCGGGTAGCGCCGCGTTCCTACCCAAAGGCGCGCCGCCGAAAATCACCGCACGATCGATAGTGATAGATCTGAAAGACCATCCGGTGGCCCCAATCGCGAATAAGTCCGGCTATCCACTGGCGTTTCCACGGCCCGGCTCGAAGAAACTCCTCGAAAATGCGCGCGTGATAGTCTGGGATTATGCTTGGACTCCGGGTGTCGCCACTCCGATGCACTTCCACGATAAGGACGTCGTTGTGGTGTTCCTCGATGAAGGAGATGTGCAATCGACCGCTCAGGACGGGAAAGTTATCGTGAACTCCTACACGCGCGGTACAGTCAGGTTCAACCTCCGCGACCGCATCCACACCGAAATACTGGTCAAGGGAAAGCAGCGCGCCATCATCATGGAGTTGAAGTAAGGTTGGTTCTCGCTGTTCATCGGGATTCCGGGCCATAAGGTCAGCCGCCGGCTTGGCTACTTTTCTTGCTGTGCTGTCCCTTCATCGCATACAAGGCGTGGTCGGCTGCGCCTAACAGTTCTTCGACGGTTGTCCCACCGCTTCCGAAGACCGCGGCCCCGGCGCTAACGGAAAGGCGAGGGGCCTCGGGATCCATGGCGACCCGTGCGCAGATCCTCTGCGCCACCTGTTCGGCTGCTTTTGCGTTGGCCTCGGGTAAAACCACGGCAAACTCATCGCCGCCATAGCGGGCTGCGGTGTCCGTGGATCGGCAATGGGAACGAACCACTGCGGCGACCCGGCAGAGGGCGCGGCTGCCTACCAGATGGCCATGGGCGTCGTTGATCTTCTTCAGCCCATCCAGGTCCACTAAGAGCAGGGCAAAAGGTCTTTCCGTCCGGTCAGAGCGTTTGATTTCCGCGTTGAGGACTTCCAGGAGTTTTCGGTAGTTGGCTAAGCCGGTCATCGGATCGGTCACCGCCAGGTGAAGGGCCAGATTTTCGGTCTGCTTGTGCTTCTCCACCACTGTGGCCAGAATCAGTGCAATGGCGGCGGTCCCGCCTGTAAACGCTTCCAGCAACAGAAGAGACTCGTTCTGCGTCTCTCGCACGAACGGTCCGAAGCCCAGCAATGTGCCGTGAATCGCGATTGCCGACGATAGCCCCACTGCCAGCGCTGCCCCCCGCGGACGGAAACGGAACGCCGCCCACATCACTGCCGGCAGGCACAAAAATTCCAGCGGATAGTGTCGGCTTTTCGGCACATAGAGTCCGCTGAACACGATCTGCCCGGCTAGAAACAGGCATAGCAGCAAGGCCGCTCCCTCCAACACGCGCTCCCGGTTCCACTTCGGCCGCGGCAGCGTGAGTCGCGCCAGTGGGCCCCAATAAATCAGCAAAGGAGCCACAATCAAGTTCCCGGCAGCATCTCCCAGCCACCACGTCAGCCAGATCACGCCGTAGTTGGCCCAACTCGCAAAACCACCGAGAGATAGACTGGTTACGCCGAACGTCGCGCTCACCGTTGTGCTCAACATTGCCGCAAGAAGCGCAAATCGGCGAATACCCTTTGGATGTTCAAAAGCCTCCCGCCCTCCCGCAAACCGGTTGAGCAGGTAACAACCCAGAAGGCCTTCGCATGTGTTCCCGGCGGCAATTCCCAGGCAGACAGCCGGTGAACCCGCGGTCGTCAGGTTGGTTAAGAGTGCGCCAACGAAGATGCTTGGCCACACACGGTAGCCGAGCGTAAGAAACGCTACCAGCGCGATTCCCGTGGGCGGCCACACTGCAGTGGCGCTGGGATGCACGGAGGCCAGTGTCAGGCCCAGTTTGCCTGCTATGAAATAGACAACTGCCAGGCCCGTGGCAAAAGACAAATCCTGGATCGGGGATGAAGGTTTCCTGCTGATGACGGCGGTTGCAGGTGCTGCGCTACTCGGCGGGGTGCTGAGGAATGCCATCTTCTCGTTCCTATTGCTCACAAACACGATCCTCACCGTTTCCTGCTCTTAGTTGCTAAGGGTTAACGTCGCTAAGGGTTGGCTTTCACCCCTCTACCCAAGGGGCCGGCAAATGGACTTTCTCCCTCTTCGATCATCGTAAACGCTACGGCCTCGCTGCCAGACCGGATTCTCGGCTTACTTTCGGGCAACACTGGTACTGCCAAAAGGCGTTACAACAATCGGCCCTTCTGACTTTTCGGCCTGGCCGTGCCGGAGAACCTGTCTTGTCAGGGCCCACGGGTTCTCCGGCGCCGGCCCGCTATCTTTTACGCTGTTCTGGATGGTAGCCACCGCTTGCTCGGCGCACCGCTTCGCCTCAGGCTCCCATGTGCTCTTGCCGGCGTAGGATTGCAGGAGTCCCATGCGAACTTTATCCCCGGCACACTGTTATCACAGTTGACAGCGACTTTCGCGTCTATCGACGGAACCGGCGGGAAGCGGTCCCGATTCATCTGCCACCGTTCAAAACCGCGACCGTGTGAAACGGTCAAGGCCTTCTTCACTCTTGCGGGTATCAGGGTACAGCTTCGCGCCGCGCCGCTGGGAAGGCAAAAACGCCGAGCCGCGCCTGGGCGATGCGCCCTTCTGCCGGAGTTACCGCGCCGCTGTCTTCTCATGCTGGCGCGGGAAACCGGGCGAAGCTATCACCGCTTCGCTCTGCGCGCTATGCCGGTTGCAATGCGCGCCGATAAACAGAATCCACTGGTAGCAGTCGAGGTCCCCAAAGACGAAGTGCGGTACAAAATGGCGCCGTAGATCTCCGTCGGTGGTGCTGACGAAGTTGCGCGTACGCCGCCGGGCTTTTTCGAATTCCGGCCATAGTTCCTCGGTGGACCACCGCGATGTTGGCTGGGAGTGTGCGGGCGATTTCACCCGGTCCACGACTGTTCCTACTTTGGTGACCAGATGTCCGTCGTCCACGGCGCCCTTGGTGATAAGGTCGGGAGGCCCTTGTAAGAGTCTCTCCATGGCGTCCAATAGGCGTCCTTCGACAACAACCAGATGCTCGACGTTCTCGGCTACCGACCACCGGTCCGGCCCGGGGCGGTATAGGAGTTGTTCTGGTGAAAGTCCCTGCACGGCGCGCAGCAGGCGTGCCCGCGTCTGATCGAGTTGATTGATTGCGAAATCGCGTTCGGGTGGCGTCATCCTATGTATACCTTGCTGCTATCGAGCTGCGCCCAGGCGAATGCGCGCTCAGTCAGGGTCATCGCGCCGCTGTCCGCTCATTCTGGCGCGGGAAACCGGGTGAAGCAATCACCGCTTCGCTCTGCGCGCTATGCCGGTTGCAATGCGCGCCGATAAGGAGAAACCACTGGTAGCAGTCGAGATCTCCAAACAGGAAGTGTCGTACAAAATGATGCCGTAGATCTCCGTCCGTGGTGCTGACGAAGTTGCGTGTGCGCTGTCGCGTCTTTTCGAATTCCGGTAACAGGTCCTCGGTGGACCACCGCGACGTTGGCAGGGCGTGTTCGGGAGATTGCACCCGGCTCTCGACCGTTCCAACTTTGGCGACCACCTGTCCGTCGTCTAAGGCGCTCCGGGTGATAAGGTCGGGAGGTTCTTGTAAGAGTTTCTCCATGAGGCCTATCAGGCGTCCTTCAGCCACAACCAGATGCTCGACGTTATCGGCTACCGACCACCGGCCCGGCTCGGGACGGTATAAGAGTTGTTCTCGCGAAAGCCCCTGCGCGGCCCGCAGCAGGCGCTCCCGTGTCTGGTCAAGTTGATTGAGGGCGAAATCGCGTTCGGATGGCGTCATCATATATTGAAGGAATGGCGCGCCCGGAGAGATTCGAACTCCCGGCCTGTTGCTTCGGAGGCAACCGCTCTATCCAGCTGAGCTACGGGCGCGCAAAGCAGACATTCATTAGGGTACCACTTCAGGCCGCCAAAACCCAAATTCTTGCCGGATCGGCAGTCGACCGGTGGCGCGCTGGCCTCCGCTCTTCATCGCCGAATTACTCTTCCCCCCGAGTTTCTTCGTTTCTTAGGCAAATTCTCTCAGCGGCAACATCCCCAGCTTTTGTCTTTTCCTTTGCGTCCTTCGCGTCCTTTGCGGTGGATCATTCTTGTCATCATTTCGCAAACGGCACAATCTTCGAATTTAGAATCGTACGGTCTCGCGTCAGAAGATGGACGTTGT
>DATMNZ010000163.1:0-9294 GCA_035568495.1 Saccharimonadales bacterium (SeqCode) | reverse complement strand
ATGTCATCGTTGAGGCCCACGAAGCCAGCGCCTGGGAAGACCTGGAAAAGGTGCGCAAACTTTCCCAAGGGCTTACGCTGCGCGACTTCCGCGTGATCCGCTCCAATGTCAGCAACGTGGTGGAGGCCACGCCCCGCAAGCGGTTTGTGCCCAGCCGCATGGTGCCCAAGCCCGCCCATGATATGCCGGTGGTCTACGGCGTGCGCCCTAACTACCGCCAGATTGCCGGCCTGGCCCTGGCCGCCGGACGGTTTTTTGACGAAGAGGAGAGCCAGCGCGCTGCTCCGGTAGCGGTGCTGGGGCGCGGAGCGCGGGAGGCGTTGTTTGGCCAGACCGAAGCCATAGGCCAGTACGTGAAGGTCAACGAGCAATGGTTTCGCGTGATCGGTGTGACCGGGTCGCAGATCAGCACCCAGAGCGCGGCCGGGCCCCTGCCCGCCCAAGACCTCAACAATCTGATTTACGTTCCGCTCAATGCCGCCCTGCTGCGCCTCGCTGACAGCCGCAGCAATCTGAAAGATGAAATTGACGGTATCTATCTGCAGATGTCTTCGTCCCTTGAGACCCTGCCCGCTTCCGACATCGTGCGGTCGCTGCTGAATACTTCGCACCGCGATGCCGGCGATTTCAGCGTGATCGCTCCCGCTGAACTACTGGCCCAGCAGCAACGCACCCAGCACATCTTCGACCTGGTGATGGTGGCCATCGCCTCGATCTCTCTGCTGGTGGGCGGTATCGGCATCATGAATATCATGCTGGCCAGCATTCTGGAGCGCACCCGGGAGATCGGAGTCCGCCGTGCTCTCGGCGCGCGCCAGCGGGACGTGGTGCGCCAGTTTTTGGTTGAAGCCGTGCTCATTTCGCTGATGGGTGGGCTGATCGGCATTGGTTTCGGTTTTGGAATCTCCCGCATGATCGCCTGGCTCGCGGGATGGTCGACGGTCACTACCATCAGCTCCATCCTGCTGGCGTTCCTGTTTTCCGTCTCTGTCGGTCTGCTGTTCGGCATCTATCCGGCCCGCAAGGCGGCCCGCCTTGATCCGGTGGAGGCCATCCGGTACGAATAATCAATTTCTCATGGGAATGCAGATGAAAAAGCATACTCTTGCTCTGCTGTTTTTCTGGGCTGTCGCCTGCGCCAGCGCCCAGGTGGTCCAGCCCCTCAGCCAATCTTCCAATATGTTCCAGAGACCGGCGCCGCTCGCGCAGCTCCCCGGGCCCAGCCACATGGAAGAGTACGTGGTAAACGGCAAGCTGCGGTTGAGCATCGAAGACGCTCTGCTGCTGGCGTTGCTGAACAACAGCGATGTCAACGTGGACCGCGCCCAGTTCGACATTGCCCGCTTTGCCGTGCAGCGGGCGCATTCGCCCTTCGACCCCGTCCTGACCGCCGGGTTTGCGCCCACGCGCTCGGTTTTCCCCAGCACCTCAAGCCTCATCGGCGCGTCAACCCTGAGCACCCTGAACCAGAATTCAACTGTCGGTTTTTCCCAGCTATTTGAGACTGGGACCGCATTGGGTGTGGGCTTCAATACAACGCGTCTCACCACCAACAGCAGTTTTGCCACGGTGAATCCTTCCTTCAATTCGGGGCTGACGTTCTCGCTGTCGCAGCCCCTGTGGCGCAAGGCCGGCCTGTTCGTCAACCGCGCTCCCATCGTGATTGCACAGCGCAGCATCAAACAGTCGCAGGCCATGTTTGCCGCGCAGTTGAACGAGACCGTGGCCAGAATCATCGGCGAGTATTGGGACGTGGTGCAGGCGGCCGAGTCGGTGGACGTGCTGCGCAAGTCGCAGGAGCGCGCCGAAGCCAGCTACCAGCACGACAAGCGCGCTCTGGAATTGGGCGCCCTGTCGCCATTGGAAATCTACCGTTCGGAATCCAAGGTAGCGCAGCGCAAGATCGCCGTGCTTCAGGCCGAATACAGCCTGAAGCGCGCGCAGGATGCTTTCCGCCAGGCCCTCGGCGCCGATCTTGATGCACGCGCCGGCGCGCTTGACCTGGAGTTGACCGACAAGGCCGAAGCCCCAGGCGCGCTTGCCGCCATCGACCTGCAAGACGCCCTCGCTCAGGCGGTAAAGAACCGGCCTGAACTGGAGGCCCAGCGCCAGCAGCTTTCGATTGATGACGATACCGTGAGGCTCGCCAGTAACAACCTCCGTCCCGACGTGAACCTGAGCGCAACCTATGGAACCAGCGGTGTGGGCGGCACAGTCTTCGACAGAAACGGCGCGCTGCTTTCCGCCGGAGGTTTTACGGATTCTCTGGCGCAACTCGGCGGTTTCGGGTTTCCCACCTATGGCGTCAGTCTGCAATTAAGATTGCCGGTACGCAACAACGCGGCCGCCGCGGACCTGGGTACGGCCCTGGTGACCAAGAAACGCGCCCTCTACCAGATGCGCAGCCTGCAGCAAAACGTCGGCATCGATGTGAAAAATGCCGTGCATGATTTGGAATTGGCGGAGCTCCTGATGGCGGCCAGCCAATCGTCCCGCGATCTGACCGCCAAGACCCTGGCCACGGAGGAGCGGAAATACGAACTCGGAGCGCAGACAATTTTCTTCGTCCTCGACGCCCAAGACCAGCTAGCCCAGGCCGAACAGGCCCTGCTGCAATCCCAAATCGCTTATCGGAAGGCCCTGGCAGGAGTCGACCGCGCCACTGGACAGTTGTTGGAAAAACACAAGCTGGAAGTCAAGTAGGATTTCACGAGAGGCAGGGTGCTCGGAAGAATTTAGTAAGTGGGTAATTTGGTAAGTGGGTAATTGAGATGAGTCAGTCTTGCTCTCCGAAGCTACCAGGCATTGAATCGATTTTCCAATTACCCAATTACCCAATTACTCACTTACCAAATTCTTCATTACCCACTTACCAAATTCCTTCTTCAATTCGTGTTCATTCGTGTAAATTCGTGGCTAATTCTTGTCTCCCCCAGCACCTCGCCCAGCGTTTCCACAAACAGCTCCGCATCGGCCTCGGAAAAAATGAGCGCGGGGCGCAGCTTGATTACATTTTCGTGGGGGCCATCCGTCCCGGCCAGGATGCCAAGATCGCGCAGGCGGTTGACCGCATGTTTGGCTTCCTGGGTAGCCGGTTCACGGGTTTCGCGGTCGAGCACCAGATCGATCCCCAGAAACAGGCCCGCGCCGCGTACTTCGCCGATCAGCGGATACTGTGCCTGCATGGCCTTGAGTTTTTCCATCAGGTAGTTGCCTACACGCAGGGCATTGGCCTGCAAGTCTTCGCCTTCCACCACATCGAGCACCGCCAGACCAGCGGCGCAGGCCACGGGATTTCCGCCAAAGGTATTGAAGTATTCCATGCCGTTATCGAAGGCTGCGGCAACTTCCGGCGTTGTGACTACCGCTGCCAAGGGGAATGCGTTGCCGATGGGTTTGCCCATGACCACGATGTCGGGAATGACGTTTTGAGATTCGAATCCCCAGAAATGCGAACCCAGGCGGCCGAAGCCGACCTGTACTTCATCGGCGATGCACACTCCACCGGCAGCTCGCACGTGCCGGTAGACTTCACCGAGATAGCCAGGCGGGAACACCACCTGGCCGGCAATGCTGGGCAATGATTCAGCGATGTAGGTGGCGGGGCCTCCGCCCTGGGCGCGAAGTTCTTCGAGAATCTCTGCAACATGCCTTGCATACTTGATGCCCAGGTCAGCTTCGCCCTGGCGATAGAGACCGCGATAGTCATCGGCGATGGGTGCAACGTGGACCCACGGTTTGCGTCCGTGGCCTCCGGGGCCGCCGAACTTGTAAGGGCTGATGTCGATCAGTGTGCTGGTGTTGCCGTGGTAGGCGTGTTCGAGGACGATGACGTCTTTGCGGCCCGTTCGGGCGCGCGCCATGCGCAGCGCGAGTTCGTTGGCCTCGCTACCGGAATTTACGAAGTAGCAGGACCGCAGCGGCCCGGGCAGCCGCCGCGTCAGGCGCCCGGCATAGCGCACCACGTTGTCGTGAAGATAGCGCGTATTGGTGTTGAGCAGGCCCAGTTGTTCCTGCACTGCCCGCACCACGCGCGGATGGCTGTGCCCCACCAGTGGCACGTTGTTGAATACATCGAGATAAGCCCGGCCGGTTTCATCGTAGAGGTATTGTCGCCAGCCCCGGACGATTTTCAGAGGGCGCTTGTACGACACGGAGAGGTTCGGTCCCAGCAGCGCCTTGCGCGCCGCCATAGTTCCAGTGTGACCGGGGTCGCTTTCCGGAAATCGTTCCGCCGGGATGCCCAGCAGCAGATTGGGACCGGGCGACAGGCCCAGCCACACGCTGCGCTCTGAGGCCTTGCCGACTCCGGGAAAATCGCTGCCGTAATCGAGCAGGTCAACGATGATCTGGAAGTGCAGATGCGGAGGCCAGCCTCCGTTCTCTTCCATTTTCCCGAGAGAAGCAATCTTTTGGCCCTTGGCGATCTGATCTCCGGCGTGTACCCTCGAAAGGCTTTCGATGCTCAGATGGCCATACAACGTGAAGAACTCCACGCCATCGCCGGTCGAGTGCTTCAGGATGACCACCGGGCCGTAATCAAGGTGTGCGGCATTGTGGGCGACGATGTGAACCGTGCCATCAAGAGGCGCGTAGACCGGAGTTCCGGCGGGGCAAAAAAGGTCGATCCCCAGGTGGATGGTGCGGCGCTCATCGGTAGGTTTCCCGCCCCCGGAAAAAAGCGGGGAAGTATAGAGCAGGCGTGCCTCGTCATATCGGCCCACGCCTACTTTGACGTCAGCTTTTTTCATCTCTGCAAAGATGGCGTTCGAAAGGGCTTCAACCTGAGCATTCTCCGGGTTGGCGCCCAGAAATACGCTGCCCACGCTGAGGTCGAAGACCTTGACCGGCTGTATGCGCAGGTCGATACCGATGACCGGGGCCGCCTGAGCTGCATTCTCTGCCAGCCACTTTGCTACCCGTATGCTACCGGGGACTGCCGGCCTTCCGCAGGCAACCCGGAACATGTAGTGCGCGAATCGCGGATGGACCTGGGCCAGCTTTTCCAGCGCCGCCCACGCCGGCGCTTCGCTGACAGTGATATAAGGATCATCGGGAACCAGTGCTTTGCGCTGCGCGGAATTCACGACGCTGACTGCCAGACGCATGGCCAGCAGTGGGAACAGCACGGCGATCTCCGCATCATCCAGTGGGCGGGTTTGGTGGTATCCGGCGATGACTGCCGAAGCCGCTTGTAGCGGATTGTCTTTTTCCAGGAGGGCGTAGGCGGCGGCAATTGCGATTTCACACACGGTCGCGGTATGGTGCATGTCGCCAAAGTCGATCACGCTCACGGCTTTGGCCGAAACGCCGACCAGCACGTTATAGTCGTTGGCGTCCCCGTAGATTACGCTGTGGCGCAGGTTGGGAAGGGCAGGTGCGGCTTCGGCGTCATAGAGAGCAAGCACCTTCTCGATGATCTGGCGCTGTGCAGTGTCCTGAATTCTTTGCAGATCTTTCCTGATCCATCCGGCCTGCGCCAAGTCCCATTTGAGAGAGCGCGCGGCGGCGGGATGCGAGAAATCCTGCAAGGCCGTATCCATTTCTCCCAAGAAGCGGCCCAGGCTTTCGAGCAGATCGCTGGAATGCGGACGTATCTTGGCCAGGACTGTTCCCGGAAGAAAGGTGAGCATCCAGACAAATCGCTGATCGCCATCGGCGAGCGTCACTCGCCGGATGATCTGGCCGTCCTTGGCGGGAAGTACGCGCGGCAGCGACAGATGGGGCGCGCGTTCCTGCAGATGCTGCAACGCCGCACACTGCATTTCGATAAAAGAGCGCTCGCGGGCGCTGTGCATGATTTTGAGCACGAAGGCGCTTCCATCGGCGCCCAGCAGATGAAAGTTGTCGTCATACTCGCCCGGCAGACGCTGCGCCGCGCACCGTAGTCCATAGTGTGAATCGGCGATGGATATAGCTTCCAGTCCCTGTACCGGCGGGGCCGTCTGAGCTTCAGGCATCATGGTGGAATTTTATCGTCTTCGGGGGAAATCGTCTCTTTTTGGAAAGGCACAAGGCCCAAAATCCACCACGGAGTCACAGCGTGACGTAGCTACAACCAAAAACAATCCACCGCAAAGGGCGCTAAGGGCGCAAAGGAAAACCAAAACCAAAACTGTTGAAACACAGCGTGACGAGTTGCAACGAAAACCTTTGAAACACAGAGGAACAGAGGAAGCAGAGGATTTTGGGGTTGTGAGGCGGCGGAAAAATTGTCGCAAGCCGCGAAGACTCCGATGGGAAGACTCTGATGGATAGTAATACAGCATCCTCCCGGCGTACCCAAAGATCACCCTTTTTTCATCCTGCAACGAGGGACTGATAGATAACTGCGGCCGCTCCCCTTTCCGGATCACTATTCATCAAAACACTCGCAGATCACCACGATTTCGGAGCCGCCTCACTAACCCCAAAATCCTCTGCTTCCTCTGTTCCTCTGTGTTTCAAAGGTTTCGTTGCAACTCGTCACGCTGTGTTCCAAGGTCTTGGTTTTCCTTTGCGCCCTTAGCGCCCTTTGCGGTGAATTATTTTTGGTTGTGGCTATGCCACGCCGTGCTTCCGTGGTGGCGCTTTTGGTTTAAAATACCCGGTACACCTCTGTAAATCCCGTTCACACAAAAAAGGAGTTCCATGTCCGTAACCAAGGCTGATTCCAGAAAAAGCGCCACTGCGGTAGCGGATACTCCCGCCCGGGCGGAAAAGACCTATGAAGGCTTGACCCGCCAGCAACTCGTCGAGATGTACAGGGCCATGTATCTTTCCCGCCGCATCGATGATCGTGAGATCCTGCTCAAGCGCCAGCAGAAGATTTTTTTCCAGATATCAGGGGCGGGCCATGAAGCGATCAATGTGGCCGCCTCACTGGTGCTGAGGGCCGGTTACGATTGGTTCTATCCCTATTATCGCGACCGCGCTCTGTGCCTGGCCCTGGGCGTGACTCCTTACGAGCAACTGCTGCAGGCCTTTGGCTGCGCCGATGATCCGAGCTCTGGCGGACGCCAGATGCCTTCCCACTGGGGCCACAGAAAACTCAATATCGTCACCCAGTCTTCGCCCACCGGCACCCAGTTTTTGCAGGCCGTCGGCTGCGCCGAAGCCGGGCGTCATTTCCAACACCACCCCGATTCCGCCAAGAAACATGACGGAGATTACCGCCAATTCAAAGACGTCGCCTTCCAGGGTGACGAAATTGTCTACTGCTCCGCCGGCGACGGCACTACCAGTGAAGGCGAGTTCTGGGAAGCCATGAACTCTGCCTGCAATCTCAAACTGCCGGTGCTGTTCGTGATCGAAGACAACCAGTACGCCATCTCCGTGCCCGTGGAAGTGCAGACCGCCGGTGGCAGCGTTTCCAAGCTGATTAGTGGCTTTCCCCATTTGCTGATCGAGGAATGTGACGGCACCGACCCGGTGGCCAGCTATGCCACGCTCAAACGCGCAGCGGACTACTGCCGTTCGGGAAAGGGCCCCGCTCTGGTGCATGGGCATGTGATTCGTCCGTACTCGCATTCACTCTCGGATGACGAGCGCCAATACCGGCCGGAAGCCGAACGCGACCTGGATGCGAAGAAAGACCCTATCACGCGCATGCAGATGTTTCTGGTCCGTGAAAACATTCTCGATGAGGCCGCCATCAACAAGCTCGAAAAAACCGTCGATGAAGAAGTGCAGGCGGCCAGCGATAGGGCCGGGCAGGCCGCGTTTCCGGCCACCGATTCGATCTACAGGCACGTTTATTCCGAAGACCTTGATCCGCGCACCCTGCGGTCTGGTCCCCAATCGACAGGCGGCGACAAGACCATGGCCGAGCTGATCAACGTCTGCCTGAAAGATGAAATGCGCCGCGATGGGCGCATCGTGGTCTTCGGTGAAGACGTGGCCGACGCCAGCCGCGAGGAGTACATCAAACAGAAGCAGGTCAAAGGCAAGGGTGGCGTGTTCAAGTTGACCGCCGGCCTGCAAACGGAATTCGGCAGCGACCGCGTTTTCAATTCACCCCTGGCGGAGGCCAACATCATAGGCCGCGCCGTTGGCATGGCTACGCGCGGTCTCAAGCCAGTGGTGGAAATCCAGTTCTTTGATTACATCTGGCCTGCTATGCACCAGCTACGCAGCGAAATGGCCCTGGTCCGCTGGCGCTCGAACGGCAATTTCTGCTGCCCGGCGGTGGTGCGCGTGGCCATTGGCGGTTACCTGACCGGGGGCGCGATCTATCACTCGCAGTGTGGCGAGAGCATCTTTACTCATATCCCCGGCTTGCGGGTCTGCTTCCCCTCGAATGCCCTCGATGCCAACGGACTGCTGCGCACCGCCATCCGCTGCGATGACCCCGTGCTGTTCCTCGAGCACAAGCGCCTCTATCGTGAGACTTTTGGACGCTTCCCATACCCGGGCCCGGATTACATGGTCCCCTTCGGCAAAGCCAAGACCGTAAAAGAAGGAAGCGATCTGTCGGTCATTACCTACGGCGCCGTGGTGCCGCGCGCGCTGCAGGCGGCCCAGAAGATTGAGCGGGAACTCGGCATAAGCGTTGAGTTGATCGACCTGCGCACCCTCAGCCCTTATGACTGGGAAGCCATCGCCACCTCGGTGCGCAAGACCAGCCGCGTAATCGTAGCTCACGAAGATACCAAGAGCTGGGGCTACGGCGCGGAAATCGCCGCCCGCATCGCCGATGAACTGTTCGAAGACCTAGACGCCCCGGTCAAGCGCGTGGCCGCCACCGACACCTTCGTTGCCTACCACCCGCAGTTGGAGGACGTAATTCTGCCCCAGACAGAAGACCTGTATAAAGCGATGGAGAAGCTGGCCAAATTCTAGGCTGAGACCGACGCGGTGCTGGGAGCTAAGAGAATTTGGCAATTGGGTAAATTGGTAAGTGGGTAATTTGAAAACTGGGTAGTTTGGTAATTAAGCAATTTGGCCATTGAGCAAACTAGTTTTAATCAGTGTTTATCAGCGTAAATCAGCGGCAAAGAGGTTTCCGCCAATTGCCATTTGCCATTTGCTTTTTTTCACCCCATTCCCAAATCAGCCGCCGACTCCAGCGGCGTTCCGCACACCCGGCAGATCACGGCCGAGCAATCCCCGCAAGTCAAAGGGTCAGTGACCTCCACTGCACACGCTGGGCAGTAGAGCGCCAACGGCGCAGACGGTTTCGGATTGAAAGGTTCGGTCATGATGAAATCAGGCGGACAGCCGCGATTCCGGCCAAGTTTGGCTAAAGGCTAAAGGCTAAAGGCTAAAGGCTAAAGGCTAAAGGCTAAAGGCTAAAGGCTAAAGGCTAAAGGCTAA
>DATMNZ010000162.1:0-23888 GCA_035568495.1 Saccharimonadales bacterium (SeqCode) | reverse complement strand
CGCCGCGCCTGGGTTTTGCTTACTCGCCCATGAAGAAGATGGCCATACGCGGCGGCTTCGGAGTGAGCTATATCCATTACGACCGCGCCGGCGCTGGAAATCTGTTGCCGATCAACGGGCCGCAGGTAGTCAATGCCGTTGTGAACCAACTGAACCCCCGCGCGGCGAACTTCAGGACTACCGGCCAGGGTTATCCAGATGGGATTACCGCTCCCAGCAATTTCAACCCGCTTACGGCCAATATTACGTATGTCCCCAAGGACTACCAGTCCGGCTACGTTGAATCCTGGTTCTTTTCTCTCCAGCACGAAATCGCAAAAGACACATTGATTGATATTGCTTATGTGGGCAATCATGCATTGAAGCTGCTGCTCTTTGCTAACTTCAATCAGGCACATCCGTTCACCACGGGAACATTGGCCCAGAACCGGCCCATTCCCACATTCGGCGACATCACTTACGCTTTCAACGGCGGCGCCAGCAACTATCACAGCCTGCAGGCAAGGTTTGAACACCGGTACGGAGCAGGGCTATTGTTGCTGAACTCGTTCTCTTACTCCCACGCCATCGACAACGGGTCAGGGTCGCTGGAAAATCCCAACGGCAACTTTCCCGCTCCGCAGGATTTCTATAATCTGGCCGCCGAGCGGGCCACGTCTGCCTACGACCAGACGTTTAACAACACCACCAGCGTTGTGTATCAATTGCCCTTCGGAAGGCAGCGGCGGTTTCTGAACGCGTTGCCGGCCTCAGCCGATCAGGTTTTGGGCGGCTGGGAAATCAGCGCCATCAACCAGGCAGATAGCGGACAGCCGATCACGATTGTCTATAGTCCTGCGGCCATTCTGGCTGTATCGGGAATTCAGCAGGATTTCCGTGGGGCCAACAATTACCGGCCCAATCTGATAGGGAACCCAATTCTGTCCAACGGCGGACCGCAGAACGGGTTGCCTTACTTGAACGCCGCCGCGTTCGCCGTCCCTGGGGGCACCCCGTTCGGAAATGCGGGGCGCAACATTGCCCGCGGGCTGGCGTTTAACCAACTCGATTTTGCCGCCAACAAGAGTTTCCACCTGCCGGGCGAAAGCACACAGCTCCAGTTCCGCGCGGAGTTTTTCAATCTCTTCAATCACACCAACTTCCTCGCGCCCAACAGCAACCTATCGAGCGGGAGCGCCTTCGGAAAAATCACCGGTTCGTTGGATGCACGGCAGATCCAGTTTGGATTGAAGCTGACGTACTGAAGTCTCGAAGTTAACCGAAGTAAAAGTCCATGACCGGGACGCTCCAGGTAGCGTATTTTGCAAGGCAGATGCAACTCGTCTGGCACCGGCGCCGTTCGATGGATAGTTCGACTCGCCCAACTGTGGCTGCCGCCTTGAGCCGGTTCCGGGCGTGGAGATAAGCACTTTCACCGGCCGACATCTGTCTTTGGGGATCATCGAGAATGACTCGCGCCCGCCGGTCCGGGAAGTCGAACTTTCCCGATGGAGTTTGAAGGGCGAGTATTTGGCCGAAATCACCATAACGGATATTTTGGCCCAGGTCTTCCGCACTCTGGAACCATCGATCGCTCTCCGGCTCGGGGTCGTACCAGTAGGTGGGACTCTTCTTCGTCATCCGGCACTCGGCGCCTGCGGGCAGCCGGAGAAGAACATCAAGGTCAAAGACAAACAAAACAGGCCCATAGGGGTTTGGCCCTTTTTCTTGCCCACCGCGGTCGTGGATGTCAGCGTGGGGGAGAAAGATGCGATGCCAAATGTCATATTTTTTGTCGAGCTGATCGGAGGGTTGCGACGACTGTTTGAGTCCGTGGTCCTCGGCAAAACCGCGAGATAGTACACCGCCATGCTCCAGAAAAGTACAGCTCGTGATCACCGAATGCGCGTGGTGAAGATGCGTCGCTCCGGCCTGTTTCAAAATGTAGTATATGTCGCTTGCCTGCACGCGCCCCCCCTTTTCAGAACTGCATCGCCAATGCCCTGTGGTTCAAGTGTAGCTGCTGCCCGTAAGCACACAATAAGAAAATGAGAAAGGGAAGTCGAACATTAGAGCGCGGAAGGAAATTCTTTCAACACGTTAACCTGGAATCCTGATTCGGGCCCCGGGGGCTGAGGTCCAAATCTACTGGAAGAAGGGAATTCGGCGCCGATTTGCGCTGCGGACGCTGATGAAGACCAGCTCGCGAGAACTCTCACGCTGATACCGCCGTCATCGGGCGAAGCATTCACACGGGAAGCCGCTCGGCGCTCCGGAATTCATCCATCCTGCGGTAGTGTCCTTTAGTACGACTAAAGGACACTACCAATACTGAAGCGCGTTAGCGGATGCGGCGGGTTGCCCGCGTTTCTTGCACTCTCTTCTTACTGAGCGTTCCGGCCGGTGTTGCAGTTGGAGTTGGTGCCGGTGTTGGACCGTTCACCGTCACCGAGGCACTCAGCCCAGTCCCTGGGACGCTGACTTGCACCGCGAACGTACCGGCCTTGGTGACAGTCATCGATGCCACTGCCTGACCATTGGTCGCTGTCACGATCGTGGTCGCGGCGCCATCGGGGGAAACGGTTCCGTTGTTGAAGGTGACGTTGCCCGTCGTGCTGGTAAAGGTCACCGGGATTCCCGGGAGATCGTTGGAAGCGGCCTGCACCGTTGCCGTGATCGATGTGTTGTCTCCAACTGCAACGCTGGTAGACGGCCCCGCGACGAAGAGCTGCGAAGGCGGCAGGGCAGGTCCGCGCACCACTCCTTGTGAACCGATCGCCTCGTTCGAGCTTTGCAGACCCCAGGCTATGGTGCCTAGCGGCGCAGAGCTGGAGAATCCGAACCCCGTGATTTGCGTTCCGGGAAGGAACTCAGCGTCCGCGGTCGCCCGGAAAGTAACAAAATTGCTGTTGAACGAATCCACAACCCAGCCGCCGTTGGCAGGGTCGGATGCCGCGCCCGACACAGACGGGGCCAGGATATTGAAAGCTGCGATGGAGAAGGTGTCGCCGGCTTTCACGTCGGCGAGTGTGCCGATGAACGGATCGGCTTGAGTACCGGAACCACCCATCGTATTCACGTTCAATGCATAGCTCCAGGCGTTGCCGTTGGCGCTGGCAACCGCCGTAACTGCTTCGGCCGCCAATCCACCTGGCCCGGGAAACAACTGGGTGACCTGGGTGGTGTTCCCGCCGTTGGTGAATTTGATGTCCCCAAAGTTTTTCGGGGCCGGATAGGTATCGGTGGCGACAATCTTGCTCTTGTACACGATGGCAACAATCCTGCCAAGGCGGTCAACCACGGCAAAATAAGCTCCCGTGGTCTTGCTCAGGGTAAGATTGCCTGTCGCCGGGTCATAGGAGTAGTCCCAGTCGTTGGCGCCGTTCGGAGGAGGCTCGTAATTGAACCAAGTCACCTTGGTGAATTGCTTGGGCTTCCCGTTGGGCAGTTTCGTAAAATCCTTGTTGGGCTTATTCTGCCCTCCTGGAAATGTGCAGGCGCCGACCCAGACGGCATCAGCGTCTTTTGCGCCCGCAGGCTTGTACAGCAACGCGAAATCTGGACCACCGTGGGCTGGAGGGTTGGGTCCTGCCACTGACTGAAGGCACCAGAGCTGGATCTTGTTCCCGTTCGCATCCGCCTCGACGTCCTGAATCAGCCAGCCGGTCTCGCCGGGTTTGCCCGGCACCGGAATTGCCGCCGGCTTTGGATTGGGCGGGCAAGTATCTTGGGCGACGGCGGTGCGGGTGACCGCCAGCATCGAGAGCGCCAGAATGGCGGCTACGAATAGAGAACGAACCTGCATAGAAGACCTCCTTTTACGGGAAACTGCCGGAGTGAGCGAACGTCCGGAACGCCGAATCTAGCCGACCATGGGCCGCATCGAACGAGAATTTATTTTTGTTCGAGAATCGGAAAAGGTATGGACCATCGATTCTGGCGTTCTTTCCAGGTGATCTATATTTGATGAGATATTGAGTTATTAGTAGATTCTAACCATCTTCCTGCTGCAACACTTCGATCATTTGTTTTTTGCAGCTTTGTATGCCGGCGCAAAAAAATTCCCACATGCCGTTTCCGGCATGTGGGAACGAGTTACCCTACTTGCTGTTCTCTACCTTACTTCTTCTCCTCACCAAATCTACTGATTGAACGCGACCCGCGATCCCGATCCGGGCGGTACGCCGGTGTATGTAACTTCCTGGCCGGGGGTGGCGGCCAGCCCACGGAGAGCGCCGTCGGTGATGCTAGCCGAGCCATCATCGGGAATGAAGACCTGATTGACGGGATCGAAGAGAAAGCCTTTGACGCGTCCGCCGGTTGCGACTTTGGCCACCAGATCGCATTCCGTCACCGTCCCCCCAAGTGACTTGGAGATGAACGAAGCGCCGGCGCGCTGCTTGAGCAGGTCGATGCGTGGGCCGGCGGCGCTGGCGTTGGTCCCGGTCAGCGTGACTTGCTGCCCGACGATGGGCGCCAGATCGCTGTCGAAGGCCAGCATGAGCTGTTCGACATCGCGGCGGGTCCCGTCGGCGTTGATCAGCGGGAAGCCGGAATTGGCCTGCGGACGGAAGACCGCCGCGGTGAAGAACCGGAACAGGGTGTCGATGCTTCCATCATTGGTGAAACCGAAGCCGCGTATCTGGTCGCCAGTGTTGCCGCTATCCGGCGCATCAAAAGTGTCGACCTTCGGGTCGCCAAACATTCCGACTTTGGCGTACATGTTGCGCAGATGCGGAATCTTGAAGATCTGCGGAATGACCCCTTCGAAGCTGTCATTCTTGCTGGTGCCGAACTCTCCTTCCGCCGGATCCACTTCATGGCAGCCGTTGCAGTTGAATCCGTTGAAGGTGGTCAGCAAGGAGCCGGCGATGGGAACGTTCAGGCCGTCGGCTGCGCGGGCGCCGAAATAGAAATCCTTCCCGCGCTGTTGCGCCGCGTTGAGCGAGTTGTCGAGGCTGCGTACGGGGTTGGGCGGCGGCACCACCTGCAACTGGAAGTCCGTGAAGCTCTGCATTTCGGCGGCCGATGGCTGGTCAACGCTTCCCACCAGGCCCTGGAAGGCCACGATAAAGTTGTTGAACGACAAATTGGAATCGATCGCATTGATTCCGAAGAACCCATTGGAGCGATCGCCGCGCCAGTGCATGGCCCCGGAGTTCTTCAGGCCGCGCAGCGTCTGGGTGGTCATGGGCCCCTTCATGGGATGAAAATCATCGGTATTGCCTGTGCCGTTGATAGGGCCACGGAAGTTGAAGAGCGTCTTGCCCAGTTGAATGGAAGCAGCGTCTCCGAAATTAATGGGGATGGGGTTCTTTTTCACCACGTCGTCGGGGTTGCCCAGGTCCCAGGCAAGATCGTCCATGTCGCCGAAGATATGGCAACTGGCGCAGGCCGTTTCACCGTTGCCGGAAAAGCGGGTGGCGTCATAGAGCATGCGCCGACCTTGCACCACTGAGAGGGGTTCGGGATTGGGCAGGCTTTGAGCGGCGACCTCCAGGTGGCTGGCCAGATCGACAACCTTTACGGCGTTATCGAAGCGCGTCATCACGTAGAGACGCCCGCGGGCCTCATCGAGCACTAAGCCGCTCGGCCCGCCGCCGCTTACCGGGATGTAGTTGGCGCTGGCGGTCACCGGATCAAAAGTATTGTTTTCCAGGGTGGCCGTATCGAACACGCCTACCTTGCTCGATCCGAAGGCCGCCACATACAGGGTCTTGCCGTTGTGGCTTACGGCCATCTCCAGGGGCGTGGCCAGACTGTGGTCCTTGGCCGTGGGATCGAATCCGGGCGAGCCAGCGAGCTTGGTGTAGTCAATGTGTTTGTTGAGATGAATAGGGGTCACTGTGGAGCCGGAGATTACCGTGACGTGGGTCTCGGCGAGGTGACCTTGAACGGTGTGGCCGCCGAATATTCCCGGGCCTTCAAACCGCACATGGTTGAAGGCTTCGGTGTTTGAGACATAGAGCTTTCCGGTGGCCGGGTTGGTGACCATGTTGAAGAGCGTGGTGCCAACATGGGCGAACGAAGCCGTCTGTGTGAGCGTATTGGCATTGACCGCGAAAACATCCTTGTCGGGCAGGGTGAAACGTATCTGCTGGTTCCAGTTGCGGTGCAGTTCGTCTTCCCATTGTCCGCTGGTGTTGTTGAACTTTATGATCAGGGCCACTTCCGGCGCCTGCTTGCCTTCAGCGTTGGTTGCCGGGCCGGGATTGCCTCCGGGGGAAGTCGAGAGGTCGGAATTCGTACATGGAGTGTTGGGCTGAAATCCCGGACAAACCAAGGGCTCGAGGACAACAGTGGTTTGATTGCCTGTCTTGAATCCGGCAACGTATACCGTGTTGTGGTCAGGGCTTACGGCCAGCGCGCGGGGCGTATCCGTGAAGAAGCTCATGATCCGTAGCGGCGTGCCACCCAGTGTATTGCCCAGACTGGCGGGGTCGAAGACCCAGACATCGGCACGGGGGACGCCGGGTGTGGTCAACTGCGGATCGCCCGCCCCGGCTACGTTGGCGATTGACGGGTCGGTGCGCTGCTGGCCGCGGTGGGCGGTCGTAATGAAGGCGCGGGCCGGGTTGCCGGCAAATACGATGTCGCGTGGCTCGTCGCCGACCAGTAAGGTGCGCGTTACATGCGGCGTACCGTTCAGAGTGACGATGCTGACGCTATCGGAAAGATGGTTGATCACCCAGACTTCATTGTTATTGCGCGCGGCCACAGCCACCGGCTCCATTCCGACCGGAACGCGGGCCCCCGGGGACAGGCCGGCCGCAGTGATGTTGAAGATATCCAGGGTGCCGTTCGGGATGTTCACCGCAAACAGCAACGTGCCATCCGGCGACATGGCAATCGGGCGTACGGGGCCGCTCTCGAACTCCACAAAAGAAGGGCCGTTGGAGGCGCCCGCAACCGCCCGAGGAAAGAATGTTGCGCAGGCCAGCCCGCATAGGGCCAACAATCCCAGGGCAATCATCCATCGTTTGATTCCGAACATCAGCAAAAGCACTGGTCGCATGAGTTAAGCTCCCTTCAATTCAATATGCAAGATTGTTTCCCGAATCGGGGACGCAAGACAGTCCCAGAACTTTTGCGCCCCCGAACCTCGAACCAATGGCGGAAGTCTACCACAAAAAATCATCAATTGGTCATTTTATTGAACGGTCAATTAGTTGTCTATTTTGTTGGGATTAGCGGCCCAGGGAGGGTGGCCGGGCGATTGAGGCATCGTTGCGGACCGGGTGATCGGGTGATCGGAACGGCGGCTTTACATTTTTGCCAACATTCCCAACCCAATATTGCCGGTGACGGGTTGGGGATGGGCAACTGCATTCAGGCTGTTAGGTAGAACCACGTTTCTTCTTATGGCTGTGGCCGGCGGGTTTTTTTTTGGCATTAGAAACAGCAGGGGAGGCCCATAGGCCGTATAGGAGGATATCGATGAATCTCTCCACCGCCTGGTCATCCGCCACACCCAGGTGCTGGTCGCCGTGCATGAGCCTTTCGATGACAAAGTATGTGTGGAAGTAAAAATAAACCATGGCCATGACCAGCGCCGGATCTTCTCCGCACCAGCCCCGCTGTTTCTTCACCCGGCCGGCGGCGGCCCCCAGCAACCGGCGAAACTGCTCAGGGACGTTATGAAATGCGGTGACGAAGTGCCGGTTCTTGAATTCGACAACGTCAATATACATGAGCAGCCAGTATTCGGAGTCATCGTAGACCATGGAGCGCATGGCGCTGGCGAACAACCGCAGGTCCCGCTTTGAAAATGGGTCCTCGAAAGCCTTGAACACGCGTTCCATAAACTGGCGCATGGAATGCCGGTAGCTTCGCACCAGGCCCTCAAAGATGCTCTCCTTGGAGGGGTAGTAGGTGTAGATGGCGCCCTGCGAGACTCCGGCTTTTTCGGCAATGTCACGGATGTTGGTGCCATGAAAGCCCTGGCGGGTGAAAAGCTCGAGGGCCGCGGCCTCGATGCGCAACTGGTTTTCATCGATGCGTTCTCTGGGAATCTCAGGAACAAACAGAATCGGGGGCTTGGCCGGATGCGCGCCGACCCCTTTGCGGGCATGAAGAGGAGCGTCGGGTGGCGAACTCCACAGGCGCCCTGACAGAAACCGTATATAGTCGATGCGCTCGCGTTCCGCCTGGAACGTAGGTTGCAGGCTGGGGTCCCGTTCGGATTCGGTTGTCTTGGTTGCCGCCGTTGTCTTCAATGGCGAGCCGGCCGATGAAGGCTGCCCCGGCAGTCTCCACAGGCCATAGGAGAGCAGATCGATAAATCGTTCGCTGGCTTGGCCGTCGGGAAGCCCCAGATGCCGATCGCCCTGCATGTGTTTTTCCATCAGGAAGTAGGTGAAGAAATAGGCATACATTGAGGCGAGCACAAAGGCCGGATCTTCGCCCCGCCAGCCGGGCTGCTTGTTCACTTTATCGAGGGCGGGGCCGAGCAGCTTCCGGAATTGCTGCGGGATATTGTGAAAAATCTGCAGAAAATGCTGGCTACGGAATTCAATCACGTCATTGAGGACGATGAGAAAGGACTCGGCCCCGTCATCCATCAGCGACTGTATGGCGGTGGCCAGCCTCTTCAAGCTGTCTTTCGATAACGGGTCATCAATCTGGCCAATGGTCTGCTTGCGCCATTCGTCCATGTGGGATTGATACTTGTGCGCCAGCCGGGCGAAGATCGATTCCTTATTGGGGAAATAAGTGTAGAGAGTGCCCGTGGAGACGCCGATTTTCTGCGCGATCTCACGGTTGTTGGTCCCATGGAATCCCTGTGTGGTAAACAGCTCAAGGGCCGCCACCTCAATCTTCCGGCGGTTCTCTTGGGTACGCTGTTGGTCAATCTTCGGCACAGTTGCAATGAATTTTATATTAAAGTGGAACGGCGGGTGGAGAAAGGGCGGAATGCCGGGCCGCCGGTACTTGGCGCCATCTGCTGCGGGCCTCTGCTTTGCATACGCCCAGTCTGCGTCCTTCGCGGTATATAGCTCGATGAGCTAACCCGCCGAAGGCTCATTGCGTCGCGGTAGTAATCGGGCCTAAGATCCGCTCGATGGCATGCAACAGACACTGCGGATCGGCCAACATCTTGCTCTTCTCGAGGAAGTCGGCAGCTCCGTCGCTCTGCAGCCTTTCCGCATTGGCCTGTGAAAGACCACTCAGCACTACCACGGGAATCTGCGCCGTGGCCGAATCCTCTTTCAACTGGCGAAGCACGGCCTCGCCCGAAATCTTCGGCAATAGTATGTCGAGCAGGATTACGTCGGGTTGACCGTTGTGGGCCACGCTCAAGGCCTCTTCACCGTCGGCCGCACTCAAGACCCGGTAGCCGGCTTTCCGTAGAGTTGACTCATTAGCCAATCTTAATAATTTACTGTCTTCAATTAGCAGGACGGTTTGCATGGCCGATCAATCTCCCCGTTGATGTTATCGGCACGGGAAAAAGAATAGTTAGAGATTTAATCCTCGTTGTGATCTGTTACGTCTAAGAGCCGGCGGGCCTGAACAGGCATGAGTCATGCGCCAATGCCGGACTCACGGGCCATTACGGAAGCGGCAATGCCGTTCTTGCCCGCATGCTTCATTGTGTACATGAGTTCATCGGCCAGGCGCACTACCTGCTCCGCGCTTTCCGGAGGGGTGGCGAATGTCATCACGCCTATGCTGAATGTTATCCGCCAGTTCTTCTCGCGCATGGCGGCGGTCAGGCATTCATGGAGATTGGAAGCCGCATGTTCGGCGGCCGACTGGCCAGCTTCCGGCAGCAGGAGCGCGAACTCATCGCCGCCCACGCGCGCTGCGATGCACTCCGTCCGTGTCTTCTTCCGCAATACATCAGCGACGCAGATCAGCACCTGGTCCCCGGTCTGGTGGCCGTGCTGGTCATTGATCTGCTTGAAATTGTCGAGGTCGAGGTAGACCGCGGTGAATGGGCGCGAGTAACGGGCAGCGCGCTTCGATTCAATGTCGGTCGCTTCAAAGAAGGCGCGGCGGTTGGCCAAGCCGGTGAGCGGGTCGGTCCGGGCGAGCTTTCTTTCGGCTTGCAGCGCCGTTCTTTGCACTTTGTGCAGGGTCTTCTGCATCTCCACCATCTTGGTGATATCTTGCGCATGGGCCAGGACATAAAGCCCGCCGCCGGCATGGCGCATGAGACGATTGCTGAAAAAAAATACCCGTTGCTCCCCGTTCCTGCCCAGCAACTGCGCATGTCCGGTGACCACGAGGTCATTCTGCACCTTCTTAAGGTAGCTGTCGAAATCGGCGTGACCTCTTCGCGCCAACACCGACCGGATGTTCTTTCCTATGCATTCGTCCGGGGCATATCCCAGTGCGCCAGCAGCGGCGCCATTGATGAAAAGGATGTTGCCGTCCAGATCATGCGTACCGATTAGGGCGATGCTGTTTTCGACCAGACTGCGATACCGTTCTTCGCTCTGCGCCAGAAGCGCTTCCATCTGGTGCTGGTGCAGAGCAACATCCAATGCGCACTGCAGATCAGAGGCATTGAATGGCCTGACCAGATACTCAAAATTGCCAATCTGCTTCGCGCTGTCAATGGAGGGACCATCGGTATGGGCCGAGTGATAAACAATGGGAACATTCAGCCGGCTTCGTATTGCCTGGCCGGCCTGCAGGCCGTTGATCTTGCCGCCCAAGCGAATATCCATGAGGACCAAGTCTGGTGAGATGGTGAGGGCCTGCTCAATGGCGGCTTCACCGGAGCCTGCGCTATAGACGGTATATCCGAGTTCCTCAAGTGTTCCTGCGAGATCAAGAGCAACCCTTTGCTCATCCTCAACAACAAGAATCCGTCTTCGAGAGGTTGCGCAATTCGTGCGCGATGCGAGAGCAGCCTGAACATTGATTTGCATAGATGTGATGGTTGCTTGTGTTGGGCCTTTAATAAGATATCTTGCTTATTATATTCGGCATTATCTCTATAGACTTAACAGGCAAACTAGATATCTTAAGTGAGATACATAAAGAGTGGAAACACACCTTGGAGGATTTTAAACTTCAGATTCTTGAAACCTGCTTCAACAAGTATGTGACGGGCGCGCGAGGATGACGCACACCTCCGCAACGAGTGGTGGTTTCGGGCCGTGGTCTTTCCTTTGTATTTGAAGCGCAAGACACTCCCCAGCGAGTCTCGCGGGCAGGATGAAAAAATTTTAATGAACCGGCTATAATTGCCAGCCACTTATTTTTTGGAGGAGAAAAGAGCACATGATGGACCGCCGTTCGTTTCTTGCTGCCTGTTCGAGTCTTGGATTGACCACCACTCTTCTGCCCGGAGTTCTGTGGGCCATGGCGGAGGAGAAAGGTAAAGTCACGCGCGACATGATCGACAGTGCGGCGAGAATTGCCGATGTCCCCCTCGCCGACGGCTACAAAGACATGATGCTCGATACTCTGAACAACTACACCCAGAGTTATGAGGCTATTTACGCCTTGAAGATCCCAAACTCGGTGGCGCCAGCGCTGGTTTTTACTCCGGCGCCGGCGGGCGTGAAGCCCAATACGGAAAGGCGCCCGATCAAGATTTCTGCGGCATCTGCCGGGGCCGTTCCCCGGAACCTGGAAGAGGTCGCGTTCTACTCTGTGCGTCAACTGGCGGAACTGGTGCGCACACGCAAGGTCTCGGCCAGCGCGTTGACCGAGATGTATCTCGACCGGCTCAAGCGCTATGATCCGGTGCTGAAATGCGTGATTACGCTGACCGAAGAGCGGGCGCGGGCGCAGGCGAAGGAAGCCGACCGCGAGATCGCTGCAGGAAAGTATCGTGGACCGCTCCATGGCATCCCCTGGGGCGCCAAGGACCTGCTGGCGGTGAAAGGCTATCGCACCACATGGGGCGCGGGCGGATTTGAAAACCAGATAATCGACGAAGATGCTACGGTCGTGCAACGGCTGGATGCCGCGGGCGCAATCCTGATCGCCAAGCTGACGCTCGGCGCTCTGGCCCAGGGCGACAAGTGGTTTGGCGGCATGACCCGCAATCCGTGGAACCCGCAACAGGGATCGAGCGGTTCTTCCGCCGGCCCGGCATCGGCAGCGGCTGCCGGATGCGCCGGTTTCACCATCGGCACGGAGACACTGGGGTCCATCTCCTCGCCTTCCACTCGCTGCGGCGTCACCGGCCTGCGCCCCACCTTCGGACTCGTACCCCGCACCGGAGCCATGGCCCTTTCCTGGAGCATGGATAAAATTGGCCCCATCTGCCGCTCGGTGGAAGACTGCGCCCTGGTGCTGCATACCATCTGTGGCCCGGATGGACACGATTGCAGCATATGCGACGCGGCTTTCAATTGGGACGCCACGCTCGACTGGCGCAAGCTGCGTGTGGGATACCTGAAGTCCGATTTCGAATTTCAGCCGCCCGCACCGGCTGAGCCATTGAAAGATGACAAGGAACTCAGCCCGGAAGAAATGAAGAAGCGTGAACAGGACCGTGCCGACACGGCCTACTTCCTGGCCTCGCGCCAGTATGACCGCCGGTTCAACGATGCAGCGCTCGCAAAACTGAAATCCATGGGCGTGAACCTGATTCCCGTGGAGATGCCCAAGCAGCCATACCAGGCGATGCGCACCATCCTGCTGGCCGAGGCGGCGGCCGCCTTCGACGATCTCACCCGCAGCGGACGTGACAAGCTACTGACTTCACAGGCATCGTTTGATTGGCCCAACACCTTCCGTGCCGCCCGTTTCATCCCGGCGGTCGAATACATTCAGGCCAACCGCGCCCGCACTCTGGCGATTCAAGCGGTGGCCAAGGTTTTTGAGCAGGTTGATGTAATCGTGGCGCCCACCCAGGCCACGCAGTTGATCATCACCAACCTGACAGGACATCCGGCAGTAATTTTGCCCAACGGCCTGCGCGGCGGCGATGCACCGAAACCCCAGATGCGAGACGGCGAACTGCAGGCCGGCGGTCCCGGAACCATGACCAGCCTGACCTTTCTGGGACAGCTCTACGGCGAAGAAAAGCTGCTGGCCCTGGCCAAAGCTTATCAGGATGCAACCGATTTTCATTTGCAACATCCGAAGATGGGTAGTTAGCTTTTAGCCGTTAGCTTTTAGCCATTAGCTTTAGTGCTGTGATTCTATGAATCGGCCAGAGATGGGTGGGACGCAAAACTCTGATGTGATTGTGTGATGATCACGCGGCCGGGTCACTAGCAATGATCTCCGGGTTCGCGATCAGATCGGGTGGATTTCATTTGCCGCATCTGAAATCGGGGACCCAGCAATTGGCAGCAGGCATTTAGCAATTGAACATCACAATCGAGCCAAAGTCATGAAGCTGCAGATCAATGGCGAGCAACGCGATTTTGCTGGACAGCTTACGCTGGCTGCTCTGGTGGTGCAATTAGGCATGAAGCCCGATCGCGTGGCGGTTGAGTTAAACCTGGAGATCGTCCCCCGGGCACAGTGGGAGAGCGTCCAGCTTAAAGAGGACGACAAGTTGGAGATTGTGCATTTTGTTGGGGGAGGGAAGCGGTAACGGATATTTGGTATGCGGTAGTTGGTACTTGTTCGTGAGGGCGCATTTTCTCCCGGCTTCTGCGAACCCGGACTGAAGTCCGGGATTTTCTCATTCGTCCCCTGCGGGGACTCGCGTGTTTACGCTTACCTACCCGCCGTTGAAACGGCGGGCTATTCTCGTTTTGTCCCCTGCGGGGACTGGTGCTTGCCCGCAAATCCTCGAAAGCCGGCGGCTTATAAAGGCAACGCTAAGGGCTAAAGGCAATACTGTTCACTTAAGAGAAGAGCGAACCTCTGTTGTTAACATCTCCCTGGTCGTCCCTGAAATGGCGATGGGGTTAGCTTCCCGTTCTCGCCATAGATTCTGAACCTCGATCTCATTGTATGTCCGAAACACGCGCTGCCGCGCGCTTGGGCCTTCGCTGCCGCGAAGACCCAGAGACGGTGCCGAGCACCGTCTCTACGGCCGCGGTTGTTTATGCTGGTTGACGGGACAGAAGGGTCTCGTCTTATGTGAACAGTATTGGAGCTAAAGGCTAAGAGCTAAAGGCTAAGAGCTAAAGGCTAAGAGCTAAAGGCTAAGAGTCAACTGCCAGCAGCCAGCAGCCAGCAGCTTCTCCCCGTTAACACTCCAGGTTCCACCCCTGGAATGTTCCAAACATTCTTGATATGAAATGTCTGTAAAGTTCTGGCAACGATGAGCAGCAGTTTACAACCGACAGAAAAATCGCAGATTGCAGAAGATCGGAGGCAACTAAAAAGGTTGTCGCGGGTTCCAAATAACCGACCGGAGGGCTGTCATGGTAGCTGAACTCTATATTCTGACCGAGTGGATGCCTGAACGGATGGGGCCGGGAAGTCTCTTTATTCTGGAAAATGCCGGTCAGGTTGGACAGCAGGAAGACCCGTATTGGGCGGTCCTCGCTTGTCCGGAGTGCGGTACGCTGGGGTTGATCACTCGCCGGCAGATCAGCGGACTGATCCCCGTGATCTGCGGTTCGATCAATTGTCCTACACAGTTCGTGATTCAGGATGAGCAGGTAATTCCGCGGCGGCCAAACTAAGTGTTGCGATCTAGGGAGATTGAGTAACCTTCGCGGATCGGTTGATCTGGTGATCGGAAATGCTAGCCTGCTTTCTTAGCGGCATTACCAATTCAAGCGGTCACCGGCTCTCGTGTTGTTCCTTCGCGGCCTTGCGTACTTTGCGGTGAATTTTTTTGGTTGCAGCTACGTTGCGCAGTGTTCCTGCCAACGCTATCCCCCCACATTCGCGGCCAGCACTGGAACCTGCTCTTCGATTTTGATGCCAAACCCTTCGAGCGCGGCCACGCGCTTGGGATGATTGGTCAGCAGGCGGATGGAATGGAGATTCAAGTCTGAGAGTATCTGCGCCCCTACGCCGATTTCTCTTTGGGTCTTGCTCTGATGCTCTCCGGGCGTGGGCATCCGCATTTCGCGATGGAAAACCAGCCTTCCGGCATCATCGACATGGTAGCCCCGTGAAGTCTGGTGCAGATAGATCAGGGCGCCGGCGCCCGCGCGGGTAATCATCTCCAGCGAGCGGTCAAGAATGGCATGGCAGTCGCACAGAGTGCCTCCGAAGACATCGCCCGCCAGGCAGTGCGAATGCATCCGCACCAGGACCGGAGCAGTGGCATTTTCCACATCGCCCTTGACCAACGCGATGTGCGACGCGCGGTCGATTTCGCTATGGTAGGCGATCATCCGGAACTCGCCGTGGCGGGTGGGCAACATGGCCTCGCCCGCGCGTGAGATGTAACGCTCGTGCTGCAGCCGGTAGCGGATCAGGCTGGCCACCGTCAGCATCTTCAGGCCGTGCTGTGCGCAGAATTCCACCAGGTTGGGCACGCGCGCCATGGTGCCGTCATCATTCATGATTTCGCAGATCACCCCGGCGGGAATCAGGCCGGCCATGCGGGCCAGGTCGACGGAGGCTTCGGTTTGTCCGGCGCGCACCAGCACGCCACCTTTGCGCGCGGCCAGGGGAAACACATGGCCGGGCCGCACCAGATCGGAATGACGGCTGGCCGGATGGATGGCCACCTGAATGGTGCGGGCGCGGTCATGCGCGGAAATCCCGGTGGTTACTCCTTCGCGGGCCTCGATGCTTTCATAGAAGGCCGTGCCGTAGGGCGAAGTGTTTTCTTTGGTCATGGGCCCGAGGCGCAGATGTTCGAGCCGTTCGCCGGTCATGGCCAGGCAGATCAGGCCGCGGCCAAAGCGGGCCATGAAGTTGATGGCTTCGGGCGTGACCTTTTCGGCGGCCAGGGTAAGATCGCCTTCGTTTTCACGATCTTCGTCGTCCACGACAATGACCATGCGTCCGGCGCGGATTTCTTCGATAGCGGTAACTACGTCGGTAAACGGAGATGACATGAGATGGGCTTGCTCCAGGGAAAATTGTAACAAAGAGGGGTGCGTTTGAAACACTGTGTGACGTAGCCACAACCAAAAGCAATTAGCCGCGAATTAACGCGAATAAACACGAATACGAAAAGAACAACCTTGAGGTAAGCAATGTGGAGGGATTTTGATTTGCAAGACCTCTGGCGGGGGCAGGGATGGAAGCATACAATCCCTGTATGGCTAAGTCGAGGTCTGAGTTGTACGAAATCAGTTGCCCTTGCTGCAACGCGATGTTGAAGATCGATCCGGAAACACGGGCCGTGATCTCTCATGTCGCGGCGGTGAAGCCCAAGACCTTTGCCGATTTTGAGTCGGCAGCCAAGGCCATGCGCGAGCAGGAAGGCCGCAAAGAAGCGATTTTCCGCCAGGCCGTGGACGCTGAGAAAAACAAGGCCGACGTGCTGGAAAAGAAATTCCAGGAGGCGGTAAAGAAAGCCAAGGAAACGCCCGACGAGCCCCGCCGTATCAGGGACTTCGATCTGGATTGATCCTTACACGCGCACCCGATGCTGCTTCTGGCCCACCGCGGCGCACGCCGCTACGCTGCTGAAAATACCTTGCCGGCCTTCGACCTTGCGCTGCACCAGGGAGCCGACGGTTTTGAATTCGATCTTCGCCTGACCGGCGATCAGAAGACCATCGTTTGCCATGATCCGAAGCTGAACCGGCTTTCCATCCGCCGCCATACGCTGAAAGAATTGCAGGCCGGATGCGCGCCCGTAGCCGTCGCTCCTACGCTGGAAGATGTATTGCGCCGCTACGCCCGCACGGCCTTCCTTAATATCGAGCTGAAAGTAAAAGGACTGGAGCACGCCATCCAAGGCGCTCTACGGGTATCGCCCCCGGAGCGCGGCTATTTTATTTCTTCATTCCTGCCGGGTGTGGTGCGGGAACTCCATGCCCTCGACGCTTCGCTCAAGCTGGGGACGATTTCAGATTCGCAATGGCAGTTGCGGCGATGGGAATCGCTGCCGGCGTTGTACGTCGTCCCCAATTACCGGCTGCTGTCGCGCAAGCTGGTTGAGGAAGTCCACACCGCCGGCAAACTGGTCTGCACATGGACGTTGAACGAACCGAAAGAGATGCGGCGCGCAGCCGAGCTGGGTGTCGATGGGATTATTTCAGATGACCCCAAGCTCTTGCGGGAGACGTTGAAGGATAGAGGGTAGCGAAGCTACAACCAAACCTTTGAAACACAGCGTGATGTAGCCACGACCAAAAGCAATTTAGCCGCGAATTAACGCGAATAAACACGAATAAGAGTGGGGTTGCCGTTGCTCCCGGAATCGTCGTGTAGCACGAAGATTTTGGCGGATAGTAACACAGAGGAAGCAGAGGATTTTGGAGTTGTGAGGCGGCCCCGAAATCGTCGCAAGCCGCGAAGATTCCGATCGATGGTAAAGTGGCGCTGTTTGCCTGCACTGCTGCAAGTAACAAAACTCTGGCGGGCCGTCACGATTTCTGGAACCACCTCACGACCCAAAACTTCCTCTGCTGCCTCTGTTCCTCTGTGTTTCAAAGGTTTTGCTTGCAGCTTCGTTGCGCTCAGATGGATGCAGAAATCCCTCGCGCTCTTCCTCGAATTGCTCCAGCTCCCGGTTGATTTTCTCTTCACTCCATCCCATGGCGTGACCGATTCTATGGGCGGCCTCGCTGCCGCAAGCCTCTGACCAGCAGGGGCCGAGGGCCACCGGGACGCGCCGCAACAGAATGTCGCCCAGGGTGACGGCGCATTCATGCTGGATGGCTTCCACGGCTTCGGCGACAATATGGTGGCTGTGGCTGCAAAGGGGTGCGCGCAGGGCCTCATCGTGCGCGGCCGTAGAAGCGATTGCCATGGCATGGCGTCCGTGCCATGCGGCAATGGCTTGGGCGTTCGCTTCTGGAATGCCGGCTTTCGAGGCCACAAGATGGGCCCACTGTCTGAGCGTGGCTTCCACTTCGCCGGCGGGGGCCATGCCGATGACCTTTCCCGGTTCGGGTACGTGCAGGCCCAGTTTGCGCGCGGTTTCGCGGGCCAGACTGGCGGCGGTCGTCAGCTTCCCGCCGATGATGGAAATCAACCCTGCGGCGCCCTCTGGGGTGTGGTCGTGAATGATGTGTTTGCGGGTCACCGCCGCTGCCGATTTTCCCGGACTCGCGGGCAGAGGCCGCACCCCAGAGAAAGAGTAGCGTATGTCGCTATGCGAGAGTCCCGACTGCGGAAAGAAGCGCTGGAACCCGGCCATGAGGTAGTCCACTTCCTCTGGCGTGGGACGCGCGTCTTCCGGATTGCCGGAATCCGCTACTTCAGTTGTGCCCACCAGAATCTGCTCATTCCATGGAATTACGAAGATCAGGCGTCCATCGGGCGCTTCGGTAAAGAAAGCTTCCACCGGCATTCCGGTGAACCGTGGCAGAACGATGTGCGAGCCTTTGATTCCGCCAACCATCTTCTGTGCATCGAGACCGGCAGCGGAGGCCACGGAATCGACCCACGGCCCCGTGGCGTTCACGATCTGCGCCGCCGAGACCCGGAATTCTTCTGAGGAGAGGGTGTCGCGCAGACGGACGCCGGTTGCCGTGCCGTTGCGGTGTTCAATTTGCAGGAGGCGAGTGTAGTTCCTGGCCACGGCCCCGGCAGCGATCGACTCCCGCAGCCATTCGGCGGCCATGCGTTCGGGGAACTCACATTGCGCGTCTTCGTAGGCGTAAAACGACCACGGATTTCCTGAATCAAGCTGGCGCTCGAAGCCGTAGGCGCTGCGGGCGGTGCGCCACGGCCTACCGGCCCAGCGGTGATAGAGCCACAGCCCGGCGCGGATGGCCTGGCTGCTGCGCGTGAACGATTTCTGGTTGCCCTGCAAGGCCAACAGAAAGCGCAGCGGCTTGACCAAGTACGGAGACTGCTGCAGCAGCCGGTCGCGCTCGCGCAACGATTCACGCACCAGGGCAATCTCGCCGTGTTCCAAGTAGCGCAGCCCGCCATGAATGATGCGGGTCGAGCGGCTGGTGGTGCCGGAGGCAAAGTCCCGCTGGTCGACGATCAGCACGCGCCGCCCGGCCATGGAACATTCCCGGGCGATGGCGACACCGTTGATGCCGCCGCCGATGATTAGCACGTCAAACTGCTGGCCCGCCAGCGAATTTCGTTCTGGTCCCCTCAACATTGGCATCCGATGCATTTTAAGGCACGCTGTGTTGGTGTGGACAGCGGCAAAATGCCTGCACAACTGTCAAAGAGGGCGCCCGTGAAGCGCTGTGAAAGACCCGGCTTTAGCCGCATCCATCCGTTCAACATTCTCGTGTGATTGGAAGAATTTTCCCAGCCGTCAGCAAAGAGCATTTTTCAACGCGCTCCGCTTCGCTGCGCGCGTGCCCTGCGGGCGGCAAGGAAGGACATATCCCGTTCCTTACCCAGCGCTTAGCCGCTTCGTCCCGCTGAGGACGCGGGACGAAGCGGCACGCACTGGGCTAAATTATTCCGCGCCGCTGGCGCTGGTGCATTGTCCGCTCTGGCAGCCCCGAATCCCTTAAGTGAACAATATTGGCTTTAGCCGCGGTTTAGCGCGCGCAGTCCTTCGTGAGCCTGTGAAGGAAGCCCTTGCGTTGAAGGAGGAAACTCAGATCTTCTCAACGAATTGGAGAGTTAAACCGTGGCTGAAGCCACATCTTTCCGGTCCCTATACGGGCGGCTGAAGCCGCCCTCTTATACAGTATTGCGAGCGTTTCCACAGACTTTTTAAGCTGTCTCACCCGGTGCCCAGTCCTGCGGGTCAATTGCAGGGAAGACGGAGTCCCGGTGTTCAATGCTTTCCAGTTCATGCAATCTTTCGGCGGGGATGTTCCGGGTGCTCTCAAAGCATCGCCACAGCTCGAGCAGGGTGTTGAATTGGGCGTGGTGGGTGTGGAACCGCAGCTCCGCGTAATCGCGGGCGGCCTGGGTGGTGATAAGGAACTGCCAGTCGGAAGACTCGAGCAGCAACAATTCGCGGCAGAGCTGGCGCGCCAGCCGCGTACCCAGTTCATGGCCGCGCCATGCGCCGCCGCTCGCGATCTTCTGCACTGCGGCCTCCGCCGGATAAATCTCTTTCCACGTCCAGCAGTTTTCAGGATTCAGCCACACACTGTTGTCGCTGTTGGCCCCCCATGAGCCTTCGGGCAGAGCCATGAATCCGGCGGGCCGGCAGCGGTCGAGGTATTCACCGCAAGTGACCAGCCTGACCGGCGATTCCGGGCGGCCAAATTCGAGGGCCACATTCTTCAGCCATTCCGCGCCTTCGAACCACCAATGACCGAACAGCTCGGCATCGAAGGGTGCGGTGAGAAGGGGAAGGCCGGGGCCTTCGCGTCCATGGGTCTGCAAGGCTTCAGCGGTAATGCCGGCAAAGTGCGCGGCATGTTCGCGCGTCTTCTCCCGCGCCGCTTCCGGAGAGTACGGCTGCTTATCGCCAAGATCGACCTTCGGGCCGGTGATGCGCCAGTAGCGATGGCCACCGGGCCAGCGCTTCTTGTGAAACTCCAGATAGCTTGGGTCGCCGGGATATCCGCGGTCACCGCTCCATACCTGGATGCCGGTGCGCGGATCACGGGTAAAGAACGCCACACGGGCTGCGCGCCGATCCGGCGTGTCAGCGTAGTAGGCGCGATAGAAGCTCTTGACCGGTTTATGGTTCAACTCCGCTTCCGATCGTCCCGCGCCCGCCAGCAGTTCGTAGGGCGTGCTGAGGCTTGTGGAAGTATCCACCAGGTGGGTATCGACAAAGAAATACTCGATGCCGTTTTCGGCCAGAATCTGCTCGACGCCGGCGCGCATGAACGGGTGCGCGCCGTTTACCGGCACCGGATAATGCCAGCTTCCTGCAGGACGGTATCCGCATTCCGGGAGCCAGATGCCACGCGGCTTGCGTCCGAAGAAGCGGCGATGGGTGGCGACGCCCAGCTTGACCTGGGCACGAATCGCAGCGTCATTGCCCAGCAGCGGGAAGTAGCCGTGGGTCGCGCCGCAGGTGATGATCTCAATGGCCCCGGAATCGTAGAAATGCCGAAAGCCCCGGACCAGATCGCCACCCAGCGATTCAAACTGGCCCAGCGCTTGCTCATAGAACTGCTTCCAGAATCCGGCAACTTCGATGGCATGGGCATCGCCGGCGCCCGCAAATTCCAGCGCATCTCTTTTTGCCGCTTCAATTTTGCGCAGCAGGTAGGCAGGAAATTCCTTCCGGAAGACCGGATGAGAAAGCTGTTCCAGCAAAATCGGCGAGAGATTCAGGTTGGCCTTCAGCGCCAGATTCTGCTGTTCCAACTCCGCGAACGTTTTAAGCAGCGGCAGATAGGTTTCCGCGGCCGCTTCATGCAGCCATTCCAGACCGTGCGGCCACGTCCCATGATTGATGACGTAGGGAAGATGGGCGTGGAGCGTCAGGGTTACGTATCCGGCTTGGGGGTTGGGGGAGATGCTAGGCATTGGCCAGTTCGGGAATCCGTCGAACGTGGATTTTCTTCTCGTGCTTGCGGGTCTGAGCAATGTCGTATGAGGCCTGCATGCGCATGAGCGTGTCCATCTTTACTCCAAAGGCCTTTTCAATGCGGAGGGCCATGTCACCGGAAAGGCCGGCTTTGCCGTTCAGCAGGCTCGACAGCGCAGGGCGGGACACCTGAAGCGCCGACGCTGCCGCTGTTACCGAAAGACCGGCGGGAATGATGATCTCAGTCCGAATGAAATCTCCAGGGTGGGGTGGGTTCTTCAGGGGCATGGCAATGTCTCCGGCTCACATTCAACCTCAGCGCATTGTGACCAATCGAGAGACATGACAACTCCTCGCCTAATTCTAATCCTCTACCGAGAGATCTGTCTGACGAAAGAAAGTAATATCAGGGAAAGTCGTTTTAGCGGTAAAATTAATTTGAGCTGTGGAGATCAATTATGCCGAAAGCGGAAAAGCCAATGGTCATTAGTGATCCTCTCATCATGAGTGGCGCAGCGTGTTTTCGTGGAACGCGAGTGCCTTTTCAGACGCTCCTTGACCATCTGCAAGAAACCTCTTTCGAGGACTTTCTCGAGGATTTCCCCAGCGTGACCCGGCACATGGCCATCACCGCTCTTGAAGAAGCCAATCGTCCCGATCTCTTGCGCACGATTGTCGCTGGGCGCAAAGTCAGACGATTAAAGTTCTGCTGGATGAATGCCTTCCGGCTAGGCTCAAACAGCACCTCACCCTATTGCCCCCTAAATCCCACATCATCCAGCACAACCACGCCCTTCTCGGTCTTGTCGAAGACGAAGCGGACGGTCTTGACCTTGGCCGGGTCAACTTGGGCAAACGCGGCCAAAGGGAGCTGATAGGTTTGGAATAGCGTTTCGAAGCGCGCCGTATTGCCCAGGCCATCGGCCTTCATGACGTGCGTCTCAATCTGGCGTTGCACGGCCACCGGGAGACTCGCTGTGACGACGCCGTCCGAGACTTCCACGCTGAGCTGAATTGGCTTGTCATCTTTCTTCTCGTCTTTCTTTTCGCTCTTGTCTTTATCGGCGTCCTTCTTCTTGTTCGGATCGCAGACGTCCGGATCTTTCTTGGCATCGGCCAAGGAGAAGATCAACGTGCTGCCGGCATCGAGCTTCAAACCGGTCTCCGGCAGCCGGATGGTATACGACCCGATGCCGGCCTCCTTGGTATTCCATCCCAGGAAGGCGGCGCGCGTATTCATGTCACCCCATTTGATCTTGACCAGCGCTTCCTTCCATTCGCACAGCCGTTCCGCCGACTCGCTGCCCCCGGGCATGGTAGTCGTGGTCACATCGAGATCTTCTTCATAGGTGCTGACCATCTGGGCGGTGGAATCCTGGAACTGTTGCATGTAGATGCCGCTGGGCAGCCAGCCGGGCGCGGCGCGATGGTCGGCGAACAGCGGCAGATAGCCCTTCTTGCCATGTAGCAATATTTCCAGGTAAGCGGAAAGATATACCTTGGCGATGCGGCGCTGGTCTTCGGCGGGCATGATCTGCGCGTAATTCATCAAGCGTGGGGCAAGACCGAAACCCCGGTCGTGCGCTCCCCAGTTGGTATTGAACTGGCCGTGATTCGCGTCGTTGATATAGAGAGTGGCCTTGAAGCGATAATCTTGGCCGGTAAATTTCACGCGGTGATAGACACGCGATCCGTGGAACGATTGCACGTCGCCATCGGCTGACCCTTGCAGCACGAAGTAGCTCACGTTTTGGACCGGCGTTTCCAGCCCCGCAGGCTTGTACTGGCCATCCACGGGAGCAATGGCCGCTACTCCCCGAATTCCGTAGCGATAACCCAGATGGATGCGGGCATTGTCTGGATAGTAGGGAAGTTGGTTGAACAACGCCGCCACCGCGACAGCTTCCCCGCCGCGCGAGTGCCCGATGAGGGCGATGTTTTCCATGTCCACCTTGCCATGGAATGGATTGGACGCTTCGGCGTTCCACTCTTTCCACACGCGAATGTGCTCGAGCATCATCCAGCCGCGGGCGTCATTCTCTTCTTTCAATCCGATATCCGGAACGCCGAGCAGATTGCCGGCGGAAGAGTTCAGGAAGTTTTCGTCCAGCGAGGCAAAGATGAATCCGCGGCTGGCCATCAACTCGCCAAGATATCCGTAGCCGGAATCGGAAAAATCCTCCATGGAGTGGTTGCCATGCACGATCAACACCAACGGAAATGGACCGGCGCCCTCGGGATACCAGACGCGCCCCTGCACAGGCAGCTTCTTCGAATCAAATCCCCAGTAGCGGGTGCGGTCCCATCCGGAGCGGCCTTCCCACTGGTCAATGAACGCCGAGCCATCCACCGGCTTGGTCTTAATCGCGACGCCCGCAGCGTATTCCGGACGATGCAGGTCCGTGCCGCTGCCATAGGTCATCGTGCGAACCTTGAACGGACCAGGCAGGGAAGGATCAGGCATCGTTGACGGAGCAGCCGCAATCTTCGCCGGCAGCAATGCTTCGGCGCTGGGCGGGGCTTCATGCTTTTTGCCATT